>NZ_QFLS01000016.1:0-214999 GCF_004136695.1 Enterobacter cloacae complex sp. 677-3DZ2D5B | reverse complement strand
CACGAGCTTTTTCTTCTGGTGCGTTATCGATCTGGTCGAAAGCACGAGCAGCACCGCCGTAGGTTTTAGCCAGTACGGTAGTGATTGCAGCGGTCAGCGTTGTTTTACCATGGTCAACGTGGCCGATAGTACCGACGTTAACGTGCGGTTTTGTACGTTCAAACTTTTCTTTAGACATCGATTGTCCCTCTAAGACACGGATAAATCGGTGATATCACCACATCAACCAGGCGAAAATGCCTGAACTGTTGAATACATTTACATTGAAACAGAGAGAAAGGGAGGGAGAAGTGAAGTGGTGCTGATACCCAGAGTCGAACTGGGGACCTCACCCTTACCAAGGGTGCGCTCTACCAACTGAGCCATATCAGCACGTATTGGAGCGGGCAGCGGGAATCGAACCCGCATCATCAGCTTGGAAGGCTGAGGTAATAGCCATTATACGATGCCCGCATCCTGAAACTCGGCTACCCAGTTCTTTCTGTAACAAAAAAAGAGATTTCTCTCTTTTCTGTTCGAGCTGGTCAATTTTTCCAACCAGCTCCGGCGGCGTTGACGCTGCCAGAAAGTGGTGGTGGGGGAAGGATTCGAACCTTCGAAGTCTGTGACGGCAGATTTACAGTCTGCTCCCTTTGGCCGCTCGGGAACCCCACCGGACTTGATGGTGCCGACTACCGGAATCGAACTGGTGACCTACTGATTACAAGTCAGTTGCTCTACCTACTGAGCTAAGTCGGCATCAAGTAGCGCGCATTCTATGGAGACCTGCGCAGTCATGCAACTAAAAAATTGCATAAAACGTTCTTTCGCTCACATTTTATTCGAAACCAGGGCTAACCGCTGTAAATTCATCCGCTCACGGTTAAAAATTCAACATGAACGCCTGATTTCGGCACGCTATAGCACCACGTGATACCTGCCCGGTTAAGCATCGCTTTCCCATATTTTTTCTTATTATTCCTCTCATCTGGTGTTAACCTCCTGCCCATTGTCCAAAATTAACTATGTGATGAGCCCGCACCCGCCGTTTCGTGATGGTTCACAGAAGCATGCTTATGAGCAAAAAAGAGCAAACGTTAATGACGCCCTATCTTCAGTTTAACCGTAGCCAGTGGGCAGCCCTGCGTGACTCCGTCCCTATGACACTGACGGAAGGTGAAATCGCACGGCTAAAAGGGATAAACGAAGATCTCTCCCTGGAAGAGGTGGCAGAAATCTATCTCCCCCTCTCTCGCTTGCTTAACTTCTATATCAGCTCCAATTTGCGTCGTCAGGCCGTACTGGAACAGTTCCTCGGCACGAACGGTCAACGTATTCCTTATATCATCAGTATTGCGGGCAGCGTGGCAGTGGGTAAAAGTACCACCGCGCGTGTGCTTCAGGCGCTGCTGAGCCGCTGGCCGGAACACCGCAGCGTGGAGCTGATCACCACCGACGGCTTCCTGCATCCCAACGAGGTGTTGAAAGAACGCGGCCTGATGAAAAAGAAGGGCTTCCCGCTCTCTTATGATATGCACCGCCTGGTAAAGTTTGTTTCAGATCTAAAATCGGGCGTACCTCACGTTACCGCGCCGGTTTACTCGCATCTGATCTACGACCGCATCCCGGATGGCGACAAAACGGTTGTGCAGCCCGACATCCTGATTCTGGAAGGCTTAAACGTCCTGCAAAGCGGGATGGATTACCCTCACGATCCGCATCATGTGTTTGTCTCTGACTTTGTCGATTTCTCAATCTATGTCGATGCGCCGGAAGATTTGCTGCAACGCTGGTATATCAACCGCTTCCTGAAGTTCCGCGAAGGGGCGTTCACCGACCCGGATTCCTACTTCCACAACTACGCCCAGCTCTCTGAAGAAGAGGCTATCAGCGTGGCGACCGGGCTGTGGAATGAGATCAACTACGTCAACCTCAAAGAGAACATCCTGCCGACGCGCGAACGCGCAAGCCTGATCCTCACCAAGAGTGAGAAACACGCCGTCGACCAGATTCGTTTACGGAAGTAGACCTCAGACGTAAAAAAACCGGCTTATCGCCGGTTTTTTATTTATGCATGCGGCTTTTCGCCGTTTTCATCCTGATCGACCGCGAAGCAGGCCACCAGCTGTCCACCATAATCCTTTAGCTGTGGCTGCAACTGCGTACACGGACCGAAGCGGCGACGGCAGCGGGCGTTAAACGCACATCCCGGCGGCGGGTTAAGCGGGCTTGGCAACTCACCGGTCAGCTTAATGCGCTCACGGCGGTCATCCGGGTTCAGCCGCGGCGTCGCAGACAGCAGTGCCTGGGTATACGGATGACGCGGGTTAGTAAAGATCTGATCTTTCGTCCCCTTCTCCACGCAGCGTCCCAGATACATCACCATCACCTCATCGGCAATGTGCTCGACCACGGACAGGTCATGGGAGATGAAGACGTACGACAGTCCCAGATCCTGCTGTAAATCCATCATCAGGTTAAGCACCTGCGCGCGAACGGACACGTCAAGCGCTGAGACCGGCTCATCGGCAATCACCACGTCCGGGTCAAGCATCAGCCCACGAGCGATGGCAATACGCTGACGCTGACCACCAGAGAACATATGCGGGTAGCGATCGTAATGCTCGGTTTTAAGCCCCACCTTCGCCATCATCGCCAGCGCTTTTTCACGACGCTGCTCTTTGCTCAGATTGCTGTTAATCAGTAGCGGTTCTTCCAGAATCTGCCCCACTTTTTTACGCGGGTTTAAAGAACCGTACGGGTTCTGGAACACAATCTGGATTTTCTGGCGACGCAGCTTCTGCGCCTGCGGATCGTGCTTGAGCAGATCCTGGCCCTGATAGTAAAGCTCGCCGCCGGTTGGCGTTTCAATCATCGTCAGCAGACGGCCCAGCGTGGATTTCCCACAGCCCGACTCCCCGACGACCGCCAGCGTTTTACCGCGTTCAAGGCTGAAGGAGACGCCGTCCAGCGCTTTTACCAGGCGCTCGGGGGCAAAAATCCCCTTCTTCACCGGGTAATGTTTTTTCAGGTCGATAGCCTGCAACAGCGGCTGTTGCGTGGTGGCCTGGTGCGTACTCATAGTGTTGGCCTCCCGGCATCATCGAGTGGGTAGTGGCATTTTGACTGCCGACCATCGGCCAGCAGATTCAGCTCTGGCTCCTCGGCGCGGCATTTATCTGTCGCATACGGGCAGCGCGGATTCAGCAGGCAGCCCTGCGGACGGTCATATTTACCCGGAACCACACCCGGCAGTGACGCCAGACGCGCTTTGTCCTGGGCAAACTCCGGCAGCGCACGCAGCAACGCCTGCGTATACGGATGACGCGGCGCGCGGAAGATATCGTGCGAACTTCCGGTCTCCACCACCTGACCCGCGTACATCACGATGATTTTGTGTGCCGCTTCCGCCACCAGCGCCAGGTCGTGCGTAATCAGCACCAGCGCCATATTCTCTTTCTGCTGCAACTCCAGCAGCAGCTCGATGATTTGCGCCTGGATGGTCACGTCCAGCGCGGTAGTTGGTTCATCGGCAATCAGCAGTTTTGGTCGACAGGCAATCGCCATGGCGATCATCACGCGCTGACTCATGCCGCCGGAAAGCTGATGCGGGTAAACGTCCAGACGCGATGCTGGGTCAGGTATCCCCACCTGGTTCAGCAGATCGATAGCACGCTGGCGACGGGTTTTCTTATTCCCACCCTGATGCACCTTAATCGCTTCCATAATCTGGAAACCCACGGTGTAGCATGGGTTCAGGCTGGTCATGGGGTCCTGGAAGATCATCGCCACTTCCGCGCCCACCAGCTGGCGGCGCTGTTTTTCGGAAATACGCTTCAGATCCTGACCGTTGAACTCCAGATTTTCCGCCATCACGCGGCCGGGGTAGTCAATCAGCCCCATAATCGCCAGCGAACTCACTGACTTACCGGAGCCCGACTCTCCTACAATCCCGACCACTTCGCCCTGATTAACGCTGTAGCTGATACGGTCCACGGCGCGAAACGGTGTGCCTTCGTCGCCAAAGTGCACGGATAATTTATTTACATTTAATAACGCCATCTCGTGCCTCTTACTGCTTCAGTTTGGGATCAAGTGCATCACGCAGACCATCACCCATCAGGTTAAATGCCAGCACCGTCAGCAGAATCGCCAGACCCGGGAAGGTGACGACCCACCAGGCGCTTTGCGCGAACTGCAACACGTCGGAGAGCATGGTGCCCCACTCCGGTGTTGGCGGCTGCGCACCCATGCCAAGGAAGCCAAGAGCGGCCATATCAAGAATGGCGTTAGAGAAACCGAGCGACGCCTGAACAATCAGCGGCGCAAGGCAGTTTGGGAAGATATTGATAAACATCTGACGCATCGCACCGGCACCCGCCACGCGAGAGGCGGTAACGTAGTCGCGGTTCACTTCCACCAGCACCGCCGCACGGGTCAGACGCACATAGTGCGGTAGCGCAACAAACGTCAGCGCAAGCGCGGCGTTACCAATCGACGGACCGAAGATCGCCACCAGCACCAGCGCCAGCAGCAGGCTTGGTAATGCCAGCATAATGTCGACGACGCGCATGATGATGTTATCAACAATGCCGCCGAAGTAGCCTGCCACCAGGCCGAGTACGATCCCCATGATCAGCGACAGTACGACAACGAGGCAGCCAACCAGCAGCGACAGGCGTGCGCCGTACATCAGGCGCGAAAGCACATCGCGACCCACGTCGTCGGTGCCCAGCAGGTGCGCCAGGCTTCCGCCGTCCTGCCATGCAGGAGGTGCCAGCAGCGCATCGCGGAACTGATCAGCCGGGTTATACGGCGCAAGGACGTTCGCAAACACCGCAATCAGGATCATGATGGAAACATACACCAGCCCGACGACCGCGCCTTTGTTGCGCTTGAAGTAGTGCCAGAATTCCTGCATCGGCGTCATTGGCACCGGTGCGGTGACCACTTTATTTTGAGTAACTTGTGACATGATGGCCCCTTACTTCTTATGACGAATACGCGGGTTCACCACGCCGTACAGCAAATCGACCAGCAGGTTGACGAGAATAATCATCGTCGCGACCAGCAGTACACCGCCCTGCACAACCGGATAGTCACGGCGTTGCAGCGCATCAATCAGCCAGCGTCCAAGACCCGGCCAGGAGAAGATGGTTTCGGTCAGGATCGCCCCCGCCAGCAGCGTACCGACCTGCAAACCGATAACGGTTACCACCGGCAGCATAGCGTTTCGCAGGGCATGAATGATGATGACGCGCATACGGGTCAGGCCTTTAGCGCGGGCAGTACGAATATAATCCTCGCCCAGCACTTCCAGCATGGAGGAACGGGTCATACGCACGATCACCGCCAGAGGGATGGTGCCCAGCACCATTGCAGGCAGGATCATGTGCGCAACCGCATCAATGAAGTTGCCCTCTTCGCCCCAGATCGCCGTATCAATCAGCATAAAGCCGGTTAACGGATTGGTGTCGTCAAGGAAAACCATATCGCTGACGCGTCCGGAGACCGGCGTCAGGTTCCACTGCACCGAGACCAGCATGATCAGCATCATGCCCCACCAGAAGATAGGCATGGAGTAGCCGGTCAGTGCCAGGCCAACAGCGGTGTGGTCAAAAATAGAGCCACGTTTAACGGCAGCCAGTACGCCAACGGGGATCCCTACCGCGGTCGCGAAGATCATGGCGCAGATACCGAGTTCCAGCGTCGCTTTAAAGCGAGGTACGAACTCGTCCCACACCGGAAGACGGCTTTTCAGTGAAATCCCTAAATCGCCGTGCAACACGCCCCAGATATAGTGGAGATACTGCTGCCACATCGGCTTATCAAGGCCGAGTTCAGCCAGCAGTTGCGCATGACGTTCAGGGGAGATACCACGCTCGCCCGCCATAATCATCACCGGATCACCCGGGATCATATGGACGAAGGCAAAAGTGAGAAGGGTGATACCGATAAACGTCGGGATAACCAGTCCCAGACGTCGGAGGATGAACTGCAACATAACCCGGATTCTCTCTGATGACGCACACTCAGTGGCGTGACGTCTGTATTGCTCACAAATGTAAATTCCCTCTCCCTGTAGGAGAGGGTTAGGGTGAGGGGGTGCATGCACGCCCCTCACCCCTGCCCTCTCCAGGAGGGAGAGGGAGAACACCCTACTTATTATTCAACAGACACGTTTTCGAAGTGGTGTTTGCCCAGTGGATCGACCACGTAGCCCTTCACTTCTTTACGCACTGGCTCGTACACGGTGGAGTGAGCAACAATCAGCGCCGGAGCCTGATCGTGCATGACAACCTGCGCTTGCTTGTACAGTTCGATACGTTTGTTGTGATCGTCGGTCGCACGCGCCGGCTGGATCAGATCTTCAAACGGCTTGTAGCACCAGCGAGAATAGTTAGAACCGTCTTTCGCTGCCGCACAGCTGAACAGGGTCGCGAAGAAGTTGTCCGGATCCCCGTTGTCACCGGTCCAGCCCATCATGACCGCCTGGTGTTCACCCGCTTTGGCGCGCTTCAGGTACTCGCCCCACTCGTAGGTCACAATCTTGGCCTGTACGCCAATCTTCGCCCAGTCAGCCTGAACCATTTCCGCCATACGGCGTGCGTTCGGGTTGTAAGGACGCTGTACCGGCATCGCCCACAGCTCAACGGTAAAGCCTTTGTCCTGGCCCGCTTCTTTCAGCAGCGCTTTCGCTTTCTCAGGATCGTAGGTGTAGTCCTTAATGTCGTCGTTATAGCCCCACATGGTTGGTGGGATCAGGTTCTTGGCCGCAACGCCTGCGCCCTGGTAAACGGCTTTGATGATCGCTTCTTTGTTCACCGCGTAGGTCAGCGCCTGACGCACTTTCACGTCATCGAACGGTTTCTTCTCGGTGTTGAAGGAGAGATAACCCACGTTCAGGCCCGCCTGCTCCAGCAGGTTGATATTTTTGTCCTGCTTCATGCGCGCGATGTCAGCCGGGTTTGGATACGGCATCACCTGACATTCGTTTTTCTGCAATTTTGCGTAACGCACGGATGCGTCAGGCGTGATGGAGAAGACCAGACGGTCGATCTGCGGCTTGGTGCCCCAGTAGCCCGGGAAGGCTTTATACAGAATACGGGAATCTTTCTGGTACTGAAGCAGCTGGAACGGGCCGGTACCGATTGGGTTCAGGTCCACTTTTTCCGGAGTGCCGGCTTTCAGCATGTTGTCCGCATACTCTTTAGAGAGAATAGAGGCGAAGTCCATCGCCAGGTCAGCCAGGAATGGCGCTTCCGGACGCGTCAGCACAAACTGGACGGTTTTATCGTCCACTTTTTTCACTTCAGCGATCAGGTCTGGCAGACCCATCCCTTCGAAGTATTCATAGCTGCCGCCAGACACTTTATGGTACGGGTTCTGGGCATTTTTCTGACGGTCGAAGGAGAACACAACGTCGTCGGCGTTAAAGTCGCGCGTAGGTTTAAATTCTTTGCTGTCCTGCCACTTCACGCCCTGACGCAGGTGGAAGGTATAGGTTTTACCGTCTTCGCTGATATCCCACTTTTCAGCCAGGCCAGGAATCACTTCCGTGGTGCCGGTTTTAAATTCAACCAGACGGTTATAGATCGGTACAGAACTTGCGTCGTAAGTCGTACCAGAGGTAAAGAGCTGTGGGTTAAAGCCTTCCGGAGAGCCTTCAGAACAGTAAACCAGGGTTTTTGCCTGTACGCTTGCTGCAACGGTCATGGCCACCAGGCTCAGACCAAGCTTCAGCATCCCTGACTTCTTCAAGGAAATACTCATTATTGTGCTCCAATGTGATGTTTTGCTTTGTTGTGTTACGCCGCCTGACCTTTATTTATTTTTTACCCGGTCCGGTCGGTGATGCCCGAAGGCGTTAAAAGGGATAGAGAATCCTTTCAGAAGAGCGTTTGAGTTGCAGCGCAGATCCTCCCTGAAATGCCCCTCGTGCCCTACAATCTGTCAACAGAATGTGAAAACGTCAATACAGGTGGCGGGGATTTACGTGGAGTGTGAGAAACCGCAAACAAAGATTAAAAAAACCCTGACCGTGAGTTTTCAGCAGAGAAATTTATGCTACTCGCCATGATGCAGCACAATTATCTTCATATTTCGCAACACTCAGTGATTAAGTTTTATTCAGAATGAGTAAATTTTCTTACAGGATGGTGATTATCTGAGCACTAAATACCGCGAACGTTAAAACGCACAGCGAAAAATGCTGAGGTTATCCATAAGCAACGCGAAAAAAGATCAAACTATATATAAAAAAATACAATGGATTATGTCACAAAACCGCAAGCAGGCAGGGGGAAGCAGGGCTAAGGGGTATTTTGAGGACTCGTGCGGGGTAACGCGTTAATGCAAAAAGGGCTAACCTTGCGGTTAGCCCTTTTTAGAATGTGGTCGGCGAGAGAGGATTCGAACCTCCGACCCACTGGTCCCAAACCAGTTGCGCTACCAAGCTGCGCTACTCGCCGAATGCGGAGCGCATCTTACTGCTGAGGTGCGCCCCCGTCAATCCCTTATTTTCAAAAAGCCATTCAACTGGCGATATTCTCGCCAGACCAGCTACTGCGCGGCTTTTGTGGTGTTATCAGGGAGTTTACACCAGTTGTTGTTTTCGTTAATCCCACCGTTCGGTGAGGTATAGCCGAGACAGCCCATAATGGTGTCGTACAGCTCAACGTGACGGCGCGGTACCTTGATCTCTGCCTGCTGTTTCAGATGGGCAAACATTTTGGCTTTGTCCGGATTTTCCAGGTACTTATCCGACATCCACATGATCATCGGCACGCGGAACTGCTCAGGCGGGGCCAGCTTACGCGGCGTACCGTGTAAATGCTCTTTCTCGTTGATGGACTCGCCGTGGTCGGCCGCGTAGATCACAATCGCTTTCTTATCGCGAAGCTGGTCGATCACCCGACTGAGGAAGGTATCCACATACAGAATCGAGTTATCATAGGCATTGATCAGCTCCTGCTTGCTACAGTTCTTGTTAATGCCGACGCACTCAGGCGTCCATTTGGCGAAATCGCGCGTGTAACGCTGATAGTAGCTGTAGTGTGACCCTTTGGTATGCAGAACAATAAGATGCTTACCCTGCGGATGGTTTTTCAGTGACTGTTCCATCTCAGAGAGCAGCAGCATGTCATCAACGTTCTTTCCGCGGTTACGCGGCTCGGCGCCAATCTGCTCGCGGTAGGCGATGTTATCCGCCATGGTGTTGGTGTAGAACCACATCTCACTTTGCATGGCGAACAGATCGGAGCTAAATCCAAGCTGCTTCAGAACAGCAAACACGTTTTGCTCTTTGAGAGTGCGCTGAGGATTATCACTCGCACCGCCCTCACGAACAAACATACAGCGCAACGAGAGCTTCGTGGCGGTATCGCAGGAGTAGCCGCGGTAAGCTACAAGATTCTTTTCCTGCGCCAGTTTCGGGGTGGTATCGCGGTCATAACCGAGGATACCCATATGATCCCAGCGCGTCGTTTCGCCGATAACGAAGACCACGTAAGTATCATCCAGCCCTTCAGCCGGAGCCTGGTAGGTGAACTTTTTGGTTGGGTTAATCAGCGATTTCACATCGCTGGATTCGTCCGCCTGAGCCCAGGCATAAAGACCTAACGCCGACAGCCAGTTAGACGGCAGATACGAGTTAGCCACCACGCCGCCGTAGCTTGGCATATCCACGCCTGTCGCTTTTTCGATCCTTTTTTGCTGTTTTTCCATCAGGCGAATAGGCGCCCACACCAGCAGACCCGCCAGAAGAACGACGGCGACGTTGCGGATGCGCTGTCCCCGGGTACGCAGCTGGCGTAACAGGGTGTAGCGGCAGGTGTTACTCCAGATAAAGAAGAGCGGGATCAGGCAGGTCAGAATCGTCCACAGGATGAACCCTTGACCCACCACCTCTTTCGAGAGGTCGATGTCCGTGGTCATCACCGAGGCCACAATACCGTAGCCAATGACCACATTCATGAATGTCATGTAATAGCTTGCGGCGGCGGAGATAATCACCACCAGCGAGGCCAGAACCTGCCATGTACGTCTGCCAAAAAGCGAGAGCAGACGTAGCAGGAAGAAGGTCGCCAGAATTGAGCCAAACACTTCAATCGCGGCAAAAATTCCATTTCTTACAGTGAGGTGTTCGAAATAACCTTCCACTCGTCTGAACAGCACCGCGCCATTCAGAAACAAACCGATATAGACAGCCAGCATCAGACACAATCTTTGCTGGGTAAGAGACCTAATATATTTCATGCAAACAACCCTGGGGGAAGGGGTATAAAGACCCGCCGAATCTCAGTGAGAAAGCTGACAGAGTAAGTAGATGCGAGAGCAACCGTTATCAGAAACGTCTACAAGCGCGATAAGTAGACCACAGCAGGAAAGAAAAGTGGCAGCAGAGAATGTGAATCGATGAAGTTTTTTACAAAATAGCAAGTCCGGAAGCGATTTAGAAATAAATAAAAGAGGCCCTGCGGCCCCTTTTTATCGAATCATGCATGCGCTTCTTTATATACCTCGCGCTGCGGCTGACGAATCGTGGTGGACAGCGCCAGCGAAATAATCAGCAAGGCAAATATCACGCAGAATGTCACGTAGAAGCCACCAAACAGCGAGGCAATCAGTGAACCGCAAATACTGCCGATACCGAAGCCGAGATAAATCACGCCGTAGTTTTTCGCCAGGTTGTTCAGGCCGAAGAACTCGCTCACCAGCGACGGGAAGACGGTAATAGTGCCGCCAAAGTTAAAGGCTACGCAGGCTATCGCCGCAAAGAATGTCGCCTCGTTCAGCGGAGCGAACAGCAGTGCTGCCATACCCACCAGGGAGATCACCTGCCCCAGCGTAATCACGCGGATCCGGGCGATTTTGTCAGACAAGATACCCAGTACCAGACGACCCGAGAGGTTAGCGATAGAGATGACCGTTACGGCGTTCGCCGCCGTCGCCGCGTCCAGTTTTACCATTCCCTGCGCGATATCTTTCGCCACACCGATGACATACAGACCGCTCATGCAGGCCGTCAGGAACATCACCGCCAGCATCCAGTACTGCGGCTTACGCATGGACTGAGCGAGAGTGAAATCGTTCTCCACCACGCCGTTAACGGTTTTCACTTCCTGCTTCGGCGCATCTTTCATCAGCGTGGCGCCGAAGAGGATCATTACCAGCACAATCACGCCCCAGATCATAAAGGTTTTCTCAAGCCCAACCGAGGCCAGCAGATGCGCATCGATGAATTTGAAGCCGAGGCTGCCCAGGCCATATGAACCAATGGCAAATGCGGAGATAAGCCCTTTACGCTCCGGGAACCACTTCACGCAGTTAGACAGCGTCAGCAGATAACCTGCGCCGTCCGCCAGCCCCACCAGCACCCCGGCGCTCAGCCACAGCATCATCAGGTTGTTAGAATATGCCGTCAGGAAGAATCCCAAGCCCAGCAAGATCCCGGATGCCATGGTTACACGCTTCACGCCGAAACGTTCCTGAAGTTTACCCGCCACGGAAGAGGAAATTGCTAACCCAAGACTCAGCAAGCCGAAGGAGAATGCCACCTGGCTTATCGGCGCGCCGAGCTTATCGGACAGGGCGCTGTTAAACAGGCTCCAGGTATAGACCGATCCCAGTGCGAACTGGGTAACGATGGTGCCGAATAGCGTCAGCCAACGCGTGCGGTTATAAGTTGATGTGTTCATGGCAGTGTCCTGCAAGATAAATTAAGGAAATTCGCTGAGGACAACGATAAACAAAACCTTTATAGCGCTGGGGGAAAACGGAATGAAATGCAGGAGAGAAGGAATGAAATGCCTGGGATCTGGAATGAATGACCTTGCCGGGGAATGAAGCGCTGTTCTGTTAGTGGGCACTATCGCTCCAGACCCCGTCATAATTGTATTAAATATGTTATCGTATCGTTTAAAAAAATAACAACCCTTAAAATTTGGCGCTCAATCCCAGCGTATATAAATATTCTTCTTCAGTTTGCTGGTTATAGCTGATCTTCGCCCAGGGGTGTAAATCACCATACTGCGTATCAACACGCCAACCCAATGAGTTCACGCTGGCATGCCAGAGGGGATCGGTAAGCGACTGCGTGGTGGTTGTATCCTCAAACGCATTCACCGTTACAGGGGGAGCGCCATCAGTGCGCCACGCCATGACGGGCCCGGTGGTGAAATGTCCCGCCACGGGAAAATTCCAGCCAACGCTCAGAACGGTTTCCGCATCCGAACCGGAGGGATCGTTCAGGGTAAACCCCGTAGCATTCTGCGTGCGGTTAATACGCTCCGCGAGAATATCTTCATAACGAGGTTGGTGATCGGCGTCCCATGTATAACGTTCCGTCGTATTACTTTGTGCATCTGAAACGATATATTCCTGTTGCCACGCAAAAGCGGTGTGACAAAAAAGCAGGCAGACTGAAACACCCACCAGGCCAGAAGCAGCATGGCGACCACTGATTTTTTTTATCATCATCAAAGCGACTCCAGAAAGAGCCGAGTTCGGCGATATATGTCATTGTTCGAAGAGGTATTAGGGCGTATAGCCCTGTATTAACTATTGTCTCTTTAGCAGACACGTCAAGCCGGGCAGATTGAAATTTTTGCGTTTACCGTATCAGGAAGGGAGATGACCTATGCAACGTTGCGGCTGGGTAAGCCAGGATCAGCTTTATATCGATTATCACGACAAGGAATGGGGCGTACCGGAAACCGACGGTAAAAAACTGTTTGAAATGATTTGCCTTGAAGGCCAGCAGGCCGGGCTGTCGTGGATCACCGTTCTGAAAAAGCGTGAGAACTATCGCAAAGCCTTCCACCAGTTCGATCCGGCTGCGGTTGCCGCCATGACCGACGACGACGTACAAAAGCTGGTTCTGGATACCGGTATCATCCGCCATCGCGGTAAAATTCAGGCCATTATTGGTAACGCGCGTGCTTATCTGGCGATGGAGCAAAATGGCGAACCCTTTTCAGCATTTGTCTGGTCGTTTGTGGATAACGAGCCGAAGGTGACGCAGGCCGCCACGCTTGCAGAGATCCCAACGTCGACCCCCGCCTCAGATGCCCTGTCGAAAGCGCTGAAAAAACGCGGCTTTAAGTTTGTGGGCACCACCATCTGTTACTCCTTTATGCAGGCCTGCGGGCTGGTCAATGACCACATTACGGGCTGCTTCTGCCATCCGGAGGGCCACCATGATCCGCAAATGGCAAAGTGAGAACACCGCGCCGCTTTTGAGTCTGTGGCTGGAGAGCACCACCGAGGCGCATCCGTTTATCGACGCAAGTTACTGGCAAGCGAATGAAGCGGTAGTGCGGGATGAATACCTTCCCGCCGCCGAGACCTGGGTCTGGGAAGAAAACGGTACCCTGTGCGGTTTTATCAGCGTCATGCAGTTCCAGTTCGTGGGGGCGCTGTTTGTCGCCCCGGCGTTCATCGGAAAGGGGATTGGGCGTGCGCTGCTGAACCACGTTCAGCAGCACTACCCGTATTTAACCCTGGAGGTGTACCAGAAAAACGTGCGGGCGGTGAATTTCTATCATGCTCAGGGTTTTCGCATCGAAGACAGCGCCTGGCAGGATGATACCCAACACCCGACGTGGATCATGAGCTGGCAGGCGGATCAAACGCCGTAAGGGTAAGCGCCGGCCCCTCATATTTCTCCACCCATGCCAGCGCCGTATTCCCCGCGCAGCCATTCCCCAGCTTCGAGCTGGGGAGATCTTTGGTCAGCACGTTTACGGCGCCGTTCTTACAAATACCGCCCTCGTCCAGCGCCAGATCCGGCCATGCGCCCTGATGAATGCAGAAAACGCCAGGGCGGATCCCGTCACTCACCACGGCGCCTGCCAGCACCTGCCCGCGCGCGTTCCAGACCCGAACGAGATCGCCGTCGTTAATCCCCCGCGCCTTTGCATCGTCGCTATTCAGCGCGATCGGCTCACGACCCGCCACCGCATACTGCTCGCGCAGAGCCGAATAGTTGAGCTGGCTGTGCAGACGATGGGCAGGATGGGCAGACAGCAGCTGAAGCTGCCCCGGCTGCGCATTGCCATGCCATTCGTCCGGCTCCAGCCACGCCGGATGCGGCGGACAGTCCGCGTAGCCAAAGCTGGCGATGCGTTCGCTGTAGATCACAATCTTCCCGCTTTCGGTTTTTAACGGGTGATTCTCCGGATCGCGACGGAAGTCAGCAAAGCGCACAAACCGCGCGTTCTGCTCGCTTTCTGGCATTTCGAAGAGTTGATTCGCCTCCCAGAACTCAGCAAATGGCGGCAGGGACACGCCCTGCGCAGCCCCGCGCTGGCTGGCAATCTGGTAAAATGTTTCCAGCCATTGCAGATCCGTTTTGCCCTCGGTGAAACGCTCCCGCCCGCCCGCTTCCCACATTTCACTCAGGTCGGCAAAGACGTCGAAATCATCCCGCGCTTCATCCCGGGGAGCCACGACGCGCTTCATCGGCACCATATGCTGGTTGCTGTAATCCCCCGTCATGGTGAGATCGTTACGCTCGAACGAGGTCGTGGCAGGCAAAACGATATCGGCATGTTTCGCTGACGCAGTCCAGAAGCACTCCGAGATCACCACCAGCTCCGGTTTCTGCCAGGCGCGGATTAGGCGGTTGGTATCCTGGTGATGGGTGAAGTTGGCCCCACCCGCCCACCAGATAAACTTAATATCCGGGAAATGGCGATCCTGACCGTTGTGCTGATAAAACCCGCCGGGGTTCTCCAGGGCTTCAACAATGCGTGCCACCGGAATTTTATCCACAGCGTCCACGCCACCCTGCACCGAGCCCTGCATGGACGCCAGCACCGCGGCTTTACGCGTCGGGTTGCCGCCGTTGGCAAAGTGATAGGAAAGGCCAAAACCGCCGCCGGGTGTGCCAATCTGCCCAAGCATCGCGGCGAGCGTCACCAACATCCAGTGCTTTTGCTCGCCAAACTGCTGGCGCTGCATCCCCCAGCCGGACATGAGCATCGTGACATGGCTATGGAATAACGCCGCCAGTTCGCGGATTTTAACGGCATTAACGCCGCAAATCGCCGCGGCCCACTCTGCGGTTTTGGCAATACCGTCGCTTTGTCCCGTCAGATAGTCGGCAAATTTATCGAACCCCGTGGTACAACGCGCCAGAAATTCCGTGTCGTGCCAGCCGTTCTCCACCAGGGTGTGGGCGATGCCCAGCATCATCGCCACGTCGGTGCCCATATGCGGCGCGATCCACTCGGCGCTGTCGCCGAAGAAATCCAGGGTTTCAGAGCGCATCGGATCGATACAGATGATGCGCTTGCCGCTTTTGCGCAGCGCATCGAAGTAGGAAACGCCCTGCTCGTCGGACGCATTCCAGGCAATTTTCAGGGTATTGAGCGGGTTGGCGCTCCACAGCACCACCACCTCTGTATGCTCCAGCACCAGCGGCCAGCTGGTCTGCTGTTGATAAACCTCATTCCCGCCCACGACATACGGCATGATCGCCTGCGCCGCGCCGGTCGAGTAATCACCCAGATGGCCGGTATATCCTCCGGCCAGGCTCATATAGCGTTGCAGCAGGGTTGCAGCCTTATGCAGCACGCCGTTTGAGCGCCAGCCATAGGAGCCGGCAAAAATGGACGACGGGCCATAGCTGTCGCGGATGCGTTTATGCTGCGTATGGATCAGCGCCAGCGCATCGTCCCAGCTCACGCGCACGAACTCATCCTGCCCGCGAATACCCTGCGGTTTATCCGGTGACGCCAGAAAGCCTTTACGCACCATCGGCCAGCGGACGCGGGTCTTGCTGTGTACCTGATCGCGAACGACGGTCTGTAAAGAGTTGAGATGGCGCGAAGGCAAAGCCCCGCGAGACGACAGCACAGTGTCGCCATCGGTTTCGACCAGCATCGGCCCCCAGTGGGCGGCGGTCAGAATGGTTTTTGTTGAGGTGCTCAAAGCGTGCGCTCCTGGTTGCGTGCAGGTGTTTCGGCCTTTCATTGAGGCAATTTATCGTTTGTGACAAATTTCAGAGTTATACACTGAATTTTCTCCGTATCCGGACGTCATAATCCACTGCCACGTCCGTCGTGGCAAAGAATAAAAAGGATTAAGGAAATAAGATGAAAAAACGCGTACTCGTTATTGCCGCTCTGGTGAGCGGCGCACTGGCTGTTTCAGGCTGCACAACCAACCCTTACACCGGTGAACGCGAAGCGGGCAAATCCGGCATTGGCGCGGGTATTGGTTCCCTGGTAGGCGCTGGCGTTGGCGTACTCTCCTCCTCCAAGAAAGATCGCGGCAAAGGTGCGCTGATTGGCGCAGCGGCAGGCGCAGCCCTGGGCGGCGGCGTGGGTTATTACATGGACGTGCAGGAAGCAAAACTGCGTGACAAAATGAAAGGTACGGGCGTAAGCGTGACGCGCAGCGGTGACAACATCATCCTGAACATGCCAAACAACGTGACCTTTGACAGCAGCAGCGCGACGCTGAAACCCGCAGGCGCGAACACCCTGACCGGCGTGGCCGCAGTGCTGAAAGAGTACAATAAAACTGCCGTGAACGTGATTGGTTACACCGACAGCACCGGCAGCCAGGATCTGAACATGCGTCTGTCGCAGCAGCGCGCCGATTCCGTGGCCAGCTCGCTGATCGCCCAGGGCGTAGAAGCGAACCGCATCCGCACCAGCGGCATGGGTCCGGCTAACCCGATCGCCAGCAACAGCACGGCGGAAGGCAAAGCGCAGAACCGCCGCGTTGAAATTACGTTGAGTCCTGTGCAGTAGGTAAAAGCAAAACGGCAACCCCGTTGCCGTTTTAGTATTTGCGCCCTCTCCTGTGGGAGAGGGTTGGGGTGAGGGCATCAGACCGACACCCGGCAAATTGCTTGATTCGCCAGATTTTCCCGCTAAGGTATTCTCACTAAATTCAGGGAAATCAGCGATGATCAAACCAACCCGGGCCACCATCAGCGACGTGGCGAAAGCCGCCAAAACCGGTAAAACCAGCATTTCACGCTACCTCAACGGCGAGAAACACCTGCTGTCCGATGCGCTGCTGGCGCGGATCGAACAAGCCATTGCCGATCTCGACTACCGTCCCAGCCTGATGGCGCGCGGCCTCAAGCGGGGTCGCACCCGCCTGATTGGGCTTATCATCGCCGATATCACTAACCCCTACTCCGTTAACGTACTCAGCGGCATCGAAGCGGCGTGCCGGGAAAAAGGCTTTACCCCGCTGGTCTGTAACACCAATAACGAAGTTGATCAGGAGTTGCATTACCTCGATCTGCTGCGCAGCTATCAGGTGGAAGGGATCGTGGTCAATGCCGTCGGGATGCGCGAAGAGGGGCTAAATCGTCTGCAACAATCGTCTCTCCCGATGGTGCTTATTGACCGCAAAATCCCGGAATTTGCCTGCGATGTGGTCGGGCTGGATAACACCCAGGCGGCCACCACTGCCACCGAGCACCTGATTGAACAGGGTTTCGAAGCCATTCTGTTCCTGAGCGAACCGCTGGGTATGGTTAACACCCGCCGCGACCGCCTGGCTGCATTTCGCGCCACGCTGGCGCGTTATCCCGGTGTGATCGCCGAAAATGCTGAAATCCCCCTCCATGAAGCCGGACAGCTGGATAATACCCTGCGCCAGTTCCATACCCGCCATCGGGGAATGCGTAAGGCGGTGATCTCCGCTAACGGGGCGCTGACGCTTCAGGTTGCCCGCTCGCTTAAACGCATTGGCCTGCACTGGGGCAGCGACATCGGCTTGCTCGGCTTTGATGAACTGGAGTGGGCTGAACTTGCTGGCGTAGGCATTACCACCCTCAAACAACCCACCTGGCAGATCGGCTATGCCGCGGTTGAACAAGTGGTTCGCCGCATTGAAGGCACCCGCGACGCCGTACGCGAGCAGGTTTTTTCTGGCGAGCTGATCGTTCGCGGCTCTACTGCCCGTTAATTTCCCCTTCGTGACAGCGATCATAAATTCAGCATCCCGATCTTTTCTTTGGAACCGGTTCCATCTAGCGTAATACTATCGATTACGCTCTGGAGTCAGGAAATGAGCAGAAAAATTATGGTGGTCACCGCCGCGTATGGTGCGGATCAGGTGCGACAGGCAGGCGGTCAACGGGCGATGCTTCCCGTGATTGCTGGCGCAGGGGCTGATGGCGTTGAAATCCGCCGTGAGCTCTTCAGCCACGACGAGTTAATGGCCCTGCCTGCGCTGGGCGAGTCCATTGAACTGCTGGGTTTACTGGCGTGCTACTCCGCCCCGGTCCCCCTGTTTATGCCCGATGGAACCCTCAACCCGGATCTTCCGCGCTACCTTAGCGAAGCCAGCGCACTGAACGCGCTGTGGCTTAAAGTCTCGCTGGGTCATTTCAGCGACAAACAACCGCTTGAAGCCCTGCGCGCACTGCTGGATGAAAGCGGCATGACGCTGGTGGTGGAAAACGACCAGACCGACTGCGGGCAGCTCGCGCCGATGCAGCGCTTCAAAGCCGCCTGCCGGGTAATGGCGCTGCCGGTCACACTGACGTTCGATATGGGCAACTGGCTGTGGGTTGGCGATTCCCCGGAAGAGGCTGCACGTCAGCTGGCTCCCGCCGTGAGCTATATTCATGTGAAGGCCGCAGTCCCGCATAAGGCGCAGTTCCGCGCCGTCGCGCCGGATCAGACCGATTCTCGCTGGCGGGATCTGCTTAATCAACTGCCTGCCGACGCGCCGCGCGGTATCGAATTCCCACTCGAAGGGACGGATCTCACCGCCGTCACCCGCCATTACGTCAACCTGCTGCGCGAGGAGTAAACCATGCACAAGACGCTGGACGTTATCACTATCGGCGAGGCCATGGCGATGTTTGTCGCCACCGAAACGGGCGAGCTGAGCGCAGTGGAGCACTTTATCAAACGCGTGGCAGGCGCCGAATTGAATGTCGCTACTGGCCTTGCGCGGCTGGGGCTGAATGTCGGCTGGGTGAGCCGCGTGGGCAATGACAGCTTTGGCCATTTCGTTCTCGACTCGCTGAAAAAAGAGGGCATTGATGCCGCAGGCGTCACGCTCGACGGACGCTTCCCGACGGGCTTTCAGCTGAAATCTAAAGTTGAAAATGGAACCGATCCCATCGTGGAGTATTTCCGCAAAGGCTCAGCGGCAAGCCATCTCTCCGTGGATGATTATCACGCCGCGTATTTCTCCTCCGCGCGCCACCTGCACCTGAGCGGCGTGGCGGCGGCGCTCTCGGCCAGCTCGTACGATTTACTCGATCACGCGGCTTCGGCAATGAAAGCGCAGGGCAAAACCATCTCCTTTGATCCGAATCTGCGCCCGGTGCTGTGGAAAAGCGAAGCGGAGATGGCTGAGAAACTCAACCGACTGGCGTTTCAGGCGGACTGGGTTCTGCCGGGCATAAAAGAGGGAATGATCCTCACTGGCGAAAGCACGCCCGAAGGCATTGCTGATTTTTACCTCAACAGAGGGGTAAAAGCCGTGGTGCTGAAAACCGGTGCCGACGGCGCATGGTTTAAAACTGCCGACGGTGAGCAAGGCGCTGTCGCTGCGGTAAAAGTCGACAACGTGGTCGATACCGTGGGCGCGGGCGATGGGTTTGCCGTCGGGGTCATCAGCGCCCTGCTGGAGGGCAAACCGCTGTCGCAGGCCGTGGCGCGAGGCAACAAAATTGGTTCGCTGGCGATTCAGGTGCAGGGCGACAGCGAAGGATTACCAACACGAGCAGAGCTCGGCGTCTAAATTCCCTCTCCCCGTGAGAGAGGACCAGGGTGAGGGCAGCAATCCGCACCAGATAATTAAGCCACCGTGTACCCTACAGACAACGGCGGCAACAACCTCAACAACAGAGGCAAGCCTATGAACAGTTCGACCAATGCAGTAAAACGCTGGTGGTACATCATGCCAATCGTGTTTATCACGTACAGCCTGGCGTACCTGGATCGTGCCAACTTCAGTTTCGCATCCGCCGCCGGGATCAACGAAGACCTCGGGATCACCAAAGGGGTCTCGTCCCTGCTGGGCGCCCTCTTCTTCCTGGGTTATTTCTTCTTCCAGATCCCCGGCGCGATTTACGCTGAACGCCGCAGCGTGCGAAAGCTCATTTTCATCTGCCTGATCTTATGGGGTGCCTGTGCGTCGCTTACTGGCGTGGTGAATAACATTCCTGCTCTGGCGGCTATTCGCTTTATTCTCGGCGTGGTTGAGGCGGCCGTCATGCCAGCAATGCTGATTTACATCAGCAACTGGTTCACAAAATCGGAGCGTTCACGTGCTAATACGTTCCTGATACTCGGTAACCCGGTCACCGTGCTGTGGATGTCGGTGGTTTCCGGCTATCTGATCCAGTCCTTCGGCTGGCGCGAGATGTTCATCATCGAAGGGGTTCCCGCGATTATCTGGGCCTTCTGCTGGTGGGTGTTGGTGAAAGATAAGCCAGCCCAGGCGAAATGGCTTTCTGAAGACGAAAAAGCCGCACTCCAGGCGCAGCTGGATAAAGAGCAGCAGGGGCTTAAAGCGGTGCGTAACTACGGCGAAGCCTTCCGCTCCCGGAACGTTATTCTGCTGTGCGCACAGTATTTTACCTGGAGTATTGGCGTGTACGGTTTTGTGCTGTGGCTGCCGTCGATTATCCGCAGCGGCGGTGAAAACCTTGGCATGGTGGAAGTGGGCTGGCTGTCATCGGTGCCTTACCTGGCTGCGACCATCGCGATGATTATCGTCTCCTGGGCATCGGACAAGCTGCAAAACCGTAAGCTGTTCGTCTGGCCACTGCTGCTGATCGCTGCTTTTGCCTTCATTGGCTCCTGGGCCGTAGGCGCGAACCACTTCTGGGTCTCGTACACTCTGCTGGTGATTGCGGGTGCGGCCATGTATGCCCCGTATGGTCCGTTCTTTGCCATCATCCCGGAAATGCTGCCGCGTAACGTCGCAGGGGGCGCGATGGCGTTGATCAACAGTATGGGTGCGCTGGGTTCGTTCTTTGGCTCGTGGTTTGTGGGCTATCTTAACGGTGCCACCGGCAGCCCGTCGGCCTCTTACATCTTTATGGGGGTGGCGCTTTTTGCCTCGGTATGGCTTACTCTGATTGTTAAGCCTGCTAATAATCAACAGCTACCCGTCGGCGCACGCCACGCCTGAATCCTTTTAAAATCAACGGAGATTAGCATGAAGCCGTCCGTCATTTTGTACAAAGCACTGCCTGAAGATCTGCAAAAACGCCTGGAGGAACACTTTACCGTTACCCGGGTAAAGAACCTCAGCCCGGAAACCGTGGCACAGCACGCCGACGCGTTTGCCAGCGCCGAGGGCCTGCTGGGTTCGAGCGAAAAGGTGGATGCAGCGCTGCTGGAGAAAATGCCGAAGCTTCGTGCTACCTCAACCGTTTCGGTGGGATACGACAATTTCGACGTGGATGCGCTAAACGCGCGCAACATCCTGCTGATGCACACGCCCCATGCCCTGACGGAAACCGTCGCCGACACGCTGATGGCGCTGGTGCTTAGCACCGCCCGTCGTGTAGTGGAAGTGGCCGAGCGCGTGAAAGCGGGCGAATGGACCAAAAGCATTGGCCCGGACTGGTTCGGCGTGGACGTTCATGGCAAAACGCTGGGGATTGTTGGGATGGGCCGTATCGGTCTGGCGCTGGCACAGCGCGCGCATTTTGGCTTCAACATGCCCATTCTGTATAACGCGCGCCGTCACCACAGTGAAGCTGAAGAACGTTTCAACGCCCTTTATTGCGAGCTTGATACGCTGTTGCGGGAAGCCGACTTTGTCTGCCTGATCCTGCCGCTGACGGATGAAACGCGTCATCTCATCGGCAAAGCGGCGTTTGAAAAGATGAAGAAATCGGCCATTTTCATCAACGCGGGTCGTGGTCCGGTGGTCGATGAGAAGGCGCTGATTGAGGCACTGCAAAACGGTGAGATCCACGCCGCTGGTCTGGACGTGTTTGAACAAGAGCCGCTGCCGGTGGATTCTCCGCTACTGACCATGCCGAACGTCGTCGCCCTGCCTCACATCGGCTCTGCAACTCATGAAACACGCTACAACATGGCGGCGACCGCCGTGGATAACCTGATTGCCGCGCTCGGCGGTAAAGTGGATAAGAACTGCGTTAACCCGCAGATACAACAGTAGAAACGAAAAAACCCGCCAGAAGGCGGGTTTTTGAATTTAGTGCTACTGGGCTGGAAGCTTACAGGCTTACAACGTTACCAGCTGCTGGGCCTTTAGCGCCGCTTTCGATGGTGAAGGAAACTTTCTGACCTTCATCCAGAGATTTGTAGCCATCGTTCTGGATAGCAGAGAAGTGTACGAACACGTCTTTAGAGCCATCGTCAGGTGTGATGAAGCCGAAACCTTTATCAGCGTTGAACCATTTTACCAGACCAGTCATTTTAGCAGACATAGAAATTACCTTATTAACAAATATATTGTGCCTTCCGGCTTGATGGATTGCGTTACAGATTTTTAAGCGATGAAGGAAGGGTCACTACGAAGGGTATCTATGGATAACAATCTGGACTGCTTTACTAAACTGCTTTAGGTCTGTGTAACAAACCGACGAACATAGTTATACCGATGTGGTAGATGAATGACAAGCGTTATTTTCATCAAGCATAAAAAAACCCCGCCGAAGCGGGGGTTTTTCTTATTCCGTAGCAGCGACCGCTGCGCTCCAGGCCTGGCTAAAGGCCTGATGCTGGGACGCGAGCGGACCGATCAGCGCGTTATACTGGCTCGCCTGCTGGGAGGTCGGGAACTGGATACCGTTAGAGACAAAGCTCACCTGCGTACCTTGTTCACTAATAAAGTCACCCACCTGGACCAACTGCTGAGTAAAGACCTGCGCCGCCGGGATCAGCGGTTGCAAAGCGTTTGACGGCTTGGTCACGACTTTCTCATACACCTGGTCATAGACCGGTTTAAGATCCTCGCCCTGCTTCAACGCGGAACGCGACGCATCAGCCTGCATTTTGGCATTTTGCAGCTGCTGGCTCAGTACCCCAAGCGCGCCATTTGACTGGCGTAGCGGTTCGCGCTGGGTCATATAATCCTGTGGAACACGGATGGCATTCACGCTATCCACTACCGGGCGAATACCGGAATCCATCGCCTGGCTTACCTGCTGTGAATAGCCATACAGAATGGCGTAATCCGACACGAATGGACCAAACTGTTTTTTCTGATCCGCAGTCAGCGTTGGTAAACGCTCGCCGCTACGCATCACTGTATTCTGTAGAAAATCGATAAACGCTTTGCGCTGATCGCCTTCTTTATCGAAACACCCACTCAGGCTAACAACCATCAATAACGCCGCAATAGGCGCAAACCAGCGAGAGCAGGACTTTCCTGTCGCCATTTTATTACTCCTTTCACCCAAAAAGCGCACACCGGCACACGCGTGCCCAACGCTGACAAGGATAGTCCAGGTCAGCCTTGCAAGATAGAGTTTTCATGCAAAACGGGTATTCCCGTTTTTGTACTGACTATTTACAAAAAAATACCTGTGAATCCCTACATATGACTAATCAGGTAATTAGCATAACTATCCATATAGCTGAAACGTGTAAAGCGATCGTTATCGCACAATTAATCACAGCCGTGACGATCCTGTGTCTGGTTTAGGGACTATTCTTAACAGGCTCTCTGATGTTCATGATCCCGATGTGTGATTTATGAGGAGTTCTCAATGGAATTAAAAGATCCTGAGTTTGAGCTGCTGAGCAGCCTGGAACAGATTATTTTTAAAGATGTACCGCCGACGGTTACCCTGAATCAAAAGCCCAATCCTTTTAGTGAATTTGAGCGTTTACGCAAAGGATCGGGCCTGAAAACAGATGAATTCGCAAGAGCGATGGGTGTCAGCGTAGCAATGGTGCTGGAGTGGGAGTCAAAACGTGAAAAACCTACCCCAGCCGAGCTAAAGCTGATGCGCCTGATCCAGGCAAACCCTGACCTTCGCAAGCAGTTAGCCTGATAAAGTTTGTTTGCCCCCGCCCTTGCGGGGGCTTGTGTTTACAGGCTTTCACATCGCCATCCCGTCTCTTCCCACACCAGTTCATGCGTCAGCTTCAGCCCTGCCAGAAAAGCTTCATCGTGCGACACCACCAGCAGCGCGCCGGGATAATCGGCCAGGGCCGCTTCAATGGCCTGAACAGAGGCCAGATCAAGATGGTTGGTCGGCTCATCCAGAAGCAACAGCTGCGTTGCCGCTTCACGCCACAATACGCAGGCCAGCGCGGCCTTCAGGCGCTCGCCGCCACTCAGTTCGGCCAGTGGTAGTGTCACTTTCTCTGCGCCCAGTTGAAGCTGCGCTAAACGGGTACGCAGCGCCCCCTCTTCGAGCGGCGTATTGCCCAGGCTAAGGTGAGTCATCACCGACTGCGACAGATCCAGCCGGGAAAGATGCTGATCGAGATAAGCACACCTGACAGAGACCTTACAGATTCCCGTAACAGGGGCGGTTTCGCCCAACATCACTTTCAACAGCGTGGATTTTCCACAGCCGTTCGGCCCGCGTAGCGCCACGCGCATCGGGCCATCCATTCGCCAGTTTATCGGTGGGACAGGCACGTGCGGAAGCACCAGTTCTTCCAGCACCAGCACCTGTTTCCCTTCCGGGATTTCACTGCCCGGCAGGGTAAACATCACCGCATTATCCTCTTCAACCCGCTCGCGTGCCTGGTTGACCGCAGCGTTCAAAGCATGGTTTTGATCGCTATGCTGTTTTTTCCAGGAACCAATACGCTCTTTCGCCGCCCCTTTGTATTTGACCCGTTCAAACGAGGCGATGTTAAGGCTGTCGACCGTGCGAAGCGTTTTGGCTGAACGCCGCAGGCTGTCGTCATGCTCTTTATGCATACGGGCGCGGGTACGCTTGCGCTCGGTGGCAGCATGCTCCAGCGCGGCGCGGGCAGCCAGCTGTTCAGCATCACGCTGGGTTCGATAGTCAGCATAATTCCCACCGTAGCTGCGCAAGCCCAACGCGCTCAGTTCAAGGATTCGCGGTACCTGGGCCAGCAACTCACGGTCGTGAGAGGCCACCAGCACCCCGCCCTGATACCTGGAAAGCTGCTCGTAGAACCACTTGCGGCCTTGCCTGTCGAGGTGGTTGGTCGGTTCGTCCAGCAGCAGGTAGTCAGCATCCGCGGTGAATGCGCTGCACAGCAAGGCACGAATGCGCTCGCCACCGCTCAACTCTGCCGCGCGTTTACTCGGGTCAAAAGGGGGAAGTTTTGCAGCGATAAAAGCCTGGCTCAGCCGTTCAGCCAGATCCCAATAACCGTCGAGCGTGTCGAGATCGTCGGGTTCATAATGACCGCTGTCGATGCGCGTGCGCGCCGCAAAGATCGCGTCGTAACCAAGCAGTTCGGCAAGCGTGGTATCCGCAGAAATATCCTGCTGCTGCGCCACGTAGACGTGTGTACCAAAGCGTTCAATATGACCGCTGGCGGGTTCATCAACTCCTGCCAGCAACCGGAGAAGGCGTGTTTTACCGCTGCCGTTGCGGCCAACCAGCGCGCACACTGACGCATCCAGAGAAAGATTCAGTGGACCATAAAGGATATCGCCCGTCGCAAACTGACAGGTGACCTGATGCAAAATAAAAGAGGGGGACTGCGCAAAATGAGCCATAAGCACTCCTGAATGAAATCAAAACATCCCCTGCGGACGCGATGCGTTGAGCAAGGATCAAAATTCATCAGTCGTGTTTGTTCATTTTTGGGGGGCGCTCCTGAGGGCGAAATTTAACGGGAACAAGAATAACGGCAATGCGCCGCCCATTTCAAGGTTAAATTTTCACCAGGCTATTGCCCGAGCATAAAAAACCCGCCGAAGCGGGTCTCTCAATCAGATAAACGCAAACGCATCGCCAAACAGACGATCTTCCCGCGCGTCACGCTCGTTGCAGAACAGGTCGCGGGCAATTTTTGCCATTTCAAAGCGACCGGCAATGTAGATATCGTGCCCGGCCAGCGTCCCGTGATCCTGCAATACCGCAGTCAGCACCGTACCGCTGCGCCCGCGCCAGCCCTCTTCCGGCTGCTCGACAACCGGCTCAATGCGCAGGTTTGGATGATTTACGCTCAGCGCCTCCAGCTCAGACAGATCGTAAAGGTGCTTCTCTTCACGGCCGCCCCAGTAGATGGTGATATCGCGATTTGGATTACGCGCCAGCGCCGTCAGCAGAATAGAGCGGACATAGGAGAAGCCCGTGCCACCGGCAATCAGGATCAGCGGACGGTCTTCGTCTTCACGCAGCCAGGCCTCGCCATGAGGAATATCGACCACGATTTCACGCTCTTTCAGGATGCGGTCCATCACGGCCATCGCGTACAGGTTAAGCTCAGACGCACCAATATGCAGCTCAATAAATTCCTTCTCTGCTGGCGTTGAGGCCATAGAGAAAGGACGCTTATCACGCTCGTCCATCACGACCATCAGGTACTGACCGGCACGGAATGAGAATGCCGCTTCAGGAACCAAACGGACGCGATATACGGTGTCGGTAATAGCATCTACCGACGTCACTTTACAGCTTAAGGTTGTCATTCGCTCTCTCTGTCGGGAAGTCTATAGGGCTAAACGGTCTTATTCTGCCTTACCGTTATTCATTATGGCCAGCTCGTCCCAGATCGCGTCAATTCGCGCGGTCACGGCAGGATCTTTTTCGATCGGGCGACCCCATTCACGGTCGGTTTCGCCAGGCCATTTGTTCGTGGCATCCAGTCCCATTTTTGAGCCAAGTCCGGAAACCGGCGAGGCAAAATCCAGGTAATCAATCGGCGTGTTTTCCACTAACACCGTATCACGCGCCGGATCCATACGCGTGGTGATGGCCCAGATAACGTCATTCCAGTCGCGGGCATTGACGTCATCATCGCAGACAATCACAAACTTGGTATACATAAACTGGCGCAGGAAAGACCATACGCCCATCATCACGCGCTTAGCGTGACCGGCATACTGCTTCTTCATCGTCACCACCGCCAGGCGATACGAACACCCTTCCGGCGGCAGATAAAAATCAACGATTTCCGGGAACTGCTTTTGCAGGATCGGCACGAACACTTCGTTCAGCGCCACGCCCAGTACCGCCGGTTCGTCGGGTGGACGGCCGGTATAGGTGGAGTGATAGATGGCATCTTCACGCTGGGTAATGTGGGTGACGGTGAACACCGGAAAGTTATCCACTTCGTTGTAATAGCCGGTGTGGTCGCCGTACGGCCCTTCGGGTGCCAGCTCGCCCTGTTCAATGTAACCTTCCAGCACAATCTCTGCGCTGGCCGGTACTTCCAGGTCATTGGAGATGCACTTCACCACTTCGGTTTTGGTGCCGCGCAGCAGTCCTGCAAAGGCATATTCAGACAGCGTATCAGGAACAGGCGTCACCGCGCCCAGGATGGTTGCCGGATCGGCACCCAGCGCGACGGAAACCGGGAAGCGTTCGCCCGGATGGGCCGCGCACCACTCCTGGAAATCCAGCGCCCCGCCGCGATGGGACAACCAGCGCATGATGAGCTTGTTTTTGCCAATCAGCTGCTGGCGGTAAATGCCGAGGTTTTGACGCTCTTTATGCGGCCCACGCGTCACGGTGAGGCCCCAGGTGATCAGCGGTGCGGCATCTTCAGGCCAGCACTGCATGATGGGAATTTTGGTCAGATCCACCGCATCGCCTTCCAGCACTTTTTGCTGGCACGGCGCACCGCGCAGGCGTTTGGTGGGCATGTTCAGCACCTGCTTAAACTGCGGCAGCTTGTCGAACAGGTCGCGGAACCCTTTTGGCGGCTCCGGCTCTTTCAGAAAGGCCAGCAGTTTGCCCACTTCACGTAACGCTGTGACATCTTCCTGCCCCATCCCCAGCGCCACGCGGCGAGGTGTGCCAAACAGGTTGCACAGCACCGGCATGGTGTAGCCTTTTGGGTTTTCAAACAGCAACGCCGGGCCGCCCGCGCGCAGGGTGCGGTCAGCGATTTCTGTCATTTCCAGATACGGATCAACAGGAAGCGTAATGCGTTTGAGTTCGCCCTGCTTTTCCAGCAGCGCCAGGAAGTCGCGTAGATCGTGGTATTTCATGCAGTTAATCATGGCCTCTCTGTAAGCGCTTCATTATACGGCGTAAGACCGCGTGATGCTGTAATTTTGTTAAATTAGCGTGAACTTCCACGACTTACTCTCTTTTTCGCCATTATAATCACCTTAGCGATCCCGCCAGGGTTTTGGTATGCTTGCGCCCCGAACAATGGGAAGAGTGATTATGCAGGCCTGGTATTTACTGTATTGCAAACGCGGGCAACTTCAGCGCGCGCAGGAACATCTTGAACGTCAGTCTGTTAACTGCCTGACACCCGTGATCACGCTTGAAAAAATGCAGCGTGGAAGACGCACGACCGTCAGTGAGCCTCTGTTCCCGAATTACCTGTTCGTCGAATTCGACCCCGAAGTGATCCACACCACGACGATCAGCGCCACGCGCGGCGTCAGCCATTTTGTGCGTTTTGGCGCCCATCCGGCAAGAGTACCGTCATCGGTTATTCATCAGCTTTCTGTCTACCAGCAGCCTGAAGATATTACCGATCCGGAAACCCCTTATGCCGGCGACAGCGTGGTGATCACCGAAGGCGCCTTTGAAGGCTTACAGGCCATCTTCGCTGAGCCGGACGGTGAAGCGCGCTCCATGCTGCTGCTCAACCTGCTGAACAAAGAGGTGTTGCAGAGCGTGAAAAACACCGATTTCCGCAAAGTTTAGAACTGCACGCCGAACAGACGACGCACGTTATCATCGGTTTGTGCTGCCAGCCACTGCACATCTTCTCCCAGCCAGTGCGCCACTCGCTCAGCAATATGCCCCAGGTAGGCCGGTTCATTACGTCGTGATGGCGGTTTGGGCTGCATATCCCGGGGCAACAGATACGGCGCATCCGTTTCCAGCAGCAAACGATCGGCCGGGATAACGGGTAACAGCTCACGCAGTTCCAGCCCACGACGCTCATCGCAGACCCAGCCCGTGATACCCAAATAAAGCCCGCGGTTCAGGCAATCCAGCGCTTCCTGACGGGAGCCCGTAAAGCAGTGCAACACCGCGCCCGGCAGTTTCTCCAGCCAGGGTTCCAGTAGCGCCATAAAACGTTCATGCGCATCGCGACAGTGCATAAACACCGGCATCTCCAGCTCTGCTGCCAGCGCGAGCTGGGCGGTAAATGCCTTCTCCTGCTCTTCAGGCGTCGAGAAGTTACGGTTGAAATCAAGCCCGCATTCGCCAATGGCAACCACTTCTGGCGTTTGTGCCAGACGATGAAGCGCCTCAGCGCTTTCATGCGTCCACTGGCTGCTGTCATGAGGATGCACGCCTGCGGTGGACCAGCAGTGTTGATAGCGTTGCGCCATCTGCCGTGCCTGCTCACTCTCATGCAGATTCGTTCCCGTCAGTAGCAGCCCACCCACGCCGGCGGCAAAGGCGCGCGCCACCACCTCATCGTGGTCTTTCGCAAACTGGGAGCTAGTGAGGTTAAGCCCGATATCAAACATACGTATCCCCATATGACAACCGCCCTGACGGGCGGTTGGTTTTATTCTTTAGTGGTCTCTTCAGACGGCTCGTCTTCTTCGTCCCGGGTACGCCCCTTTCCGACGTAGAAACGAGCGAAGAATACGCCGACTTCAAACAGGCAGTACATCGGTATCGCCAGTAAGGTTTGCGAGAAGACGTCCGGTGGCGTTAACAGCATACCTACAACAAATGCCCCCACCAGGATGTACGGGCGCTTCTTACGCAGATCGTCAGGCGTGGTCACCCCTACCCAGCAGAGCAGGACAATCGCTACGGGCACCTCGAAGGCGACACCAAAGGCCATAAACAGCGCCATCACGAAGCTGAGGTAGCTGGCGATGTCCGTCGACACCTGCACCCCTTCTGGCGCGGTATGCGTCAGGAAGCCAAAGGCCAGCGGGAAGACAACGAAGTAGGCGAACGCCATGCCGATATAAAACAGCAGCGAACTGGACACCAGCAGCGGAATAACCAGCTTGCGTTCATGCCTGTACAGCGCGGGCGCCACAAATGCCCAGACCTGATACAAAATGACCGGTGCAGATGCAATCAACGATACCCAGAAGGTCAGCTTGATGGGGGTAAAGAACGGTGAAGCAACGTCCGTTGCAATCATCGTCGCGCCCAGCGGCATCTGTTTAATCAGCGGCGCGGAAACCACCTGATAGATATCGTTGGCGAAATAGACCAGACATAAAAAAATGAGGAAAACCGCAATAATGCAGTTTAACAGGCGCTTACGCAGCTCAATGAGGTGCGCAATCAGCGGTTGAGTATCATCTACTGCCATGTTTACGCTTTATCACTCGACGAGGGGGATGATTCGGAAACGGGCGCGGCGGGTTTTACCTCAGCCGTTTTGACCACGGGCTCTTCCGGCGGCACCTGCTTTTTCACTTCGGGCTCCTGCGGCGATTGCTCTGGCGAAGCGGCCTGATGCTCCGCGCTGGAAGGCGTCACACCCTCGCGCTGCTCTTCGCTGCCCTTCACCACCGGATTATGGATGGTGTTTGCTTCATCGCTCGCCTTCTCAGGATCGTTAATGCTGTATGAGCGCTTCATGGATTCAGCCGCTTCGCGTAACTCATCCATTGATGCTTTCAGCTCCGGCGTCAGGTTATCCATGCTCGCCTTTTCAACCTTTTTCAGGCTGTCCTGAAATTCCTGAAGCTTCAGCTCCTGTGCCAGCTCGTTCTGCACGGTAGTTGCCAGCGAGCGAAGTGCCCGCACCCAGCCCGCGACGGTTTTCACCGCAACGGGTAAACGCTGCGGCCCCAACACAATCAGACCAATCACAAAGACCAGCAGTAACTCACCAAAACCAATGTCGAACACGAATTACACCTGCTCTTTATCGTGACGTTTAGCCTCTTCCTTTTTGGCTTCGTCCTGCTTATCGGCGATGGATTTAGCGGTAAAATCAGCATCCTGACTGGTTTTTTCCTGCTTATTCTCATCATCGCTCATGGCTTTCTTGAAGCCTTTGATTGACGCGCCCAGGTCGGAACCAATCGATCCGAGTTTTTTCGTGCCAAACAGCAGCACAACGATGACGGCAATGATCACTAACTGCCAGATACTGATACCACCCATGCGTGTTCCCCAGTGATAGATGATTAATTAGTCAGATCGCATTATACGTATGCAATCTCTCGATAGCGACGCTAATTCAGCGCGTTTTTCGCCAGCCAGCAAGCCAGACAACCACACCGGCAGCCATAATCCAGGCTGGCATCATTTCCCAGTCCGGACGATTGATCAACAGCAACGTGCCGCTTATCAGCAGCGTCGCGCCAATTCCGAAGAGATAGCGGGACTGCCCCTGACGCACGCGACTGGATTGAAGCTCGTGCGCGATTTTATCCATGCTGTGCTGAAGGTTCTTGCTCTGACGCAAACTGTCGTAAACCAGTTCAGGAATTTCAGGCATTTTTTCAATCCAGAACGGGCCTTTCTCTTTAAGCGAGCGAACCAGGGCTGGAATACCGACCTGATCCTTAATCCAGGATTCGAGGAACGGTTTCGCGGTTTTCCACAAGTCTAACTGAGGATAGAGCTGGCGGCCTACGCCCTCAACGTAAAGTAATGTTTTCTGAAGTAAAACTAATTGTGGCTGCACTTCCATATTGAAACGGCGTGCGGTGTTGAACAGGTTGAGCAGGACGTGTCCGAAAGAGATCTCCGAGAGCGGCTTTTCAAAAATCGGCTCACAGACGGTGCGGATCGCAAATTCAAACTCTTCCACGTTGGTATCTGGCGGAACCCAGCCTGAATCCACGTGCAGCTCGGCCACCTTACGGTAGTCGCGATTGAAGAAAGCGATAAAGTTCTCGGCGAGATAACGCTTATCCTCTTTATTCAGCGAGCCGACAATACCGCAGTCGATGCCGATGTATTTAGGATCTTCCGGGTGCTCATAGCTGACAAAAATGTTGCCCGGATGCATGTCAGCATGGAAGAAGCTGTCGCGGAAAACCTGAGTAAAGAAGACCTGCACGCCACGTTCGGCCAGCAACTTCATGTTGGTGCCCTGTTTTTCCAGCGCCGTCACGTCCGAGACCGGAATACCGTAGATACGTTCCATCACCATCATGTTCTGACTGCAATAGTCAGAATAGACTTCAGGAACATACAGCATCGGGCTGTCTTCAAAGTTTCGACGCAGCTGAATGGCGTTCGCCGATTCACGCAGCAGGTTAAGCTCATCAATCAGCGTTTTTTCGTATTCCCGTACCACTTCCAGCGGACGCAGACGGCGGCCATCCGGCAACAGACGCGGCACCCAGCGAGCCAGGCGATAAATCAGCTTCATGTCTGCTTTGATAACCGGCAGGATATCCGGACGAATCACTTTAATGACCACCTCTTTGCCATTTTCCTTCAGGCGCGCAGTATGAACCTGCGCAATAGAGGCAGAGGCCAGAGGCTGAATATCGAAATCATCAAACCAGGTCTCGATGGGGATATTGCCCATCGCTTCTTCGATTTGTTTCTTCGCTCTCTCTCCGTCAAACGGAGCGACGCGATCCTGCAATAGTGCGAGCTGATCGGCAATCTGCGGTGGAAAAAGGTCGCGACGTGTTGAGAGCATCTGCCCAAACTTGATCCAGACCGGTCCCAGCTCCTGCAACGCAAGACGCAGGCGTGCGCCCAGCTCCTGATCCTTATGGCGATTCGGCATCCAGAACAGCGTGCGACGCCAAAGCCGAAGCGGCAGGGTGATACGCATTCTGGGGATAAGCTCGTCGAGCCCGTAGCTCAAAAAGGTGCGAACGATAAAATAGAGGCGCCGAATTTCACCAGGCGTCATTTGCCCTCCAGTTTTTCCAGCCGTTTGGTTAACGCATCAACTGCGCGCTCAACTGCCGCGGTCTCTTCTGCAAACCAGGCGACTTCTAAAGGCCCCGGCGCCATACGCCACTCTTCGGTCAGCACCTCGGCAGCGTAGCGCTGTTGACGGAGCAGACCTTTACGCAGGAAAGCGGAACCCGTGCGCAGCGTTTTGCTTATCCCTTCAGCCGCGATGTCGCCGATATAGGGCGCCAGCAGTTCCGCCGGGTCGAATTCAGCCTGATCGCTGAGTGCAACGAAGTTCTGTACCACCTGAATATCGCCTTCGACCTCCAGCTCACCGCTGCGAATAAGCGCCGTCATCTGCTGACGGTCACGCAGTTTTGGTAAGACGCTCATGTGCGTAATTACCGAGCAATCAGCTTCGCCTTCCCACTCCCCCAGAACGTCAAGCCGGCGTTCGCTGAAGACCAGCACAAGCGGCGTCGAGAACTCCTTTAACACGATGCGCAGCACCTTTCCGTTAAGCCGCTGACGTGCGGTTTTCAGCGCCGGAGCGCGATACAGAAAGGCATTCAGTACATTCTCGATGCCTGCGGTGACTAAGGGTTTAATGGGCACAGGAAACCTCCACTCAGAACTTGTAACCACGATGCAGCGCGACGACACCCGCCGTCATATTGAAGTATTCCACGTTTTCAAACTCGGCATCCTGCATCATCGCTTTCAGCGTGTCCTGATCCGGGTGCATTCGGATGGATTCGGCCAGATAACGGTAACTTTCTGCATCGTTTGCCACCAGCTCGCCGATGCGCGGCAGAACGTGGAAGGAATAGGCATCGTAAGCTTTGCTTAGCGGGTCGATAATCGGTTTAGAAAACTCGAGAACCAGCAGTCGGCCGCCCGGCTTCAGCACGCGGTACATGGAGCGCAGCGCTTTATCTTTATCGGTCACGTTACGCAGACCGAAAGAGATGGTGATGCAGTCGAACGTATTATCCGGGAACGGCAGCGCTTCGGCGTTGGCCTGAACATATTCAACGTTGCCTACCACGCCGATGTTACGCAGCTTTTCGCGTCCCATTTTCAGCATGGAGTCGTTGATATCCGCCAGCACCACGCGGCCGGTTTCGCCAACCAGACGGGAGAATTTAGCGGTCAGATCCCCTGTGCCTCCGGCTAAATCCAGCACCGTTTGTCCACGGCGCACGCCGCTGCAATCAATAGTGAAGCGCTTCCACAAGCGATGAATGCCGAATGACATCAAATCATTCATCACATCGTACTTCGCCGCCACGGAATGAAATACGTGGGCCACCATGTCAGCTTTCTGCGCTTTGGCGACAGTCTGAAAGCCAAAGTGCGTTGTGTCTTGTGAATCGTCAACCATCTCAGAGCCTGCTAATCAGTCAAATGTTCGTGAAGTGTAACAGATTGGGCGCATTTGCCCTACGTTTCAACCACCGTGAAAGAAACGTGCCGGCTGCGCTTCGGGGGATAAACTCGCCGCTAAACCGTTGTCTTCATTGCGGCTATTTTGCTCACCGTCGCCTTCACGCAGACGAAACTCTTCGTCCTGAGCGGTAGCCTGCTCCACCAGTTCCGGATTAATCTCGCGTTTAACTTCCACCCCCAGGCTGCGAAACGCCTCCGCCTGCGCCAGCAAATTGCCGCGCCCGGAGGAGAGTTTTTTCATCGCCTGGCGGTAGTTATCCTGCGCGCGCTCCAGGCTTTGCCCTACCGAGGACATATCGTCCACAAACAGCCGCATTTTGTCGTACAGCTTGCTGGCGCGATCGGCAATCTGCTGCGCGTTACGGCTTTGGTGCTCATAACGCCACAGGTTGGCAATGGTACGTAACGCCACCAGTAGCGTGGTGGGGCTGACCAGCATAATGTTATTTTTCAGCGCTTCGGTGATCAGTTCGGGCTGTCTGTCGAGCGCCAGCAGGAAGGCTGGCTCAACCGGAATGAACATCAGCACATAATCCAGCGATCGCAGCCCCGGCAACTGCTGATAATCTTTTCTGCCCAGCAGACGGATATGGTTACGCACGGAGGCGATGTGCTCCTGCAACGCTGTTTCGCGGGTGTAGTCATCTTCCGCGTTGAAGTAGCGCTCATAGGCCACCAGCGTCATTTTGGCGTCGATAACCACATCTTTGCCCTGTGGCAGACGAACAATGACATCCGGCTGCATCCGCGAGCGCGCATCGTTTTCAATGCTGACCTGCGTTTCGTATTCGTATCCTTCGCGCAGGCCAGAGGCCTCCAGCACGCGCGTCATGACCACTTCGCCCCAGTTTCCCTGCGCTTTGTTATCACCTTTCAGTGCGCGCGTCAGGTTAACCGCCTCCTGCGCCATCTGCGCATTCAGCTGCTGGAGATTACGAATTTCATGCGCCAGCGTGTGGCGCTCGCGGGCCTCCTGACCAAAGCTGTCCTGCACCTGACGGCGAAAGCCGTCCAGCTGTTCACGCAGCGGCGTCAGCAGGCTGTTCAGGCTCTGACGGTTCTGCTCATCCACGCGGCGATTGCTGTGCTCAAAAATGCGGTTCGCGAGGTTCTCAAACTGCTCGCTAAGACGCTGCTCGCTGTTGATCATCTGACGGATTTTGTCTTCGGCGTGCAGTTGGGTGGACTCAAGGCGGGTGGTCACTTCCCGGAGATCGGCCTCCAGCGAGGTGTTAATGTCGCGCAGATTGCGCAGTTCGTTATTGAGCAGTTCACACTCATCGCGCCAGTGGTCACTCAGCGCAAGCTGTTGTTTCGTCGCGCTGAGTTCGGCGACGATCTCTTCGCGCTCTGCCAGCTGATCGGCTTTCTGCTGAGCATGTTGGTAGCCGCAAATGAGCCAGCCAATCCCCACGCTCACCAGCGCAACTACCGCATAAACCAGGATTGAAATATCCACAATGCCCCCTGCATCCACGTCTAACCCGCACAAAATAGAATTGTGCTGTATGAACGTCCAGTTTGAAAGGGTTTTCCTGCGAGGCGTTACGCAAAAAGAAAAGGCCGAGCATGTCGGCCTTTTAGCACTGAAGAGAGAATTAGATCAGGCGGCGCGCCGCTTCAACCACGATTTTCACCGCATGGCTTTCAGTCTGCTTCATGGTTTCAGCGTTCGGGATCTCCTGTTGGGTACGGTTGACGATAACGCCCGCCACCATACCGGCACGCAGACCCTGGCTCGCGCACATGGTCAGCAGCGTCGCAGATTCCATTTCGTAGTTCATGACGCCCATCGACTGCCACTCTTCCATGGAGCCTTTGAAACGGCTCACCACGCGACCAGAGAAGGTGTCGTAACGCTCCTGGCCCGGGTAGAAGGTATCGGAAGAGGCAGTTACGCCCACGTGGGTGGTGGCGCCCACGGATTTCGCGGCTTCAACCAGCGCGGTGGTGCATTCGAAATCGGCCACTGCCGGGAATTCCATCGGAGCAAAGTGCAGGCTTGCCCCGTCCAGCCGCACGGATGCGGTGGTAACCAGCACGTCGCCCACGTTGATGTGCGGCTGAATGGCGCCTGTGGTGCCGATGCGCAGGAAAGTATGAATGCCCAGCTGCGCCAGCTCTTCAACGGCGATAGAGGTAGACGGGCCACCAATACCGGTAGAGCACACGATCACCGCTTTACCGTCCAGCTCTGCGCGCCAGGTGGTGAATTCGCGATGCGCTGCCAGCTTAACCGGCTTATCCATCAGCGCGGCGATCTTTTCCACACGCTCTGGATCTCCAGGGACGATAGCAAGCGTAGCCCCTTGTAAATCGTTTTTAGTGAGGCCGAGATGAAAAACATCAGACTTAGACATAGGTGACTCCTCTGTGGGTCGGTTTGTCAGAAGAAGTAAAACGGTACTTTACAGAAGCAATGTGCATTATTTCGTGACACACCTCACCATGAATGAAAATGATTGCAGTTAATTTCCATAAAATAGCGATTCACATCACATTAACAAGTTATATCGCCGGGTGCTGCACAAAAGATAGACGCTATAAGGCACTGTGGGTTGTTAACCTGGTGTCTATATTTATCTTTGCGCTAATCCATTCATTGGTACGGAGAATGCCATGACTGAAAAAATCGGTTTTGCACCTGCTGCGGCCCCGCACGCTTCAACCATCGTCTCAACCCCTGAAGAAGCCATTACCGCAGGCGAGACCTCCATTCCCTCCCAGGGAGAGAACATGCCAGCGTACCACGCGCGGCCAAAATCTGCCGATGGCCCGCTGCCCATCGTGATCGTGGTGCAGGAAATATTTGGCGTTCATGAACATATTCGCGACCTCTGCCGCCGTCTGGCGCTGGAAGGTTACCTGGCCGTTGCGCCGGAACTCTATTTCCGTCAGGGCGATCCGAATGATTACAGCGACATCCCGACGCTGTTCAGCAACCTGGTCAGCAAAGTGCCGGACGCGCAGGTACTGGCCGATCTCGACCACGTTGCCAGTTGGGCGGCGCGCAACGGTGGCGACCCGCACCGTCTGATGGTGACCGGCTTCTGTTGGGGTGGACGCATTAGCTGGCTGTATGCCGCGCACAATCCGCAGTTGAAAGCGGCCGTGGCCTGGTACGGCAAACTGGTGGGCGAAAAGACGCTGAACTCGCCGAAACATCCGGTTGATATCGCCACCGATTTAAATGCCCCGGTGCTAGGGCTGTATGGCGGTCAGGATACCGGCATTCCGCTTGATACCGTCGAGACCATGCGCCACGCGCTGCGGGCGGCAAACGCGAAGGCCGAAATCGTGGTGTACCCGGATGCGGGACACGCGTTTAATGCCGATTATCGTCCGAGCTATCACGCGGAATCCGCGAAAGATGGCTGGCAGAGAATGCTGGCGTGGTTCAGCCAGTACGGCGGGAAGAAAGCGTAATACCAAAAGCCCGGTGGCGGCTACGCCAACCGGGCAATCCAGCCCCACTACGCCTGACGCAAATTCTGCGCCGCCTGCACCATGTTCGCCAGCGCCGCGCGGGTTTCAGGCCAGCCACGGGTTTTCAGGCCGCAGTCCGGGTTTACCCACAGACGTTCCGCCGGGATGCGCTGGGCCGCTTTTTGCAGCAGCGATTCAATCCACTCCACGCTCGGCACGTTAGGGGAGTGAATGTCATACACGCCCGGCCCGATTTCGTTCGGGTAGTCGAACTCTTCGAACGACTCCAGCAGCTCCATGTCTGAACGCGAGGTCTCGATGGTGATCACATCGGCGTCGAGCGCGGCAATGGAGTCCATGATGTCGTTAAATTCGCAGTAACACATGTGGGTGTGGATCTGCGTGTCGTCCTTCGCGACGGCCGCGTTGAGGCGGAACGCCTCCACGCCCCACTGTAAGTAAGCATCCCAGTCGCTGCGACGCAGCGGCAAGCCTTCACGCAGCGCCGGTTCGTCGATCTGAATGATGCCAATCCCCGCCGCTTCCAGATCCGCCACTTCATCACGCAGCGCCAGGGCGATCTGTTTGGCGATGGTTTCCCGGGAAACATCTTCACGCGGGAACGACCAGCAGAGAATGGTCACCGGCCCCGTCAGCATGCCTTTTACCGGTTTGTCGGTCAGAGACTGGGCATACTTCGCCCACTCCACGGTGATCGCTTCCGGGCGGCTGACGTCACCGATCACCACCGGCGGCTTCACGCAGCGGGAGCCGTAGCTTTGCACCCAGCCGTTCTGGGTAAAGACAAAGCCGTCCAGGTGTTCACCGAAGTATTCCACCATATCGTTACGCTCGGCCTCGCCGTGCACCAGCACGTCCAGACCCAGACGTTCCTGCTCGACGATCGCCTGTTTGATGTGTTCCGCAATGCCGGTGCGGTAGTGATTCGCATCCAGATTGCCCTTTTTGAAGTCCAGGCGCAGGCCGCGGATCTCGGTAGTCTGCGGGAAGGAGCCGATGGTTGTGGTCGGCCACGCGGGCAGGTTAAAGCGCGCACGCTGGGCTTCGGCGCGCACTTCATACGGGCTCTGGCGCTGGCTGTCCCGGGCAGTGATGGCCGCCAGACGTTTTTCCACCGCCGGGTTATGCACGCGCGTCGAGTGACGGCGCGCCTGGATCGGAGCGCTCCAGTGGGTAATCGCTGCCGTGTCGCCGCTGTTCAACGCGTCGCGCAGTAGAGCCAGCTCCTCACACTTTTGCAGGGCAAAGGCAAACCAGCTTTTCACCTCAGGGTCGAGTCGGGTCTCTACGCTCAGGTCGATCGGGCTGTGCAGCAGGGAACAGGAAGAGGCTACCCACAATTCACGTTTACCGACAATGTCCTTAATTTGTGCATATTTCTCGGTGAGATCGGCACGCCAGACGTTACGACCATTCACCAGACCGGCAGAGAGCAGCCACTCCGCAGGCAGACGCTTGTGCAACTCTGCCACATCGTCTTTGCCGTGAACGAGATCAACATGCAGACCCTGAACCGGCAGCGCAGTAATGGTGTCGAGGTTAGGCGTTACGCCCTCGAAATAGGTGGTCAGCAGCAGCTTCACCTGGCCCGTGAGCGCGTCATACGCCGGTTTGAAGGCATCCAGCCACGCCTGCGGCAGCTCAAGCACCAGCGCCGGTTCATCGATTTGCACCCACTGAATACCGCGCTTACCCAGCTCAATCAGCACCTGCTTATAAACCGGCAGAATATCGTTCAGCAGGCTGAGGCGGTCGAACTGCTCACCTTTCACTTTGCCCAGCCACAGGTAGGTGACCGGCCCCAGCAGCACGGGTTTCACCTGGTGACCCAGCGCCAGCGCTTCGTCCACTTCATCCAGAAGCTGGGTCCAGGTCAGTTTGAACTGCTGGCCCTTAACGAACTCCGGCACCATATAGTGATAGTTGGTGTTAAACCACTTGGTCATTTCCGCCGCTGCCGCTGGCTCACCCGTTGGCGCGCGGCCACGGCCGATGCGGAACAGGGTATCGATATCCACCGATCCATCGCTGTTCTGATGACGAGCCGGCACGTTGCCAAGCAGCAGGCTGGTGGTCAGAACATGGTCGTACCAGGCGAAATCGCCCACCGGCAGCAGGTCTACGCCCGCCTGTTTTTGCTGATCCCAGTGACGCGCGCGCAGCTCGCGTCCCACCGCCAGCAGTTCTTCGCGGGTGGCGTTACCCGCCCAGTAGCTTTCTTGCGCTTTTTTCAGCTCGCGACGCAGACCAACGCGAGGGAAACCGAGAGTGTGAGTGCGGATTGTCATGGCATACCCCTTGTAGAAATTCGTTATTTAGACGTCCAGATGTTTACACTTCTATAATTGGCAGGTACTGTATATTCCTCAAGCGCAAAATGTTCATGCCGAAGTGAAGGACTTTCATGATCGAGATTAAACACCTGAAAACGCTACAAGCGTTGCGGAACTGCGGTTCTCTTGCGGCGGCAGCGGCCACGCTGCACCAGACTCAGTCTGCCCTTTCTCACCAGTTCAGCGATCTGGAACAACGCCTCGGCTTTCGTCTTTTTGTGCGTAAGAGCCAGCCTTTGCGCTTTACGCCGCAGGGCGAAATTTTGCTTCAGCTGGCGAACCAGGTGCTGCCGCAGATTGCCAGCGCGTTGCAGTCCTGCAACGAGCCGCAGCAGACCACCCTGCGCATCGCCATTGAGTGTCACAGCTGTATTCAGTGGCTGACCCCCGCGCTTGAGAACTTCCGCCAGAAGTGGCCGCAGGTGGAGATGGACTTCAAATCCGGCGTCACGTTTGATCCGCAGCCGTCGCTTCAGCAGGGTGAGCTGGATCTGGTGATGACCTCAGATATTCTGCCACGCAGCGGTCTGCACTATTCGCCAATGTTTGATTTTGAGGTGCGTCTGGTGCTGGCCCCGGACCATCCGCTGGCCGCCAAAACGCGTATCACGCCGGAAGATCTGGCAACGGAGACGCTGCTGATTTACCCGGTACAGCGCAGTCGTCTGGATATCTGGCGCCATTTCCTGCAACCCGCGGGCATCAGCCCACAGCTGAAAAGCGTGGATAACACGCTGCTGTTAATTCAGATGGTGGCGGCCAGAATGGGAATTGCGGCGCTGCCGCACTGGGTGGTCGAGACGGTTGAACGCCAGGGTCTGGTGGTTACCAAAACCCTGGGTGAAGGACTGTGGAGCCGGCTGTACGCCGCCGTGCGCGATGGCGAGCAACGTCAGCCAATTACGGAAGCGTTTATTCGCTCAGCGCGGAACCACGCGTGCGACCATCTTCCGTTTGTGCGGAGCGCGGAGCGACCCAGCGGCGATGTACCCACAGCGAAGCCAGGATCACCGTTCCCCCAATAAGGAAACTCGGCCAGTGCGGCTGCTCCTGCCAGATGGCGAGGTTCACCAGTAGCCCCGCCGGCACGTGCACGTTGTTCATGATCCCCAGCGTTCCGGCGTCTACCTGCGTCGCGCCGTAGTTCCACATAAAATAGCCCAGCCCCGACGCCACCACGCCCAGCCAGACCAGAACGCTCCACTGCACGGGGGTGGTCGGCAGCTTTTGCGGGTTGCCGAGCATAAACCATGCCGCAATCGCGACAATCGCCGCACCCATATAGAACCACGCAAACGCGTTATGCTGCGGCATCGGGCGGGTCTCCATCAGGCGTTTGTAACCCACCATCCCGATGGCAAAGCTGATATTAGCGAGCTGGACGAACATCAGCCCGGTCCAGAAGTGATCGCTTACCTTGTCATAGCGAATAATCGCCGCGCCAATGACTGCCAGCGCAGCGCTCAGCAGATATCCCCAGCGCAGGCGGCGCCTGCTGAGCAGGTCATAAATCAGCGTGATGTAGAGCGGCGTCAGCACGGTGAAGAGCAGAAATTCCGAGACGGACAGGTAAACGTAGGCCCGGAAGCTGAACAGGTACATGATGCCGAGCTGCATCGCGCCTACCAGCATGTACAGCAGAATAGTTTTTAGCGATTGCCCGCGGGTACGCAGGAACGGCAGGAACACCAGCGCCGCCAGCCCCACGCGCATCAGCACCGAAAAGTAGCTGTCGACCGATCCGGCAAGGTATTCGCCAATCAGACTAAAGGAGAAGGCCCACAGGATAGTCGTGATAATGAGTAGCGCCACAATGCTTGTCTCTCAGAAAGAAGGAGAGGCATTGTAGCGAACTCTTTAGTTGACATCTGAACAATAAACAATCAAATGAAGATTATTCAAGGAACAGTTTGCGCAAATACTTAGGTACCGCGTTGTCTGCGTTCGTGCCAATCACTTCCAGCTCCGGGTGCAGATCTTTCAGGCGCTGGTGCGCGTTCTGCATGATGCAGCCTTTACCCGCCATGGAGAGCATCTCGGCATCGTTCATGCCATCGCCAAAGGCGATACAGTCTTTCAGATCAAAACCCAGCCGTTTCGCTACCGCTTCCAGCGCGTGACCTTTGGACACCCCGCCCGCCATCACTTCCAGACAGGTCAGCGTGGAGAAGCTCACGTTCACGCGGTCGCCCCAGCGGGCGTTGATCGCCTGCTCCAGCGGCAGTAACTCCTCATGATTTACACAGGTGAAGAACACCTTACTGATCCCTTCCGGCTCCAGCAGACCCGGCTCGTACAGTGAGTACTGGAATACGGCTTCCTTGAAGAAGCGCATCTCTTCCGGGCGATGGCGGTTCATAAACCACTCGTCGTCGCGGTAAACGTTAGTCACGATATCCGGGTTGTTATGCACAATGCCGAACAAATCGGTGGCGATGTCACGATCGAGATTATGGGTAAAAATCAGGTTGCCGTCCGTGTCATGTACGCGCGCACCGTTAGAGGTGATCATGTACGACTTGATCTCCAGGTTATCGCGGATCTGCCCCACGTCCACGTGGTGGCGACCGGTGGCGAACACGAAGTTCACGCCACGGGCAGTCAGGAGTTTTAGGGTCTCTTTCGCATAAGGCGACAGGGTGTGGTCGGGGGAAAGCAGCGTGCCATCTAAATCAGATGCAACAACCTGGTACATAGGGATTTCAACCTCTGGTGGAAAACAATAATCAGTTATGCCTGTTGAAAAATTCAACAATGGCGTTGAGCGCGACTGAGCGCATAGCGTCCTTTTCAAAAAGGATCTCATGGTACGCACCGTTGATGACCAGCGGTTTACCCCCTTCACAGGGATGGCCCGCAGCGGCGCGAAGTTCACAATAGCGGTCATGCATGCGGTTATCCACCACACGCTCTTCTTCCGCCTGGATCAGGAGCGTCGGCGTGTCATCATCGCCTACGCCTGCCAGCACCTGTTCACCGGCATGAATACCTTCCCGCACCCAGTGCCAGGTGGGGCCGCCGACCCGCAGACGCGGTTCATCGGCATAAAAACGCAGGTTGCGCCGATAACGCTGCCGACTGTGGGTTAACACGTTGATGGCAAACGGTAACGCCCGCCAGCGTCCTGTTCCGATGGCATAGCCTTCTCGAATGCGCTGATGGCCCTCAGCCCAGTCGAGAAGATGGCGCACCATCCAGTCAGGAAAACGTATCACAATGCCGTACATCGGCGCGGTCAGCGCAATGGCGTCGCACTGGTGCTTATGGCGCTGCAAAAACAACGTCGAGATCGCGCCCCCCATGGAGTGGGCAAGAATATAACGCTTGCGCCACGGTCCGGGCTGCACTTCCTGCTGCCAGAACGCGGCCAGATCGTCGACGTAATCGCTGAAGTTATCCACGTGGCCGCGATGGGTATCCGGTAACATCCGGCCAGAAAGCCCCTGCCCGCGATGGTCGATAATTAACACATCAAAGCCCAGATGGAACAGGTCATACGCCAGCTCGGCATATTTGATATAGCTTTCGATGCGCCCGGGGCAGACCACAATCACCCGGTCATTTTTTTCATCACGGAAACGAACGAAGCGTACCGGGATTTCCCCGACGCCCATAAACTCATCTTCCTCACGCTGGCGCCAGAAATCGGTCAGCGGCCCCATGGAGAAAGCAGCAAATGCGTTTTCTCGTGTTTCCCAGTCCTTTTTCTGCTGAAACATTGGGTTTCCACCCCCCGTAATTCAGGGAATATCGTTTTTTTCGTCACCGGTCACAAAATGACTCAACAATAGCGTATTGTGGCATAAAAACAGACGATCCGGGAGTTTCAAATGACCTTCGAGTGGTGGTTCGCCTACCTGCTGACATCCATCATCCTCAGCCTTTCACCTGGCTCGGGCGCAATCAACACCATGACTACCTCCATTAATCACGGCTATCGCGGCGCGGTGGCGTCAATCGCCGGTTTACAGACCGGGCTTGGCATTCATATTGTGCTGGTGGGGATTGGTCTGGGCACGCTGTTCTCCCGTTCGGTGCTGGCCTTCGAGGTGCTGAAATGGGCTGGCGCAGCGTATCTTATCTGGCTGGGCATTCAGCAGTGGCGCACCGCTGGCTCGATTGATCTGCATACGCTCTCCCGGACGCAAACACGCGGCCACCTGTTTAAGCGCGCGGTGTTCGTTAACCTGACCAACCCGAAAAGCATCGTGTTCCTCGCCGCCCTGTTCCCGCAGTTTATCGTGCCGCATCAGCCACAGGTGATGCAGTACGTGGTGCTGGGCGCAACCACCATTATTGTCGATATCATTGTGATGATTGGTTACGCGACGCTGGCGCAGCGAATTGCGGCGTGGATCAAAGGGCCTAAGCAGATGAAGGCCCTGAACAAAGTCTTTGGTTCGCTGTTTATGCTGGTTGGCGCGCTGCTTGCGTCAGCGCGTCATGCTTAGCGAGAAATGATGAGATGAATGCCGAAGCCGGCGAACAACGCGCCGGCGAAGCCGTCGATCCACTTCGCGATGCGCTGGTAGCCGCGACGCATCGCCGGTAAGGCAAACAGGCTTGCCACAACGGTAAACCAGGCGAACGTTTCCACAACGATCAGCAGGAAGATCCCCCAGCGCGCGCCCGCGCCGACGTTATCCCCCACAAACAGCGAGAATACCGAGCCGAAGTAAATAATTGCTTTCGGGTTCGCCAGGTTGGTCAGCAGCCCTTTCACAAAGCTACGGCCGCCCGTTGCCAGCTCAACCTTTGGCTCTTCCGGCTTGTTCTCTTCTTTCTTCAGCGCCCCGCGCAGCATCTGGTAGCCCATCCAGCACAGGTACAGACCGCCGCCAACCATAATGATGTTATGCAGCCACGCCATTTTCGCCAGGATCAGGTTCAGACCGAGCAGCGCAACCGCCGCCCAGACCATGACGCCCATGGTAATACCGAGCACACCCATCATCGCCTCTTTGCGGGAGCGGCTGACGGCCGTTTGCGACACGAAGAAAAAATCAGGGCCTGGGCTCATCAGCGCAACGATGTGCACTAACGCCACGGTGAGAAATAGCATTAACATAATTAGCTCGCGGGGAAATAATACAGTGAGTCACCATCCTGGCACTTTTTCGCCCGGCTGACTACTCCTCATCATCACCATCAGCGTGGGAACGGATGAGCGCCATAAACTCTTTACCGAAGCGCTCCAGCTTGCGCGTGCCGACGCCGTTGACGCTGAGCATCTCGCTGGCGCTGAGCGGCATTTGCTCGGCCATCTCGATCAGCGTCGCGTCGTTGAACACCACGTATGGCGGGATGTTCTCTTCATCGGCAATAGCTTTACGCAGCTTACGCAGCTTGGCGAACAGCTTGCGGTCGTAGTTACCGCCGTAGGATTTTTGCATCACGCGCGGCTTCAGGGCGACGACGCGCGGAACGGCGAGCTTCAGTTCAACCTCGCCACGCAGGACAGGTCGCGCCGCTTCGGTCAGCTGAAGCGCAGAATGCTGGGCAATATTTTGCGTGGCAAAGCCGAGGTGGATCAACTGGCGGATAATACTCACCCAGTGCTCATGGCTCTGGTCTTTCCCGATGCCGTAAACCGGCAGCTTGTCGTGACCCATATCGCGGATACGCTGGTTGTTAGCCCCGCGCAGCACTTCAACGACGTAGCCCATCCCAAAGCGCTGGTTCACGCGTCCGATAGTCGAGAGCGCTTTGCGCGCGTCCATCAGGCCATCGTACTGCTTCGGCGGGTCGAGGCAGATATCGCAGTTGCCGCACGGCGCCTGACGCCCTTCACCAAAGTAGTTGAGTAACACCAGACGGCGGCAGGTTTGCGCTTCGGCGAAGGCCCCCATCGCGTTAAGCTTGTGGCGTTCGATATCCTGCAACTGCCCCTGCGGTTTCTCTTCCAGACAGCGGCGCAGCCACGCCATATCCGCCGGGTCGTAAAACAGCATCGCTTCCGCAGGCAGACCATCACGCCCGGCGCGGCCGGTTTCCTGATAGTAGGATTCGATATTGCGCGGAATGTCGAAATGCACCACAAAGCGCACGTTGGGCTTGTTGATCCCCATCCCGAACGCCACCGTTGCGACCACGATTTGCAGGTCGTCGCGCTGGAATTTTTCCTGCACGTCGGCGCGGATGTGGTTCTCTAACCCGGCATGGTATGCCGCCGCGCTAAAGCCGCGATTTTGCAGACGCGCAGCGGTGTCTTCCACCTTTGCGCGGCTGTTGCAGTAGATGATGCCGGACTTGCCGCGCTGCTCCTGCACGTAGCGCAGGAGCTGATCCAGCGGCTTGAACTTTTCCATCAGCATATAGCGGATGTTCGGGCGGTCGAAGCTGCTGACCTGAATATACGGGTCGTTCAGTCCCAGCAGGCGAACGATGTCCTGACGCGTGGTGTCGTCCGCCGTGGCGGTAAGCGCCATAAACGGCAGCTCGGGGAAGCGCTGACGAAGCTGGCCGAGGGCGGCGTATTCCGGGCGGAAATCGTGCCCCCACTGGGAGATACAGTGCGCTTCATCCACCGCCAGCAGCACCGGGTTCCAGTGCGCCAGGTGGTCGAGGAAGTTGTCCAGCATCAGGCGCTCTGGCGCGATATACAGCAGGCGAACCTGTCCGGTGCGGCACCCGGCCATCACCTCTTGCTGCTGCTCGCGAGTTTGCGTTGAGTTAAGACAGGCCGCCGCCACGCCGTTGGCGAGCAGCTGGTCGACCTGGTCTTTCATCAGGGAAATAAGGGGTGATACCACAACCGTCAGGCCATTAAGCACCAGCGCGGGCACCTGATAGCAGAGCGATTTACCGCCGCCGGTCGGCATGACCACCAGGCAATCGCGGCCTTCCAGAACGGTTTCAATGATGGTTTCCTGGCCAGGACGGAACTGCTGGTAGCCAAAGGTTTCATGCAAAACCTGTTTAGCCAGCGATTCCTGATTCAATACTTCCGCCTGCGCCACGTTAACCCCATATGCCAGAAATGAAACAGGCGCTATTTTCAGCGCCTGAGAGAGAAACTTCAACGTTTAACGCAAAAACATTCGAGCAGCTTAGAAAATATCGTTCAGCATGACGCCCACACCGACGCGGGTCTGGTTGAAGTTGTAGTCGATCAGCGATTCGCCGTAGCCGCTATACACCTGGGTATAGAGACGCACGTGTTTCGTTACCGGGTAGCTCAGGCCCAGCTCTGCACCGCCGTAGCCGGTATTCCAGTTGTACTGGCCTTTGGCGCTCAGCACCGCGTCACCCAGCTGATAGCCCACCTTAAGCTGATAGTATCCCATGTATTTGGTGATATCCGGGTTGTCATCGGTGCTGCCTACTACGTACCACGGCTTCACTTCCACCATGAAATTGCCGTTCTGCGCCATCAGACGCGTATAGATGCGGTTCCAGCTGCGTGAGGTTGGGTCGGAACGACCGTTGGAATCGTGGTTATAGCCCACCTCCACGTCTCGCAGCGTCCAGCCTGCAAACTCATAATCGGTGGCGAAACCGAGGAACAGCTGCGGTTCATAGTTGGTTTCGCGGAACGGTGATGACTCCCCGCTGTTGGAGAGTTGCCACCATGACTTCTGCGTGTAGGACGCGCCAAGTACCGAGTTCGGCCCCAGGATGCCGCGCCAGAACGGGAAGGCGAGGCTGAGCTGGAACTTCACCTCATCTTTACGCGCATTATCAGACCAGTTATAGGAGCTTATCGCCTCTTTGTTGAGATCGCTGGTCTGGGTGTAGATCACGTAGTTTGTGTCATACGGGTACAGCGTGAACGGATTGTCATGCTCCTGAAGCATATTGGCGATGATGCTGCCCTTAACGGCAGGTTTATCATGCACCTCTTTGATCGTCGCTTCCTGCGCATATGCTGTGAGGGGCAGCGCAACCGCCGCCAGTAACCAACCCAGATACGTCCGCATCGGTGGTGTTCTCCTGAAATGGTGACATTTAATGAATAGTTTTGTCCGGGCATTCTACAGACTTCTGCGATAACTTCCGCTTCCTCGTTTCTTAAAGTGGCATTCCTTTATCCTGAAGCATAAAATCAACATTTTGTTAACAACAAGGATGCCACGTCAGATGTCAGCCACACTCACCGCCGAAGAAACCTTAAAGCTCGTGGGCGAGATTTTTGTGTACCACATGCCGTTCAACCGTGCACTGGGTCTTGAGCTGGAGCGATACGAAAAAGACTTCGCTCAGCTGAGTTTCAATAATCAGCCAATGATGGTCGGTAACTGGGCGCAAAGCATTTTGCACGGCGGGGTAATTGCCTCCGCGCTGGACGTGGCGGCCGGTCTGGTGTGCGTGGGCAGCACGCTGACGCGCCACGACACCATCAACGAAGATGAGTTACGCCAGCGCCTGTCGCGCATGGGCACCATCGATTTACGCGTCGACTACCTGCGCCCAGGACGCGGAAACCGCTTCACCTGTACCAGCAGCCTGCTGCGCGCCGGGAATAAAGTTGCCGTCGCCCGCGTTGAGCTGCATAACGAGGAGCAGGTTTATATCGCCAGCGCAACCGCCACTTATATGGTGGGTTGAGACGGCAAATTCGGGTAAAATTACTTCACTTTTTTGTAACGGATTTTCCCGATGGATGCTAAACAGACGCGGCAGGGCGTTTTACTCGCCCTTGCCGCTTATTTTATTTGGGGTATAGCACCGGCGTACTTCAAACTTATCGCCTATGTCCCGGCGGACGAGATCCTCACTCACCGCGTCATCTGGTCGTTTTTCTTCATGATTGCGCTGATGAGTATCAGCCGTCAGTGGTCAGGCGTCAAAACGCTGCTGAAAACCCCGAAGAAGGTCTTCCTGCTCGCCCTCTCTGCGGTGCTGATTGGCGGAAACTGGCTGCTGTTTATCTGGGCGGTGAATAACCATCACATGCTCGAAGCCAGCCTGGGCTACTTTATTAACCCGCTGGTCAATATTTTGCTGGGGATGATTTTCCTCGGCGAGCGCTTTCGCCGGATGCAGTGGGTGGCAGTGATTCTGGCCTTCTGCGGCGTGCTGGTACAGCTGTGGACCTTCGGCTCACTGCCGGTTATCGCCCTGGGGCTGGCGTTCAGCTTTGCCTTCTACGGCCTGGTGCGTAAAAAAATCGCCGTGGAAGCGCAGACGGGAATGCTGTTTGAAACCCTGTGGCTGCTGCCTGTCGCCGCGATCTACCTGTTCGGTATTGCCGACAGCGCCACCAGCCATATGGGCAGCAACCCATGGTCGCTGAACCTGATGCTGATGGCCGCGGGCGTGGTCACGACGATACCCCTGCTGTGCTTCACCGGCGCGGCAACGCGTCTGCGCCTCTCCACGTTGGGCTTCTTCCAGTACATTGGCCCGACGCTGATGTTCCTGCTGGCGGTGGTGTTTTACGGCGAGGTGCCGGGTGCGGATAAGATGGTGACGTTCGCCTTTATCTGGGTGGCGCTGGCCATCTTTGTTGCGGATGCGATTTATACCCAGCGCAGGGTGCGCAAAGGGCTGTGATGTTGCCCTCACCCTAACCCTCTCCCACAGGGAGAGGGAATTCGATCGTAGGGCGGGTAAGCGCAGCGCCACCCGCCAGATTTTTACAGCCAGTTCCGGCGTTTAAAATAGAGATACGGCGCCAGCCCGGCGAGGATCATAAAGATAATCGCCCCCGGGTAGCCAAAGCTCCACTTCAGTTCCGGCATAAACTCGAAGTTCATCCCGTAGCTGGAGGCTACCAGCGTCGGCGGCAGGAACACCACGGACACCACCGAGAAGATCTTGATGATGCGGTTCTGCTCGATGTTGATGAAGCCCATCGCCGCCTGCATCAGGAAGTTGACCTTCTGGAACAGGGATTCGTTGTGCGGCAGCAGGGATTCGATATCGCGTAAGATCTCACGCGCCTGCTCCAGCTGACCGCCCGGCAGACGCGCCTTGCGCACCAGGAAGTTCAGCGCGCGCTGGGTATCCATCAGACACAAACGCACCTTCCAGCCGATATCTTCCAGCTCTGCCAGCGTGGACAACGCTTCGTCGTACTCATCACCCTGATGGCCTTCCATGATCACGCGGCTCAGCTTTTCCAGGTCGCTGTAGATGTTTTCGATTTCATCCGCCAGCTGTTCGATTTTGGTTTCGAACAGATCCAGCAGCAGCTCATAAGCGTTGCCGTCCATCATCGCCTGGCTGCGGGCACGCATACGGTAGAGACGAAACGCAGGCAGTTCGCGCTCGCGCAGGGTGAACAGGCGGCCATCGCGGATGGTAAACGCCACGGTGGAGTTCCCCGCGTGGTCTTCGGCATCCTCGAAAAAGAAGAAGGAGTGAATGTGCAGGCCGTCTTCGTCTTCAAAAAAACGGGCGGATGCTTCGATGTCTTCCAGTTCCGGGCGTGTCGCCAGGCTTTGCCCCAGTTCAGATTGTACGCGAAGGCGCTCATCGTCGTCCGGCTCGACCAGATCCACCCATACGGCATCAATGAGGGGCTGTGACTCTTCGGCTTCAAGCCGAGTCAGTCGGTTATTTTCGAGTTGAAATGCGCTCAACATGACCGGGACTCCCAATGCAAAAAATATCGGACAGTTCGGTGGGCACACAGAAACAAATTGGGTTTCAGACCATTAAACAGCCTGACTCAGCGCGACGGGAATGATGCAGTCGCTGACAACCACTAAGGCCATCAGCAAGAGGAGATAGCCTTAGGAGTTGTTCCTGGATGACAGGGAATTGAGCCAGTATCTACTGGGTGTGTCCAAGGCGAATGTCCTCTTAGCGTAATCGTGCGCGCATGTTACGCCAGCAATAACTGTGGCGTCAACACGCAACGGAACGCTGAAGGGCATTAATTGACCTTCAACGTATAAGGCTAGCAGATTATTACAAAATAGTGATATTTTTCTGAAAGTTACACACTTTCCAGCTTGGCATAGGCTGCCACCAGCCATTTGATCCCCTGCCCCTGGAACGCTACCTGCAAACGGCTGTGCTCGCCGCTGCCTTCCAGGTTGACGATGGTGCCTTCGCCAAACTTCGAGTGGCGCACGCGCTGGCCCAGCTTGTAACCGGTGTCGGTTTCAGAGATCGGCGAGCCCATACGCTGATGGCTGACCGGACGGCTGATGCTGGCGCGCAGGCGCACCTCTTCCACACACTCTTCCGGCAGTTCGCCGATAAAGCGCGACGGACGGTGATACACCTCTTTCCCGTACAGGCGGCGGGTTTCCGCGTAGGTCAGAGTCAGTTTCTGCATCGCACGGGTCACGCCCACGTAGGCCAGACGACGCTCCTCTTCCAGACGCCCGCCTTCATCCAGCGACATCTGGCTCGGGAACATCCCCTCTTCCATCCCGACGATGAACACCTGCGGGAACTCCAGACCTTTCGCGGAGTGCAGGGTCATCAGCTGAACCGCATCCTGCCAGGTATCGGCCTGCCCTTCACCCGCCTCCAGCGCGGCGTGAGAGAGGAATGCCTGCAACGGCATCAGGTCTTCGTCTTCTTCGTTGTAGCTGAACTGGCGCGTTGCCGTCACCAGTTCCTCTAAGTTCTCAATACGGGTCTGGCCCTTCTCGCCTTTTTCCTGCTCGTACATGGTGCGCAAGCCGGAATCTTTAATCACCCGGTCGGTCTGGACGTGCAGCGGCATGTCGGCCGTTTCCTGCGCCAGTGCGTCGATTAACTCCAGAAAGCGTTGCAATGCGCTGGCGGCGCGCCCGGCGAGGGCTTTTTCCTGTAACAGCTCGCGGCATGCCTGCCACAACGTGAGCTGACGATCGCGCGAGGCCTGACGCACCACGTCCAGCGTACGATCGCCGATGCCGCGCGTCGGTGTGTTCACCACGCGCTCAAATGCCGCATCGTCGTTACGGTTGGCAATCAGACGCAAGTACGAGAGCGCATCTTTGATCTCCTGACGTTCGAAGAAGCGCATACCTCCATAAATGCGGTACGGCATGCTCACCTGCAACAGCGCCTCTTCCAGCACGCGCGACTGGGCGTTGCTGCGATAGAGAATGGCACACTGCTCCAGCGCGCCGCCGTTCTCCTGCCAGGTTTTAATGCGGTTCACAACGAAACGGGCTTCGTCGAGCTCGTTGAAGGCGCAGTAAATCGAAATCGGTTCGCCGTCGACGCCATCGGTCCACAGCTTTTTACCCAGGCGCCCGTTGTTGTTCTCAATCAGGGCGTTGGCCGCGCTCAGAATGTTGCTGGTAGAACGGTAGTTCTGTTCCAGACGGATGGTTTGCGCGCCGGGGAAATCGTTGAGGAAGCGCTGGATGTTCTCCACCTGCGCGCCGCGCCAGCCGTAGATAGACTGGTCGTCATCGCCTACGATCATCACCTTGCCGGTATCCCCGGCCAGCAGGCGGATCCAGGCGTACTGGATGTTGTTGGTATCCTGGAATTCGTCCACCAGGATGTTGGTAAAGCGTTCACGGTAGTGTTGCAGGATATGCGGTTTGTTCAGCCACAGCTCGTGGGCGCGCAGCAGCAGCTCGGCGAAATCCACCAGACCGGCGCGATCGCACGCTTCCTGATAGGCCTTGTAGACGTTCTGCCAGGTCTGCTCGACCGGGTTACCGAAGCTCTGAATATGATGCGGACGCAGCCCTTCGTCTTTTTGACCGTTGATGTACCACATCGCCTGACGCGGCGGCCACTGCTTCTCGTCGAGATTCATCGCCTTGATCAGGCGTTTCAGCAGGCGCAGCTGATCTTCGCTGTCGAGGATCTGGAAATCCTGCGGCAGGTTAGCGTCCATATGGTGCGCGCGCAGCAGACGGTGCGCCAGGCCGTGGAAGGTGCCAACCCACATGCCGCCCTGGCTGGTGCCCATCAGCTGTGCGATACGGTGGCGCATCTCCGCCGCCGCCTTGTTGGTGAACGTCACGGCCATAATCGAGTACGGCGAGCAGTTCTCCACGCTCTGTAGCCAGGCGATACGGTGAACCAGCACGCGCGTCTTACCACTGCCCGCTCCAGCCAGTACCAGCAGGTTTGTACGCGAGGCGGCAACCGCGTCACGCTGTTTATCATTAAGGCTGTCGAGCAGGTAAGAAACGTCCATTGGCACCGTCACGTCATGGCGGGCAGGCAAATGTTTCCATTCGCCAAAACCCTGTTAATTTATACAGAACAATTGATGATTATATCAGCGTCGTGAGGGATGCCAACCGTGAAATTTCCACGTGCGGCAGAAGACGGCTATCCGGGGTAGTCATCAGATCGGCATTTTCCGGCTTGATCCAGCAGGCCTGCATGCCGCAGCGGATCGCCCCGGCGACGTCCGTGGTCAGGTCGTCGCCCACGTGCAGGATCTCACCGAGCGGCAAATCCAGTTTTTCCGCTGCCAGATGATACATATCGTTGAACGGCTTCGAGCGTCCGTGCGGGCCCGCGCGCAGCACGAACTGAAAATAGTTCCCCAGACCAAACAGTTCAGGCTGAGCGTTGCCGTTGGTGATGGCCACCAGCGGCCACTTTTCGGCGAGCTTCGCCAGCGTGTCGTGGGTCTCCTGCGGCACGTCGATGCGACTGCGCCATTTGGCGAAGTTTTCCATGGCCGCTTCGGCACCCGTGGCCGCGTCCTGCGCGCTCAGGCCGGCATTGAGCATCGCCTGCTCAACCGCACGGCGGCGCCATTCGGTCACGTCATGATAAATTTCCGGCTCGGTTTCCCGCAGGGACTGACGCAGCTTCTGGAAATCTTTGTTCTGCATTGTTTTCAGCGCAGGATGGTAGTTCTGCACAAACGCCAGCGACTCCTGCTCGGTACGCAGGATCACCGGACGATTGTCGTAAAGGGTGTCATCAAGATCAAACGTCAGGGCTGAGATCTGACCAAGTGGGCGGTAAAAACGCATTATTTCCCCCGTTTGGCGCGTGGATGCGCCGCGTCATACACCGAGGCAAGGTGTTGGAAGTCTAAGTGGGTATAGATTTGGGTGGTCGACAGATTCGCGTGACCAAGCAGCTCCTGTACGCCGCGCAGGTCGCCGCTTGATTCCAGCATGTGCGTCGCAAAAGAGTGGCGCAGCTTGTGGGGGTGAACGTGGCTGTTCAGCCCCTGCTTAATGCCCCACTCCGCAAAGCGCTTCTGCACGTTACGCGCCGAGATCCGCTTGCCGAGTTTCGACAGGAACAGCGCATCTTCGTCGGCGCCAAACAGCCCGCGCAGATCCAGCCAGTGCTCAATCCAGGAGACCGCATTGCGGCCGATCGGCAGGCGGCGCTCTTTGCTGCCCTTGCCCATTACCCACACCTCGGCGGATTCCAGATCGAGGTGCTTTAAGTCGAGGTTCACCAGCTCAGAGAGACGCAGGCCCGCGCCGTACATCACCTCCAGCATCGCGCGGTCGCGCACGGCCAGCGGATCGTTAAGATCGATATCCAGCAGGCGGTTTACGTCGTCGACGTCGATATTTTTCGGCAGATGACGCGGGGCTTTCGGCGTGGCGATCCCTTTTGCCGGGTTGGCTTTCAGACCGCCCTGACTGACCAGCCAGTCGAAGAAACTGCGCAGGGCAGAGAGCCGGAGCGCCAGGCTCGCCGGGCTGAGATTTTTTTTACGGCTACGCACGACGAACCCGCGTACCGTGGCGGCGTCACATTGTTGCCAGCTTTTCAGGCCGATTTCATCGGCAATCTGCATGATGGCATCAAGCTGACGCTGATAGTTGAGCAGCGTAATAGGGCTGAGCTGGCGTTCTACGCCCAGATAGCGCAGAAAGCGGATGACGTCAGTGGCGAGCAGTCCGTCCGTCATACGCGCTCAATCCAGCGCTCCAGCAACTCAGGCAACATCAGGGCGATCTCCTGCAACAGTTGCGTACCCTGCCCCTGTTCATAGTGATGCGCGTCGCGGCTGGTAAATAACATCACGCCCAGGTCACCATCGCGCCCCATCAGCGACATCGCCACCGAGCCGATAGCTTTGGCTTCCGGCAGCACCACCAGCAGTTCTGGCCCGTTGAGCGGCCCCAGATAATGGTGCTCATGGCCCAGACGCTGAATGCGCAGCGGCTCAAACGCCTGACGGCTCAGCGCCAGATGGGTAAACCCGGACGGCGCGCCAATGCGCCAGCGGTCAGGGAAGAGACGGATCGTCGCGCCTGCCAGCCCCAGCTCGCGCGCCCAGCGGTGGAAGCGGTTGAGGAACTCTTCGAGACTGTGTGCGGAAGCCAGACGCGCCTGAAGGTGCAGAAGACGGTAGAACAGGCTTTCGTTATTGCTGGCCTGCTCCATCAGCAGCGTCATGTTCTCTTCGAGCTGATTGATGTGGTTGCGCGAGCGCGCCATGTGCCATTCAACCAGCGACACGGTCTCGCGAACCGGATGCGGCACGCGCATCCGTTCGACGACGCGTGCATTGCGGATAAAAAACTCAGGATTGTGCAGCAGATAATCCACAACAGTGCTGTCGTCCAGCTCTGTTACAGGTTCCCGCAGTTCTTCCCCTGGTTGCTTCATAGATGGATAAACCCGTCATAAACATGTGTCGCCGGGCCAGTCATGTACAGTGGATGACCCGCTCCTTTCCAGGCGATATCAAGCCGACCGCCTGGTAATTCCACGCGAACCTCTTCTGCCAGTAACCCCTGTGAGATACCGACGGCCACCGCCGCACAGGCACCGCTTCCGCAGGCCTGGGTTTCGCCCGCGCCGCGCTCGTAAACCCGCAGGCGAATATGTTCACGCTTCACCACTTGCATGAAACCGATGTTCGCCCGCTCCGGGAAGCGCTCGTGGCTTTCCAGCACCGGGCCGAGCGTTTCAACCGCCGCGGTTTGCACATCATCCACCTGAATCACGCAGTGCGGGTTACCCATTGAGACGACGCCGCACAATACTGTCTGCTCGGCGGCACGCATGATATAGGTCTTTTCCGCTTTGTTGGCGCGAAACGGCACGGCAGAGGGTTCGAAGTTCGGCTCTCCCATGTTCACGCGCACCAGTTCGTCGTCGGTGACGCTGAGCACCATCCGGCCATTGGCGGTGCTGACGCGGATATCGCGCTTGTTGGTCAGCCCTTTCAGCCGAACAAAGCGGGCAAAACAGCGCGCGCCGTTGCCGCACTGGGAAACTTCGCTGCCGTCGGCGTTAAAAATGCGATAGTGAAAGTCCAGGTCAGGATCGTAAGGCGGCTCCACCACCAGCAGCTGGTCAAACCCCACGCCCACGTGTCGATCCGCCAGACGACGGATCAGTTCCGGGGAGAAAAAGACATTCTGCGTTACCGCGTCGACGACCATAAAGTCGTTGCCAAGGCCATGCATTTTAGAGAACTGCATCATTTGCTCCATTGCGCGGGTACAGAACGTAATTGTCAGAGATTGACCTGAGTCGGGCCGCCGTTATTGCCGCGATCGTTGGTATCCGGCGTAGATGACTCGATACCACTTTGCACCGGTTTTGTCGGCGGTGGTGCGTTTTTATCCTCTGGCGGGAAGTACAGTGGTCCCTTCAGTCCACAGCCGGTCAGGCTAAACAGAGTGACAAGAACGACAAGCGTTCGGAAGACGTTTTTCATGTAGAGGTTGCCCGTAAGTTCAAATCTGTTTCTATCATCGCAGGAGAAGACACAAAAGCAAGAGTTTGCCGCTTTCCTGCAACGGGAATTATTTAGCGTTATACTGCCGCCATCACGAAAAACAGGAATAAAACCATGAACGACAGTGAATTTCATCGCCTTGCCGATACCCTGTGGATGACCATCGAAGAGCGTATCGACGACTGGGACGGCGACAGCGATATCGATTGTGAAATCAACGGCGGGATCCTGACCTTAAGCTTCGAAAACGGCAGCAAGATTATTATTAACCGTCAGGAGCCGCTTCACCAGGTGTGGCTGGCGGCGAAACAGGGCGGCTATCACTTTGATCTGAAAGGTGACGAGTGGGTCTGCGACCGCAGCGGCGAAACGTTCTGGGATCTGCTGGAGCAGGCAGCGACCGCGCAGGCGGGTGAGGACGTGAGTTTCAGGTAGTTTTGTTGCCCGGTGGCGGCTACGCCTTACCGGGCCTACAGCGGCTCGAACCGTAGGCCGGGTAAGCGATAGCGCCACCCGGCGAAAAGCCTCAGGAAAAATACTGCTGCAACAGCGGCGCAGTTTCCTGGTTAGCGGGCGCCGCAGTGGTAATCGCCTGCGTACGGAACGGGATCACCTGCGCTCGCCCATCCACATTCACAATCTGGTAGAACTGCGGCAGGTTGAAGTTGATAAAACTTGAGCCGTAGGTAAAGCGATCGTGCGAAGACGAATAGAAGCGGCTGACGTCGCGCACCAGCTCCTCTTTGCTGCCTTCACAGTGGTGATACACCTCGGCACGGTTGGTTTCATCCAGAATGTAGATGTTAAACCCGGCATTATCGCCCGACTCTTCGAAGAAGAACTGAATAATCCCTTCACTCGCAAAGCCATCTACCACCTGCGGCAGCTTAACGTGATTGGTTTCCACCTGAACCGACAGGCCATGCAGTTTGTTGTGTGAAATCGCGCCGTAGAATTCAATGGCGTTCTCCAGCTTCTGCACCGACACGTTCAGGCGCTCAAAGAACAGGCCCCAGGTCTGGCCGGAGACGCGCAGCGCTTTAAAGCGCCCGGTTTCCTGACGGGTGCTGGAGAGACGCAGTTCGATGCACTCAGACACCAGCTGCTGCACGCGGGTACGAATCAGGCCGCGCAGGTGCTGGCTGTAGCAGAACACCTCCACGCTGTCCGGGGGTGCGGCGTCCTGGTGCATCTTGCCGAGGATCGTTTTCAGCGCCTCGATCATCGCCTGCTCGCCGTTAAAGTGTAAGGTACGCACTTCGTTCCACGAGTTGCGGTACAGTAGATCCACGCTACCCACCAGGCAGTTTTGCTGCTCGCCGAAGCTAAAGACGTCCAGCTTGCGGAAGTCAAAGTGAACGACCTGATTGCGGAAGGCCGCCGTCGGGTCGTATTCCAGGTTGACGATGATCGCCAGATGGCGGATCTCACACGGGCTGTAGAGCGCCTTTGGCGTCGGAGCAGGCAGACGCAGTGGGAAGTGGTGCGAGACATCCGCCACCATCTCCTGCAACTTGGCTAAATCGACCACCTCGTTACCCTTGATAAACAACCGGGTGCGTGAGGTGAGAAGGCCGTTAAACCAGGCCCAGGCCACCAGCTTGTTCAGATAGCGGTTATATTCCAGCGGCTGATGGCTGATGATCGAATCCATGCTTGGCGCACGGTTGTACAGATACCACCCGGTGCGGTTTGCGCGGCCCGGCGGCACGTAGATAAAGGTCAGATTCGGCTCAGACAGGTCAGGCGAAATCTGTGGGTTAACCAGCGTAACCTTGCCCGGCAACGCTTCAAACGCGGCGTACAGTTTACGGGTCAGCACCCCGATATCCTGTGGGCTGGCAGAAACGCTAAGGTTGTTACGGCGGGCAAAGCGGATCAGGTTGCGGTAGCTCTGCATCATCGCATCAAGCAGTTCGTTGTGCGCCTCGCGCACCTGATCGATCTTCCAGTTGGCGCGGTTGTCCAGCATGGCGAGACGCGCTTCGTCCCATCCCCACTCTTTGACTAACTGGCTGACGACTTCACGACGCCAGCCCACGCAGGCGCGTTCGCGGCTCAGTTTTTCACAAACTTTGAGATAGAAACATCGACGCACCAGGTCAAGACGCGTGGCGTCCTCAATGGCTGTCAGGTATTCGGTGACGCGTTCCAGCATCATGCAGTAGGCATCAAGCCCGTAGGAGACGATCTCCCCGTCGTGCAGACGCTGTTTAATATCTTTCGCCAGCAGGCGCGGCGTGGGGTATTCCCAGGAGTAAGCTTCCAGCAGCAGGGTTTTCAGCACCGCTTTGTATGGTGAATCAATGCTCTTATAAAGCTGCCAGAGGCTTGCGCCAAAGTACTCTTCGGCGGACAGGGAGCTCAGGCCGCCCAGATCCAGCCACTCGTTTGGCGTCAGAACGCCCTGCGAGTAAAGCGACATGACGTAGTCGTCATAATTCTCTTCTTCATCGCACGGCACCATATTCCACAGAATACGTTTCCCGGCCAGGCGAACGGCAGTACGGTAAAACTCATCCAGCAACAGGATGTGCTGAGTCGAGCCGCAGTCTTCACCACCCAGACTGCCGCTTTCGTTATGGCGGAAACGGTTTTCATCAATCAGGAAGAAGCTCACTTCCACGCCGAGCGACGCCGCCCAGCTCTCCAGCAGGCTGCATTTACGCTGCAACAGCTGGCGCTCTTCATTGTCGAGCCAGGACTGATGGCAGACCCAGATATCCAGGTCAGAAGAGCAGCTTTGCCCAACCGATGATGTGCTGCCCATGGAGTAAACCCCGGTAATCGGCAGCTCGCCTTTTGGCGAATCCTGCGGCGGCATACCACGGTAGAGTTCAAGTTCAGTCAGGTAATGCTGTTGGGTTTCATCAGGCGTGAAGAGGCAAATGCCCTGGGGAACGTTACCATCGAGGTAACCCGGCATTAGCGGATGGTGATAGTGCAACAATGTCGGCAGAAGACTGTATACCTGCTGGAAAGCAGGGCCCATGGCAGCAAGCGCGCGATCCACGCGCAATTGATTGATGGCATCCAGTCTCTGTTTCAGAGTCTCAATATAGAGGTACAAGACGTATCGCCTGATGTTTCCGGGTGTCGCATGCCAGTCAGAACAGAAAAAGCAGCGGACCCGCAGTATTTCAAAAAATAACCGTTACCCTTTTTTCGCCTTTTGCTTTTCTGGTGGTACAGACGAAAAAATGGTCTAAAACGTGATCAATTTAACACCTTGCCGGTTGACCGTAAAGAAAGATGCGCTACATACAAGTGTAGCACCGTTCTGTACGTGTAAATTCCTGAATACGGCGATGGCTGACGAATACGCCGCCCTGTCCCTCTCACTCTTCATCAACCGTAAAACTGCCATCCGAGTGTCAACAATGTTAGGATGGTTAGCGATTGATAATGACGGTAACAAGCATGTTAGACAATGTTTTGAGAATTGCCACACGCCAAAGTCCTCTTGCACTCTGGCAGGCACATTATGTTAAGCAGCGCCTGGAAGCCTGCCACACCGGATTACGCGTTGAGCTGGTGCCAATGGTTACGCGTGGCGATGTCATTCTGGATACGCCGCTGGCCAAAGTGGGCGGAAAAGGTCTGTTTGTCAAAGAGCTGGAGCTGGCATTGCTTGAGAACCGCGCCGATATCGCCGTGCATTCGATGAAGGATGTGCCCGTTGAGTTCCCGGAAGGGCTGGGGCTGGTGACCATCTGCGAGCGCGAGGATCCGCGCGATGCGTTTGTCTCTAATCGATATGACTCGCTCGATGCGTTGCCGGCAGGCAGCGTGGTCGGCACGTCAAGTTTACGCCGCCAGTGTCAGCTGGCTGAACGTCGCCCGGATCTGGTGATTCGCTCGCTGCGTGGGAACGTCGGCACACGCCTTGGCAAGCTGGATAACGGCGACTACGATGCCATTATTCTTGCGGTTGCGGGCCTGAAACGCCTGGGGCTGGAAGAACGTATTCGCGTGGCGTTGCCGCCGGAGCTGTCGCTGCCCGCCGTCGGCCAGGGCGCCGTCGGCATTGAGTGTCGTCTGGATGATGTGCGCACTCAGGCACTGCTGGCGCCGCTGAATCATGACGATACCGCCGTTCGCGTAAAAGCCGAGCGCGCGATGAATACACGCCTCGAAGGAGGCTGTCAGGTGCCAATTGGCAGCTATGCTGAATTAACTGACGGTGAACTGTGGCTGCGTGCGCTGGTTGGCGCGCCGGACGGCTCGCATATGGTTCGCGGTGAACGTCGCGGCAAACCGCAAGATGCCGAGGCGCTTGGCGTATCGCTGGCGGAAGAGCTGCTGAATAACGGCGCACGTGAAATTCTGGCCGAGGTCTATAACGGAGAGCCCCCTGCATGAGCATACTTGTCACCCGCCCTTCTCCCGCAGGAGAGCAGTTAGTGAGCCGTCTGCGCGCACTGGGGCAGGTGGCCTGGAGTTTTCCGCTGATTGAATTCTCCCCCGGTCGCGAGCTGCCTGAGCTCGCTGACCAGATGCGTCTCTTGCAGGAAGGCGATCTGCTCTTTGCGCTGTCGCAGCATGCCGTGGAGTTTGCCCATGCGCAGCTGCAACAACAGGGCGTTCGCTGGCCTCACGCCCCCCGCTATTTCGCCATCGGGCGCACTACGGCGCTGGCCTTACATACCGCGAGCGGAATCGATGTTCGTTACCCGTTAGATCGGGAAATCAGCGAAGTCTTGCTACAATTACCTGAATTACAAAACATTGCCGGAAAGCGCGCGCTTATTTTGCGCGGCAACGGTGGCCGCGAACTGCTGGGCGAGACGCTGCGCGAACGCGGCGCAGACGTGACGTTTGTGGAGTGCTATCAGCGCTGTGCAAAACACTATGATGGCGCGGAAGAAGCAATGCGCTGGCACGCCCGCGGTATTAATACGCTGGTGGTCACCAGCGGTGAAATGTTACAACAGCTTTGGTCGCTGATTCCGCTTTGGTATCGCGAAAACTGGTTACTCCGCTGTCGGCTTCTGGTCGTCAGTGAGCGTCTGGCGAACCACGCCCGGGAACTGGGCTGGCAGGATATTCGGATCGCTGAAAACGCCGACAACGATGCGCTGCTGCGCGCATTACAATAACTCTCAAATGGGAAGCCATAATGACGGAACACGAAAAATCCTCCGCCGTGGTTGAAGAGACCAGGGAGACTGTGGACACCACGTCACAGCCAGAGACGACAGACACAACCGTTGAGAAGAAAAACGGCAGCAATAAAACCAGCCTCACGCTGAGCGTGATTGCCATCGCGATTGCGCTGGCCGCAGGCGTGGGTCTCTACGGACTGGTGAAGAAACAAGGCACCAACCAGACGGCCACCAGCGACGCGCTGGTTAACCAAATCACTGCCCTACAGAAAGCGCAGGAGACGCAAAAAGCTGAGCTGGAAGGTGTGATCAAACAGCAGGCTGCCGCCCTCGCCGACGCGAACAGCAAACGTGAAGAGTTGACCAAACAGCTGAGCGAAGTGCAGGAAAAAGTCGCCACAATTTCGGGAACCGATGCCAAAACCTGGCTACTTTCACAGGCCGATTTTCTGGTGAAACTGGCCGGGCGCAAGCTCTGGAGCGATCAGGATGTAACCACCGCCGCCGCGCTGCTGAAAAGCGCCGACGCAAGCCTGGCTGATATGAACGATCCGAGCCTCATCAACGCACGCCGCGCTATTACGGAAGATATCGCCAGCCTGTCCGCGGTTTCTCAGGTCGACTACGACGGTATCATCCTTAAGGTGAATCAGCTCTCGAACCAGATTGATAACCTTCAGCTGGCCGATAACAACGACGATGACTCTCCGATGGATTCCGACGGTACCGAGCTGTCCAGTTCCCTGAGCGAATGGCGTATCAACCTGCAAAAGAGCTGGCAGAACTTTATGGACAGCTTTATAACCATTCGCCGCCGCGATGAAACTGCCGTGCCGCTGCTGGCACCGAACCAGGACGTCTATCTACGCGAAAACATTCGTTCCCGCCTGTTGGTCGCGGCGCAGGCCGTGCCGCGTCACCAGGAAGAGACCTACAAACAGGCGCTGGATAACGTTTCAACCTGGGTACGTGCTTACTACGATACCAATGATGCAACCACGACCGCGTTCCTCGAGGATATCGACAAGCTGAGCCAGCAAAACATCACCATGAACGTACCGGACAAGCTGGAAAGTCAGCCGATTCTGGAGAAGATCATGCAGACGCGCGTGCGTAACTTGCTGGCCCAGCCGGGCGTTCCGGCAGAGCGTCCGGCTGAAGCACCTGCCGCCGCGCCAGCGCCTGAAAGCGCGCCGCAAGGAGAGTAATGATGCTAAAAGTCTTATTACTCTTCATCCTGCTGATCGCCGGGATTGTACTGGGGCCGATGCTTGCGGGTCACCAGGGTTACGTATTGATCCAGACCGATAACTACAACATCGAAACCAGCGTAACAGGGCTGGTGATTATCCTGATCCTGGGTGTGGTCGTTCTGCTGGCAGTGGAGTGGCTCCTGCGTCGTATTTTCCGTACCGGCGTACATACGCGCGGCTGGTTCGTTGGCCGTAAGCGCCGTCGCGCCCGTAAGCAGACCGAGCAGGCATTGCTGAAGCTGGCCGAAGGTGACTATCAGCAGGTTGAAAAGCTAATGTCGAAAAATGCCGACCATGCAGAACAGCCGGTTGTTAACTATCTGCTGGCCGCTGAGGCGGCGCAACAGCGAGGCGATGAGGCCCGCGCCAATCAGCATCTTGAACGCGCGTCTGAGCTCTCTACTAAGGATCCGATTCCGGTTGAGATCACCCGCGTTCGTCTGCAACTGGCGCGCAATGAAAACCATGCCGCACGTCACGGCGTTGACCGTCTGCTGGAAATTACCCCTCGTCATCCGGAAGTGCTGCGTCTTGCTGAGCAGGCATATATTCGGACCGGTGCATGGGGCTCGCTGCTGGACATTATCCCTTCCATGGCGAAAGCCGACGTGGGCGATGATGAACATCGTGATGAACTTCAGCGTCTGGCCTGGATTGGCCTGATGGATCAGGCGCGCGCCGATCTCGGCAGCGACGGCCTGAAAACCTGGTGGAAAAACCAGAGCCGCAAAACGCGCCAGCAGGTTCCTCTTCAGGTTGCGATGGCAGAACATCTGATTGAGTGTGACGACCATGACACCGCGCAGGAGATCCTCCTCGACGGTCTCAAGCGACAGTATGATGACCGCCTGGTGATGGTCATCCCGCGTCTGAAAACCAACAATCCGGAACAAATTGAAAAAGCACTGCGCCAGCAGATCAAAACCGTGGGCGATCGTCCGCTGCTGTGGAGTACGCTGGGCCAGTCTCTGATGAAACACGGCGAGTGGCAGGAGGCGAGTCTCGCCTTCCGCGCCGCGCTGAAGCAACGCCCGGACGCATTTGATTACGCCTGGCTTGCTGATTCGCTGGACAAGCAGCACAAGCCGGAAGAGGCCGCAGCTATGCGCCGTGATGGGCTGTTATTGACGTTGCAAAATAACGGAACGCAGCAGTAATTAACAGGAGGCCAGATGGCCTCCTTTTTTTATCTCATTTCTCCTGCTACATTCTTTTAACACTTACCAGCAAACGAACCCGCCAATGTAACGATGTCTTTTCCTTAACTTTTTTTTTGCACACGCGCTTACCCGCGTGGAATAAACCGTTTCTGAAAGGATATCGTCATGAACTCGCTTTTATATGCGCTTTTCGAAGCGCTGCGGTGCTATCGCTGGCTCCGCCTGCTGGCCTGCGCCTTTATCTTTAGCTCCCTGGGTAATGGCTTAACTCAGGTTGTTGTTTTCGGATTATTGTTACAGTGGTCAGCCCCGTCAGCGCTGTTAACCCTCGCCTTCCTTTTTGCTACGGTGCCCGGTTTTATCGGCAGCCTGATTGGTGAAAAGCTGTGCCAGCGGTTTTCACCTCTCTACCTGTTGATGCTGACCGAATGGCTGGGCTTGCTCGCCCTGCTCTTTCCCCTTTCAGGCGCACATTACCACAGCATACCGGCGCTGCTTGCGGTGCAATCCACAGAAGCGTTGCTGAGCGGGATGAGCTGGCCTGCGTTAACGCTTCTGTTTAAACGCGGACTGCATGAGGCAGAACTGCCTGCGGCAACGTGTCTGGAAAATGTGATTTTTGCCTCCCAGGTTTTGTTAGGAACCGGGCTGGGTGTGGTGTTGTTCCAGCGCATCCCGGTCTTCGCCTTACTGGTCATCGACGCCGCCAGTTTTATGGGATCGCTGGTCATGCTGTTTCTCGCAGAACGCCAGTATGTAGCGCGTCCAGCACCGTTGCCTGTCGGGGACCCTCAACCTGTGGCATTGCGCTGGCAAACTCTGACCCTTCGACAAAAACGCAGTTTGCTGATTTTGCCTGCCCTTGCTGCCGTAGGCTCGCCTGCAATGGCGTTGCTGCCAGCACTGGCGCAGCAGATCAATCCCGAGAATGCCGCTGGGCTTGCGCTGCCCTTGCTTTTTGCCAGAAGCCTGGGACAGCTTTGTGGCCCCTTGCTGCTCAGAAAAGAGAGTCTGACGCGCTTTGCAGCAAGAACGCCTTTGCTACTTAGCTGTCTTGCTCTTTTTCTGGCAGCCTATGGGTTGCTTCCGTTTTTATCCGCATGGGTCGTGCTTGCGCTGGGGATGATCTTTATCGCGCATCTGGCGTCGAATATCGTTTTTGCGGCGGGTACGTTTGGGGTACTGAGTAATTTTCAGGCTATACAGATATCCGCTGCCAGCGGTAAGGCCTGGCGCTGGCAAACGTTGAGCGCTTCCCTTTTTACGGGCCTCGCCGCAATGACGGCGACGATATTGGGAGCGGCTCAGACGCTATATGCTGTCTCTGCTATCGCTCTGCTGTTAGTGGCGCTGGTCCTGGCCCATTATCGTGAATAAGGCATAAAAAAACGCCTGCTATAAAAGCAGGCGTTAAAACAGGTCTGTAAGACAACATATTTGGTGCTTCACTCAACGTTGTGTCCATGGTGTCTGATGAGGCCGAAGCGACATCTGTCAGTGGACGATAAGCACCGTAAACGGCTCTGCGTCATTCCTGAGTTTATGAGGCCTTAAGGCGAACATAAGAGATGGAATGAGCATCTACACGCATATTATTGCATGTAATGTGCCAGGTTTACACGCAGAACTTTTACATCGCGCAACATTTTAAGATAAAAGGAAATTATGTTGTTAAGAACCGCCTGAAGCCATACAACATCGCGCTAAAGTCGGTGATCTGTCGCCACAAGGAGACAGGTTAAGAGGTGAAATAATAAATACTTAAATATTAATGGTTTATATGTCGCTGAATCGCGACAAGGATATGGGGTGTTGTCGGGAAATGACTACAGGATAAAAAAACGCAGAAAACAAAAAACCCCGCCGAAGCGGGGTTCAAAATTGGTCGGCGAGAGAGGATTCGAACCTCCGACCCACTGGTCCCAAACCAGTTGCGCTACCAAGCTGCGCTACTCGCCGATGTACTGCTTTTTTGAATTTTTAGTTCAACTCATTAAAAGTCGTGGTGCGAGGGGGGGGACTTGAACCCCCACGTCCGTAAGAACACTAACACCTGAAGCTAGCGCGTCTACCAATTCCGCCACCTTCGCAATTCACAACTCTTTCAATAATGGGGTGGCTAATGGGATTCGAACCCACGACAACTGGAATCACAATCCAGGGCTCTACCAACTGAGCTATAGCCACCACTGTATTCTTTCACGCGGTTCTGACTACTTCTCAGACCACCGCAGCTCTAGCGCCGGGACTAAAATGGCGCGCCCGACAGGATTCGAACCTGAGACCTCTGCCTCCGGAGGGCAGCGCTCTATCCAGCTGAGCTACGGGCGCTTAGCGCCGTTGCGGGGCTGGATATTACGTACCTCCGTCCCCGCTGTCTAGTGCTTTTTTGAAAAAAATGCGCGTTTGGTTATGGTTTGCACATTTTGCCGCTTATTCCTCCACTTTATGGGCGGAGCCACGGCGACCCAGGCCAAAAAGTTTATATGCAGCTGTGACGGCAGCCAGGAAGATCATCCCGACAAACAGCGACATGCGGGTATCTTCATTAAAGTACATTCCAATTAATACGCAAATCAGGAACGCCATCGTCAAATAGTTCGCATACGGGAACAGAATGGAGCGGAACGGATGGCTGGCGATCGCTTTTTTGTGCGCCTGCCGGAAACGCAACTGGCTAATCAAAATGACAAACCACGGTACCATCCCCGGCAGCACGCTGGCGCTATAGACGTAAACAAACACGCGCTGCGGATTTGGGATGATATAGTTCAGGCAAGAGCCAATCAGCAAAATCACAATCGACACCGCTACGCCCGCCACCGGTACACCTACGCGGGAGACTTTGCCCATCACAGCCGGCAGCTGTTTGTTTTGCGAGAGCGCGTAAAGCATACGCCCACAGCTGTACATTCCGCTGTTACAGCCGGAAAGCGCCGCCGTCAGTACCACAAAGTTGATAATGGCGGCTGCCGCCGTGATGCCAATCTTAGCGAAAGTTAAGACAAACGGGCTGCCGGTGGTGCCGATCTCGTTCCATGGGAAAATGGTCACGATAACGAAGATCGCGCCCACATAGAAAATCAGGATACGCCACAGCACCTTGCCTACCGCGCTACGCAGTGTGACCTGCGGGTTTTTCGCCTCACCGGCGGTAATGCCGATCAGCTCAACGCCCTGATAGGAGGCGACAACGATACAGAGCGCCGTCAGAAATCCCTTCCAGCCACCCGCAAAGAAGCCGCCGTGCCCGGTCAGGTTACCGAAACCGACAGCGTGCCCGCCGTTACCGAAGCCAAAGAAGATGACACCCAGACCCACAACAATCATCACGATGATGGTGGTAACTTTGATCATCGCAAACCAGAATTCGATTTCACCGTAAAGACGAACGGCGGCAAGGTTCGCCAGCGCCACTAGCCCTACGGCAATAAGCGCGGGTATCCACTGGGCCATCTCCGGGAACCAGAACTGCACGTAGACCCCGATGGCGGTGATCTCCGAAATCCCGACGGCCATCCACATAAACCAGTACGACCAGGCCGTGAGATAACCAAAGAACGGGCTCATATACCGGTGGGCGTAAACGGCGAAAGAGCCCGTTACCGGCTCCAGGAACAGCATTTCGCCCATTGAGCGCATGATGAAGAAGACGAACAGTCCGGCAATAATATACGCCAGCAGGACGGAAGGCCCCGCCCATTTCAGCGTGCTTGCCGAGCCCATAAACAGGCCAACGCCGATAGTCCCGCCTAGCGCGATCAATTCAATATGTCGAGCTTCCAGCCCACGCTGAAGCTCCGGTTTTTTCTCTGCCATAATTCCTCGGTTGTGTTTGCTGTTTCCCGACTTATTGCCGGGTATTGTTTTTGAGGGGTACTGAAATACGGAGCGAATGGTTTCTTAAATTCTGGCAAATGGCAAACAATGCATTAAAAAAATGAATGCATTGCACAGAAATTCAGCAGCTTTGCAGGGGGCGTTGCAGCGCGAACAGCAGATCGCGCTGCATATTGATTACATTTTCCCGGTGTAGTGCCAGGCGAGGTAGCGCAGAAGACGAATCTGTCGTTTGATACGCGTCGGTTGAGAGAGCAGGCGGTAGAGCCACTCCAGCCCCAGGTTTTGCCAGACTTTGGGCGCACGCTTAACGTGGCCGGTAAAGACGTCGTAGGTGCCGCCGACGCCCATATAGAGCGCATCCGGGCTGACCAGACGGCAATCGCGCATCAGAATTTCCTGCCGCGGCGACCCCATGGCGACAGTGACAATTTTCGCCCCGCTGTCGCGCACGCGCTCATATAACGCCTGGCGATCTTCCGGCCTGAAATAGCCATCCTGACTGCCCACGATGTTAACATTCCACTGGTTACGCAGCTTTTGTTCGGTCTGCGCCAGCACCTCTGGCTTGCCGCCGATCAAAAATACCGGTGTGCCTTCAGCGCCTGCGCGTTCCATAAGCCGCTCCCAAAGGTCAGCTCCCGCCACGCGAGACACATTAGCGTCTGGAAACTTTTTACGAATTGAACGCACCACGCTAATACCGTCTGCGTATTTAAACTCCGCGGCTTCAATCAGGCTTTTCACTTCCGCATTATCTTCAACCGCCAGCATTTTTTCTGCGTTGATGGCCACCAGCGTGCCCGATTTCATCTGCCCGTCCGCGAACAGGAAATCCAGCGCGTGCTGCATGTCACGCCAGCCAATCAGCTGTAGCCCGCGCAGCGCATAACGCGGGGCTGAAGTTGTATCCGTCATGATAATCCCTACTCAGACTTGCGACAGCGTTGTGCTGCCCTGTGGCTCACGTCTGTGCACAAGCCCTGCACTGTCAAACAACCAGTACAGCAGTTTTGCCAGCAGCAGACAGAGTCCGAAAACGACCATAAAGAACACCACGCGTGAGACGAATGAATCCAGCCCCTCGCGCGCCAGAACGATCATATTGAAAATGGCACCGAAACAGAAACTGTGCAAAACAGCGGCTTTGTAGCGGTTGGTCTCTTCGTTACCCAGCGTATATAGCCAGTCGAACCATTTTATTATCAACCCGACCGCGATCGCGCCCGGCAGGATAAACCACGTTCCGCCCATCACTACCAGCGAGCCAATCAGGGTTGGGGAAATTGCCAGTCCCGAATGGTTGTTCAGCACTTCCCAGGTAAAGTAGTTCGCCGTGTTCAGGACAATACCGGGACGGTCAGGCCACAGCCACGTCGGTATAAAGACATAGAAATCGCGAACAATCGGCGCCAGCCCCTGGAATTCGATTTTGTCGTAGTTTTGCAGCAGTAAAGCCAGGTTTTCCCACGGCGAGAAGGTATCGCGCGTCAGATACAGGAAGGTATAAAACGCTTCGTCGCCGGCCACGTTCAGTCCGTAGCGCTTCAGCGCCAGCCAGAACATCCCCACAATGCCAAAGACGCCTGCCGCCGCCAGCATCCACAGCGAGATCCAGCCGCGAATAATGCCGATAAACAGGAAAATCGCGAAGGCGATAATGATGTTGGCGCGGGTGCCGCCGACGATCATGTAGGTCAGAATGCCAAATGCGACGGTGCTGACCAGGAAGAACAGCCAGGCTTTGCTGTCCTGACGCAGGAAAAAGACCACCAGCATCGCCGGAATGAAGAAATAGAAGAAACGCTTGAGCGCGACGCCGGAGACTTCGGCGGAGAAAATCTGGCTATAGGACTGTAACTTAAACAGTAAAAAGCCGTTATGCATGAAGAAAATCGCCACGCTGACGAGGGCGATGGTCATCAGCATAACCCACGTCAGATGGGTTTCTACCCGGTTCATGGTAAACAGCGCACGACGGGGTGCGGTGTCTTTCGCCGCGCGCAGGCGCGTTTTATAGGTGACGTAATACACCGCGTAGAAGCAGGTCGCAGAGAGCAGTGCCTGCAACAAGATTTCCGGCGGAGCGACGCCAACATCAAAGCGGAACACGAGGATGCTGGTCAGCGGGAAGCCAAAGAAAAAGGTCAGCAAAAACAGCAGCGAGAAGAAAACGTTGAAGTTAAAACGTACGCGCCGGAACTCAAACCAGGTGAGCGTGGCGATAAACAGCGTGCTCAGCAGCCAGACCACCAGCAAGCCGCTAAATTGCAACTGGCTCATGCGTTGTCTCCTGAAGCAATACGCAGCGCGTGGTGCCACGGCGTGAGGTAGTTCGGGCTGAAAAAGTCGATGCTATTTTTATCCACCAGCGTGAGCTGACGCTGCGCTTCCCGTACTACCTCGACATTAAGCGTGTCAGAGGTAAACAGCACAGGAATATGCTGTTCGGCCATGTCCTGCCAGAACGGGTTTTCGCGGTTGAGCACGCACGGTACGCCCGCCTGAATCAGCAGACACAGCGTACCAATCCCCTGCTGACGGGCAAAGATGAAATAGCCCAGATCGCATTTTCGCAGGAGCGCGAGATAGTCATCAAATTCCAGCTTATCGTTGAGAATGTGCAGATTTTCCGCGCTAAACAGCGCAAGCCCCTGCTGGCGAACGTCATTGATGTAGGCGTCGTTATTGGCGGGATAGCCCATCGGCACCACTACGTTCACCGTATCGCCAAACTGCTGATGCACCGCCCGCAGCGCCGCGACATGCTCGTTACTGCGATCGCCGGAATTTCCCACCAGGATGGTCAGTTTGCCCTCACGAACCGCGTCATTCGCCAGGGTGTTCAGCGCAGGATCCATACGGGTCGGAAAATAGAGCAGCCCCCCGCGAACCTTCGGGTGCTGTTTAGCAAAATAGTTGAGATCGCCACGGGTAGCAAAAACGCAGCCCACGCGCGCCTGGGCCAGACGACGCAGCGGATAGAAAAGACGGAATTTCCAGCCACGGGAGACTTCGTAGAGATCCGCTCCCCAGATATGCCAGCTGAACTGGGAAGGTTTTATCCCGCCGCTTAACAGCGCCAGCCACAGGCCAGTATTGAACTGTCCGTGGAAGAAGAAACGCTGGCTTCGGTCCGCTTTAGCTTTCGCGACAACGGCTTTGGTCAGCGCCGCTTTGTCTGGCCAGAAGGTGATGTGCAATGCCGGACACGCCGCGCTCAGACCGTTATCGCGTCCAACGACCATAAACTCGCGCGCATCGGGCGTGCCGGATGCCAGTTCATCATTGAAGAAACGTAGAACGGTCTGGTTGTGATGCGGGATATCCGATCCCAGTATGTGTATCAGTGCAGTCATGCGCGTTTACGCCAAAGTAAAAATACGCCGCAACAGGCAGCGAAATAAACGATATAAGTTGCCATATAGGCCTGAGCCGCCCCCAGCGCACCGTGGGTGGGGATCAGCCAGTGAGAAAATGCCGTCAGCAGCGCAAACTGGCCGATCTCTGCCAGGATATACAACCGCAGCGAAGCCTTCGCAATCACCAGATAGCCGAAAACGTATGCCCCCACTTTCAGCACATCGCCGACCAGTTGCCAGGCAAACAGATCGCGCATGGCGGTAAACTTCGCCGAAAACAGCAGCCAGATGGCGAAATCACGCATTAACCAGACGGTAAAGCTGGCGATCGCAACCGCCGGCAACACAAAACGCAGGGAGCGAAAAATCTCGCGGGTAATATCCTGCCTGGAAGTCAGGCGCGATAAGGTTGGCAGTAAATAGACGCTAAAGGAAGCCGTAATAAATTGGAGGTAAGCATCTGAAATGCTGCTCACGCCCTGCCAGATCCCCACTTCATCCCAGCTGTAATGCGCTGCCAGCAGGTTTCGCATCATCACGTAGGCAACGGGAAGCGTTACCGAAGTGATGAGCGCCATCAGGGTAAACTTACCGAGCTGCCCCGCCAGCATCTTGTCCCACTGCGGTTTCAGGTAATTCAGCGGGACATTGCCTCTGCGCATCAGCATAAACGCTGCCGGAATGACAACGAGCGCAGGCACCAGCGCCAGCCCCAGCAGCGCGCCTTCATAGCCGCCCAGCCGATAGCAAAAGTAGTAGGCGATAACGCCGATGATGCTGCCGAGGATCAGCGCCAGCGCATTCCCGGCGGCATCACGGAAGCCTTTCATCAGCGCCAGCAGCAGGTTTGCCCAGGCGATCCCCATCTGAACGAGCGCCACCAGGCGCACCAGCCCCTGATAATGCGTGTGTCCGAACAGCCCCTGGCTGATGGGTGCCGCCGCCAGCAAAAAGACGACGGCCAGCAACGTAGAGAAGCCCAGCACCATAGCCGAGGAGGTGCCCACCACCGTGCGGAGCTTTTCGGCATCGTCATGATGCTGCGCGACGTATTTGGTGACGCCATTGAATATCCCAGCTCCCGCCAGCACGCCAAGCACCGTGACCAGCTGGCGGAAGTTCCCTGCCAGCCCAACGCCTGACGGACCAAATGAGACGGCCAGCAGCTTGACGACCAGTAACCCGGCGCCAATTTTTACTAGCGTGGACGCTGCCGTCCACACCGACGCTTTTGCCAGAGACATATCAGGCGAAATAACTCAGAAGCGAATTGATCACCGTACGCTGGTTCACCGGCGCGAGGTTGTAGAACAGGGGCAGGCGGAGCAGACGTTCGCTCTCTTTGGTGGTGTAACGGTCTTCACCGGCAAACATCCCGAAGGCTTCGCCAGCCGGGCTGGAGTGCAGCGGAATATAGTGGAATACCGCCATAATTTCCGCCTCTTTCAGCCAGGCAATCAGCTTGCTGCGATCGTCGTTATCGCGCAGCTTGATGTAGAACATGTGAGCGTTGTGGATGCAGTCTGCCGGAACAGTCGGCAGTTCAATACGTCCGGCTTTTGCCAGCGGCTCCAGCGCGTCGTAGTAGGTTTGCCACAGGGAGAGGCGTTGCAGATTGATTCGCTCTGCCGCTTCCAGCTGCGCCCAGAGATACGCGGCCTGCAAATCCGCCATCAGGTAGCTTGAGCCGATATCGCGCCAGGTGTACTTATCTACCTGACCGCGGAAGAACTGGCTGCGGTTGGTCCCTTTTTCACGGATCACTTCCGCACGCTCCACCAGGGCACGATCGTTAATCAACGTCGCGCCACCTTCGCCGCCTGCGGTGTAGTTTTTGGTTTCGTGGAAGCTAAAGCAGCCGATATGACCAATGGTGCCCAGCGCGCGACCTTTGTAGGTGGACATCACGCCCTGCGCGGCGTCTTCCACCACAAACAGGTTGTGCTTTTTGGCGATGGCCATGATGGTGTCCATCTCACAGGCCACGCCCGCGTAATGCACCGGCACAATCGCCCGCGTTTTGTCAGTGATCGCCGCTTCAATCAGCGTTTCGTCGATGTTCATGGTATCCGGACGGATATCCACAAACACGATTTTCGCCCCGCGCAGGACAAACGCGTTCGCCGTGGAGACGAAGGTGTAGCTCGGCATGATCACTTCATCGCCAGGCTGGATATCCAGCAGCAGCGCCGCCATCTCGAGCGATGCGGTACAGGACGGCGTCAGCAGCACCTTGGCACTGTGAAAACGTTGCTCCATCCACTGCTGGCAGCGGCGGGTAAAACCGCCGTCGCCACAGAGCTTGCCGCTGCCCATAGCCGACTGCATGTAATCAAGTTCAGTGCCCACAACGGGAGGCGCGTTAAATGGAATCATCTTGTCACCTGTATAACCAGTAGGCGGTGGCGTCGATGCTGGCACCACTCGCAATATAACGTTTAAGCGCAGCGGTGTTGCCCATCTGGGTTGCGACCCGCAGCGTCGATACCTGTTGTTGCTCCGCCCAGTGCAGCGCCGCCTGCATGAGTTTCTCGCCCATGCCGCGCCCGGCTAACAATCCGATGCGCGCCTCGTGCTCGGTGAGCCTGCGAAGCGAAACAAAACCCTGAATCTGTCCCCCGTCAGTACGGAACACCAGACATACGTGGTCAAACGTGCCTTTGACCGCATTCTCTATCCACTGAGCATAAAAGCGACCGCTGTCATCGGGCGCATACCAGGGCGCCCGGAAACGGCTCTGAGCGAAGGCCAGCGCCGCCATCTTGCGCAGCGTGGGGATATCCTGCTCCGTTGCAATTTCCGCGCCCGGTGAGGCGTAGCGCGCCACGGTAACAGAGAGATCAACCTCGCCCTCGACCAGCCGGAATCCGTGCTGCTGGAGGGCGTCCAGCAGATCGGCGCGGTCCGCCGGGATCTTAGCCTGTACGCGCTGCCAGGCGCTGAAGTCTGCATCCTGCAACGCAGGGGCATTGTCGCGCAGACGCACTATCGCTGAGGGACGCGCAAAAAATGCGCTTTCCCACTCAAGAGACTCCAGCACGCCGTTGAGGATACTCAACGCCACACGCCTTTGGTATCAACAACATACTGCTGACGTACGGCATCACCGGAAACCGCTTTAAACGCATTGTGATCCACCAGCAGCACCAGCACATCCGCCGTCGCCAGCGCGTCATCCAGGGCGGTAAGGGTGCAGTGACCGGCAAGTTTTGCCGGCAACGCATGAATATTCGGCTCAACCACCAGCGTTTCACCGCTGTGCCAGGCAGCGATCATTTCGGCAATTTCCATCGCCGGGCTTTCGCGCAGATCGTCAATATTCGGTTTGAATGCCAGACCAAAGCAGGCAATTTTCAGTTCACTGGCGCGTTTGCCGCTGTCGGCCAGGCAATCCGCGACCGTGGCTTTGACCTGGTTGATAACCCAGTGCGGTTTATGGTCGTTTACTTCGCGCGCGGTGCGAATCAGGCGTGCCTGTTCCGGATTTTGCGCCACGATAAACCACGGATCGACCGCGATGCAGTGCCCACCCACGCCCGGCCCCGGCTGAAGGATGTTCACGCGGGGGTGACGGTTGGCAAGGCGAATAAGTTCCCAGACGTTAATCCCCTGATCGGCGCAAATCAACGACAGTTCATTCGCAAACGCGATGTTAACGTCGCGGAAGCTGTTTTCGGTCAGTTTGCACATCTCGGCGGTGCGGGAGTTGGTCACCACACATTCGCCTTCAAGGAAAATTTTATACAGCTCGCTGGCGCGCGTGGAGCAGACTGGCGTCATGCCGCCAATCACGCGGTCATTTTTAATCAGTTCCACCATCACCTGGCCTGGCAGTACGCGCTCAGGGCAGTAGGCGATATTGATATCGGCCTGGTCGCCCACCTGCTGGGGGAAGCTAAGATCGGGACGCGCCTCGGCCAGCCACTGTGCCATCTGCTCGGTTGCCCCAACAGGTGAAGTGGACTCAAGGATAACCAGCGCCCCTTTCTTCAGCACAGGCGCAATGGATTTTGCCGCCGCCTCGACGTAAACCATGTCAGGCTCATGATCGCCTTTAAAGGGTGTTGGAACCGCAATCAGGTACGCATCGGCTTCTACCGGCGTGGTGCTGGCGCGCAGGAAGCCACCGTCCACCGCCTTTTTCACCACGCGATCGAGATCGGGCTCCACGATATGAATTTCGCCACGGTTGATGGTTTCCACCGCGTGCGCGTTGATATCTACGCCAACGACCTGCTTTTGACGAGAGGCAAAGGCCGCCGCAGTAGGCAGCCCGATATAGCCAAGACCAACAACAGAGATGGTAGTAAAACTCATAGCGTTACCCGATTGTGTTTAAGTGCGTGCAAAATACGACCACAAGCCTGCCCGTCACCGTACGGATTGTGGGCCCGGCTCATCGCCTGATACTCTTCATCGTCATGCAGTAAGCGCGTGACCTCTTCGACAATACGACGCGGATCCGTTCCCACCAGACGCACGGTACCAGCAGTGACCGCTTCCGGGCGTTCGGTGGTTTCACGCATCACCAGTACCGGCTTACCGAGTGAAGGCGCCTCTTCCTGAATGCCGCCAGAATCGGTCAGGATCAGCCAGGCGTGGTTCATCAGCCAGACAAATGGCAGATAGTCCTGCGGCTCGATCAGGAGCACGTTTTCCACGTGACCCAGGATACGGTTGACCGGTTCGCTGACGTTCGGGTTGAGGTGCACCGGATAGACAATCTGCACATCCTCGTTCTGCGCGGCGATTTCAGCCAGCGCGTGGCAGATTTGCTCAAAGCCACGGCCAAAGCTTTCGCGGCGGTGGCCCGTCACCAGAATCGTTTTCTTGCCGTTGTTCAGGAACGGATAGCGCGCAGCAAGTTCTGCCTGAAGCTCGCTGTTAGCCAGCACGCGGTCACGCACCCAAATCAGCGCATCAATGACCGTATTGCCGGTGACGAAGATCTTGCTGTTGCTGATATTTTCGCGCAGCAGGTTTTGGCGTGAGTTCTCGGTTGGCGCAAAATGGTACATCGCCAGGTGACCGGTGAGCGTACGGTTGGCCTCTTCCGGCCACGGGGAATAGAGATTGCCGGTACGCAGACCCGCTTCAATATGACCAACGGGGATACGCTGATAGAACGCGGCCAGGCTGGTTGCCACGGTAGTGGTGGTGTCGCCGTGCACCAGCACTACATCCGGCTTGAACGACTCCAGAATAGGCTTTAATTCTTGCAGAATACGGCAGGTGATTTCCGTCAGTCCCTGTCCCGGTTTCATTATATTGAGATCGTAATCCGGGACGATAGAAAAGAGGGTTAAGACCTGATCGAGCATCTCACGGTGCTGGGCAGTCACGCACACTTTCGCTTCAATATCAGGATCTCTGGCCAGCGCATGAACCAGAGGCGCCATCTTGATGGCCTCCGGCCTGGTGCCAAATACGGTTAGTACTTTCACATCGATTCTCTTCGATTAGACGATGAAGGCCGCAGCCTTCATCGTAGACGGCGTTCTTAGTTTGTGCGGCGACGCAATAACGCTACGCCAGCGCCAGTCAGTGCGCCCACAATCCCCCACATGATCATCAGGAATGCGCGACGCGGACTATCGCGTTTTACAGGCTCTTCAGGCGTTCTTAAATAACGATAGGTCTGAAAACGCGGGTCCAGCGTTGGACCGACGTTGAGCGTATTGAGCATGGCGCGGTTTTGGTCGTAATCAAGGTCAAAGTCAGGGCCAACGGCCTGGATATTTTCCAGACGAGCCTGAAGCATTGGGCGACCAAGAAGGAACATTTCTGAATCCGGGAGTTCGTCCGCCGGAACATCCGTTTCGCTACGGGAAATATTGTGCTGTTCCGCAATCTTCAGCGCCTGCTCAAGATTATGCACGCGACGGGCGAAGATGGCCTTAGCGACCTCTTCCTGGCGTTTGACCTGCGCTTTCATCTGGATAGTGCGCGCAGCCCAGGCGCCTTTCAGCTCGTCATTCAAATGACTGGCCGCGCGCTGGCTGGCAAAAGCAACGTACTGACGCAACAGGTTATTGGCGTCCGGCGCCGTTTCCGCAATCAGCTTCACGCTGTCGCTAACGTTACGAAGCACATCGCCAGGCATAAACTGAATGTTATTAATCAGATCATCCAGCAGCGCGGCATCCGCTTTGCTGTTACCGACCATGCGCTGCTTGTAGTAGTCCGTCTGGGACCAGAAATCGCGACGTGTATCCCACGACGCCAGCTGCATCACAAACTCTTTGTAGGATTCATCCATCACCGAGGCCTGATCCGGGGTCGCCAGATTGGCCTTGATATCAAGATTACGCAGGAATTGCTGCTGGGAGTAGTAGCCTCCAAGCATATTCACCGTTGGTCGGTCTGTGATCGCCGTGGCGCTCCACTCTTGTTTTGCAAAGAAGGTGTAAGCAAGCGCTAACAGCGCGAACCCCAGGGCAATCCCTACAATCCACAGTTTGCCCTGCCATAACACGCGAAACAAACCACGAATATCCAGCTCGTTCTCAGTGCCCACTGATTTCGCTCCCGCCAACGGTTGAGTCATCATAGTCCCGGTTTTACTTAGTTAATGTTGTGTTTTTGCCACTGTTCCGACGCATCCTGCGTTTTAAACGTTTAATAAAACGCGCGACTTTCCATGCACGCTTGATGCAGTAACCGTACATGAAAAATGCTAGCAAGAATAATACCAACATTACCCATTCAGGAATGAAATGTGCGTATTCTGCGGCAACGCCAATCGCAGCCAGAATAGCAGCCGCAAGCGTAATCAACACAAATGCCTGACGAGACGTGAAGCCGGCGCGCATAATCAGGTGGTGAATATGCTGCCGATCGGGAGAAAACGGGCTCATTCCTTTACGCAGACGGCGGTACATAATAGCGACCATGTCCATCAGCGGGATGGCGATAATCCAGAGAGCCGTTACCGGGCTGATAGGGTGCGTTTTACCCTGCGTGGTTTCCAGCAGGACCCAGATAACCGTAAAGCCAATCAGGGTACTGCCCGCATCGCCCATAAAGACTTTATAGCGACGCCCTAACACACCCAGGTTCAGGCAGATGTATGGCAGGATGGCGGCAATCATAGCAAAGCACCACATTGACAGGCTGTACTGGCCGTCAAACCATAAGATGATGCCGATCGCGCCAAACGAAACAGAGGACAGCCCACCAAGCAGACCGTCTATACCGTCAACCATGTTAAAGGCGTTGATAGCCGCCCACACGGCAAACAGCGTCAGGAAGAAGCCGAATGGCCCAAGCACCAGCTCCCAGGGACCAAACACGTAGCCCAGGCTTCTGAGATAGAGGCCGCCTACCACCATCATAATGATGCCAATGGCCGCCTGTACCGTCGCGCGGAACTTCACGCTGATATCAAAACGATCATCAAGGGCGCCGACCAGTACCAGCACACCGGCACATGCCAGATAGAGTGCGGCATGGGGGATATAATAATCCGCGATCCCGAATGTGAAACAGATGCCTGCGTATACCGAAATGCCGCCCACCAGCGGAATAAGCCCCTGATGACGTTTACGGAAGTTCGGTTTGTCCACTAACCCAATTCTTTTTGCTACCTTGCGCGCAATGAACAAAAAACAGGTTGTGAATAAAAAAATACTGATCAGCTCAGTTACTGCAGTGAGTAGATTCACAATGGATTGCTCTCAACAAATGTTAGTCCCGGAAGTATAACCATGAAGCCTCTGCCTCAGAAGGATTAAAGATGGCTTCTCACAACTCCCTTTGTATGTTTTTCAATCAATTATTTCTTTGACTGTGCAAACATTCTTATTGTCGCACCGACAGGTCAAAATTGGGAGTGTGTGGTAATAGCGTATAGTCCATAAATAAAAAACGCCACGTAAAAACGTGGCGTTTACTGGGATTATTTGCGTTACGAGCGTTTCATCATGTCGAAGAAATCGTCGTTCGTTTTGGTCATCGCCAGTTTGTTGATGAGGAATTCCATTGCGTCGATTTCGCCCATTGGATGGATGATTTTGCGCAGGATCCACATTTTCTGAAGCTCTTCCTGAGTGGTAAGCAGCTCTTCTTTACGGGTACCGGAACGGTTGTAGTCGATCGCCGGGAAGACGCGTTTTTCTGCGATTTTACGAGAAAGGTGCAGTTCCATGTTGCCTGTACCTTTGAACTCTTCGTAGATAACTTCGTCCATTTTGGAGCCGGTATCGATCAGCGCCGTCGCGATAATGGTCAGGCTACCGCCCTCTTCCACGTTACGCGCCGCACCGAAGAAACGCTTCGGACGATGCAGGGCGTTGGCATCCACACCACCGGTCAGTACTTTACCGGAAGCCGGCACCACGGTGTTGTAGGCACGCGCCAGACGGGTGATGGAGTCGAGCAGGATGATCACATCTTTCTTGTGCTCAACCAGGCGTTTCGCCTTCTCGATAACCATTTCCGCAACCTGAACGTGGCGGGAAGCAGGCTCGTCGAAGGTAGACGCAACCACTTCCCCTTTCACCAGACGCTGCATCTCGGTCACTTCTTCCGGACGTTCGTCAATCAGCAGCACCATCAGCACACAGTCTGGGTGATTGTAAGCAATGCTCTGCGCGATGTTTTGCAGCAGCATGGTTTTACCGGCTTTTGGCGGCGCTACAATCAGACCACGCTGGCCACGACCAATTGGCGATGCCAGATCCAGCACACGCGCGGTTAAGTCTTCAGTAGACCCGTTACCACGCTCCATGCGCAGGCGAGAGTTCGCGTGCAGCGGCGTTAAGTTCTCGAACAGGATCTTATTGCGGGAGTTTTCCGGTTTGTCGTAGTTGACTTCGTTAACCTTCAACAGCGCAAAGTAGCGTTCACCCTCTTTTGGAGGACGAATCTTACCTGAAATGGTGTCACCAGTGCGGAGGTTGAAACGGCGGATTTGGCTAGGGGATACGTAGATGTCGTCAGGGCCGGCGAGGTAGGAGCTGTCTGCGGAGCGGAGGAAACCAAATCCGTCTTGCAGTATCTCCAGCACACCGTCGCCAAAGATATCTTCGCCACTCTTAGCGTGCTGCTTCAGGATGGCGAAAATGATGTCCTGCTTGCGCATACGAGCCTGGTTTTCCAGTCCCATATTTTCGCCGAGAGTGATCAGCTCAGAAACCGGCGTATTCTTTAATTCGGTAAGATTCATAATGGTGTGGGTTCTTAAACTCGGGGTGATTCTCGAACTTAATGTTGTGAATGGTATGGCAGGGTCATCCATGCCTGTTTAGCGGCCATCACCTCATGTCTGTTCGCTGTCTGGTCACAGGGAAAGAACGCAGAACTGAAACGACAAGACGGATTGAGTGACAAGCCCGGAATCTAGCAACTTCACGCACTGTTTATGTTAACAACGGGAAGTATCGGGTAAAACAAGATTCAAACAACAAGATATGTTTAAAACGTAGTCATAGCTAACTTAGCACGACTAAAGCCGGGCGTCCAGATCTCGCCGTTAATTAGGCGCTCTGGACGCTCAGCTGAGAAACCTTACGCCAGGTTAGCGTCCAGGAACTCTTTCAGTTGACCTTTGGACAGTGCGCCCACTTTGGTCGCTGCCACGTCACCGTTCTTGAACAGCAGCAGGGTCGGGATGCCACGGATACCGTATTTTGGCGCGGTGCCCGGGTTCTGGTCGATGTTCAGCTTGGCAACGGTCAGTTTGCCCTGATATTCGTCAGCGATTTCATCCAGAATCGGAGCGATCATTTTGCAAGGACCACACCATTCAGCCCAGAAATCAACGAGGATCAGCCCGTCAGCTTTAAGTACGTCCGTGTCAAAACTGTCGTCAGTCAGGTGAATAATTTTATCGCTCATATATAACTCCACAGGAATAAGCCTGGTACGTTGGTTTTGTCTCCACCAACGACGTGTTGATGTCGCATTAACCAACTAAAGGTTGACTTTATTTCACCGGATACGCTTTCGTAAAGCAATAGTAAGCTGATATTCTACCACACTATGAGCAAAACACATTTAACAGAACAGAAGTTTTCCGACTTCGCCCTGCACCCAAAGGTGATCGAAGCCCTTGAAACTAAAGGGTTTCATAACTGCACGCCCATTCAGGCTCTCGCCCTGCCGCTGACGCTGGCCGGTCGCGATGTTGCAGGGCAGGCGCAAACCGGTACTGGCAAAACGATGGCGTTTTTAACGTCAACGTTTCATTATTTACTTTCTCACCCAGCGATTGCAGACCGCAAAGTTAACCAGCCGCGCGCGCTAATTATGGCCCCGACGCGAGAACTGGCGGTACAGATCCACGCAGACGCTGAGCCCCTGGCGCAAGCCACCGGCCTGAAACTTGGCCTGGCCTACGGCGGCGACGGCTACGATAAACAGCTGAAAGTACTGGAAAGCGGCGTCGATATCCTGATTGGGACCACCGGCCGTCTTATCGACTACGCCAAACAGAACCATATCAACCTCGGCGCAATCCAGGTCGTGGTGCTGGATGAAGCAGACCGCATGTACGATCTGGGCTTCATTAAAGACATCCGCTGGCTGTTCCGCCGTATGCCTGCGGCAAACCAGCGTCTGAACATGCTGTTCTCCGCAACCCTGTCATACCGCGTACGTGAACTCGCATTCGAGCAGATGAACAATGCGGAATATGTGGAAGTAGAACCGGAGCAGAAAACCGGGCACCGCATTAAAGAAGAGCTTTTTTATCCTTCTAATGAAGAGAAAATGCGCCTGTTGCAAACCCTGATCGAAGAAGAGTGGCCGGATCGCGCGATTATCTTCGCGAACACCAAACACCGCTGTGAAGATATCTGGGGACACCTGGCGGCAGATGGTCACCGTGTGGGTCTGCTGACCGGCGACGTGGCGCAGAAAAAACGCCTGCGCATTCTCGACGAATTTACTCGTGGCGACCTTGATATTCTGGTCGCGACCGACGTGGCGGCCCGTGGCCTGCACATTCCAGCCGTGACGCACGTCTTTAACTATGATCTGCCAGATGACTGTGAAGACTATGTACACCGTATCGGTCGTACTGGTCGTGCAGGCGCAAGCGGTCACTCCATCAGCCTTGCGTGTGAAGAGTATGCGCTGAACCTTCCGGCCATTGAGACCTACATCGGTCACTCTATTCCACAGAGCAAATACAATCCGGAAGCGCTGTTAAGCGAGTTGCCGCCACCTAAGCGCCTTACACGTCCACGCTCCGGCAATGGCCCGCGTCGTTCCGGCGGTGCACCGCGTAATCGTCGTCGTTCAGGTTAAGAAAATATGCTCAGCTCCACCTCGCTTTATGCGGCAATTGATCTCGGTTCGAATAGTTTTCATATGCTGGTTGTGCGCGAGGTGGCGGGAAGCATACAAACGCTGACGCGCATTAAGCGCAAGGTCCGCCTCGCGGCGGGCCTGAGCAGCGATAATCATCTCTCCCCGGAAGCCATGGAACGTGGCTGGCAGTGTCTGCGTCTGTTTGCAGAACGTTTACAGGATATCCCGCTCAGTCAAATTCGCGTTGTTGCCACGGCGACCCTACGTCTTGCGGTTAACGCTGGCGATTTCATTGCCAGAGCACAGGAAATTCTGGGCTGTCCGGTGCAGGTCATCAGCGGTGAAGAAGAAGCGCGTCTGATTTATCAGGGTGTGGCGCATACGACCGGCGGCGACGATCGTCGTCTGGTGGTCGATATCGGTGGCGCCAGTACCGAACTGGTCACGGGCACAGGCGCGCAGGCGACGTCACTGTTCAGCCTGTCGATGGGCTGTGTGACCTGGCTGGAACGCTACTTTACCGATCGAAACCTTGCCAAAGAGAATTTTGACGAGGCGGAAAACGCGGCGCGTGCGGTCCTGCGCCCGGTCATGGACGAACTGCGCTATCATGGCTGGAAAGTGTGTGTCGGCGCGTCCGGAACCGTGCAGGCGTTGCAGGAAATCATGATGGCACAGGGGATGGACGAGCGGATCACGCTTGCCAAACTCCAGCAGCTTAAACAGCGCGCCATCCAGTGTGGTCGTCTGGAAGAGCTTGAAATAGAAGGGCTGACGCTTGAACGCGCGCTGGTTTTCCCCAGTGGGCTCGCCATACTGATTGCCATTTTCACCGAGCTTAATATCCAGTGTATGACCCTGGCAGGCGGTGCGCTGCGTGAAGGTCTGGTCTACGGAATGCTGCACCAGTCGGTCGATCAGGACATCCGTAGCCGTACGCTGCGTAACGTTCAACGCCGCTTTATTGTGGATACCGACCAAGCGCAGAGAGTGAGTCAACTGGCGTCACAGTTTGCCGATCAGGTGAAAAAAAGCTGGGATATTGAACCGTTAAGCCGCGATCTGTTGCTAAGCGCCTGTGCGCTACATGAAATTGGTCTCAGCGTGGAGTACAAGCAGGCACCGCTGCACGCGGCCTGGCTGGTGCGTAATCTCGATTTGCCGGGTTATACGCCCGCCCAGAAGAAGCTACTGGCCACCCTGCTGCTGAATCAGACTAACGCCGTCGATCTCTCTTCCCTTCACCAGCAGAACGCTGTGCCGCCGCGCGTGGCGGAGCATCTGTGTCGTCTGCTTCGGCTGGCGATCCTGTTTGCCAGTCGGCGTCGAGATGATTTGCTGCCAGCCATTACGCTGGCGGCAGACGATGAGAAACTGACGCTGACGCTACCGGAAAACTGGCTTGAGGATCATCCGCTTGGGGCGGAACTGATTGAGCAGGAGTACCAGTGGCAGAGCTATGTGCACTGGGCGCTTGATGTGAAGTGACCCTTGAAGCGTGCCGGGTGGAGGCTTCGCCTTACCCGGCCTACAAATAGTTATCCCTTCTCTTTGGCTTTTGCCAGCATCGCGCGAATGTTTGCCACGTTTGCCTGCCCTTTATGCATACGCTCTTCAGCGGTAATGACTTTACGCTCCTGCTCCCAGATAAGATCGTCCTGAGGCAACTCCAGCAGAAAACGGCTCGGCTCCGGGCGCACCAGCTCACCATACTGACGGCGCTCTTTGCACAGCGTAAACGTCAGCTCTTTCTGCGCACGGGTGATCCCAACGTAGGCCAGACGGCGCTCTTCGTCGACGTTATCTTCATCAATGCTGCTCTGGTGCGGCAATAGGCCCTCTTCCATCCCCACCAGATAGACATAAGGGAACTCCAGCCCTTTCGAGGCATGTAACGTCATCAGCTGAACCTGATCGGCCTCTTCTTCGCTTTCCCCGCGCTCCATCATATCGCGCAGCGTGAAGCGGGTGACCACCTGCGTCAGGGTCATGGGCTCGTCAATCTCAGATCCTTCAAGCATTTCGGTCATCCAGCTGAAGAGCTGGTTAACGTTTTTCATGCGCATCTCTGCCGCTTTCGGGCTGGCGGAGGTTTCATACAACCAGGATTCGTAATCAATGCCGTGGATCAGATCGCGTACTGCCGCCACAGGCTCGCGCTCAGCCAGACGCTGCACCTCACCCAGCCAGTGGGTAAAGCGGGTTAAGGCCTCATAGCCGCGCCCGGTCAGGGTCTGGCTCAGCCCCATATCGAAGCTGGCGGTGAACAGGCTTTTGTTGCGGGTCATCGCCCATTCACCCAGCTTTTGCAGCGTCGCAGAGCCAATCTCGCGCTTCGGCGTATTTACAATGCGCAGGAAAGCGCTGTCGTCATCCGGGTTGGTCAGCACGCGCAGATAGGCCAGCAGATCCTTGATTTCCGGACGCGAAAAGAACGACGTACCGCCGGAGATTTTGTAGGGGATGCGGTTCTGCATCAGCATCTTTTCAAAGACGCGCGACTGGTGGTTACCGCGATAGAGGATCGCGTAATCCTTGTATTCAGTTTTGTTGACGAAGTGATGGGCAATCAGCTCGCCGGTTACGCGCTCCGCTTCGTGCTCTTCGTTATTGGCGCTAAGGACTTTCAGCTCGGTGCCGTAACCCAGTTCGGAGAACAGGCGCTTCTCAAAGACGTGCGGGTTATTGGCAATCAGGATGTTCGCCGCCTTCAGGATACGCCCGGAGGAACGGTAGTTCTGCTCCAGTTTAATCACCTGCAACGCCGGGAAGTCTTTGCTCAGCAGCACCAGGTTCTGCGGACGTGCGCCACGCCAGGAGTAAATCGACTGATCGTCATCGCCTACGACGGTAAAGCGCGCACGCTGCCCTACCAGCAGCTTTACCAGCTCGTACTGGCTGGTGTTGGTATCCTGGTATTCATCCACCAGCAGGTAACGAATTTTGTTCTGCCAGCGCTCGCGCACCTCTTCATTCCGCTGAAGCAGCAGCGTCGGCAGCAGGATCAGATCGTCGAAATCCAGGACGTTACAGGCTTTCATATGCGCGTCGTACAGGCCATAACAGTGGGCAAAGATGCGGTCGCGCTCGCCTTTGGCGCTTGCCGCTGCCTGGGCCGGCGTCATCAGATCGTTTTTCCAGTTCGAGATCGTCGAGATCAGCTGTTGCAACAGCACTTTGTCATCTTCGATCAGCCCTTCCGTTAGCTCTTTAAGCAGCGCCACCTGGTCGGTGTCATCAAAGAGAGAAAAGTTGGACTTCATGCCCAGCGCCGCGTATTCGCGCTTGATAATATCCAGACCCAGCGTGTGGAAGGTGGAGATCATCAGCCCGCGCGCCTCTTTACGGCCCAGCGTCTGGCCGACGCGCTCTTTCATCTCACGCGCCGCTTTGTTGGTAAAGGTGACCGCCGCGATATGGCGCGCCTGGTATCCACAACCCCGAATTAAATGGGCGATTTTGTTGGTGATCACGCGTGTTTTACCGGATCCCGCTCCCGCCAGCACCAGGCAGGGTCCGGTGACGAATTCGACAGCTTGTTGTTGTCCGGGGTTTAAACGCATAAATGATCACTCAATGAAAGTCGGGAGAGGAGGAAAAACGCGTGGTAGTATACCGACCGTAAACTAGTCGACTCAAGGCACGATCATGGCAAAAACAGCAGCAGCACTGCATATCCTTGTTAAAGAAGAGAAACTGGCACAGGATCTGCTCGAACAGATTAAAAACGGCGCCGACTTCGGCAAACTGGCGAAGAAACACTCGATTTGCCCGTCAGGCAAACGCGGTGGTGACTTAGGCGAGTTCCGCCAGGGCCAGATGGTCCCGGCGTTTGATAAAGTGGTCTTCTCCTGCCCGGTGCTGGAGCCAACCGGCCCACTGCATACGCAGTTCGGCTATCACATTATCAAAGTGTTATACCGCAACTAATCAAAAGCCCGGTGCATTGACTCACCGGGCTTTTTTATTTGGCTGTTCCGGCGTTCAGATGCCGTCGCCGTATTCGAAGGTGTGGTGAATACCGTTAAAGTGCTGATCCATATCCATCGACGGCTTATCGCTGTCTGGCTTACCGACGATGCGCGCCGGGACGCCAGCGGCGGTGGTGTGCGGCGGTACAGGCTGGAGCACAACCGACCCCGCGCCAATCTTCGCGCCGCGTCCGACTTCAATATTGCCGAGGATTTTAGCACCCGCGCCAATCATCACCCCTTCACGAATTTTCGGATGGCGATCGCCGCTGGTTTTACCGGTACCGCCCAGCGTAACGGATTGCAGGATCGACACGTCATCTTCGATCACCGCCGTTTCACCGACAACAATGCCGGTGGCGTGGTCGAGCATGATCCCACGGCCAATTTTCGCCGCCGGATGAATATCGACCTGGAAGGTCACGGAAACCTGGTTTTGAAGAAAGATGGCCAGCGCGCGGCGTCCCTCATTCCATAACCAGTGGCCGATGCGGTACGCCTGTAAGGCGTGGAATCCTTTGAGATACAGTAGCGGCGTGGAGTATTTATCCACCGCCGGGTCACGCGTGCGCACGGCCTGAATGTCGCAGGCGGCAGAAGCAATCATCTCCGGATCTGCGGCGTAGGCCTCTTCCACCACCTCGCGAATGGCAATAGCAGGCATGATAGGGGAAGCCAGTTTATTGGCGAGCATATAGCTCAGGGCGCTGCCGAGATTTTCGTGCTTAAGTAGCGTCGCGTGATAGAAACTGGCCAGCATGGGCTCACAGTCGGCCAAAGCTCGGGCTTCGGCTTTAATATTATTCCAGACGATATCCAGTTCTTCACACGGCATTGCTTGCTCCAGACGATAGTTAATGACCAGCCAGTTCTGCGCTGGCTGGGTCATTCAGGTGACGATACTTCCCGGCTAATTGCTGCTGCGCTCGTCCTTGCGCGCACGACCTAATAAGGTCAATGCTGCCTCGCGCGCATTTTTTCCGCAATACAATACCTGATAAATTTCCTCGGTTATTGGCATTTCGACACCGAAACGGTGCGCCAATTCGCGAACTTCTTTGGTATTGCGATAGCCTTCAACCACCTGACCAATCTTCTCCTGCGCGCTTTTTACATCGCTGCCCTGTCCGAGCATCATGCCAAAGCGGCGGTTACGCGACTGGTTATCGGTGCAGGTCAGCACCAGGTCGCCCAGCCCAGCCATTCCCATAAAAGTGGCCGGATCGGCACCGAGCGCTTCGCCCAGGCGGGACATTTCGGTCAGACCACGGGTGATCAACGCCGTACGCGCATTCGCGCCGAAACCGATGCCGTCAGACATCCCGGCCCCGATGGCAATGACGTTCTTCACCGCGCCGCCCAGCTGCACGCCGATAAAATCGGGGTTGCTGTACACGCGGAAGCTTTTGCCGCAGTGCAGCAGTTGCTGAAGATCGTCTGAAAATGCCTGGTCGGTGGACGCCAGCGAGATCGCCGTCGGCAAGCCCGCAGCCAGCTCTTTGGCAAAGGTCGGCCCCGAGATCACCGCCAGCGGGATCGCTGTTCCCAGCGCTTCGCGGGCAACGTCCTGCAACAGACGTCCGGTTTCCGCTTCCAGCCCCTTCGTCGCCCACACAATACGCGCATCCGCACGCATCAGCGGCTTAATCTGACGCAGGACTTCGCCAAACACGTGGCTTGGCACCACAATCAGAATATTGCGGCTGGCCGCCAGCGCGGTCGCGAGGTCGCTTTCCAGATAGAGAGAGTCAGGGAACGGAACGTCCGGGAGAAACGCCACGTTGCAGCGGTCGTGTTGCAACGTCGCGATATGTTTTGGATCGTGGCCCCACAGGACCACGTCGTGACCATTTCTTGCCAGCGTGATGGCAAGAGCGGTGCCGTAAGAGCCGGCACCGATCACAGTCATTGACGCATTAACAGTGCTCATCAGGCATCCTGATGTTGTTCGGCACCTTCGCCAGCCTGCTGCTGTAGATAGTTCATGAACAGCGCATCAAAGTTTACTGGCGCGAGGTTCAGTTGCGGGAATGTACCGCGAGAAACCAGGCTGGTGATGCATTCACGCGCATACGGGAACAGGATGTTCGGGCAGTATGCACCCAGGCAATGCGCCATCTGGTTACCTTCGATGCCGCCGATGGAGAAGATACCGCCCTGCTGAACTTCGCACAGGAACGCAGTTTCTTCGCCCAGAGAGGCGGTCACGGTGACACGCAGTACGACTTCATACACATCATCCGCCAGCTGGGTGGATGCGGTATCCAGATCAAGTTTAACCTCTGGCTGCCAGTCTTTCTGGAAAACGTGCGGCGCATTTGGCGCTTCGAAAGAGACATCCTTGGTGTAGATGCGCTGGATCTGGAAAGTCATCTCGGTGTTATTTTGTTCTGACATGGAAAAACCCTTTTTAATTGTCCTAAAGTCTCTAGCTCAGCAGCGGATCGAGTCCACCACGGGCGTCGAGCGCATACAAGTCATCACAGCCGCCAATGTGCTGCGCATCAATAAAAATCTGTGGAACCGTTGTGCGACCACTGCGTTGGATCATCTCTTCGCGTTTAATCGCGTCACCATCGATCGGCAGTTCCTTGAACGTTACGCCTTTGCTGGACAGCAGCGCTTTCGCTCTGTGGCAGAACGGGCACGTTGCTTTGGTGTAGATCTCAATATTGGCCATCACTTAACTCCTTATTTACCGCGCACTAAAGGAAGATTCTCCCCGCTCCAGCCGGAGATGCCTTCTTTCAGCACCGTTACGTTTTCAAAGCCTGCTTTATGCAGTGCGTTGGCAGATTCCTGCGCCTGCATGCCAGTGCCGTCAACAACAATAATCGGCTGGGCTTTATGCTTCTCCAGCTCACCAATGTTGTTCGCTTTAATTTCCGCTGGCAGCAGGTTGATAGCACCTGCAATATGGCCCTTGCGGAAATCGTCGCGCTGACGCAGATCGACAACCACGGCGTCCTCTTTGTTGATCAGACGTGTCGCTTCACCGCGGGTGATCACCTTAATTTTAGACGTCAGTCCTTTAAATGTGGTGAACAGTACAGCGACCAGCAGGCCAATCCACGCGATGCTCAGAACCGGGTGGCGGCTAACGAATTGCATAATTTCTTGCATGGGGGGTAACAACTCCCGACTAAGTGATTAAAAAAACCAGGACAGGAGTATACCTGTGCGCTGTGGCAAATACAGCCAGCGACATAAAGCTAATCTATTTTCTGCGGCATGCCACGTAAAAAAAGCCTCAAAATGGCCTGAGAACAGCCTTGCCCCCGCGCTTTCTTTGATCTTCTGCGGCTATTTTATCGATTCAGCTGTAGTAAAATTACGCAAATTTTTTGTCTCTTGAGCATGAGGTTGTCGCAATGTCGGTTTCTAAAAAACCTATGGTACTGGTGATTCTGGATGGCTATGGCTACCGTGAAGATCAACAGGATAACGCCATTTTCAACGCCAAAACCCCGGTTATGGATGCGCTATGGGCAAAACGTCCCCACACCCTGATTGATGCGTCTGGCCTGGAAGTGGGTCTGCCGGATCGTCAGATGGGCAACTCAGAAGTGGGTCACGTTAACCTGGGTGCGGGCCGTATCGTTTATCAGGACCTGACGCGCCTGGACGTTGAAATCAAAGAACGTACATTCTTTGCCAACCCAACGCTCACCGGAGCGGTTGATAAAGCCGTTGCCGCAGGCAAGGCCGTTCACATTATGGGTCTGCTCTCTGCGGGCGGTGTTCACAGCCACGAAGATCACATCATGGCGATGGTAGAACTGGCCGCTGAGCACGGTGCGGAAAAAATCTATCTGCACGCCTTCCTGGATGGTCGCGATACGCCGCCACGCAGCGCAAAAGGTTCTCTTGAAGCGTTTGAAGACAAATTTGCCGCACTGGGCAAAGGCCGCGTGGCGTCCATCATTGGTCGTTACTATGCCATGGACCGCGACAACCGCTGGGACCGCGTTGAGCAAGCCTATGATCTGCTGACCCTGGCAAAAGGCGAGTTCCAGTTCCCGACCGCCGTTGAAGGCCTGGAAGCGGCTTACGCGCGTGATGAAAACGACGAATTTGTGAAGGCAACCGTGATCCGCGCTGAAGGCCAGGCCGATGCCGCCATGGAAGATGGCGATGCGCTGATCTTCATGAACTTCCGTGCCGATCGCGCGCGCGAAATCACCCGCGCCTTCGTCAACAGCGATTTTGACGGTTTCGCCCGTAAGAAAGTGGCGAAGATTGATTTCATCCAGTTGACCGAATATGCAGCGGATATCAAAGCCCCATGCGCGTATCCGCCCGCCTCGCTGGCAAACACCTTCGGCGAGTGGATGGCGAAAAATGACAAAACGCAGCTGCGCATCTCCGAAACTGAGAAGTATGCGCACGTGACATTCTTCTTTAACGGCGGCGTAGAAGAGCCGTTTAAAGGCGAAGACCGCATCCTGATTAACTCACCGAAAGTCGCCACTTACGATCTCCAGCCAGAAATGAGCTCTGCGGAGCTGACCGAAAAACTGGTGGCCGCGATCGAAAGCGGTAAATACGACACCATCATCTGTAACTATCCGAATGGCGATATGGTGGGCCACACCGGCGTGATGGAAGCAGCCGTTAAAGCGGTTGAAGCACTGGACCACTGCGTTGAGCAGGTTGCGAAAGCGGTTGAATCCGTAGGCGGCCAACTGCTGATTACCGCTGACCACGGTAACGCAGAACAGATGCGTGACCCGGCAACCGGTCAGGCACATACCGCCCATACCAACCTGCCTGTTCCACTGATTTATGTGGGTGATAAATCAGTGAAAGCAGTGGAAGGCGGCAAGCTTTCCGACATCGCGCCAACCATGTTGTCGCTGATGGGTATGGAAATCCCTGAAGAGATGACTGGCAAGCCGCTGTTCATCGTGGAATAATCGCTCCCCATGAGGGGAAAGGCGATTTTTTCAATCACATGGGTCGTGAAGCCGCTTCGGTTATCAGTCAGACCTCTGCTTTGCGCCAGCGCACTCAGCGCTGGCGTATTGCTGTGCGCCGCATCCGCCCATGCGGATGACCGCGATCAGCTTAAATCCATTCAGGCCGATATCGCCGCCAAAGAGCGTGCGGTACGTCAGCAGCAACAGCAGCGCGCCACCCTGCTCGCCCAGCTTAAAAAGCAGGAAGAGGCCATTTCCGCCGCCGCGCGTAAGCTGCGTGAAACACAAAACACCCTTGCCCAGCTCAATAAGCAAATCGATGAAATGAACGCGTCGATTGCGAAACTGGAGCGTCAGCGCGATGCCCAGGAGCGGAACCTTGCTGCACAACTTGATGCTGCTTTCCGTCAGGGTGAACACACAGGCCTTCAGCTGATCCTCAGCGGTGAAGAGAGCCAGCGAGGTCAGCGTTTACAGGCCTATTTCGGCTATCTTAACCAGGCGCGTCAGGAGACCATTGCGCAGCTGAAACAGACGCGCGAAGAAGTCACCACGCAAAAAGCCGAGCTGGAAGAGAAGCAGAGCCAGCAGCAAACGCTGCTCTACGATCAGCAGGCGCAGCAGGAGAAGCTTGAGCAGGCGCGCAATGAGCGTAAGAAGACGCTCGCCGGGCTGGAGTCCTCTATCCAGGCAGGACAAAGCCAGCTGAGCGAAATGCGCGCCAACGAATCGAGACTGCGTAACAGCATTGCCCGGGCAGAAGCCGCGGCCAAAGCGCGCGCCGAAAAAGAAGCGCGCGAAGCGCAGGCGGTGCGTAATAAGCAGCAGGAAGCCTCCCGGAAAGGCACCACCTACAAACCGACTGAAAATGAACGTTCCCTGATGTCCCGTACCGGCGGCCTCGGCTCCCCGCGTGGTCAGGCTTACTGGCCCGTTCGCGGTACGATCCTGCATCGCTATGGCGAACAGTTGCAGGGTGAGCTACGTTGGAAGGGGATCGTTATCGGTGCGTCTGAAGGTAGCGAAGTGAAAGCCATCGCCGATGGCCGCGTGATCCTGGCCGACTGGCTACAGGGTTATGGGCTCGTGGTGGTGGTTGAACACGGTAAAGGCGACATGAGTCTTTACGGCTACAACCAGAGTGCGCTGGTCAGCGTTGGCACTCAGGTGCGCGCGGGTCAACCCATTGCCCTTGTGGGCAGCAGTGGCGGTCAGGGCCGCCCGTCACTCTATTTCGAAATTCGTCGTCAGGGTCAGGCGGTCAATCCACAGCCGTGGTTGGGAAGATAAGTTTTGCTTCAATTTCGTCGAATTGTTTTTTCCGTAGTCAGCGCACTGGCGCTGGCTGCACCGGTTTATGCAGGCAAACTCGCGATTGTGATTGATGACTTCGGTTATCGACCACACTATGAAAATCAGGTGCTGGCGATGCCGTCAGCCATCTCTGTCGCCGTCCTGCCTAATGCGCCTCACGCGCATGAAATGGCGACCAAAGCTCACAATGGCGGCCATCAGGTCCTTATCCATCTGCCGATGGCCCCCCTCAGCAAGCAGCCGCTGGAAAAAGATACCCTGCGCCCGGACATGAGCAGCGACGAGATCGATCGCATCATCCGCGATGCATACAATAAAGTGCCGTATGCCGTGGGTCTGAATAACCATATGGGCAGCGCGATGACCTCCAGCCTGTACGGTATGCTGAAAGTGATGCAGGCGCTGGAGCGTTACAACCTCTATTTCCTCGACAGCATGACCATCGGCAACAGCCAGGCGATGCGTGCCGCTCAGGGAACGGGCGTGAAAGTCATCAAGCGCAAAGTATTCCTGGATGACTCCCAGAACGAAGCGGATATCCGCGTCCAGTTCAACCGCGCGGTACAGCTGGCGCGCCGTAACGGTTCGGCGATTGCCATTGGGCATCCGCATCCATCTACCGTTCGCGTTTTGCAGCAAATGTTGCCGGGCTTACCCGCCGATATCACGCTGGTGCGTCCGAGCGATCTGCTCAATGAACCTCAGGTGGATACTTCCCGTCCGGGTAGCGCGCAACCACCCGCAACGCGGCCACGTAATCCATTCCGCGGCGTGAAGAACTGCACGCTGAAACAGCCGCCTGAACCGGTCTATGCAACCCGCTTCTTCACGGTGATTGGCGAAAGCATCAGCAGCAGTACGCTGGTTAAATACGTCCAGCAACAGTGGCAGGGTTGGGGAAAAAAAGCCTGATCGGCTAACGCCTATTCTGCCAGATAAGAGTCCGACTGCTCTTTTGCAACGGACTCTTTCTTTTCCCGATTCTGATACCAGGCCTTGAAATACTTCAAAAAACTGTACGCCGTGGCATAAAACCCTGTCACCACACCCACTTTGCCCTGACGCCAGGCACCACTAAACAGATACCATTTGAAAAATGCGCCGATAGCGCTGATCGCTCCGCGACCAAGAGAGGGACGTATCGTCTGATATTGAACCAGGCGAGTGGTATATCCGTTTAATTTATTGAAAAGTTCATGCAGTGAATAAAATGTATCATGTCTGACATAGCCAGGAATACGTTCAGAATGGAGAAAACCTTCGACCTGATCGTCTACTGGCCGGTTATTAAATCGCGACTGCGTACGGTTAAAAAGACGCACCGGATAATCCGGTGATGAGACGGGATAAATCGTTCGGACATTTTCTCCCAGAACAAACCAGTGACGACATATCCGCCACGCCATATCCGGTTCGGGTTCATCGCCCATTTTTAATTTTAAAATAGCATCAACGGTTTCTTGATCGAGTATTTCGTCGCTGTCCATGCACAGCACCCAGTCGTTGTGCGCATGGGATACGGCATGGTTCATCTGCTCGCCGTGCCAGCTATATTTTTTGAATATGGCCGACAATCCATAACTCTGGCAAATATATATCGTTGCGTCTGTACTTCCGGAATCAACTACAACGAATTCATCCGCTATTTTTAAAAGAGGAGGAATAACATCGTGCAACGTTCTTTCGGAGTTAAACGTTAATAAGCAGACCGTTATTTTAAACATTTTCTCACTCTCTCAATAACAACATAAATATTTTCGCTAATAGTATCTAATTGAGAAGAGGCGATTAAAGTCTTAAATCACACTTTTAAAATAAGCGTGTTTAAAACGTTTTCTTATAAAAAGACAAAGAAATACAAAAAATCTATTTTATTTCAACAAATTCTTTATAATGCGGTCAGATGAAGGGTAGCATACGGATTCAGACATGCCGCAAAAACGTAAAATCCTCCTCCTGGACACGGGCAAAGAATGGGGGGGAGGTACCAACAGTATGCTTGAGCTTCTGAAGCGAATCAACCGCGAAAAATTCGACATTACTTGTTGTTTTTACAGTGATTATAGTCGTGCTGAAGGTGAAACGATAGGCCAGGTGCTCAATAGCATTGGGATACCTCTACTCGTTATCCCTCAACGTAAGCAACCGGCATGGGCAAAACTCCTGAAAGAAGCGGGACGTGGTCTGCTGTTTTTCTCGCGTTCAGCGCGCAAAGCATTTACGCGGCATATCGATACCCTGTGGCGCATTCGCCCCAACGTCAGCAAGATCGAGACCATTTTCAGGGAAGGTGGATTCGATACGCTGTATATGAACAACCAGCCAGGCTCTAACGAAGAAGGGTATCTGGCGGGCGCAAACCTGCATGCGCGGATAATCCAGCACTGCCGGATTGAACCGGTGCTAACCCCGCCGCTGGTGAAGCTGGTGAATACCCATGCCACAAAAATCATCGCCGTCTCGCACGGCGTTGAACGTGTGCTACTTCAGCATGGCGTCCGGCCAGCGCTGTGTACCACGGTCAACAATGCCATCGACATCCACCAGCCTTTGCCCGACCGACGCGCGATGCGCCAGCGCCTGAACATTGATGATGACACGTTTGTGTTCGGCAGCGTTGGCTCGTTAATCCCTCGCAAGGCCAATCATCACACGCTGGAGGCGCTGGCCCAGTTCAACCAGAGGCACCCGCAGGCAAAATGGAAGATGGTGCTGGTCGGTGAAGGGGCTGAGCGCGGCGCGCTGACGGCACAGGCTGACGCGCTGGGGATTGCTGAACACGTGATTTTTACCGGTTTCCAGAACACGCCTTTTGACTACCTTGCTACCTTTGACGCGTTTATTCTGGCCTCGAAGAGCGAAGGTCTGCCGCGCGTCGTGCTGGAGGCAATGCTGCTGAACATCCCAGTGATTGGTTCAAAGGTGACCGGCACGGCAGAATTGATCGACCACGAGTCGACCGGCCTGCTGTTTCCGTGGAGCGATGTGTCGCAACTTGCTCAACACCTGGATAATATCTGGCAGGATCCTGCTCTGCGCGCCCGGCTCGCCGCAGCCGCGCACCAGAATGTCTGCAACGTGTATGCCATTGAAAGCTATGTTAACGGTGTCGAGGCCGTTCTTGGCGCGCAATAACCAAACGAGAAGAACATGTTTAAATTCCTGAATGCTCGCTACCGCCACATTACCGGGCGTCATAACATTCCGTACGCTTCCCTTCCGGTCACGCGCGATCTCGTTGCGGTTGATTCCATTGTGATCCCGTGTACGGGCGCGGATTTCGTCGAAGAGGCGTTATTATCAGCGACCTTTGCAGAGCGTTACGCCACCGACGTCAGCGAGATTGTTATCGTCAGCGATCAGCCTGAATCCGCTTTTGGCGAACTGCCGCCAAAAACCCGCGTTGTGACCCTCACGCCGCCAAAACGTGAAGAGGGGTACCGCTATAAGCAGATCTACCTCAGTCGTCTGGTGAAGCTTAATGCTCCGCTTCAGGCGCGCGGTGAAGGGGTGCTGATGATCGACTCCGATCTCAACCTGCTGAAGATGCCCCAGATCAACATGACCGATATGCACATCTACTCCAGCTTCCGTCAGGGCAAAATGATTGCCAAGCTGGACGGCGCCCCCGCAGAAAAAGTGCCGGCCTATTACAAAGAAACGGTGCGCCCGTATCTGGTCGATCACGTTAACGGCGCGTTTCTTGCGGCCACCAAAAAGACCTGGCGCCGTATCTGCCCGCTGTGGCTGACGCTGTTCCAGGATACCTGGGAGCTGATGGACGATACGCAGCCGCCGACCGATCAGCTGCCGCTCGCTGCGCTGCTGGACATGCTGGATGTAAAAACGGTTAACCTGGGCGACTGGATGAACTGGCCGGTCTCCAAGAAGATCGGCGGTCAGGAAGCCGTTGTGCCGAAAGAGGTGATTGGCGCGCACGGTGGTTTCCCGCTTTCCGAGTGGCAGAAGTATCTGGAATCGCCGGATAACAAACTGCTGTTCAAAGGTCAGGACTACACCCGCAAGGTGCGTTACCTGACGGACGAAGAGAAAAAGAATCAGTAAAAAAAGGGGCCGCTGGCCCCTTTTTCATTATTTATCCCAGCTCAGGATCACTTTCCCTGACTGGCCGGAACGCATCGCGTCAAAGCCCTGCTGGAACTCATCGATGGAGAAACGGTGAGTGATAATCGGGGACAGATCCAGACCAGACTGGATCAGCGCGGCCATCTTGTACCAGGTCTCAAACATCTCGCGGCCATAGATGCCCTTAATGAATAGCCCCTTGAAGATGACTTTGTTCCAGTCGATGGACATATCTGACGGCGGAATACCCAGCATCGCGATACGACCACCGTGGTTCATGGTGTCGAGCATGGTGCGGAACGCGGGTGGCGCGCCGGACATCTCCAGACCCACGTCAAAGCCTTCGGTCATGCCCAGCTCTTCCATCACGTCGGTCAGGCTCTCTTTCGAGACATCCACCGCGCGGGTGACGCCCATTTTGCGCGCCAGCGACAGGCGGTATTCGTTCACGTCGGTGATCACCACGTTGCGCGCACCCACATGCTTCGCCACGGCAGCCGCCATAATACCGATGGGGCCTGCGCCGGAGACCAGCACGTCTTCCCCCACCAGGTCGAAGGAGAGCGCCGTATGTACCGCGTTGCCGAACGGGTCGAAGATGGAGGCCAGATCGTCAGAGATATTGTCCGGGATTTTGAACGCGTTAAACGCCGGGATCACCAGGTATTCCGCGAAGCAGCCCGGACGGTTCACGCCCACGCCGACGGTGTTGCGGCACAGGTGGGTACGCCCACCGCGACAGTTGCGGCAGTGACCACAGGTAATGTGGCCTTCACCGGAGACGCGGTCGCCAATGTTGAAGCCTTTCACTTCCTGGCCGATGCCGACTACTTCGCCGACATATTCGTGGCCGACTACCATTGGCACGGGAATAGTTTTTTGCGACCACTGGTCCCAGTTGTAGATGTGAACGTCAGTACCGCAGATGGCGGTTTTACGAATTTTGATCAGCAGATCGTTATGACCGACTTCCGGCTCCGGTACGTCGGTCATCCAAATCCCTTCTTCCGCTTTCAGTTTGGATAACGCTTTCATCACACGTCCTCAGGCAATTACGCCCAGCTGTTTGCCGATGCGGGTAAAGGCTTCCACCGCACGTTCAATTTGTTCAGGCGAGTGCGCCGCAGACATCTGGGTGCGGATACGCGCCTGACCTTTTGGTACCACCGGGAAGAAGAACCCGGTCACGTAAATCCCTTCTTTCTGAAGCTCACGAGCAAATTTCTGCGCGACAACCGCGTCGCCCAGCATCACCGGAATGATCGCGTGATCGGCACCGGCCAGGGTGAATCCTGCGGCACTCATTTTTTCACGGAACAGGCGGGCGTTAGCCCACAGGCGGTCGCGCAGCTCAGCGCCGGATTCCACCATCTCCAGCACTTTAATAGAGGCAGCCACAATCGCCGGTGCCAGGGAGTTGGAGAACAGGTACGGGCGGGAGCGCTGACGCAGCCACTCAACCACCTCTTTACGCGCAGCGGTATAACCGCCAGACGCGCCGCCGAGCGCTTTGCCCAGCGTACCGGTGATGATGTCCACGCGGCCCATTACGTCGCAGTATTCGTGGGAGCCGCGGCCGTTTTCGCCGACAAAGCCAACCGCGTGAGAGTCATCCACCATCACCAGCGCGTCGTATTTATCCGCCAGATCGCACACGCCCTTCAGGTTGGCGATCACGCCATCCATGGAGAACACGCCGTCGGTGGCGATCAGCACGTGGCGGGCACCCGCTTCGCGTGCCTCTTTCAGGCGGGCTTCCAGCTCAACCATGTCGTTGTTGGCGTAGCGGAAACGCTTCGCTTTACACAGGCGAACACCGTCGATGATGGAGGCGTGGTTCAGGGCGTCGGAGATAATCGCATCTTCTGCGCCGAGCAGGGTTTCAAACAGACCGCCGTTGGCGTCGAAGCAGGATGAGTACAGAATCGCGTCTTCCATTCCGAGGAAGTTCGCCAGCTTTTGCTCAAGCTGCTTGTGGCTGTCCTGGGTACCGCAGATAAAGCGAACGGAGGCCATACCGAAACCGTGGGTGTCCATGCCGTTTTTCGCCGCGGCAATCAGCTCAGGGTGATTCGCAAGACCTAAGTAGTTGTTCGCGCGAAAGTTGATCACATGGCTGCCGTCGGCAACGGTGATGTCCGCCTGCTGGGCAGACGTGATAATACGCTCTTCTTTGAACAACCCTTCCGCACGTGCGGTCTCGAGGTCGCTGTTTAACTGTTTGTAAAAATCACCACGCATTGCAATTCTCCAGACTCGGCAAATTTTGGCACATATTACCCAAACCAATAGTTCATGACGAGATGACGCAGTATCTCTTCTCGTTTTTGCAGCATAAATCACGCGTACCCCTGCTGCATATCGGTGAATGGCTGAAGCCTGAGCATTGTGATGATATGATAAAGAGATTAGCGTTCGGGATATTCCCCGACTCATACTTCAAAGGTTACAGTTATGATCATCGTTACTGGCGGCGCGGGCTTTATCGGCAGCAATATTGTTAAGGCCCTCAATGACAAAGGCATCACCGACATTCTGGTGGTGGACAACCTGAAAGACGGCACCAAGTTCGTGAACCTGGTGGATCTGAACATCGCTGACTACATGGATAAAGAAGACTTCCTTATCCAGATTATGGCGGGTGAAGAGTTCGGCGAGATCGAAGCCATCTTCCACGAAGGTGCATGCTCCTCCACCACCGAGTGGGACGGCAAGTACATGATGGATAACAACTATCAGTACTCCAAAGAGCTCCTGCACTACTGCCTGGAGCGTGAAATTCCGTTCCTGTACGCCTCTTCCGCGGCAACCTACGGTGGGCGCACTTCAGATTTCATCGAATCCCGCGAATATGAGCAGCCGCTGAACGTCTACGGTTACTCCAAATTCCTGTTTGATGAGTACGTGCGTCAGATCCTGCCTGAAGCGAACTCGCAAATTGTCGGCTTCCGCTACTTCAACGTCTACGGGCCGCGCGAAGGCCACAAAGGCAGCATGGCGAGCGTGGCGTTCCACCTGAACACCCAGTTAAATAACGGCGAAAGCCCGAAACTGTTCGAAGGCAGCGACGGCTTCAAGCGTGACTTCGTCTACGTGGGCGACGTGGCGGCAGTGAACCTGTGGTTCCTGGAAAATGGCGTGTCCGGCATTTTCAACCTGGGCACCGGCCGCGCGGAATCCTTCCAGGCGGTGGCAGACGCGACGCTGGCGTACCATAAGAAAGGCAGCATCGAGTACATTCCATTCCCGGATAAGCTGAAAGGCCGCTACCAGGCATTCACTCAGGCGGATCTGACTAACCTGCGCGCCGCAGGCTATGACAAGCCGTTCAAGACCGTTGCCGAAGGCGTAACGGAATATATGGCCTGGCTGAATCGCGACGCATAAGTATGAAAATTCTGGTGATCGGCCCGTCATGGGTGGGCGACATGATGATGTCGCAAAGTCTCTATCGCACGCTCAAGGCGCGTTATCCCCAGGCGATAATCGACGTGATGGCACCCGCATGGTGCCGTCCGCTGTTATCGCGTATGCCGGAAGTGAACGAGGCGATCCCGATGCCGCTCGGCCACGGGGCGCTGGAAATCGGTGAACGCCGCAAACTCGGCCACAGCCTGCGCGAGAAACGCTATGACCGCGCCTACGTGCTGCCTAACTCCTTCAAATCTGCCCTTGTGCCCTTCTTTGCGGGCATCCCGCATCGTACCGGCTGGCGCGGTGAAATGCGCTACGGCCTGCTGAACGATGCCCGTGTGCTGGATAAAGAGGCCTGGCCACTGATGGTCGAGCGCTACGTGGCGCTGGCCTACGACAAAGGCGTGATGCGCAGCGCGAAAGATCTGCCGCAGCCGCTGCTGTGGCCGCAGCTCCAGGTAAGCGATGGGGAGAAATCCCACACCTGCAACGCATTTGGCATTTCGTCCGAACGCCCGATGATTGGGTTCTGCCCTGGCGCGGAGTTTGGTCCGGCAAAACGCTGGCCGCACTATCACTATGCAGAGCTGGCGAAACAGCTTATCGATGAAGGCTATCAGATTGTGCTGTTTGGCTCGGCGAAAGATCATGAGGCGGGCAATGAAATTCTCGCCACGCTCAGTACCGAGCAACAGGCCTGGTGCCGAAACCTGGCCGGGGAAACGCAGCTCGAGCAGGCGGTTATTTTGATTGCCGCCTGTAAAGCCGTGGTGACGAACGACTCCGGTTTAATGCACGTCGCCGCCGCGCTGGATCGTCCCCTGGTTGCGCTGTATGGCCCAAGCAGCCCGGACTTCACGCCGCCGCTGTCGCACAAGGCGCGCGTGATCCGTTTAATCACCGGCTACCACAAGGTGCGTAAAGGCGATGCCGCAGAAGGCTATCATCAGAGCCTGATCGACATCACGCCGCAGCGCGTCCTTGAAGAACTCAACGCATTGCTGTTGAGCGAAGAAGGATAACGGATGCGGGTATTGATCGTTAAAACCTCCTCAATGGGTGATGTTCTGCATACGCTGCCGTCGCTGACGGACGCCATGCGGGCCATTCCTGGCATCCGTTTTGACTGGGTGGTGGAAGAAGGCTTCGCGCAGATCCCCACCTGGCATGAAGCGGTTGATCGCGTGATCCCGGTGGCCATTCGCCGCTGGCGCAAAGCGTGGTTCTCCGCACCGATTAAAGCCGAACGCAAAGCCTTCCGCGAAGCGGTGCAGGCCCGGCGTTACGACGCGATCGTCGACGCCCAGGGGCTGGTGAAAAGCGCCGCGCTGGTCACGCGTCTGGCGCACGGCGTAAAGCACGGCATGGACTGGCAAACCGCCCGCGAACCGCTGGCGAGCCTGTTCTATAACCGTCGACACCATATTGCGAAACAACAGCACGCCGTGGAGCGCACCCGCGAGCTGTTCGCGAAAAGCCTGGGCTATGCAAAACCTGAAGCCCAGGGTGACTACGCTATTGCACAGCATTTTTTGCGCGAGACGGAGGAGCATGCCGAGCCGTATCTGGTGTTCCTGCATGCCACAACGCGCGACGATAAGCACTGGCCGGAAACGCACTGGCGAAGGCTGATTGAACTAATGCAACCTTGCGGTATCCATATTAAACTCCCGTGGGGCGCTGAACATGAGCGTCAGCGTGCGGAGCGTCTGGCAGCCGGTTTTTCCCATGTCGAGGTGTTACCCAAACTCACGCTGGCGCAAGTTGCCGCACAGCTGGCGGGCGCAAACGCCGTCGTTTCTGTGGATACAGGGTTAAGCCATTTAACCGCCGCACTGGATCGACCTAATATCACGATTTTCGGCCCGACCGATCCGGGGTTGATCGGGGGTTACGGTAAAAACCAGCATCAGATGGTCAGCCCTACGCAACAAACGAAGGATATTAGCGCAGATGCTATTTTTTCATTTTTACAGGGCAGCCATCGGCTTTCCAACAGGGATATTTAACCCATGAGTTATGTATTTCTGCTGATTTTACTCTTTCCGGTGAAACTCATCCGGAAGCTGTTTCGAAAGGACACGGGCAAGAACCTTGTCATTCAAACAGCCAAAATCGGTGACTTTATTAATGCGACGCCTCTTCTGGCCTGGCTGCAAAAAAGCGATGTGTTGATCAGTCGCAGCGTTGGCGCGCTGGCGAAGCATGATGAGACTATCGAGCAGATCTATTTTATTGAGCAGCATAAGCGCAACCTGTGGCGTAAACTGTGCTTCGCGTGCAGGATCATGAACCGCTACGACAACGTCTACCTGCTACAGCCCAACAGCGTGAACCTCTTTTTTGCCGCCGTCTGCAATGCCAAAAACAAACAATTTTTAAGCATTTACACGCGCAGGTGGTATCACGGGATTTTCTATCTCGCGGCCGACGGTACCGTTGAGCATGGCAAAAAAACGCTTTCGGTGACGAACTACCTGAAACTGGCCGACCGCTCGCTCACATGGCAAGACTCTCCCAAGCACGCCACAAAGCCGCTCTTCAAGCCGACGACCTGGCCGGCTATTCTTGATAAACCTGACGTTATCCGCATCGGCATCAGTATTGCGGCAGGCAATAAAGCCAAAACCGTCCCTCCGGTTATCTGGAAGCGGATTGTTGATCAACTCGCTGATTTACCCTGCGAGTTTTATGTCTTCGGCGCGCCAAACGAACAGTCGTGGATGGATGATATCACCCGCCTTTACGGTGAAATCCCTAATTTTATTAATCTTATTGGCAAAATTTCGCTAGAAGAGCTTCCCTGGGCCATTTCAAAGATGGACTGCTATATCGCGTCTGACTCGGGGAATGTCTATATCGCAGACGCCGTCGGCGTGCCGGTGGTCCTGCTGTTTGGACCGTGTTGTCATTACGAACAGCGTCCGCTTGGCAATGTGATGCTGATCGGGAATGACGACAACATTTGTTCTTATGTGTTTGAAACGCGCTATTACTTCCCGCAAGAACGGGAAGCGCTATTCTCTGTCACTGACTCCGCGTTACACGATCTTCAGCAGTTTGTCCGTACATTACCCAAAGCCCGCTCACTGGCTAGCGCTACCGACGCTCAAGGAAACTAATTTTTATGGCTTTTTTAAGCGTCATTATTGCTGCGCATAACGCTGAAGCTACGCTGCACGCCACGCTTTCAAGCCTGCTGGCAGCAATCGGTCAGGACACTGAAGTCATTATTTTCAATGACAGTTCTGAGGATGCCACGCAGGCAATAATTGAAGAGTGGTCGCCGAAATTTCCTCAGATCATCACGCGCACCGTGAACTTTCGTAACGTAGGCCGGGTACGAAACAGCGCTGTCGCGCTGGCATCGGGAGAGTATATTACGATGCTCGACAGTGACGATTGCTTAAAGCCGGGCAGCCTCGGGGACGCAATAGCCTTCCTGAAAGCGCAACGTCCGGATATGTTACTGACACGTTTGCTTGAGATTCGCGATCCCCGGAAAATGACTTCAGACTGGCAGGGATTTAATCCTGTGCCATTGCCACAACATGAAGCAGTCGCTCGTTTCTTGCGCCATAAAGACTTTCAGGCGCATCTCATTGGCCAGTTTATTCATCGTAGCCTGTACGAGAGTAACCCTATTCCTCCGATGTTATGTTATGAGGATTTCGCTGTCTTCCCTGGAATGCTGATGCAATCGAACAAAATAGTCTATCAACGCCAGGGGCATTATTATTACATCAAGCGTCGCGACAGTTTGTCGAGCACTCTGGACGCCAGCAAAATTTCAACGCTTGTCGAATGCACGTTACAGATGGAAAGAACATTTCCGTCAAGCTACAAGCATCTCGTCAATTGCCACTGGTTTGATATTTACAGCAACCATCGGTCCTGTCTTACAGACCAACAATTGCAGCTCGTGAAACAACGCGTAAAGGCCATGTATACATTGTCTTTTTTCCTCTCCACCGATGTTCGTTTTAGCTATAAAAAAAGGGTTATTGAGGCATTATGGAAAAAATAAAACCACGGCTCTATCAACTGACGATCGCTTTGAGCCTCATCTCTTTGATACTGGCTTTAGTCAGTTCAGGGAAGCAAAGAGAGTTTTTCTATATTGCTATTTACGTCAGTATTATTGGCCTGGCTTTCGAATATAAAAAAATCACTCTGCGACCTTTTACTATAGCGCTGCCCATTCTGCTGATTGGATTACTTAACCTCGGCTGGTATTTACTCTATGAGTATCATAACGAGGGACTCAACCTTTACAGCGACTATCTCGGTGCCAGCAAAAAATTAATTTTAGCGAGTGTCCTGATTTTCTATATTGACCGCTTTAAGTTTTATATCGATAAGGACACCTTCAGGAAATTTTTCTTCTTCGCAACGGCCTTAGGGTTTGTGCTCGCCACAGGGTATGGCTTGTGGCAGGCCTCACAAGGTATGACTCGCGTTGAGATGGCAATTAACCGTGCCACCGTTTCAGCCTATGTTTATTCTGTCCTGTCACTGGCTTTCGTATACAGTCTTTACCTTCAACAGAACGTGAAGCTGTATGTTGTTGCGGGCTTCACTATATTAATCTCTTACTTCGTCATACTGTTGACGGGGACCCGTGCTGCGATGGGTTTATATCTGCTTCTGGCAATTGTGCTCACGCTTTATCATTTCAGAAAGATTCATCTTAAATCCGCCCTCATCTTTCTATGCATTGTTGCAGGCGTTGTAATCGTTAGCTACAAACCATTGATTTCGCCGAAAATAAAACAAACCCAACGTGAGGTTGAACGTTATCAACAAGGTTTTGACCGCACGTCATTGGGCGCACGTTTTTCGATGTGGACTGTCGGGATCGAGAATGGTCTTGCGCATCCGTTAGGGCAATCGCTGGAACAGCGTGAAGCGTGGACGCGGCAGTATATTAAAGACGGACATCCGCACCTTGGCAGTGCACTCGAATACATCAAAGTTCATCTGCATAATGAATTTATTGAGAAATACTCTTTGCAGGGGATCCCCGGCGTAGCGGTAATGCTCTTTTTCTTCGTTTCGATGATTGCGTATGCCCTACGAAACAGAAACGCGCTGCTGCTAACGTCAATGCTTCTTTTGCTTTTGTATGGACTGACGGATGTCATACTGCTCAGTTCAGAAGCCTTAATCTTCTTTATGATTTTGTTTGCGTTAAGTACACCTTTCTCACAAACAAAGCAGCAATAACAAATATGCCCGCCTGGCGGGCATAACTATTTTTTGTACTGGTAAAACTCCGCAAGCGTCATCCCCACGGTCTTATCTGATAACCAGGTAAAGAGCTGCTCCAGATCCTGATACAGTCCCTCAATCGCGGCCTGGTCTTTAAAAGTAGGGCTGCCGCCAGGCATAAATTCCGACGAATGCAGCATGAACTCTACGTAGTCATTCCCCTGAGCCAGGCACTGCTGCGCAACCTTAATCATCTCCTGCGCGTTACCTCCGGACGGGCGTAACCAGTTAACTGACGGAGAACGGTATTTACCGCGCAGACGATCGTAACCCTGCTTCAGGGAATTCAGCCATGCCGGGTGTTTATACTGGATACTCATCGGCACTTCGAGGAGAGGGCTGTTTCCCGGCCGGGAAATGTCGTCTACGTCCAAAAAATAGGCGCGATCGGGAAAATGCTGGTAATTCGTTCCGCCATTACCCTGCGGGGCACCTTTCGCGTTGCGCCAGTTCACGCGCGGCGTAACGGAACAATCTACCTGATACCCCAGCTCAATCAGCAACCGGGCGTAACGGCTGTCGAATGCCCAGCGCCCGGCGCGATGGCTGAGCATTTTTGTCTGGAAAGTCTCTTCCAGTAAGCGGGTCATGAACAGCACTTTCTCACGCATGACCTCGTCTGAAAACTCAATCAGATAAGGCTGCCAGCGCCAGTCATCACCGGTCAGATCGTGCTCCGGAGGGCTATTCCAGGCATGGAGATGCATTCCCACCTCACCCTGGCCGCGGGCTATGACCTCTTTCACGAACTCAATGAATACCGGTTCGACGGCCATCTCGTAGTTGGTCAGCCAGACGGGCTTAAAGCCGAAGCGTTCACAAAGCGCCTGAAACCGCGCCAGGTAGCGCGCGTTTTCCGTTTTGATCACCCGGTGGTTCTGCCAGAGATTATCCCCTTCGGTATCGATCGTGATGATAAACGCTGGTTTTTTCATAATAAGTCCGCAAGACAAAATAGTTAGCGCTATGTTACGCACGCCCGAAAGCAGGAGTAAACCCTTCCAGGGAAATTCCTGACATTATGGAGAAAGAGTGCAAGTCGTTACCAGGTCTATTAGAATTGCCAATAGTACAACGCCGATAAGATGATGATGAATAACTTACCTGACACGCCTGATTTGCGCATTTTACTGATCAAACTTCGCCATCATGGCGACATGTTACTCACCACCCCCGTCATCAATTCATTACGCCAGAAATGGCCTGAAGCCCAAATCGACGTGCTTCTCTATGAAGAGACGCGAGACATGCTCGCCGCGCATCCGGCAATCGGGACGATCTATGGTATCGATCGTAAATGGAAGCAGCTGGGGACGCTGAAGCACCTGCAAAAAGAGTGGCAGTTGCTTCGTGCTTTACGCGCTCAGCATTATCATCTGGTGATCAATCTTGCCGATCAGTGGCGCAGCGCGATTGTTACCCGCTTCACCGGCGCACCGGTTCGGCTCGGGTTCGCTTTTAACAAGCGCAAGAATGCCTTCTGGCGTTTTTGTCACAGTGAACTGGTCTCGGTCGCCAGCCATCAGTCGCTGCACACCGTTGAACAAAATCTCTCCATACTGTCAGCGCTGCCGGTAATGGCCAACCCTACCGTCACCATGGCTTACAGCGCGGATGACTGGCGCCATGCTCACCAAAAGCTGACACAAAAGGGCGTGGGAGACCGCTACATCGTTATTCAACCCACGTCACGCTGGTTCTTTAAGTGCTGGGACGAAGGCAAAATGGCGCAAACTATCGCCGCGTTGCAGCAGGACGGCCACACTATCGTCCTTACGGCGGGACCGGATAAGAAAGAGCTGGCGATGATTGACCGCATTCTTGCCGCCTCCCCGCAGACGGGTGTTGTATCGCTGGCAGGGCAGTTAACCCTGCGCCAGCTGGCCTCGCTAATCGATCACGCGATCCTGTTCATTGGCGTTGACTCCGTACCCATGCACATGGCCGCCGCCCTTCAGACGCCCTGCGTGGCGCTGTTTGGCCCGTCAAAATTGACGTTCTGGTCGCCATGGCAGGTTAACGGCGAGGTCATCTGGGCAGGTAACTACGGCCCGCTTCCCAACCCTGACGCCATTGATACAAAAACGACGGAACGTTATCTCGACGCCATCCCCGTTGATGCTGTCGTCTCCGCCGCAAGGAGATACCTGCAATGAAGCTTCATCGTCTGGCCATTGTGCGCCAAAAATATCGTCCGGATGGAGGAGCAGAACGTTTTGTCTCCAGGGCACTTACCGCGCTGAGCAATCAAAATCTTGAGCTCAACGTCATCACCCGCGAGTGGCAGGGCGAAAAGCAGGACGACTGGCATATTCATATTTGCGATCCACGAAAGTGGGGCCGCATCAGCCGTGAGCGCGGCTTTGCACACGCCGCACGCGCGCTGTGGCAGCAACAGCAGTTTGATATTGTCCAGAGCCACGAACGTATTCCGGGCTGCGATATTTACCGCGCCGGGGATGGTGTACATCGACGCTGGCTGCTACAGCGTACGCGTATTCTTCCCGCCTGGCGTGCGAAGCTGCTTATGCACGATCGTTATCACCGCTACGTGATGAACGCAGAATGTGAAATGTACCAGGCTCCCGAGTTGAAAGCCGTTATCTGTAATGCGGAGATGATCAAACGCGAAATCGTCGAAGACTTTGATATTGACGCAAAAAAGATACATGTGATTTATAATTCAATAGATTCCAGCCGCTTCGTTCCGGCAGAAGAGAGACAACGCGCTGTACTGCGTCAGCAATTTGGCTTACCCGCTGATGCCGTCATTTTCTGCTTCGTGGGTTCAGGGTTTGAACGCAAGGGGCTGGCAAGCGCTATTCGGGCTATAGCAGGAACATCGGCATGGCTGGTTGTGGTCGGTCAGGATAAAGCGGAAAGCCGTTATCGCGACCTCGCCCGTTCATTAGGCTGTGAGGGGCAAATCCGTTTCCTGGGGATGCAAAAAGAGACGCTGCCATTTTATCAGCTTTCTGATGGTTTACTGCTGCCGACGCTGTATGATCCTTTCCCTAACGTCATACTTGAAGCAATGGCCTGTGGATTGCCCGTCATTACGTCAGAGAGTTGCGGTGGTTCAGAATTTATTGAGCAAGGCCAGAACGGGTTTTACTGTGATGCACTTGATATCCACACATTGAAGGAGGCCGTCATGTCCATCCCTTCACTGGAAAAAAATAATAATATGGGGCTTGCGGCGCGTGAACGCGTCAGAGAAGCAACCCCTGAAAAACTATCAAGTCAGCTTATTTCGCTTTATCAAAAATTACTGGATTAATAATGCGCATCCTAATGATTATTGATGGTTTACCCGGTGGAGGAGCCGAAAAAACGGTTCTCACCCTCTCCAGCGGACTGACAGAACTGGGGCATCAGGTCACCCTTTTCTCCTTACGGAAGGTGTGCGACTACGCCATTCCGGAAGGCATCGATTTTCAGATTGTGCAGGATACCTGTAAAAAACCCTGGCGGAAGCTGACCGAGATCCCGCGTCGCGCCCGTTTGCTGGATCGCGCCATCGAGAATGCAGAACGCAGCGGTAAATTTGACGTCGTGTTCTCGCATCTGCATAAAACCGACCGTATCGTGGCGCACAGCCGCGTGCTGGATCGGGATAAGGTCTGGTTCTGCGTTCACGGGATGTTCTCCTTCTCCTATTTGCGCCATCGCAGCGGGCTTTCTCGCTGGTTTAAGCATTATAAAATTCGGCATACCTATGAAAACCGCAACGTGGTGGCGGTTTCCGGCGCCGTGCTGCACGACCTCTCTCAAGTACTCGCGATCCCCCTGCGGCGCAAAGCGGTTATCCATAACCCCTTTGATATCCCTGAAATTCAGCGTCTGGCGGAAGCGCCCTTTGAGATGCAGGGGCAGGATTACATTATCCACGTTGGCCGTTTTCATGAACACAAACGTCACGACCGGCTGCTGCGGGCGTTTGCGCTGAGCAAGATCGACGCATCGCTGGTGTTGATGGGCAAAGGTTCTGACGCGAAAATAAACCAGCTCAAACAGCTTGCCGCTAAGCTGGGAATTGAAAACAAGATCGTCTTCCGCCCGTTCGAAACCAACCCCTACCCGTGGATCAAAGGGGCACGCCTTTTAGTGTTAAGTTCCGACTGCGAAGGTTTTGGTAATGTACTGGTAGAGTCCATTATCTGTCAGACCCCACCGGTGAGTACAAACTGCCCTGGCGGTCCTGCTGAGATCCTTACTGGCCCCCTGGCGCGAGGTCTGACAGCGTTAACCGACGAATCACTGGCGAAAACACTGGCAGAATTGTATGCCTCTCCGCCAGTTGTTGATCGCGAAACGATCGCATCGTTCGGTATTAACGCCATTTGCCAGCAATACATTGCTTTGGTCGACAACCAAAAATAATCAGGTTTCATATGCAAAATTCAGCGCCTTTATTAAGCGTGGTGGTTGCCGTTTATAACGGTGAAGCTTTTCTCGATCAGTTCTTTACCTGCCTTGTAAATCAACACATCGACAGTATGGAAGTCATCATCGTGAATGACGGCTCCACTGACCGCTCGATGCAGATTGTCGAAAAATGGCGCGAAAAGCTGCCACAGATGCGGGTTATTGAACAACCTAATCAGGGCGTGTCTATCGCGCGTAATACCGGCCTGGCGGTTGCGACCGGGCAGTATCTCTCTTTCCCGGATATTGATGATGTCTTCAAACCCGGCATGTACCAGCGTCTGCTGGATATGGCCGTCACGCAGAACCTGGATGTCGCCACCTGCAATGGCAACTACGTCTGGGAAAATAACAAAAAACCGTCTCGCCCTATCTTCCCTGAAGATAAGCTCGCCTCGACGGGCGTCATGAATGGTGCGGTATGGTTAAAAAAGGCGCTAGATTCACGTAAGTTCCTGCATGTGACCTGGCTGAATATCTATCGTCACGATTTTATTCGTCAGCACGGCTTCCGTTTCGAGCCTGGCCTGCGCCATCAGGATATTCCGTGGACGACTGAGGTGCTGCTTGCCGCGGAACGCGTTCAGTACACCAGCGAACGCTTTTACGACTACTACATTCACTCCGCCTCGGTATCGCACACCCCGGATAATGACGACACGCTGATTCGCTCTGCGCGCCATTACATGAAGATACTGAAGATGCTTGATGCCATTAACCAGCGCTACCCGGATAAAGTGAAAAATATCCCGGCCTGCCACTGGCAAATCGCCAAAGAGGGTCTGGGAATTATTCATACCTTCGACAACATGAAGGATGAGGCGAAGAAAGCAATGATAATCAAAGAGTTCTTCGACACCGGGATCTGGAAGCTCATCTGGAAAAGTGCCAAAAGCCCGCGTTTGCGCTGGCGCCTGGGTCGACGCTACTTCCGTTTAAAACGGTATCTGGCATAAGAGATAGCTTTAGCACGCTTAAATGCTTAGAATTTCCCGGCCGAAACTAAAAAAACGGATAATCGCTTGGAATTGTTGTATACCGCCCTGCTCTACATCATTCAGCCACTGGTGTGGCTGCGACTGTTGCTTCGTAGCCGTAAAGCGCCTGCGTACCGTAAACGCTGGGCCGAACGCTATGGCTACTGCCGCAATAAAGTGGCGCCGGACGGTATTCTGCTGCATTCCGTGTCAGTCGGGGAAACGCTGGCCGCCATTCCACTGGTGCGTGCCCTGCGCCACCGTTATCCGTCACTGCCCATCACCGTCACCACGATGACGCCAACCGGCTCAGAGCGCGTGATGTCTGCCTTCGGTAAAGACGTGCATCACGTCTACCTGCCGTACGATCTCCCCTGCGCCATGAACCGTTTCCTGAATACCGTGCGCCCTAAACTGGTGATCGTCATGGAAACCGAACTGTGGCCGAATATGATTTCCGCCCTGCATGCCCGTAAAATTCCTTTGGTTATCGCCAACGCGCGTCTGTCGGAACGCTCGGCTAAAGGGTACGGCAAGCTGGGTAAATTTATGCGTCGCCTGCTCAGCAAAATCACGCTGATCGCCGCGCAGAACGAAGAAGATGCCGCGCGTTTTATCGCCCTAGGCCTGAAGCGCAACCAGCTTGCGGTCACGGGTAGCCTGAAGTTCGATATTTCCGTCACCCCTGAACTCGCCGCCCGTGCGGTAACGCTGCGTCGTCAGTGGGCGCCGCGTCGCCAGGTCTGGATTGCCACCAGCACCCATGACGGCGAAGAAGCCATTATCCTTCAGGCTCACCGCCAGCTGCTGGAAAAATTCCCTGATTTACTGCTGATTCTGGTTCCTCGCCATCCGGAGCGTTTTAAAGATGCCCGCGAGATGGTGCAAAAAGGCGGTTTCAGCTTTACCCTGCGCAGCAGCGGCGAAATCCCCTCTGGCAGCACGCAGGTGGTGATTGGCGATACGATGGGCGAACTGATGCTGCTGTACGGCATTGCAGACCTCGCCTTTGTTGGAGGTAGCCTGGTGGAGCGAGGTGGTCATAACCCGCTGGAGCCGGCAGCCCACGCCATTCCCGTGCTGATGGGTCCACACACGTTTAACTTCAAAGATATCTGCGCGAAATTGCAGCAAGCCGATGGCTTAATCACCGTGACCGATGCGGACTCGGTGGTCAAAGAGGTCTCAACCCTTCTGACTGACGAAGATTACCGCCTGTGGTACGGTCGTCACGCCGTTGAAGTCCTGCATCAGAACCAGGGCGCACTGACCCGTCTGCTGCAACTTCTGCAACCTTACCTGCCGCAGCGGAGCCACTAATGTCAACGCGTCTGTCGGTCGTGATGATCGCCAAAAACGCCGCCGACCTGCTTCCGGATTGCCTGGCCTCTGTTGCCTGGGCTGACGAAATCGTCATTCTCGACTCCGGAAGTACGGACAATACGGCGGACGTTGCCCGTGCAGCCGGGGCAAAAGTCTTTACCGACACCGACTGGCAGGGCTACGGTATTCAGCGTCAGCGTGCGCAGGGTTACGCCACGGGCGATTACGTGTTGATGATCGATACCGATGAGCGCGTCACCCCGGAACTCCGACAGGCCATTCAAACGGTGCTTGCCGCGCCACAGCCTGGCGCGGTCTACAGTATCGCGCGTCGTAACTATTTCCTGGGCCGCTTTATGCGCCACAGCGGCTGGTACCCCGACCGCGTGATGCGCCTCTATGCCCGCGAGCGTTATCAGTACAACGATAACCTGGTCCATGAGTCTCTGGCCTGCGATAACGCTCAGGTCATCCCCCTGACGGGCGATCTGCTTCATCTGACCTGCCGCGATTTCGCCAGCTTCCAGCGTAAACAGCTGAACTATGCCACCGCCTGGGCACAGGAGCGGCATACGCGCGGCAAGAAGGCCACGCTGACCGGCATCTTCACCCACACGCTGGGCGCGTTTCTGAAAACGCTGCTGCTGCGTGGCGGCGTGCTGGACGGCAAACAGGGCTGGTTACTGGCCGTAGTGAATGCCCAGTATACTTTTAACAAATACACCGAGCTGTGGGCGCTGAACCGCGGCTACTCAGAGAAAACGTGAGCCATGAGCACAAAAGCGATTTATCCGGGTACCTTCGATCCGATCACTAACGGTCATCTTGATATCATCACCCGTGCGGCGTGTATGTTCGACAAGGTGATTCTGGCCATTGCCGCCAGCCCGAGCAAAAAGCCGATGTTCGACCTGAACGAACGCGTGCAGCTTGCCACCGATGCGATTTCGCATCTGTCGAATGTTGAGGTCGTCGGATTCAGCGACTTGATGGCAAACTTTGCCCGTGACCGGCAGGCCAATATCCTGATCCGCGGTCTTCGCGCGGTAGCAGACTTCGAATATGAGATGCAGCTGGCACACATGAACCGCCATCTGATGCCGGAGCTGGAGAGCGTATTCCTGATGCCCTCCAAAGAGTGGTCCTTCATCTCTTCTTCGCTGGTGAAAGAGGTGGCGCGCCATCACGGGGACGTTACCCACTTCCTGCCGGTTAACGTCCACCAGGCGTTGATGGAAAAGCTAAAGTAACCCTACTTCTGGCACTGACGGCAGTAAAACGTGGCGCGCTGAGCGTGCTTCGTGGCAATAATCGGCGTCCCGCAGGCTCTGCACGGCTCACCCTTACGGCCATAAACCTGCAACTCCTGCGCAAAATAACCCGGCTTCCCGTCGCTTTGCAGGAAATCCTTCAGCGTCGTCCCGCCCTGCTCAATTGAGCGCAGCAGTACCGCTTTAATAACTCTGACCAGCAGCTCGCACTCCTGCGCCGACAGCGAGGAGGCCAGCCGATCGGGATGGATCCCGGCGGCAAACAACGATTCGCTGGCGTAGATATTCCCCACGCCCACCACCAGCTTGTTATCCATCAGCCAGGGTTTAATCGGGGTTTTCTTTTTCGCGCACTTCTCTTTGAGATAATCTGCGTTAAACGCCTCTGAGAGCGGCTCAGGTCCGAGATGCGCCAGCACGTTGTGTCCTTCCAGCTCTTTGGTCCACAGCCATGCGCCAAAGCGACGCGGGTCGGTGTAACGCAGCACTTTGCCGTTACTCATCACCAGATCAACGTGGTCGTGCTTTTCCGCAGGCAACTCTTCGGTAAGAATACGCAGGCTTCCCGACATGCCCAGATGGATAATGATCCAGCCGTCAGGCAGCTCCAGCAGCAGGTATTTCGCGCGGCGCTGCACGCTCAGGACGGGTTTGTCACTTAACGCGTGGATCTCATCGGACACCGGCCAGCGCAGACGCCCGTTGCGAACGACAGCATGAAGAATAGTCGCGCCAACCAGATGGGGCTCAATGCCGCGGCGGCTGGTCTCTACCTCAGGTAATTCAGGCATGGTTCCTCCGTTGAGATGCAGAATGCAAAAAACCCCGCAGTTGCGGGGTTTTTCAATACAAGGAGACTAAAATTATTTGATTTTAGCTTCTTTGTACAGTACGTGCTGGCGTACAACTGGATCGAATTTTTTCAGTTCCAGTTTTTCCGGCTTAGTACGTTTGTTCTTCGTGGTGGTGTAGAAGTGACCTGTACCAGCAGAAGAAACCAGCTTGATTTTCTCGCGAATACCTTTAGCCATGATTTATTTCCTCTTTAAGTACTTAGTACTTTTCGCCACGGGCACGCAGTTCGGACAGAACTGTATCGATGCCTTTCTTATCGATTACACGCATACCTTTAGCAGATACGCGCAGGGTGACAAAACGCTTCTCGCTCTCAACCCAGAAACGGTGAGAGTGCAGGTTCGGCAGGAAACGGCGTTTAGTCGCGTTCAGTGCGTGGGAACGGTTGTTACCGGTCACCGGACGCTTGCCAGTAACTTGGCAGACTCGGGACATGTCTATTCTCCAAAAATCAAATTAGCTCGAGCTTCGTATGGGGTATCGGCGCCTCGTCAGGCTTTACAGCCCGGTCATCGCATAGTTCTATTGAACTCTCGATTGCCAGGCCCAAATGCCAAACCCGAGATTCTCAAAGGTGGCGTAGTATACGCTGACTCGGCGGTGTGCTCAAGTCCCGAACAGACAAAGATCCCGATGGATCGCGAGAAAAGGCCTAAATCCAGCCACGTTCGGCAAAAGAAATGTACTCTCCGCGGCCAATTATCAGATGGTCCAGCACACGAATGTCCATGAATTGACAGCATTTGATAATACGTTCGGTAATTGCTTTGTCAGCTCTGCTTGGTTCTGCACAGCCAGAGGGGTGATTATGCGCGAGGATCACGCCGGCTGCATTCACTTTTATCGCTTCCCGCACAATTTCACGCGGATGCACCTCAACATGGCTCAATGTTCCCGAAAAAAGGCGGGTATGTTTCAGTACCCGGTTTTTGTTGTCGAGAAAGATCACCATAAAGATCTCCCGCTCCAGATCGGAGAGCTGGCTTTGCAGAAATTCGCGGGTCATGTCGGGGGTGAGGATCGGGTCTTCTTCCTCCATACGCACGTTGTAAAATCGCCGGGCCAGCTCGGCAATGCCCCGCAACTGGGCATATTTCGCCACGCCAATGCCCTCAACGTGCGTAAACGCCTCCAGCTCAGCGGTCAGCAATCCATACAGTGAACCGAAATGGTCTATCAGTTCTTTCGCCAGCGTAAATACCGTTTTCCCCGGCGTGCCTGTGCGTAAAAAGAGCGCCAGCAGCTCGTCGTCCTTTAACAACGTGACGCCATGACGCAGCATTTTTTCACGCGGTAGCAGCAGTTCAGTCTCTTCCATGCCTGGCCTCCTTCTGTTTGCCATTATGCTGCCACAGGCAAATTCGGGGTTCGATGCTGGCATTTCGTTCTTGCGTAACGCCTCGCAAAGTGAATTAAGGACATCATCACCCCGTTTTAGGGATTGTGATAAAATGCCCGCTCTCTGGTGAAACCCAACAGGAAAGAATCATGATGAGCCTGGCCGGTAAAAAAATCGTTCTTGGCGTCAGCGGCGGTATTGCTGCCTATAAAACGCCAGACCTGGTGCGCCGTTTGCGCGAGCGCGGGGCCGACGTACGGGTCGCGATCACCGAAGGCGGCAAAGCCTTTATCACCCCACTGAGCCTGCAAGCCGTCTCGGGATACCCGGTATCCGACAGCCTTCTCGATCCGGCGGCCGAAGCCGCAATGGGCCACATTGAGCTGGGGAAATGGGCCGATCTGGTTATCCTTGCCCCCGCCACGGCAGATTTAATTGCCCGCCTGGCAGCCGGTATGGCGAACGATCTGGTAACGACCATTTGCCTCGCCACGCCTGCGCCCGTCGCGGTTGTGCCCGCAATGAACCAGCAGATGTACCGCAACGCCGCTACCCAGCACAATCTGGACACGCTGGCCTCGCGCGGCCTGCTGATTTGGGGACCGGACAGCGGCAGCCAGGCCTGCGGCGACGTGGGGCCAGGGCGTATGCTCGACCCATTAACGATTGTTGATATGGCCGCCGCCCATTTCTCGCCTGTCAACGATCTGCAACATCTCAACATCATGATTACCGCGGGCCCCACGCGCGAGCCGCTGGATCCGGTGCGTTACATCACCAACCACAGCTCCGGCAAAATGGGCTTTGCGATTGCTGCCGCGGCAGCCAAACGCGGCGCGAACGTCACGCTGGTGAGCGGCCCGGTGTCGCTTACCACACCAGCGTTTGTGCAGCGTATTGATGTGACGACCGCGCTGGAAATGAACGCCGCCGTACTGGCGCATGCTCAACAGCAGCATATTTTTATCGGCTGTGCGGCCGTCGCTGATTACCGCGCCGAAACTATTGCTGACGCCAAAATTAAAAAGCAAGGCGATGAATTAACAATAAAAATGGTGAAGAACCCGGATATCGTTGCCGGTGTCGCCGCACTGAAAACTCATCGTCCTTACGTTGTTGGGTTTGCCGCAGAAACGAATAATGTGGAAGAATATGCCCGGCAAAAACGTACCCGCAAAAACCTCGATTTAATTTGCGCGAACGACGTATCGCTGTCCACGCAAGGATTTAACAGCGACAGCAACGCATTGCACCTTTTCTGGCAGGATGGAGATAAAGTCTTACCGCTTGAGCGCAAAGAACTCCTGGGCCAACACTTACTGGACGAGATCGTTACCCGTTATGATGAAAAAAATCGACGTTAAGATTCTGGACCCGCGCGTTGGCGAGCAATTTCCGCTGCCAACGTATGCCACCTCCGGCTCTGCCGGTCTTGACCTGCGCGCCTGTCTCGATGACGCCGTAGAACTGGCGCCGGGTGCAACGACCCTGATCCCGACCGGGCTGGCGATTCACATTGCTGACCCGTCACTGGCAGCGGTGATCCTGCCGCGCTCTGGCCTGGGCCATAAGCATGGCGTCGTGCTGGGTAACCTGGTCGGCCTGATCGACTCTGACTATCAGGGTCAGCTGATGGTATCCGTATGGAACCGTGGCCAGGACAGCTTCACCATTGAGCCGGGCGAGCGTATCGCGCAGATGGTGTTTGTACCGGTGGTGCAGGCAGAATTTAACCTGGTGGCAGACTTCGACGCTACCGACCGTGGCGAAGGCGGCTTCGGCCATTCCGGGCGCAAATAACCGCCCGACAAACACGCATCTCACAGCGCCATAATGCAATAACAAACCGCAAACGTCAGTTTGCGGGTCGCTGTGTGGTTGCCAGCCTGACAAGTGCTTATTTTCAGGGGTATTTTGTAACATGGCAGAAAAACAAACCGCGAAAAGGAATCGTCGCGAAGAAATACTTCAATCTCTGGCTCTGATGCTTGAATCCAGCGACGGCAGTCAACGCATCACCACCGCAAAACTGGCGGCCTCTGTGGGCGTGTCAGAGGCGGCGCTGTATCGTCATTTCCCGAGCAAAACCCGGATGTTTGACAGCCTGATCGAGTTTATCGAAGACAGCCTGATCACGCGCATCAACCTGATTCTGAAGGATGAAAAAGACACCAGCACGCGTCTGCGTCTGATTGTGCTGCTGATTCTGGGCTTTGGTGAACGTAACCCGGGTCTGACCCGTATTCTGACCGGCCACGCGCTGATGTTTGAACAGGATCGTCTGCAAGGCCGTATAAACCAGCTTTTTGAGCGTATCGAAGCCCAGCTGCGTCAGGTTCTGCGCGAGAAGAAAATGCGGGAAGGCGAGGGATATAATACGGATGAAACCCTGCTGGCAAGCCAGATCCTGGCATTCTGCGAAGGGATGCTCTCCCGGTTTGTGCGCAGCGAGTTTAAATATCGACCAACGGACGATTTTGACGCCCGCTGGCCGTTAGTGGCTGCTCAGTTACAGTAACGCCATCGCCGGATGGCGGCTTCGCCTTATCCGGCCTACGAACGGGTAGGCCCGGTAAGCGCAGCGCCACCGGGCAATTGAATTAAACGCCAAACTCTTCGCGGTATTGACGCACCGCCGCCAGATGATCAGCCATCTCAGGCTTCTCTTCCAGATACGCAATCAGATCTTTCAGGGTGATAATCGACGTCACTTTGCAGTTGTAGTCGTGCTCCACTTCCTGAATAGCAGAGATGTCGCCGCGCCCACGCTCCTGACGATCGAGCGAAATCAGCACGCCCGCAAGCGTTGCACCGTTAGCCTGGATTATCTCCATCGATTCACGGATCGCGGTACCTGCGGTGATCACGTCATCCACCAGCATCACGCGGCCCTGCAACGCGCTGCCTACCAGGTTGCCGCCTTCACCGTGGGTTTTGGCTTCTTTACGGTTAAAGCAGTACGGTACGTCGCGGTCATGGTGCTCCGCCAGCGCCACCGCCGTGGTGGTTGCGATTGGAATGCCTTTGTACGCGGGGCCAAACAGCAGGTCGAAATCAATCCCGGAATCCACCAGCGCTTCGGCATAGAAGCGGCCTAACAGTGCCAGGTCGCGCCCGGTATTAAACAGCCCGGCGTTGAAGAAATACGGGCTTTTACGCCCGGATTTCAGCGTGAACTCGCCAAACTTAAGTACCTGCTTGTTAAGCGCAAACTCAATAAACTGGCGCTGATACGATTTCATGGATTTGCTCCTTTGTCTTTTCAGTCTTACAGGCAAAAAAAAGGCGACTCATTGGTCGCCTTAAAATCAATTTTCTAACGCCGCTTTCTGCGTCGCTACAATAGATTCGATTCCCCCTCGGGCCAACGCCAGCAAGGTGAGCAGTTCTTCGTGGGTGAATGGCTCGCCTTCTGCCGTACCCTGCACTTCAATGATGCGACCATCTTCGGTCATCACCACGTTCATGTCGGTTTCTGCGGCAGAATCTTCAACGTATTCCAGATCGCAAAGCGCTTCGCCGTTAACGATACCAACGGAGACAGCAGCAACCATCCCTTTCATTGGGTTGGTTTTCAGCTTACCGGCGGCAACCAGCTTGTTCAGGGCGTCTGCCAGCGCCACACAGGCACCGGTAATAGAGGCCGTACGCGTGCCACCATCGGCCTGGATCACGTCGCAGTCCAGCGTGATGGTGAACTCACCCAACGTTTTCAGGTCAACCGCGGCGCGGAGCGCACGCGCGATCAGGCGCTGAATCTCCATAGTACGGCCGCCCTGCTTACCTTTTGCCGCTTCACGGGCATTACGGGTATGGGTTGCGCGCGGCAACATACCGTATTCGGCGGTGATCCACCCCTGGCCCTGACCTTTCAGGAAGCGAGGCACGCCCTCTTCAATGGACGCGGTGCAAAGCACCTTGGTGTCACCAAACTCAACCAGCACGGAGCCTTCAGCGTGTTTTGTATAGTTACGGGTCAGGGTGACGGGACGCACCTGGTTGGCGCTACGACCTGCTGGACGCATGATGGATTCTCCGGCTTGAAACGAATGTGGCTGCGCATTATACGGATAAAGGACGCTTATTCCTATCCTGAGAAGCCCCTGAAAGCTATAATCCCCCCATCTCTCCTTTAAAAACGGGAATGTCTATGATCCGCAGTATGACCGCCTACGCCCGGCGTGAAATCAAGGGTAGCTGGGGTAGCGCTACCTGGGAAATGCGCTCGGTAAACCAGCGCTATCTGGAAACGTATTTCCGTATGCCGGAACAGTTCCGCAGCCTGGAGCCTGTGGTGCGTGAGCGTATCCGTACGCGTCTGACCCGCGGGAAAGTGGAATGTAATTTGCGTTTTGAGCCTGATGCCAGTGCACAGGGCGAACTGATCCTGAACGAAAAGTTGGCAAAACAGCTGGTTAATGCGGCGAACTGGGTCAAAATGCAAAGCGATGAAGGCGAGATCAACCCGGTTGATATTCTGCGCTGGCCTGGCGTGATGGCCGCCGGAGAGCAGGATCTGGACGCGATTACCGCTGAGATCCTGGCTGCACTCGACGGCACGCTGGACGACTTTATCGTTGCCCGCGAAACCGAAGGCCAGGCGCTGAAAGCGATGATTGAGCAACGCCTTGAGGGCGTGAGCGCCGAAGTCGCTAAAGTGCGCGCTCATATGCCAGAAGTGCTGCAATGGCAGCGTGAGCGTCTTGTCGCCAAACTGGAAGAGGCGGAAGTCCAGCTGGAAAACAACCGTCTGGAACAAGAGCTGGTGCTGATGGCGCAGCGTGTGGACGTGGCTGAAGAGCTGGATCGTCTGGAAGCGCACGTTAAAGAGACCTACAACATTCTGAAGAAGAAAGAAGCGGTAGGCCGCCGTCTCGACTTTATGATGCAGGAGTTCAATCGCGAGTCGAACACGCTGGCGTCTAAGTCTATCAATGCAGAGGTAACCAATTCAGCGATTGAACTGAAGGTCCTGATTGAGCAGATGCGCGAGCAGATCCAGAATATCGAGTAATTCCTTTCAGGGTGGTATTGCCTCGCATACCACCCATTACTTTTTCTAATCCTTTCTTAGCCCTACTTCCTTTCTATCCCGCCTTATATCAAGCCTGCCTGGCATGCGTTGATAATTTTCTGTAGGGCAAACTCCCTCACCTTAGAAAATCTCAATCGTGATCTTCCGCACAAATCGCTAATCTCCTTCTCTTCATTCCGGAGGGTTTATGCTGCTTCACATTCTTTATCTTATTGGCATTACCGCAGAAGCCATGACCGGCGCGCTCGCTGCCGGACGTCGCCGTATGGACACCTTCGGCGTGATTATCATTGCCACAGCCACCGCGCTCGGCGGCGGGTCCGTACGCGATATCCTGCTTGGCCATTATCCGCTCGGCTGGGTAAAAAACCCTGAGTACGTCATTATCGTGGCAACGGCAGCCGTGCTAACCACGATTGTGGCCCCGGTGATGCCTCATCTGCGCCGCGTGTTCCTGGTGCTGGATGCGCTTGGGCTGATTGTTTTTTCCATCATTGGCGCACAAATCGCTCTCGATATGGGTGAAGGCCCGGTTATCGCCACCATTGCTGCCGTGATCACGGGCGTGTTTGGCGGGGTGCTGCGGGATATGTTCTGCAAACGTATCCCGCTGGTTTTCCAGAAGGAACTGTATGCCGGCATCTCCTTTGCCGCGGCAGTGCTTTATGTCGCCTTGCAGCACTATGTCACCAGCCACGATGTGGTGGTTATCTCCACCCTGCTGTTTGGTTTCACCGCGCGTATGCTGGCATTGCGCCTGAAGCTGGGCCTGCCCGTTTTTCATTACAAACACAATGCGCATTAATGTCAGAACGGGCAGGCGCCGGATAATCAGTTACTCGAGTAGTTGTAACCGTAGTGATGATAGCCGTAGCCGTAAGCGTTGCTTGCCCGCTTAACGACGCCGTTGAGAATCACCCCTTTGGTATTGACGCCACTCTGCTCCAGACGCTGTACACAGACCAGCATCTCCTTCACGCTGTTCATCCCGAAGCGGGCGACCAGCAGCGTGGTGCCTGCGCGACGGCCGACAACCGCCGCGTCGGTGACCGCCAGGATCGGTGGCGTATCGATAATCACCAGATCGTAGCGTTCATTCGCCCAGTCCAGCAGCTGCTGGAAACGCGTATGCATCAGAAGCTCCGCCGGATTAGGAGGGATCTGCCCGCGCACGATGGTATCGAACCCGCCTTTATCGAATGTCTGAACGCCCTGGGTATACTCCGCCTTACCGGACAACATCTCCGACAAGCCGCAGGTATTGTCGAGCTTAAACAGATCATGGGCATACCCGCGACGCATATCCGCATCAATATAGAGCACTTTCTGGCCCGCCTGCGCCACGACGGCCGCCAGGGTACTGCTGACAAAGGTTTTACCGCTGTCAGGCGTGGCGCCAGAGATCATCAGTATATTGTTCGCTGACTCCATCATCGCAAAATGCAGACTGGTGCGCAGGCCGCGAATCGCCTCCACGGAGAGATCGACCGGATTATCCGCCGCCAGGAAGGGGATATGTTTGGTCTTATGGCGCAGCCCTGGGGACATAAAGTCTTTTTTACGCAAACGCATCTTTTTAGCCAGCCATTCTGACAGCGGTACGGTGGCATAGACGTTAATCCCATGCTCCTCCAGCTGCTCCGGCGTTTCAATGCCCATACGCAGCATACTGCGCGCCAGGATCCAGCCCGCAGAGACGAACAGACCCAGGAGAACCCCCAGAACGACGACCAGCGCTTTTTTCGGCTTGACTGGCTGCGGCCGGGTCACGGCCGGATCGATAATGCGGACGTTACCAATTGCGCTCGACCGGGCGATGCTCAGCTCCTGTTCGCGGTTAAGCAGCTGCTGGTAGATAACGCGTCCCGACTCCACATCACGGCTCAGGCGCAACACCTCCTGCTGGGTTGACGGCATGGACGATACCCGTTTATTCAGGCGATTTTTTTCCTGCTCCAGCGTCTGACGTTTCTCAATCAGCGCCCGATAGGTGGGGTGATCTTTTTTGTAGAGCTGCGAAATTTCCGCTTCCCGGAAGGTCAGTTCATTGAGCTGATTGTCCGCATTCACAATCTGCTCCAGCACCGCTTTTGCCTCCAGGTTCAGGTCAACGGAGTCGTTTTGCTGGCGATAGCGGTTGAGCTTCTCCTCGGCCTGGTCCAGCTCGCTGCGCACCTGCGGAAGCTGCTGCTTCAAAAATTGCAGGCTTTTCGCATCCTGCGCCGCCTGGCGAGCCACGTTCTGTTGTAAATAGTTGTCGGCGATGCAGTTAAGCACGCGAGCCATCTCGTCGGGGTCTTCCCCCGTGATGGTCAGGCCAAGCATCCCGCTGTCCTTGCTGCGCTCGCTCACGGAAAAACGCAGCTGTAGCGCGTCAATGGCCTCCAGCTCACTCTGCTGTGTAATCGTAAATTGCGTACCCGGCTTCGCCTGGATATCGGCAATGGTAATGGCGATATTCGCCGCGCTCAGGGGTTGTCCCACAACGCCCTGTAACGTCACATTATCGCCTTCCAGCTGATAGTGGCCCTTCTCGCCGACGGTCAGCGTCAGCTTTTGCGCCCGGCCCGCGACAGGGGGAAGATTGAGCATACGGATATCGACGATGCCAGGCTGTTGGCCGGTGAGCCGCGCCCAGCCGCGTCCGACAAGGGGAAAATAGTTTTCACTTACCTGCGTGCGCAGGTTAAGGTCATCAATCGTTTTACCGAGGATCATGCGCGACTGGAGAAGCTGAAGCTCCGGTGCCGACTCCGGCGAGGAGTCAGGGATGAACTCGCTAAGGTTACTGAGTAGCGCGTTGCCCTGCTTCTGTTCCACCTGTATCAGCGCATCGGCCTGATAAACCGGTGTGGCAAAGAGCGCATAAAGCAGGGCCACCAGCGTGAACAGCGCGGTAAGGATGAGAATGAATTTTCGGTGGTCGAGCAGCTCACCCAACAGGCGCACAAGATCGATCTCGTTATTCGCGGCAGACGCATCATGGGCGTGAAGGTTATTTGTTGACATAAAACGTAACTATCCCGTGTGATTAACTGAGCCGTTTCGCCCATTCCAGACTGGCCTGCTCCAGCAGCCCATAAACATATTCAAATGCGTCCCGGTTTTTACGGTAGGGGTCCGGGATCTCTTTTCTGCCCGTCCAGTGACCAAAGAGCATCATTTTGCCGCGCGCCTCCGGTGCGATAGCCGTGACCTGCTCGATATGTTCCAGCTCCATCGCCAGAATCAGATCGTAGTCGCGCACCATGGCGGGGGTGAGCCTGCGCGCCACGTGGCCCTCAAGCAGGGTGCCGCGTTCGGCGGCGATCTCTGTCGCCTGTGAATCGGCGGTGCGCCCTTCCAGGCCACACGTTCCCGCTGAATCGACCCGGGCAGCGGGAAGCAGCCGGCGCAGCAGCCGTTCCCCAATGGGAGAGCGGCAGATATTGCCGGTACAGATCACCAGGATGGCGTTAAACGTTAGTTTGGCCATGTTCTGATATATCTCCCTGTTTCAGTCAGGTCATGTACGCCGGTAATGGTCGGCACAAGCTGAGAGATCACGCGGTTCCAGCGCACCAGCGGCGCGGTGGTGACATAGACGATGTCGTAAGGCTCAAGCTGAAATTCGGTGCTCAACACCATCGCGGTGGCATCCCGGGCGTTAAGCTGGTAGACGTTGGCGATTTTGCCGTTCTGCTTGCCCTGCAACGGACGAATCACAAAGATTCCGGTGGCGTCGGCCATATCCTGATTCACGCCCTGTGCATTACCCAGCGCTTCCGCCAGCGTCATGCCGCTACGGTCCATCTTCAGGGTGCTCTGTTTACCCACCTCGCCCATGACAAACACTTTCAGGTCGTCATTACGGGGAATGAAGAGAATATCGCCCGGATAAAGGAGTTTGTTCTGGGTGAGATCGCCGCGCTGCATCAGCGCGTAGAGCGAAATGTGCGTGTCCTGGCCGTTGTGGGTCAGCACCACATGGCGCCAGTCCGCCTCAGATGTCAGGCCGCCAGCCGCATTGATCGCATCCATTATCGTCAGCGGAATGTTGGTGATGGGCTGCTGGCCCGACTTAGCCACTTCGCCCGTCACGTAGGCTTTTTGCGAGCGGAATGCCGCGACGCTGACATCCACCTGCGGGCTCTCAATCACCGAGTCCAGCCGGGCGGCGATCTCATCGCGCACCTGGGCCAGCGTTTTGCCGACGACGCGGATTTTGCCGATATAGGGGTAGAAGATCGTGCCATCGGCATTCACCCAGTTGCCCGTATCGCTGGCGCTGCGGTACTGACCTGCGGGGGTGGTCAGCTCCGGGTGGTCCCAGACGGTAACCATCAGCACGTCGCCGACGCCGATGCAATATTGGTAGTTCTGAAGCTGGCGATCCAGTTCAGGATTCGCGCGGGAGTCGACTTTGCCAGGCAGCAACTGCTCCACCAGCCCCGGCGTGAGGGGATAGACGTTGACCATCTTATTCAGATCGTAATTGCTGTCAGGCAGATCGATAATATCTTTGCCCTGGGTGCTAAGTCCCTGGCCCGGTACGATAGTACAACCGCTTAACGCCATCATAGCCAACGCCAGCACGGAAAATTTAACGTTTTTCATTCAGGAAAATCATCTGGTTAAGTAATGCCTGTTTCATCCGGTACTACTGCCCTACCGGGGTTTCGCGTTCTGACGTCATGTCATAGAGCTGATATTTACGGCCTAACATCTGGCCGCCATCACGCGTGAGAGGCGTCCACGAGACTACCGCCCGGTTGCGATTTGGGCCGATCGTCATCAGATCAAGCGGGATCGAGATGTAGAAGCCTTTGCTAAAGCCACCTTCGCCATAATCCTCTTTCGAGACGTTGGTCAACGCCGCCCAGACGCCTACCGTCACGCCGCTGTCGAATCGTTTCGCGACGTCGAGGGTGGCGCCTTTATCCTTCGCCAGGTACTGCCCGACGCTCAGCTTCATTAGCACACTGTTGAGCTTCGCCGGGTTCCAGTAGGCGGTGATAAATCCGGTTGGCACGCTGTAGTCGGTGAAGCGCATCATGTCGTCCCAGTCGCGCTGCTTGACGTAATTCGCATCCACGCCCAGCGCCCAGTCGCTATCCAGCGGGCGCCAGAGCGCCTCTGCTCCCACGCCGCCGTACATGGTTTCGAGGTAGCCGCCATAAATCTGGGCATAGAAGCCGTTCCCCAGCGCATCGACATAGTTGGCTTGTAAGTTGTTGATGTAGACGTCATTGCTGACATAATCGCGAATATGGGTTCTGACGCGCGGCAGGCTGGAGTCAGCGGGAAGTAGCGAGGATTTGAACTTGTCGTAGTTGTTATAGAGGTTGGCGAACACGCCGCCGTCGAGCAGCAGACGATCGGTCAGCCAGTAGCTGGCGCTGGCCATCACCCCCACCTGGAACATATAGAAATCTTCCGGACCGCCCAGCGACTGCGCCAGCGTCGGTTTAACGCTGTAGCTGAAGCGATCGGCGCGAATACGGTAACCACGCCCGAATGCTGTGGTATCCACAGGCTCGACGCGCTGCTGCCTGAGCGCCTCCTCCTGGCCGAGCGGCTGCCCCGCCAACTGTTTGCGCAGGCTGGCGACATCGGTTTGCGTCGTGACGAGCGGCAGATGATCACGCTGCTGGGTGATAGCGATCGTGTCGACCCCGTCGGGCAGGTTATTGATCAGAATACGGTTGGCACGATCCACCGCTTCGCGCGGATCGCGATAGCGATACTGTTCGCCGGTCATGTATAAGGTATTGCCGTGCTGAAGGATCTCCGGCGCATCGAAGCCTGCGTTGTACTTAAGCGCGGTGAGCTGGTTCGCCGCAGAGGTATAGTCCAGCGTCTCGCCTGCCGGTGCCGGTTGCCAGGCCGGTTTCGGGTTATCACGCAACGCGGGGCGCAGGTCGTTAAAGTTGGTCCGCAGGGTGAAGCCAAACATCAGCGTATTGCCGCGCTCGTAGCTGAGGTTGAGATCGGCCCAGTCGGCAACGCGATAGACCGCCCCCACGTTAATATGGCTCGACTGCTTAATGGAGCCGGCAAAATCATCGGCATAATTGTTGCCGTCATACTCAAGCTTCAGGCGCAGGGGCTGCCAGGGCGTCTGATACTGGAGGCCGCCAAACAGAGACGCCGGACCACGAAACATATCGCTAAAGCTGATATCTCCGGCATCATGCGACTCGCCGCGGGTGCAATACTTATTGTTGTCATGGCAAAGCGGGTTACCCACGTTGTCGCTATTACCGGGATATCCCCAAGCTATTCCAAAGGTAAAATCGACCGGTCCGGCCATTTTACTGGCAACCAGATATTCACCATCGAACAGGCCGGTGCCTGCAATATCACGCTTGCCGAGCGCCACCTGCGGCAGGCTATAGTCCTCTTCCCACAGACGAACTTTAAAGTCGAACGACTTATCCTTGTAGCTTTGATCGCCGCTGAAATCCTCGTCGCTGCTGTATTTACGGGTGCGGACGTCGGTATAGCGAATTGTCCCTTCCAGCCACGGGAAGAGCACGACCGAAGAGGAGTAAAAACGGTACTGGTTGTTATCGCGGTAGTTGACGCTGAATTCCCCTTCCCGGCCAAAGCGCGCGTCGGGCATTTGCATCAGGCCGGTGCCGCCAAAATCGGACTGTGACGGTCCGGTCGGATCGGGCCAGGTACGCAGCTCCGCGTGGCAGGCAGAAGAGATCGCCAGAGCAAGGCCGCTCAGTAAAAAAAGTTTGTTCATCAGTCAGGTATCCGCCGCGTCAGGAGCGCAATGATTTGCTCATTCAGACCGGTAAAATCGTCCGGTACCGCCCGGGGATCAAACCCCACCCACAGAACAGCGCCCGGCTCTGCTTCAATATGGCGTGCGTTCCAGTACGCCACCGGCGCAACAACCGTACTGCCGTCAGGATCGATAACGGTTACGTTATTCCTGTCGGCGCCGGCCAGCCGCAACTGCCCCTGTAAGTAGTCCCGGATGCTTGCGCCCGGTCGCCAGGCCCGTTTCCCCGGCGTGACGACCGCCCCCATCAGCGTGACGGTACGGGGCGCAGGAGAGAGCCACAGATCGTAACGGCCCTCAAGGGAGCGATCGCCGCGGGCGTCGGTACGCACGGCATCTGGGTCGAGGCTGACAAACTGCCGCCCGACGATCCGCAGGGAGCGGATCTGTGCAGCGACAGCGCGAATGGTCGCGATCCGCTCGTCATCGGCGCGATTCTGCCAGGCTGAAAGCGACGCCAGCACCTGCTGTTGCGTCTGTTGCGCGCGCAGCGTGGCGGAAGGGGTTGCGATGACAGCCCCCTGCCACCAGACGTTGTTCAGCTGCGGCTGGGTGACCAGCCGGGAGAGCGTATCAGCCGGTTCAGCAGACCACGTTTTGCCCGGCTGATGCACGGTAACGACGCTTGCGCATAAGGCGGACAGGCTGAAGAGAGATAGCCCTACGCCAGGTAACCATTTTCTGAGTCTGTTCATGGGGCGGGCTTCAACATCGTCATGGCGACAGGGAATACGCCCGCGCCGAGCATCTGTTCGCTCTGGCGTACCTGGCCGGTAGCGGAATCAATCCAGAAGGTGTTATGCCAGCGACGATCGAGGCCGTCGGCCTGCACCGCCTCCTGCCAGACCTGACAACGTAGCGTGTTTCCGGCAAGGGTCAGGTTTTCCGTCCCGCTCAGGGAGAAGCGCGAGGTCAGGTGTGCGGAGCGATACCGCCCCTCTTCCTGCCAGCGCACATCACGCGACCACTGGCTGCCGTCGCGGAGCTGCGGCGTGTGGCGCAGCGGATCGTGCTCAAGATTGGTTACCTCAAGCAGGTTATAAGGAAGCTTGAGCGTGTGGATAAGGCGACCGTTATGCGTGACGATCATCGCATTATCCTGCGATAACCATTTACTGTTTCCCTGTTCGATGTATCCGAGAACCACCAGGATCCTCGGGCCATTATCCAGTCGCAGGTACATGGTTGAGTATGGGAGCGCCTGAATCTGCCCGTCCGTTACCGTCACATCCTGGCGCCCGTCCAGACTGGCGTTAAAGGTCTCAATAATGCTCTGCTGGCTCGGCGTACACCCCTGGATCAGCAGAGTCACGATGAGCAGAATAAACAGTCTCACCAGAAATCCTTGATTAAATAACATTGAAATCAATCAAATACCCGGCTTTGATATCGACGCCGGGTCAAGTCGTTGCGCTGTTCAGCGCAAGGCTATATCGCCTTGCGCACCAGCCTTAGCGGGTAACTGTCGTCGTGGAAGTACCATTGCTTGAGTCATCGCCACTGTCGCTTGCCGCGACAACGGCTAACGTCGCTACGCCGGCAATCGCAGCGGTGGTGACAACAGCGGTTGTCCCAATCGCCCCTGCCGCCAGTCCCCCCGTAGTGCCAGCGGTAGTTCCCACCGTTGCTCCGGTTGTTGTTCCGGTTGTTGCTGCGCTGGTGCTACCTGCTTCGGTGGTAGCGCCTATAGCAGGCAAGGCAGTCGCCAGCGTGAGTGCCGTCAGCACTGTACAAAGCGTCCTTTTCATTTTTGGTCCTCATTCAAATGAAGGAAAATATGAGCACCTGGAAACCAGGTCCCGGTTAACGGGCATAAAGCCCGGGGCTGAATTCCGGCCCGACAGGGACGGAAAATCATCCATGTAAAAGCCCTGGGCTCTGAACACCAGCGCATATAAACCGCCAGGATATATTTCGGTACCCTTAATTGCTTCAATTGGAGTTCAGATAGTTAACTCCCTCACGGGGTGCAAAAAGAAAGGAAAACGCAGAAGTGATGCAAAATGCACCCCAGCGGTAACTACCTTAAAAATTTTGGATAAGATAATTCTTATAATAATTTGACGCAATGATTTCCGGCAGAATAAATATGACCAATTGTTAACCAGAAAAAACTCAATATATTATTAATTAAACATTTAACCAACTGAAATTAAAAGCAAAACCACGTCAAGCAAACAGACTACATCACCTATAACGCCTTCATTACCGGCTAGTGTTCTCGATTAATAATGATTGAGATCAATTAAACCAACCTCTCGAGAAAAATAAAAACACAAGCAGAGTAAACCCTGAAATCAGGATCGGGAATAATATTTCCTCAAAATATATTTATCATGAATAATTCATTTATATTCATAATTACTGCGTATATAAACCGCGTCTCATAAATACGCTATTTCACGGCAGCGAAAATGTTTTCCTCCCTCGCCAGTCTGTTCAGGAGCGCATGCAGATTAAAATCCACCGATGTGCTCTGCGGCCAGCCACTTTGCCAGGGCATCAATCTGAGGCTGATGCAGCCAGTTTACGATCGGGCGGGCTTTCTCCTGCCCGACACCCGGTAGCAGCCGCCACTCCGCTTCGCTTCGCTGAATCAGCGCCTGCCAGGTGCGATCCCCTGCCGCCTTGAGCGTCGACCGGGCCAGCGGTATTCCCATCGCGGTGATCCAGCGGATAAAAGGACGCTCCCGCGCCAGGTTAAACTGATGCCACAGCGCAGCGCCATGCGATGCCGATATCCCCGGCGTCGCGGTGAGCTGCGCCTGCGTGAGCTGTAGCCAGGAGAAGAGGTGCTCAAACCGATGCGCCTGATAGAGGGTCCGCCATCCTGATTCGCCCATACCTTCAATATCTAACGCCTGCCTGGAACTTAGCCACGTCAGCCGGGCAAAAAATTGCTCCATGCACTCCGGGGAGGCATAGAAACAGGTTAAGCCGTTATAGCGCGATGAGGGCGACTGTGGTTTACGGCGATCCACATTGCGCCACACCACGTTATCCAGCCGGGGAATACCTTGTCCCGCCAGGCTTACCAGCACCTGATCGCCGGGGGCAATATCCAGCCTCTGCCAGCGGTTAACTGACCCTAAGCTGACGCGCTGTACGTGTTTATCGTCGAGCATCAGCGGCTCAAGCTGCGCAATCGCGGTGATCCGCCCGGTACGGCCAACGGTAAAGTGAATCGCTTTGACTTCCGTCACCTGGGCCACAGGAAGGTATTTCCATGCGACGACCCAACTTCCTTCCCCCGGCAGCCACTCCTCGCCCGGCGGCTCTGCCGAGGCGCGGACCACGATGCCATCCGTGGCGAAGGGCAACGAAGCCTTAAACCAGGCCGTCCGCTGCGCTTCCACGTCAGCCGCGTTTTTAACCGGCAGGGTATAGCGCGCCGTCAGGGTAAAACCAGCCTCCGCCAGCGCGGAAAGGCGTGCTTTCATCACTTTTGGGCCGTTCGGCCAGGCCCAGATAAAAATGCCTGTCTGCTTCAGCGCTGCGCGATCGGTCGCGCGCATCATCGCCCCCGCTACCTTCGCACGCGCGTTCATCCCCCCCATCCGCTGCTGGATATGCCCCTCGCGCAGCAGAAAAAGTTCCCCCTGCAACACGCTGTTGGCAAGCGGCCCGGCCAGTGTTTGCGGAATAGCGGGGATCATTCGCGCCTGTGCCGTCCACTCTTCCCCCTGTAAGCCGTCGCCCCGGCTGATCGCCTGCGCCAGCTTGCCGTTTTTGTAGACCAGGGTGACCGCAACACCATCCACCTTTGGCTGTACCCAGAGATCCTGCTGCGTCGCCATCCAGCGGCTAAGCGCCTGCTTGCTTTCTACCTTATGCACGCCGGTATGGGCGAAGGGATGCTTCACCGTCCCGCTGGCGGCAGGAGGATCGTCGTGCAGCGGCTCATCGTGAAAACAGCGCTGCCACTGCTTTAAGCGGGCGTTAAGCCTGTCGTAAACGTCGTCGCTCACCTCGCTGCTGCCCTGCTTCCAGTAATCTTCATTCCAGCGGGTCAGCTGCGCCTTCAGGGCCGCGATCTCCTGCCCGGCTTTAGCCGGTGACCAGACCGGGCAGATAGCCATCGCCCCGCTGCTTAAGAAGATCATCAGTATGCTTATCCATTTCACCATTATTACCCCTCCCTGTTTTGCGAAGGGTATACCCTGCCCGGGAGCCGCAGACCAGCTGCAAAAATGCATTTTACGAGCGCGCTTCAGCGCATTGTTTTTGTTGCAGCAAAAGGAAGGTAAAAGCTGAAAACGGCACGCAAAATTTAATCATCCGGGGGAAAAAGTGTGACAAAGACTACGTCACACAGCGGCGACGTGTATAATAAGCCCGTATGTAGGACTTCTTCGTTAACACATACAAAAGACTCTCATGGCTCAAGGCACGCTTTATATTGTTTCTGCCCCTAGTGGCGCGGGTAAATCCAGCCTTATTCAGGCACTGTTAAAAACCCAACCGTTGTACGATACGCAGGTTTCTGTTTCTCACACCACGCGAGCACCGCGTCCGGGTGAAGTGCACGGTGAACACTATTTCTTTGTAAATCACGACGAATTCAGAGCGATGATTGGCAGAGACGCGTTTCTTGAACACGCAGAAGTATTCGGTAACTACTACGGTACTTCGCGTGAAACCATTGAGCAGGTTCTGGCGACCGGCGTGAACGTGTTCCTGGATATCGACTGGCAGGGCGCGCAGCAAATTCGTAAGAAAATGCCTGATTCGCGCAGTATCTTTATTTTACCGCCATCGAAAGATGAACTGGATCGCCGCCTGCGTGGTCGCGGCCAGGACAGCGAAGAAGTTATCGCGAAGCGTATGGCGCAGGCTGTTGCAGAAATGAGCCATTACGCGGAATATGATTACCTTATTGTGAATGATGATTTTGATGCCGCGCTGAGCGATCTCAAAACTATCCTTCGCGCAGAACGCCTGCGTATGAGCCGCCAGAAGCAGCGACATGACGCATTAATCACCAAACTGTTGGCAGACTGAACCCACTTTCAGTATCATGCCCAGTCATTTCTTCACCTGTGGAGCATTTTAAGTATGGCACGCGTAACTGTTCAGGACGCTGTAGAGAAAATTGGTAACCGTTTTGACCTGGTGCTGGTCGCCGCGCGTCGCGCTCGTCAGATGCAGGTAGGCGGTAAAGATCCGCTGGTACCGGAAGAAAACGATAAAACCACCGTTATTGCACTTCGCGAAATCGAAGAAGGTCTGATCAACAACCAGATCCTCGACGTGCGTGAGCGCCAGGAGCAGCAAGAGCAGGAAGCCGCTGAATTACAAGCTGTTACCGCTATTGCTGAAGGTCGTCGTTAATTAAACCTGCGGGTCGCCCTTGTATCTGTTTGAAAGCCTGAATCAACTGATTCAAACCTACCTGCCTGAAGACCAGATTAAGCGTCTTCAGCAGGCGTATCTCGTTGCACGTGACGCTCACGAGGGCCAGACACGTTCAAGCGGTGAACCCTATATCACGCACCCGGTAGCGGTGGCCTGTATTCTGGCCGAGATGAAACTCGACTACGAAACGCTGATGGCCGCCCTGCTGCATGACGTGATTGAAGATACCCCTGCCACCTACCAGGACATGGAACAGCTGTTTGGCAAAAGCGTTGCCGAGCTGGTGGAAGGGGTCTCTAAGCTTGATAAGCTGAAATTCCGCGACAAGAAAGAGGCGCAGGCCGAAAACTTTCGCAAGATGATCATGGCGATGGTGCAGGATATCCGCGTCATCCTCATCAAACTCGCTGACCGCACCCACAATATGCGCACGCTGGGCTCACTTCGCCCGGATAAACGTCGCCGCATCGCCCGTGAAACCCTCGAAATCTACAGTCCGCTGGCGCACCGTTTAGGTATTCATCACATTAAAACCGAGCTGGAAGAGCTGGGTTTTGAGGCGTTGTACCCGAACCGCTATCGCGTGATTAAAGAGGTGGTGAAAGCCGCTCGCGGTAACCGTAAAGAGATGATTCAAAAGATCCTCTCTGAAATCGAAGGGCGTTTGCAGGAAGCGGGCATTCCGTGCCGCGTGAGCGGTCGCGAAAAGCATTTGTACTCTATCTACTGCAAAATGGTGCTCAAAGAGCAGCGTTTTCACTCGATCATGGATATCTACGCATTCCGCGTGATCGTCCACGACTCGGACACCTGCTACCGCGTGCTGGGGCAGATGCATAGCCTGTACAAGCCACGCCCGGGGCGCGTCAAAGATTACATCGCCATTCCAAAAGCGAACGGATACCAGTCTTTGCACACCTCGATGATTGGCCCGCACGGCGTTCCGGTTGAGGTGCAAATTCGTACCGAAGACATGGATCAGATGGCGGAAATGGGTGTCGCGGCACACTGGGCCTATAAAGAGCACGGTGGTGAAAGCAGCACCACCGCGCAAATCCGCGCCCAGCGCTGGATGCAGAGCCTGCTGGAGCTGCAACAGAGCGCAGGTAGCTCGTTTGAATTTATCGAGAGCGTTAAATCCGATCTCTTCCCGGATGAGATTTACGTTTTCACGCCGGAAGGGCGCATTGTCGAACTGCCTGCGGGCGCGACACCGGTCGACTTCGCTTACGCCGTGCATACCGATATCGGCCATGCCTGCGTAGGTGCCCGCGTCGACAGGCAGCCTTATCCGCTGTCGCAGCCGCTCTTCAGCGGACAGACGGTGGAGATCATTACCGCGCCGGGGGCACGTCCTAACGCCGCCTGGCTGAACTTTGTCGTGAGCTCAAAAGCGCGCGCAAAAATCCGCCAGCTGCTGAAAAACCTTAAGCGCGACGACTCCGTTAGCCTGGGGCGTCGTCTGCTCAATCACGCGCTGGGTGGCAGCCGCAAACTGGCAGAGATCCCGCCAGAAAACATTCAGCATGAGCTGGAGCGTATGAAGCTCGCCTCGCTGGATGACCTGCTGGCAGAGATTGGTCTCGGCAACGCCATGAGCGTGGTCGTGGCGAAGAACCTGCAACAAGGTGAAACGACAGCCGTTCCTGCCACCACGCAAAATCATGGTCACCTGCCGATCAAAGGCGCTGACGGTGTGCTCATCACCTTCGCCAAATGCTGCCGTCCTATCCCAGGCGACCCGATTATTGCGCACGTCAGCCCGGGTAAAGGGCTGGTGATCCACCACGAATCCTGCCGTAACATCCGTGGCTATCAGAAAGAGCCTGAGAAGTTCATGGCGGTCGAGTGGGATAAAGAGACGGCGCAGGAATTTATCACTGAAATCAAGGTGGATATGTTCAACCACCAGGGTGCACTGGCGAACCTGACGGCAGCGATTAACACGGCCTCGTCCAACATTCAAAGCCTGAATACGGAAGAAAAAGATGGCCGCGTTTACAGCGCCTTTATTCGCCTGACCGCCCGTGACCGCGTGCATCTGGCAAATATTATGCGCAAGATCCGCGTGATGCCGGATGTCATTAAAGTCACCCGTAACCGAAACTAGCATTATGAATTCAAAACGTTACGAGCGAATCTGCGAAATGCTCGCCAGGCGTCAGCCTGATCTGACGGTCTGCATGGAGCAGGTCCATAAACCTCATAACGTCTCTGCTATCGTCCGCACCGCAGATGCCGTCGGCGTGCATGAAGTCCACGCCGTCTGGCCAGGCGCACGTATGCGTACCATGGCCTCCACCGCCGCAGGCAGCAACAGCTGGGTATCCGTGAAAACTCACCAGACTATTGGTGAAGCGGTCTCGCACCTGAAAGGGCGTGGCATGCAGGTTCTGGCAACCAACCTCTCTGCTAAAGCCGTGGATTTCCGTGAGATCGACTACACCCGTCCGACCTGTATTTTAATGGGCCAGGAGAAAACGGGGATCACGCAGGAAGCACTGGATTTGGCCGATCGGGACATCATCATTCCGATGATTGGCATGGTCCAGTCACTCAACGTGTCGGTCGCCTCAGCGCTGATCCTGTATGAAGCGCAGCGCCAGCGTCAGAATGCCGGAATGTACGAGCGCAGCAACAGCATGCTGCCGGAAGAGGAGCAGCAGCGCCTGCTGTTTGAAGGTGGCTATCCGGTGCTGGCTCGCGTTGCGAAGCAGAAGAAATTGCCTTACCCCCACGTCAACGCGCAGGGCGAAATTGAAGCCGATGCCGAGTGGTGGTCCACCATGCAGTACGCGGGATAAATCATGAAAGGCCGCCTGCTGGACGCTATACCGCTCAACAGCCTGACGGGCGTGGGCGCGGCACAAAGCAGTAAACTGGCGAAGATTGGCCTGCACACCGTGCAGGATCTCCTGCTCCACCTCCCCCTGCGTTACGAAGACCGTACTCAGCTTTATAAAATTGGCGATCTGCTGCCCGCTATTTACGCCACCGTTGAAGGGGAAGTGCTGAACTGCAACATCACCTTTGGCGGACGCAGGATGATGACCTGCCAGATCAGCGACGGCACCGGTATTCTTACCATGCGCTTTTTCAACTTCAATGCGGCAATGAAAAACAGCCTTGCCACTGGACGACGCGTACTTGCGTACGGTGAAGCCAAACGGGGCAAATACGGCGCGGAGATGATCCACCCGGAATACCGCGTGCAGGGCGATCTCAGCTCACCTGAGCTACAGGAGACGCTCACGCCGGTCTATCCAACCACTGAAGGCATTAAGCAGGCTACGCTGCGCAAGCTCACCGACCAGGCGCTGGAGCTGCTCGATACCTGCGCCATTAACGAGCTGCTGCCGCCGGAGCTGGCGCAGGGCATGATGAGCCTGCCAGAGGCGTTGCGCACCCTGCACCGCCCACCGCCAACGCTTCAGCTTGTTGATTTAGAGAGCGGTAAACACCCCGCCCAACGGCGTCTTATCCTTGAGGAATTACTGGCTCACAACCTGAGCATGCTGGCCCTGCGCGCAGGTGCGCAGCGTTTCCACGCGCAGCCATTAAGCCAGCGTGATGAGCTCAAAGATAAGCTGCTGGCCTCACTGCCGTTTAAACCCACCGGCGCCCAGGCGCGGGTGACCGCCGAGATCGAACGCGATATGGCGCTGGATGTGCCGATGATGCGCCTGGTGCAGGGCGATGTGGGTTCCGGTAAAACGCTGGTCGCCGCGCTGGCCGCTTTGCGCGCTATCGCCCACGGCAAGCAGGTGGCGCTGATGGCACCGACGGAACTGCTGGCCGAGCAGCACGCCAACAATTTCCGTAACTGGTTTGCCCCGCTGGGAATTGAAGTGGGCTGGCTGGCCGGGAAGCAGAAGGGCAAAGCGCGCCTTGCGCAGCAGGAGGCGATAGCCAGCGGGCAGGTGCAGATGATTGTCGGCACGCACGCCATTTTCCAGGAACAGGTGCAGTTTAACGGCCTGGCGCTGGTGATTATCGACGAACAGCACCGCTTTGGTGTTCATCAGCGTCTGGCGTTGTGGGAGAAAGGTCTGCAACAGGGCTTCCACCCGCATCAGCTGATCATGACCGCCACGCCGATTCCGCGCACCCTGGCGATGACGGCCTATGCCGATCTGGATACCTCCACCATCGACGAACTCCCCCCGGGTCGTACGCCGGTGACAACGGTCGCCATTCCGGACACGCGCCGCAGCGACATCATTGACCGCGTGCGCAACGCCTGCACCCACGAAGGACGTCAGGCTTACTGGGTCTGTACCCTGATTGAAGAGTCTGAGCTGCTGGAAGCGCAGGCTGCCGAAGCCACATGGGAAGAGTTAAAGCTCGCCCTGCCGGAGCTGAACGTCGGTCTGGTTCACGGGCGCATGAAGCCTGCCGAAAAGCAGGCGGTGATGCAGTCGTTCAAACAGGGTGAACTGCATTTACTCGTTGCGACCACGGTTATCGAAGTGGGCGTGGACGTGCCGAACTCCAGCCTGATGATTATTGAGAACCCGGAGCGCCTGGGCCTGGCGCAGCTCCACCAGCTACGAGGCCGTGTGGGCCGTGGCGCGATCGCCTCTCACTGCGTGCTGCTCTACAAAGCCCCGCTGTCGAAAACCGCGCAGATGCGTTTGCAGGTATTACGCGACAGCAATGACGGCTTCGTCATTGCGCAAAAAGATCTGGAGATCCGCGGCCCGGGTGAACTGCTGGGCACGCGTCAGACGGGTAACGCCGAATTTAAAGTGGCGGATTTGTTGCGCGATCAGGCCATGATCCCCGAAGTACAACGCCTTGCGCGTCATATTCATGAACGCTACCCCGAACAGGCGGCAGCGTTAATTGAACGCTGGATGCCGGAAACCGAGCGGTATTCCAACGCCTGACGATCAGCCAAACATCGGCAGCATCAGGTAGAGCTTAATGACCAGCGCGTTGACGATATCAATGAAGAATGCCCCCACCATCGGCACCACCAGAAACGCCATGTGCGACGGACCGAACCGTTCAGTGATCGCCTGCATGTTTGCGATGGCCGTTGGCGTTGCCCCCAGTCCAAACCCACAGTGACCCGCTGCCAGTACCGCCGCATCATAGTTTTTGCCCATCATGCGCCAGGTAACAAAGATGGCATACAGCGCCATAAACACGGCCTGTACCGCCAGGATCGCCACCATCGGCAGCGCCAGCGAGGCCAGTTCCCACAGCTTGAGGCTCATCAGCGCCATCGCCAGGAACAGCGACAGGCTGACGTTCCCCAGCACGGACACTGCGCGCTCAAAGACGCGGTAGAAGCCCATCTGCGCCAGACCGTTGCTCAGGATCACCCCGATAAACAGCACGCAGACAAAGGTTGGCAGTTCGAAAGCCGTTCCCGCCAGCCATTGCGCAACGATTTTGCCCACGGTGAGGCAGATAGCAATCATGGCGATGGTTTCAATCATCACCAGCGAGGTGATACTACGGCCAACGTCCGGTTTTTCAAATGCGGTCGGCACCATTTCATCGTCTGGCCTGCCTTCCGGCGTGGTGGAGTGTTTCACCAGATAGCGCGCCACCGGGCCGCCAATCAGCCCGCCAAGCACCAGGCCAAAGGTCGCGCAGGCCATCGCCACTTCCGTTGCGTTTTCAAAGCCATAGCGTTCGATGAACAGCTTGCTCCACGCCGCGCCCGTTCCGTGGCCACCTGACAGGGTAATCGACCCCGCCAGCAGACCCATCAGCGGATCCAGCCCCAGCAATGACGCCATACCGATGCCGATGGCGTTTTGCATCAGAAGCAGGCCCACCACAACAATCAGAAACACGCCCAGCACCTTGCCACCCGAACGCAGGCTTGCGAGGTTAGCGTTCAGGCCGATAGTGGCAAAGAAGGCCAGCATCAACGGATCTTTCAGGGACATATCAAAATCGATTTCCCAGCCCATGCTTTTTTTCAGTACCAGCAGGGCCAGCGCCACCAGCAAACCACCGGCGACGGGTTCAGGAATGGTGTACTTTTTCAGCAAGGAAACACTGTGTACCAGCTTGCGACCAAGCAGAAGAACCAGCGTTGCGGCAACAAGGGTCGACAACGTATCGAGATGAATCATAAAAGGCTCCTGTTATGCGCGTATTCCATACACACGCGGCGTTATCCTGGGCCGGGTGATGCTCGTCATGAGCCGCCGGCGCGAAAAGTGTAATTTTTTTTTCCTGTTCGTTGTAGAAAAGCTGCTCACACCGGCAGATTTTCTCTCTTTTTTTTGCTGGCAATCGTTTGCTTTTACCAGGTGGTCAGCTAAAATGCCCGCTTTTCCACCGTGGGATTGCCGCCGATGTCTGTTAACACTCTGGAGTCTGCTGATGCGCAACCGATTGCGCAGAAGCAAAACAGCGAACTGATTTACCGCCTTGAAGATCGTCCCCCGCTGCCACAAACCCTGTTTGCCGCCTGCCAGCACCTGCTGGCGATGTTCGTTGCGGTCATCACGCCGGCTCTGCTGATTTGCCAGGCGCTAGGGTTACCGGCGCAGGATACGCAACACATCATCAGTATGTCTCTGTTCGCTTCCGGCGTGGCCTCCATCATTCAAATTAAAGCCTGGGGTCCGGTGGGTTCAGGTTTGCTGTCGATTCAGGGCACCAGCTTTAACTTTGTGGCTCCGCTGATCATGGGCGGTACGGCACTGAAAACCGGCGGCGCAGATGTCCCGACGATGATGGCGGCGCTTTTCGGCACCCTGATGCTGGCAAGCTGCACAGAGATGTTCATCTCCCGCGTTCTGCACCTGGCGCGCCGGGTGATTACCCCGCTGGTCTCCGGCGTGGTGGTGATGATTATCGGCCTGTCGCTGATTCAGGTGGGTCTGACCTCCATCGGGGGCGGCTACGCGGCAATGAGCGACCATACCTTCGGCGCGCCGAAAAACCTGCTGCTGGCAGGCGTGGTGCTGGCGATCATTATTCTGCTTAACCGTCAGCGTAACCCGTACCTGCGCGTGGCATCGCTGGTGATCGCCATGGCGGCCGGTTACCTGCTGGCGTGGGCGCTGGGTATGCTCCCGGAGAACACCACCCCAACCAACAGCGCGTTGATTACCGTGCCAACGCCGCTCTACTATGGCCTGGGCATTGACTGGAGTCTGCTCCTGCCGCTGATGCTGGTCTTTATGATTACCTCGCTGGAAACCATTGGCGATATCACCGCCACCTCCGACGTGTCCGAGCAGCCGGTCTCCGGCCCGCTGTACATGAAACGTCTTAAAGGTGGCGTGCTGGCGAACGGACTGAACTCGTTTGTCTCGGCGGTGTTCAACACCTTCCCGAACTCCTGCTTCGGCCAGAACAACGGCGTGATCCAGCTGACCGGCGTGGCCAGCCGCTACGTGGGCTTCGTGGTGGCGCTGATGCTGGTGGTCCTCGGCCTGTTCCCGGCGGTAAGCGGATTTGTACAGCACATTCCCGAGCCGGTGCTGGGCGGCGCGACGCTGGTCATGTTCGGTACCATCGCGGCCTCCGGCGTGCGTATCGTCTCCCGCGAGCCGCTGAACCGCCGCGCAATCATGATTATTGCGCTGTCTCTCGCCGTAGGGCTTGGCGTCTCCCAGCAGCCGATGATTTTGCAGTTTGCCCCGGACTGGGTGAAAAACCTGCTCTCTTCCGGCATCGCCGCGGGCGGTATTACCGCTATCGTGCTGAATCTCATTTTCCCGCCTGAAAAGAACTGATCCCCACACGGCAGGCTGTCAATGCCTGCCGTGACATCTCTTTACACCATTCCCGCCTTGAGCATTGCGCATAAATCGTGCATAACACCCTTATGTGCGTTTCGCGGGAAGGAAGACCATGAAATTTATTGGAAAGCTGCTTATCTATCTTCTGGTAGCCCTGCTCATTGTAGTGCTCGCCTTTTATTTTCTGCTCCAGACCCGCTGGGGCGCATCGCAGGTCAGCAGCTGGATCACGGTGAATACCGATTACGAGCTCAACTTTGACCTGATGGATCACCGCTTTTCATCCCCTTCTCACATCCTTCTGGAAAACGTTACCTTCGGACGAGATGGCAAACCGGCCACGCTGGTCGCTAAAAAAGTGGATATTGGCTTAAGCAGCCGCCAGATCACCGACCCGCTGCATATGGATGCCATCACCCTGTTCGATGGCACGCTGAATTTATCGCCGCAGACGGCGCCGCTGCCGTTCCAGGCCGACCGTCTGCAACTGAATAACATGGCCTTTAACAGCCCGAATACGGAGTGGGATCTCAGTGCGCAAAAGGTGACCGGCGGCGTCAGCCCGTGGCAGCCCGAGGCGGGGAACGTACTGGGGAAAAATGCGCAAATCCAGATGAGCGCCGGGTCGCTCACCCTCAACGGCATACCGGCCAACAACGTGCTGATTCAGGGACAACTCAACGGCAAAGAGGTGGCGCTGAATACCATCGGTGCCGATATGGCGCGCGGCTCGCTTACGGGCTCGGCTCTGCGTAATGCCGACGGTGGCTGGGTTATCAACACCCTGCGTCTGAATGAGATCCGCCTGCAAAGCGACAAATCGCTGCTGGATTTCTTCGCCCCTCTCTCCACCCTGCCTTCGTTACAGATTGGGCGGCTGGAAGTGACCGATGCCCGTCTACAGGGGCCAGACTGGGCAGTAACCGACCTCGATCTCAGCCTGCGTAACCTCACCCTGAGTAAAGGTGACTGGCAAAGCCAGGAGGGACGGTTATCCATGAACGCCAGCGAATTTATCTACGGCTCGCTGCATCTGTTTGACCCTATCCTGAACGCGGAATTCTCCCCGCAGGGCATTGCGCTGCGTCAGTTCACCTCCCGCTGGGAAGGGGGCATGGTGCGCACCTCCGGCAACTGGCTGCGCGAGGGTCAGGCGCTGGTGCTGGACGACGTTGCGATTGCCGGGCTGGAATATACGCTTCCGGAAAACTGGAAAACGCTGTGGATGGACCCGCTCCCGGCATGGCTGAACAGCGTGACGCTGAAAAAATTCGGCCTGAGCCGCAACCTGGTGATCGACATCGATCCGGCGTTCCCGTGGCAGATCACCTCCCTCGACGGTTATGGCGCTAATTTGCGGCTGGCGCAGGATCACAAGTGGGGCGTGTGGGGCGGTAACGCAACCCTCAACGGGGCGGCAGCGACCTTTAACCGCGTCGACGTGCGTCGCCCGTCGCTGGCGCTGAATGCCAACGCCGCAACGGTAAATATTACCGACCTGAGCGCCTTTACCGAGAAAGGGATCCTGGAGGCGACCGCCACCGTGTCACAGCTGCCACAGCGACAAACCACCGTGAGCCTAAACGGGCGCGGTGTACCACTCAACGTTTTGCAGCAGTGGGGCTGGCCAGCGCTGCCGATTGCGGGCGACGGCAATATTCAGCTCACCGCCAGCGGAAGCGTGCAGGCGAATGCGCCGCTGAAGGCGACGGTGAACGGGAAGCTGAGCGCGGTGAATATGGATAAACAGCAGGTGCAACAGACGATGACGGGTGGTGTGGTGTCGACGGTGGCTCCGGCACAGTAAATAGCCGGGTGGCGGCTTCGCCTTACCCGGCCTACGATCTCATGTAGGCCCGGTAAGCGAAGTGCCACCGGGCATTTTTCCAGCTCAGAGGTGAACCACCACCTCATCCCCCTCGGCTTTCACCACCACACCCCACTCGCTGCCCGCATGTGAACCGCCTTTTACGCCGCCGACCTTCTGCACGTTGCGCAAGCACACCGACCAGTTTTGCGCATCTCCCGTGCCGGTAAAGGTCACGACGTCGCCCTGACGTGACGCCTTCAGCGTAAACAACACGGAACCGTCCGCCGCAGGCACTTCACTCACCGCCGTTGCGCCATCGCTCAGGTTGAAAAGCTGGAAGGCCGTCCCCTCGTGCCACGCATAGTCCGGCTTCTGGTTATTATTGCCGAGCGCCAGCAGCGTGTTGTCGCGCACATAGACCGGCAGGCTCATGAAATCGTGCTGCTGCTTATGCCAGCGGCTACCCTCGATTTCGTCGTTGTGCCACAGGTGCGTCCAGCGCCCTTCCGGCAGGTAAAACTGCACATCGCCCGCCTCGGAGAACACCGGCGCCACCATCATTGAATCCCCCAGCATGTACTGACGGTCAAGATAGTCACACGCCGGATCGTCCGGGAACTCCAGCATCATCGCCCGCAGCATCGGCGTGCCGAACTCACGCGCCAGAGCCGCCTGACGATACAGGTACGGCATCAGCTGGCATTTCAGCTGCGTGAAGTGGCGCACCACATCGCAGGACTCGTCATCGTACGCCCACGGCACGCGGTAGGATTTGCTGCCGTGCAGGCGGCTGTGGCTGGAGAACAGCCCGAACGCGCACCAGCGTTTGTAGACGTGCGCCGGAGCGGTGTTTTCGAACCCGCCGATATCGTGGCTCCAGAACCCGAAGCCGGACAGGCCAATCGACAGCCCGCCGCGCAGGCTTTCGGCCATCGATTCATAGTTGGCGTAGCAGTCGCCGCCCCAGTGTACCGGGAACTGTTGCGCACCCACGGACGCGGAGCGGGCAAACAGCACCGCCTCTTCTTCTCCCACCGTCTCTTTCAGCACGTTCCACACCAGCTCGTTATAGATGTAGGCGTAATGGTTGTGCATCTTCTGCGGATCGGATCCGTCAAACCACTGGACGTCCGTCGGGATACGCTCGCCGAAATCGGTCTTGAAGCAGTCGACGCCGATCTCCACCAGGCCTTTCAGTTTGTCCGCATACCACCTGCACGCGTCCGGGTTGGTGAAGTCGTAGATCGCCAGCCCCGGCTGCCATTTGTCCCACTGCCAGAGGGAGCCGTCCGGACGCTTGAGCAGATAGCCCTTCTCTTTCAGCTCCCGGAAGATCGGGGATTTCTGGCCGATATACGGGTTGATCCACACGCAGACCTTCAGCCCTTTCTCTTTCAGGCGGCGGATCATCCCTTCCGGATCCGGGAAGGTCACCGGGTCCCACTCGAAGTCGCACCACTGGAAGGCCTTCATCCAGAAGCAGTCGAAGTGGAAGACGTGCAGCGGCAGGTCGCGCTCGGCCATGCCGTCGATAAAGCTGTTCACCGTGGCTTCGTCGTAGTTGGTGGTGAACGAGGTGGTGAGCCACAGGCCGAACGACCACGCAGGCGGCAGCGCCGGACGGCCAGTGAAGCGGGTATAGCGGTTCAGCACTTCTTTCGGCGTCGGGCCGTCGATCACAAAGTACTCGAGATATTCCCCTTCCACGCTGAACTGCACTTTGGACACTTTCTCGGAGCCGACTTCAAACGAGACGTTTTCCGGGTGATTCACCAGCACGCCGTAGCCGCGGTTGGTCAGGTAGAACGGGATGTTTTTGTAGGACTGCTCGGTGCTGGTGCCCCCGTCGCGGTTCCAGGTTTCGACCGTCTGACCGTTGCGCACCAGGGCGGTGAAGCGCTCGCCCAGGCCGTAGACCGTTTCCCCCACGCCCAGATCCAGACGTTCAAACACATAGTTGCGATCGGTATTGCTGTCCTGTACGTAGCCGTTGTTTTTCAGCTGGCTGCCGGTAATGCGCTGGCCGTTGCGCAGGAAATCCAGAGCCCAGAACTCGCCTTTGGTAACGCGCACGCTGACGCTGCCGCTTTTCAGCTCGGCAAATTCGGCGTTGTTTTCAATCTCAACTTTTGCATCCTTCAGAACGTTCAGCGGATAGTGCGGGCCGTTGTTCAGCGTGCCCTGGAAGTGCTCGATGCGCACCCCCACAATCCCTTCCTGCGGAGCAAACAGGCGCACCGTGAACATCAACGTGTCGAGCTGCCAGGTGCGTTCGCGCACGTCACGCGGCGCCACATACACCACCAGGTCATTGCCCTGCTGCTCCACGTCGAATACCTGCACCGGACAGGTCACGTTCAGGCCCGGTTGAATAAGCCAGTTTCCATCACTGATTTTCATGCTCTCGTCCTCTTAGTTCTTTAATTCTTTGCTGACCGGCAGGTTTTCAAACTCCTGCTGATTACGGCGCGCGCCCTGTGCCAGCTCGCGCAGGATTTTGGTCAGGAAGGGGGTTTTCAGCGTGTAGTAGCGTTTGGCGATGATGGCGCTCAGCACGTAGCAGATCGCTGGTGCCAGCGTAAACAGGCCGATAATGATACTGATGGTCGCGCTGTTCTGGGTTTTGGCCGCCGCGTCGTAGCCGCCGCCTGCCAGCATCCAGCCGATCATCGCCCCGCCCAGCGCCAGGCCGAGCTTCAGCACGAACAGCGTGCCCGCAAAGCTGATGCCGGTCAGACGTTTGCCGTTGGTCCATTCGCCGTAGTCGACGGTATCGGACATCATTACCCACTGAATCGGCGTCACCAGCTGGTGCAGCACGCCGATAACGAAGATGAAGCCGAACATCAGCACGGTGGCATGCATCGGCACGAAGAACATCGCCACGCTGACCACCGCCAGCGCGGCGTTGGTCCACCAGAAGATGCTCACCTTGCACTTCCAGTCGGTGAGCGGTTTCGCCAGCGCCGAGCCAATCAGGTTGCCGACGCAGTAGGTGGTGAGGAAGGCGACGAACACCTCCGGCGAGCCCACGATCCAGGTGCAGTAGTACATCATCGCGCCGCCGCGCACGCAGACGGCGAGGATGTTGAGGATGGTGAGCACGCCGACAATACGCCACTGGTCGTTTTGCCAGATGTCGCGCAGATCTTCACGCATGGAGGTGGTGCTCGGTGGCACCTGGATGCGCTCTTTGGTGGTGAAGAAGCAGAACGCCAGCATCAGGAACGCGACCACCGACAGCACGGCGATCCCGCCCTGGAAGCCGAACGCTTTATCGTCGCCGCCAATCAGGTTCACCAGCGGCATCATCAGCACCGTGGAGAGCATGCCGCCCGCCGTCGCCAGCACAAAGCGCCACGACTGAAGGGAGATACGCTGCGTCGGGTCGTTGGTGATCACGCCGCCCAGCGCGCAGTACGGGATGTTGACCACGGTATAGAGCAGGGTCAGCAGCGTGTAGGTGATGGCGGCGTAAACCATTTTGCCGTTGAGGCTCAGGTCCGGCGTGGTATACGCCAGCACGCAGACGATGCCGAACGGGATAGCGCCAAACAAAATCCATGGACGGAACTTGCCCCAGCGGCTGCGGGTGCGGTCGGCAATCAGCCCCATGCACGGGTCGGAGATCGCATCCAGCGCGCGGGCCAGCAGGAACATGGTGCCGACAAACCCGGCGGGAATACCAAAAATATCGGTGTAGAAAAACATCATATAAAGCATGACGTTATCAAAAATGATATGGCTGGCGGCGTCTCCCATGCCGTAGCCAATCTTCTCTTTTACTGACAGTACTTCGCTCATATTTTTATCCTTCACGCTGTAGGGGGCGCTGAGACCGGTTACCGTTTTTTAAACCATTGTTTCAGGAGCGGGTATTGCGTTTTCTGGTTAAGAGATTACGTTTCTTGTTTTTTGTGATCGGGATAAAAGTTGATGAGCACGAAATGCTAACCTGAGGATTTTCTTAAGAATTAGCTGAAACAGGGGGATTCAGGTCAAAAGAGAGGTGAAAAAAGTGGTGTGGGGTATGTGGTAAATGCCTGAAAGTAGCTATAATGCGCCCCGCCTCCATGTAGCAATGCAGGCGCGGAAGATCGTCATCTCCGGTGAGGTGGCTGGACTTCAAATCCAGTTGGGGACGCCAGCGTTCCCGGGCAGGTTCGACTCCTGTGATCTTCCGCCAAAATGCTTTCCTATCCGATTACAGATGTAGTATCCATACTATCAGATAAGTTAAATTTTCTTGTTAAAAATTTCTCTTTGAAAAAAGCTCAGAAAATGTCTATTCAACAGTATATTCAGTTTCTACTGTAATACTTCCTATATAATTAGAAAATGTATTTTTATGTTCATCATCTAAATGTGCATTCACATAATTATCATTTGAAGAGTAAAAGTGAACTTTATTACCATCACATTCCATAGTTATATCTCCACATCTATTTTGCGTTATAGTTTTATAGCCAGTATAGTAATTGAGATGGCGAGAAGGAGCTTCACCTATAATTATTATTTGAGGATCTAACTTTTCCAGCCATGAATCCGGTATCTTTCCTGATTCTCTGCCATGATGAGAAGCAAACACTATTGTAGTTTTTTGAAGCTCAATATTATTGCTAATATTTTCCATGAAATCTGTTTCTAAGTCACCAATCCAAAGAAAACTAGGTCCATCTACAATACTATATCTTATAACAGCTGATGTATTATTGTAACTCAACCCTATTTCTGCTTCTAATAAAGCCGATTTAAAGGCGGTATTTTCTGTATCAGGCCATAAAAACTCTAAGCCGGAACTACCTCTTTCATCATCACCATGAGTTGCCCATTTTCTTTTGCAATCTTTATATATATAAAAAGCTTTATTTTCATCATCTCTCAAACGACAGTAATGTTTAAAAGACTCTGTCTCATGTCTCTTTATAGCCTTATTTTTTACCACATAAAAATTAGTAATGCCTAATGCTGCATCAAGATGTTCAATCCCACCAAAATGATCGTCATCAGGATGTGTGCAAATAAAGCGTGTAATCCGTTTCGATGCTGACTTTTCTTTTATTTCAGAAATGATTCTCTGTTGGTTTTCACTTGAGATGTCGCAATCAATTATTGAAAAGTTATCTGAGTTATGTTGGATATAACACATATCTCCATTACCAACAGAAAAGCTTTTGACGATAGCCATTAATATCACTCCAGCAAAAATTATTATTGATAACACTCTATAAAATTACAATATGTTATTGTACAGGGGTTACTTTCCTTTTTTATTCCCCTCCTTTTACACTAAGTAAATTTTCAAATAAACGTTCGGCATATACATAGCCAATTCTTTTGACAGACTCTTCATTAAAATAAAAACCCCAAGAAAAAAGGAGTGTAAAGGAGATTATCAAAGTCAAAGAGGCTGGTAATCCTGGATTAGCAAAATGTATTATTTCTATATGTGGTGGGATTATTGTTAATACTTTAGCAATAATTAATCCATAAATTATACCTAATGAACTTGTTGATAATCCAATGATTTTCATTGCTGTCATATTCCGATGAAATCCATAATATATATTTTCGTTCAAAAGTAACCCTTTATTATTTCTAGTTAACTCCCTTAATCTTCTGGATATACCTATATATATTTCATCTGCCTTTCTAGGATCACTTATCTCCTCTGATTGCGATGGAATTTGAATACCTAACTTTGCGGTTATTGCTTGATGATACCTACTTTTAGTTACAAAATCATAGTGAGCATCACGATGCCTTAACATCAATGTTGTTGGCATCCCCCCCCACTTAATGATGAGGTTCTGTTCAAGTTTTTTACCTAAACCACGAGATATGTTAGCTAATGCAAACATTGCACCACAACTACTTAATATGCCGATAACACTCGTAAGCATTGGGTTTTTAGCACCATAAACACAAATCATAGGGACAGTTAGTGGTAGGGCGACCAAAAGCCCAGGAATTAACCGAGCTTTTCTTTCATAAGGATCTTTAATCAATTGGAAAATAGCTTGCATTGTTCCACGCCAAATATTGTTGATTATGAATAATTCACCGAATGAATACTTCAATATAAATCAATAAATTTAAATCGCCGAAACGTCAAGACTCAAAATAATCTTAGATAATTCCTATGTCAACTAAGATCATTTTCATTATTCAAACGAAATAAACAAGCCTCCTTCACCCACTTACTAAAATTCCCTTTTCCCGCAGCCTTCTCAATTTGCTCCAAAAGCTCATCCTCAAATCGAATGTTCTTCATGGTGCTTTTGGTGCGGTCAAAGTTTGGTTTCTTTTTCTCTTGCATGGTAGGTACCACTTCGGTTAGTTTATCTGCATGTGGTACCTACCACATGGATTATGAATTCTGACAACGCCCAACAGTGTTGGAGCACTAAAGGGCGTCTAACCTCACCAACTATCAAGGAGTTGATTATGGCTGATTCGCATTCTACCCCAGACACCGACCAATCCGGAACCGAGCGTTCGTTAATTGTGGGATACCGCCCGAATGTTTTCGACAAATCTACACCAAAAATCATCCTTTCCGGCAAGTGGCTGCGCGCGGCGGGTTTTGATACCGGACAGCAGGTCACGGTAAAGGTCATGAAAGGGTGCATCGTTCTGGTAGCGTATAACGAGCAGGAGCAAAGGATTCTGGACGATTACAAACGCACTAAAGCAAAGTTATGCCAGATCGAGAACACGCTGGCGAGCCTGCAATTATCATAACCGTTCCCGCTGTTATCAAGTTGGCTGCTGGGCATGCAGCCAACATAAAAAACAATATAGAATGCCAGATTTCTTCCATAACATCCAAAAAGCAATCGAACCCAACATGTAATGCTAACTTACAAGTTCAATATTTGATGACATTCATCATTTCAATACCTGATGCTATTTTTACTTAGCATTTATCTTACGATGGCAACGAAATCATAATTCAATGTTATAACTTTTGGAAATATATTTGAGAAACTTATACATCGCAAAGAGCAATTTTAAGTCCCACTTCCATATTTTATTTTCTATTTTGAAATAAATGTCACAATTTAAATCCATAATGAAGAGTAGTTTCCCTCAGTCTATAAAAGGAGATTGAGATGGCTATACCTGTTTACTTATGGCTTGAGGACGATGCAGGCCGGAGAATTAAAGGCTCTGTCGATGTAAAAGATCGCGAAGGCTCAATAGAAGTTATTGAATTTATGCACTCAATCGAACAACCTATTGATAAGCACTCCGGAAAAATCACTTCAAAACGTATTTGTAGCACCTATGCATTCATGAAAGAGATTGATTCCTCATCCTCATATCTATACAAGGCCTTGAGCACAGGACAAACACTAACAAGAGCAGAATTTATATTTTACAGGATCAACTATAACGGGCTCGAAGAGGCTTACTTTAAGACAACTTTAGAAAATGCAAGAGTAGTTCAAATTGAACCACTCATGTTTGACATTAAACTACCGCAAAACGAACGCTATACACATTGTGAATATGTAGATCTAACATATGAAAAAATAACATGGCATTACTTAGATGGAAACATCATTCATTCTGATACCTGGAAGGAACGCGCTTAAGGAGAAAGTATGTCCTGGGAATATAATGTAAAAGAGCACAAATTTTATCTTGATGGTGTTTATCAGTTCGATGCAGATTATGCAGGAGCAAGTGGTTACAAAAACGATCCATCTCAAGAATGTGTAAAAAACAGTGGACCTCTACCTCGAGGGAAATACACAATTGGTTCCCCTCATAATTCTGCCCACACAGGAAAATATACCCTCAGCCTCACGCCCTACTCGACAAATGATATGTGTGGCAGAGACTCATTTAAAATTCATGGCAAAAGCAGTTTGCACCCTGATGACTCTTCAGAGGGCTGCATTATTGCTCCTTTGAGTGCGAGAAGAAGCATCTGGAAAAGCAACGATACGGTGTTGATTGTCAAATGAAGCGTTTAATTTGTTCATTGCCATTACTCGTTGCAGTCAGTTCGCACGTCTCAGCATCTGAAATGACCGGCTTCGCAACACAGTATTACGATGAAGACGGCTCGCTGACGGAAATTTCAACCATAGTGCCCCTTTCCCCGACCATCACGATCGGCAAGAAAACGGTTCAGATGGAAGTTACTCATCTGTCTCAGATTTTCAGTACATACGTGGAGAAAGACAGCTCCGCGCACTGGATCTGCCTTCATGACGACGATGGCACCAATTATTGGTTCATTTCAGATAACGAAATGGGTGCAGGGCTGTTAACTGCGCTAGCCATATCCAGGGATGGCATCCATAAAGAGTGTGTGAATACAACGGAACGAGTCAGTGTCTCAGTCTCTGGCGTTCCATTGTTAAATGCCACTCACAGGGATTTAGTTGAATTGTTCGGCAAAAAAACAATCGGCAACAGAAAAAAGATCCTGCTTTATCAGGAGACACCTGTACAGGATGGATTTGTTCAGAACAATACCGTCTCTTATTACTTTGATGGCGAAAAATTGCGCGGCGTAATTATCGGGCAAATAACCAGTAACTAGCTTGCAGGCTCCCTCTTTTACAGAAGAGGGCGTTAAGCCTGTCCACTCAACCGCATATGCAACAGCGGAAACGGATTCCCCTGCCCGTCCAGTGCCGAGCGCCCGACCTGCTCAAACCCCATATGACGATAAAACGCCACCCCCTGCGGATTCTGCTCGTTCACATCCACTTCATTTACGCCGAATTCTGCAATGGCATATTGCAGCAGCATTTTCCCGATACCCTTCCCCCGGCTCGCATCATCCACAAACAGCATTTCAATGCGATTTTTATCCACGCCCAAAAAGCCGTGAATAATACCCACGTCATCCCGGGCAATCACAACCCTGAGATTAGGCAAATATGCGTTGAGCAATAACGGACGCAGCGCCGCGATATCGCTTTCCTGCAAAAAGCGGTGCGTGGCGCGTACGGACGACTCCCAGACTGCGACGAGGCGTTCAAATTGCGAGGGGTGTGCGGCTTCTATTTTCATGGTGATATTCCGGTTGAGTAAAGTTTCAGGGCAGCAATGTAATGATATTCAGCTCTGCGACGTGCGCCACACGCCAGGCGTACAACCATACTCCGTCTGGAAATGACGAATAAAGTGCGCGCAGTCGCTGAATCCCATCCGCTGCGCAATATCCGTCACGCTTTGCTGCGAGTTCTTCAGCAGCCAGCAAGCATAGCGCAGCCTGGCGCTACGGATAAATTCGCGGGCCGTTTTGCCGAATTCTGCGTGGAACAGACGGTTGAGCTGGCGTTCACTCAATGCCACTTCTCGCGCAAGCCCGGCGGTGGTGAGCGGCCGGGTCAGGAACTGTTCAATCAGCATGACGGCGCGGCGCAACCGCGAGTCAGGGATAAGCGCAAGATTCGCCGGACGCGGGGTGGCAATTTCATGCGGAACGAGCGACAAACGCTGGCAGGTGGTGCTGGCGATATCATCCCCGGCATGGGCGCGGATAAGCTCAGTTGCCAGCGTCAGGGTGGAAATACCGCCCGGGCAGGTCAGCACATCGCCATCGTCGATGAAATCATACCCTTGCTCAGCATAAACCAGCGGGAAAGCCTGCCGAAATGCATCAAGGTGGAAAGGATGGATGGACGCTCGTCGTTCATTCAGCAATCCTTCCTGTGCGAGGACAAAACTGCCGGTGCCAATGCCAATGAGCGGAACCCCGGCATGGTGGGCATGTGCCAGATACGCTTTATCCCCCTGATACCCTAAGTCCAGATACTGCAATTCACCGCCGATAACAGCAAGGTAGTTAAAACTGTCCGGCGGCGCATGGGTGGAATCCGGTCTCATGATAATCCCTGCATTGCTGATAATCGGGATATCAGGAAATTCACTTATCAGGCTGATTTTAAATGCTAATTTATCCTGAGCTTTCGCTGCATAACGCAGCGCCTCCAGCAATCCGGAGACGGCCAGGAGTGAATAACGGGGCCATAATATCAACCCAATATGCAGACACTTTTCCGGTACTGATTTCCCCCTATCGGAGGAGTCAAATACACTTTTCATTTACTTGCCAAATTTAAAATTAATTACATTATCGCAACATGATCTGTCGCACTTTATATTTCTAAGATAATCCTGATATTTTAAATCAAGCATAAATGAGAAGGGAGGAAAATATAATGTTTTTCTCGTTTATATCATTCTTTTTTTGAACCACGACACACATATGTCGGTAATGTTCCTAAGGTAAAGATATAGTTACCATTATGTTGTTCATTGATCCGCATATAAATACTCTTGCCCGGATAGACAAAAAATTGCGGTTCATATTTTTCCAGCCAGCTGTCGTCAACATTATCGTCCGGGAACGTCATATTTTTTTCTGACGTCAGCAAATAGAGATGATCTTGCCTCTCCACCCGAAAGGAAATTTTCCTGTCGATGGTTTTACCCGGATCGCTCTTTGCCCGGCCATTCATGCTCAGGGTGCCGAATTTCCCGTCGAAGGTGTAATTCAGCCAGACCGTCAGCGTCTCATCCGGATGGTGCTGGACCAGATTAGCCTGGCATGAAAAAGGCTGAACGTAAGTTCGGTGCCACAGGTAATAGCCCGTCAGCACGCCTGCGGTGACGAGGCCCGTCACGATGATATACAGCATCTGCCGAAAACGAGTCATGCTAGCTATCCTTCAGGAAATAATCAGATATACAGCGGTTCGGTTCTTTCATTGGCCGGTCGCAGCGAATAACCGACGCACGAGGAAGCAGAGCGTACCAGCTGATGTAAACCCAGGGATATTGCGCGCATTCAGCCTTGAATTGTTCCACATAGGTCAGCGCGGAAGCGCGTTCAGCGTGAGTCTGAATGTCATTCGCAAGATAAACGCGACAGGCTCCGACGGATGCCGCAAAACGGTAATCCTCAACAAAACGGTTTTCTGTGGCGTTCATATATCCCGTCACGCCTGCCCCGGCCAGGACGATCAATAGCCCCATGACAACAGCCAGCCAGCGCGTGGGCTTCCTGACAACGGGCGTTGCTGGCGCGGAGGATGCAGAGACCTCCTCGATCGCTGGCGCCTCCACACATTGTTCCTCTGCGGGTTGAGGCGCGACAGGTGAAGACTCTCTGACGGTTATTTGCGTGTCGCTTGCCAGCGTCAACCCAATCCGCGGAATGGTAACGATAGGGTCAGTTTCAAAACCAATCTTTTTGAGCCCTTTGCGCAGGATGGAGATGTTCTGGTAATAGGTATTGGAGGAGACAAGCATGCCGCGGCTTTGCCAGACAATATCAAGGAACTCTTGCTGAGTGACAATCGACCCCGCTCTGTCGATTAATAACAACAGGCATCGGCCTGCTGGCGAATTTAACACAACCACACGGTCAGGATTGTTGATATCACGTAACGTGCTGGCCGCAGGATGAAATTCGACGATATTATTTATAATGTAATGCTTATGCATAGGGGCAGTATGAATTCTCCGGTTAACAGATGTTGAACCTGGGTCACCGCATGTATGGGATGACATTCACGTCGGGATTAATGTGACTGATTAACGGCATGCTGTATATCTTCGCCATTGGCGAAAAATCTTAATTTATATTTCATCCCTTAAGCTTCACTGAACCTGCATAAGAACTCAACCCTTGTAGAATGCGGCTTGCAGAGCCACTTCATCCGCGATCATCCTCATTATGATGTTTTGTGAAGTGAATTTCCGCTCCACAGAAGTATCTGACTACCGGCAGCATCTCATTTATCAGAGCCTCACCTTTTGGCGCACCCCTCGCCTCTTGACATTGACAAATATCTACATAAAAAAACATTGTACGCCACGGACATGCGTGTCTGAAATATTCAGCACCCTTAAGCCTTAAGTTTTCTCTACCTGAACAATATCAATAACTTATATGGTTTTTGTATGCTTTTCAGTCGCCTTTCTATCAGTTTTTATCGATGATAACATTCGTAAATTGTTATTCCCCGTCAGCAACTTCACACCCGCACTGACACCAGACGACAAACTCCTTACAAAACATTTATCAAAGCTAAATTTTCATTAAAAATAGCGGCTATCATAATTTACAGAAAGCGAAGCGGAATAAGACCAATCAGAGGGAAGCGTCGTAACCGGTCTCGATCTTAGTAATTAATACAATTTTAGATTAATTCAGATTACCTCTTTATTGGCCGACGTATAGTAGGCCTACACTATGCAATACGTCATTGCTTCGAGAATACTGGCGATAACCTTATAAATAATTCGCCTGATTACCATTATAAATCGAGGAATGACATGACGAACAATAGCCAAATAACACAGCATATAACTGTTGCACTGATGGGCGGCGATCATTATGCAAGAAACGGCATTAAAACATTATTAAGCAGCATCCGCGACGACCTTCACATCATTATCATCGAAGGAGGTTATCAGGAACTGGATAAGGCGCTGTCGTCGATTCGTATCGATATCTTATTTATATCTGGCGCAGAGAAATACCATACAGGGTATGACTCACTGAAATATTTAAAAAAAATCAAAGCCACGCAGCCTGAAGTGATGATCTGCCTGTACTCAACCTCTGCCCATTCCCTGTTATGGGTCCGGGAAGATATTGATGCCTATATCTCGCTACAGAACACGGTTTATCAGTGGCGGATAAAGCTAGCAAAAATGGTCGATAGCCATTATCGGCCCCAAAAGCAGCCAGCGGCGTTATCGCTGACGCCTGGAGAAAGGAGGGTATTAAAGGAACTCAGGAACGGACTGGATATACGTTACATCGCAGAACTGGAGAAACTTTCTTATCGCCGCGTAAGCGCCTTAAAAAGCTCAGCGATAAGGAAACTCGGGCTCAGGAATAAGACAGATTTGCTGGTCTTTTTAACCAGTTAGACCTGCCGCTTTCAGAGCAAATCTCGTAATAAAAAAACCAAGGAACTATGAAATGAAAGCACGCCTTACTTGCCATTCTCTGCTGGCATTAAGCATTGCCGCCCTGCTGCCAGCGGGCTCAGCACTGGCCGCCGCCACCAGCGGCGGCACGGTTAACTTCAGCGGTAAAGTGGTGACCTCCGCCTGTGCCATCAGCGCCGGTAGCGCCAATATCGACGTCGACATGGGGGAAGTGCGTACCGCCACGCTGGCTGCCGCAGGCAGTGAAGCCAGTACCGCAAAAGCCTTCTCCATCACCCTGGAGGATTGCGAAATCGCCGATACCTCCGCGTCCACGGAAAATAACCCCATCGCCGCAACGACCGTGGCTATCACCTTCACCGGTACGCCGGACAGTACCGATGTGAATAGCCTGGCCGCGGGAGTAAACGGCGGCGCGGGCTCGGCGCAGCATGTCGCTATCCGTCTTTATGACGAACAGGGCAACGTCGTCAGGCTGGGTGAGCCGGCAGCAGCGATCCCCCTGCGTGCGGGGGCGAACACCCTGAACTTCAGCGCGAAATATTACTCCCCACTGGGCAACGCCACGGCGGGTGATGCCAGCGCGGTCGCCACCTACACCGTGACCTATTCGTAATCTTCAGGCCCGGTCTGCTGGCCGGGTCTGACTCAGCTTTCAGGAGACGCACTATGCGCGTAAACACATGGATTTGTCTGGCTGGCACGTTATGTTCATCCGCCGTGTACGCAGGCGGCGTGGGGTTAGGCGCAACGCGGCTGGTCTACATCGGCGCGGCTACGCAGACGATGATGCAGGTAAGAAATACCCACCCTGATGCCACGTTCCTGATCCAGTCATGGATGGAAGACGAGAAAGGGAGCCGTACCAACGACTTCGTCATCACGCCGCCGCTGTACGTCATGAAGCCCGCCAGCGAAAGCGCGGTGAAAATCATGTTCAGCGGTGACGCCCTGCCAGCCGATCGCGAGACGCTGTACTGGATGACGGTCAAAGCTATCCCACAGCAGGTTAAAAACGGTTCCGGCAATTCGCTGCAATTCGCCTCTGCCAACCGCATCAAGGTCTTTTATCGCCCGGAGCGGCTCAGGGAAGGTGCAGGGGAGGCATGGAAAAACCTTGCCGGCGCCTACCGCGCGGGCAAGGTCACGCTGACCAACCCAACGCCGTATTACCTCACCACCATTAACGTGAAAATTGATGGCAGGCCGGTATCGCCCGTCATGGTACCGCCGAAAGCCAGCGTGACGCTGGCAGACACCTTCAGCCATGCGAGCAGCATGAGCTACCAGACGATTAACGATTATGGGGCCTGGACGCCCGTCACCCGCACGTCATTGTCCCAATAATAAAAACAGTAAGGCGTGACCACATGAAAATTAAAATCCTGTGCGCCACGGCGATCGCCCTGGTGATTCGGCAAGCCGTGGCTGCCGAAAGCGAGCTGCAATTTAATCCTGCGTTTCTCAACGGCGAGCGCGCCAACAGCGCCGATCTCGCCTGGGTCAACGCCGGGAGCGCGTTGCCGCCGGGCGAGTACAATCTTAACGTGTATATCAATACCCAGTTCGCGTTCACAGGTAACGTCACGTTTCGCGTCGCTGAAAGCACCGCTGGTGAAGCCCTGCCGTGCCTTACGCCTGCACAATTCGCCGCACTTGGCATCGACAGCCGTCAGGCTAAAGGGGGTGAGCTGCCGCCTGCGCAGCGCTGCATTTTTTTAACCCAGTCATTCGCCGATACCCGGTTTGATTTTGACCAGAGGACGCTTACCCTCAACTTCACCGTACCGCAAAGCGCGATGCGCGCTCTGCCGCGCGGATACGTCAGCCCGGAGAGCTGGGAGTCCGGCATCCCTGCCGCGTGGCTGAACTATGTGGTCAATGGCGCGAATAATGACTACCGGGGCGAGACGCGCACGCGGGAACAACAGCTGTTTGTGAGCCTGAACAGCGGCGCCAACCTGGGCGCATGGCGGCTGCGTGATTTCACCACGTGGACCAAAGAGAGTAACGAGCTCACCCACGTCCAGACCTGGCTACAGCGGGATATCCGCGCCCTGCGTGCCCAGGTTTATGCCGGTGAAACGTTCACCTCCTCGCAGGTGTTTGACGCCGTTGGCCTGCGTGGGATTGCCCTGAAGACCGATGACAATATGTTGCCCGCCAGCCTGAGCGGTTACGCGCCTGAAGTGCGCGGCATCGCGCGCAGCAATGCCACGGTGACGGTTCGCCAGAACGGTAACGTCATCTATCAAACCTCCGTTCCGCCGGGGGCGTTTGTGCTGAAAGATCTCTATCCGACCTCTTCCGGCGGCGACCTCGCGGTCACCATTCAGGAGAGCGACGGTAGCCAGACGCAATACACTCTGCCCTTTGCCAGTGTGCCGAATCTGGTGCGTAACGGTCAGGTCAAATATGCTCTGGGGGCGGGGAAATACCGTCCTGCGGGCGATCAGATCTCGCCCTCCTTCGCGCAGGGCGAGCTGTTCCTGGGCTGGCGATACGGCCTCACGTTTTATGGCGGGGCGCAGTTTTCCGATCGCTACACCGGCCTGGCCTTCGGGATCGGGCAGAATCTCGGCCGCTTTGGCGCCTACTCCCTCGACCTCACCCATGCCCGCAGCCAGCTGGCTGATAATCAGCACTACACCGGGGATTCGGTGCGCCTGCGGTATAGCAAGCTGCTGAACGATATCGGTACGCGAGTCAATTTCTTCTCGCTGCGTTACTCAACGGCAGGGTTTTATACCCTCAGCGATACCACTTACAAAGGCATGGCGGGCGGAGCGCCAGAACAGACCGTGGAAGACGATGGCACCGTCACCACTCACTACGACACGGTTTACAACCTGCATATGTCGCGTAAGGCAAAAAATCAGCTGCTGTTGTCGCAGCCGATGGGCGAATACGGCGCGCTGTCGCTGTCCTGGGATCAACAAACCTACTGGAATACGTCAAAAACCACGCAAAGTTTGCAGTTCGCGTGGAACGCGACGTTTCGTAACCTGTCGCTTGGCATCAGCGCCCAGCGTAGTTCTGGCCTGTACGACAACAAGAAAGACAATATCCTCGCGTTGTCCCTGTCGGTGCCGCTGGGTAACCCGGCGCTGTCGACCCGTCTCCGTTTTACCGCTACCCATGCGGATCCCGCTGGCACCACCGCCAGTACCGGTGTCAGTGGTTATCTGCCGGGGCAGGAGAATCTTTTCTATAGCGTCAACCAGCGCTACAGCGCGCAGCAGCACTACGGCGGCGATGCCGCGCTGCAATACGAGGGCGCGTGGGGAGACTATAACCTGGGCTACAGCTACGCCGGTGACTCCCGCAACCTAAGCTATGGGATGAGCGGCGGAGCGGTGCTGCATGAGGATGGTCTGACGCTGAGCCAGCCGCTCGGGAACACCAATATTCTGGTGAAAGCCCCGGGCGCCAGCCATGTCGCCGTGCTCAACCACAAGGGCATCAAAACCGACAGCCGGGGCTATGCGGTGATCCCGTACGCCACGCCGTATCGCGTTAATCAGGTTGCGCTGGATGTCACCACCGTGGGCAATGACGTGGAACTTGAGAACGCCATCGCCAATAAAATTCCCACCGACGGGGCACTGGTTCGCGCCACCCTCACCACGCGTCAGGGAGCAAAAGCGATGTTTATCGTACGTCACGCTAAAGACGTGCTCCCCTTCGGCACGCTGGTCTCGTCAGAGGATGACAAAGCCAGCGGTATCGTCGGCGACGGCGGCAGCGTGTATCTGACCGGCCTGTCAGCGCAGGGAACCTTGCATGCCGTATGGGGACGCGACAGCGCCCAGCGCTGCACGATCCGCTATGCGTTGAACCCGCAGAATTATCACGCCCGCACCGGGCTTTATTCCCAGGAGGCCATATGTCAGTAACCGTCCGTTTCCTCCCCCTGATCCTGCTGATGGTCATCACCGTCCCCGCGCGCGGCTATGACGTGCTGGTTTCCGTGACCGGCAACGTGATCGGCAATACCTGCATTGTCTCGGAAGATTCGAAGGAGCAAAACGTGCCGCTGGGCACCCTCGGCGTGAAGCAATTTAGCGAGGCGGGGGCGGTCAGCAATATCAAAACGCCCTTCACGCTCACCCTTGAAGCGTGCGGCCCCACCTTTGCTGGCGTGAAAATCCGCTTCAGCGGTACGCCGGATGACGAGAACCCGCAGCTTCTGAAAGTCGCTGACGGCGGCGCGACCGGCGTGGCAGTGCAGATACTGGATAAAGACAGCGTACTTATCCCGCTGGACACCCAAACCGCTGCTTACGGCGCGGCGGGGGATGACAGCGTAAAAATGACCTTCTATGCGCGACTGGCCGCCACGGGTGCGCCGGTCAATGCCGGAGACGTTTCGGCAGTGGCGACCTGGACGACGGAGTATCAATAATGCGTTTACTGTTTTTAGCCCTGTTTTTCATGTCCTCTCAGGCGCTTGCCCTCTCCTGGACATCGGATATCACCCTTTCGCCAACGCCCATGTCGTGGTCCGGCCCGGCAGACTCCATCGTGCCTGGAAAGACGATCGGCTCTGAATGGAGCGCCACTGCGAGCGTCTCGGAAGTGTTCTGGTGCGGCCTGGTATTTACCTGCTCCAAAGGGACGCTGGAGCCGAGCAGCAGTATAACCGCCACCGGCATCACGGTTATTCTTGATGGCGCAAATTACATGGTATTTGAAACGGGCGTGCCCGGCATCGGCTTCATTCTTGGGCTCAAAGATTATAACGGCACCACCTATGTGCCGATGCAGACGGGCATTACGCAGAGCTATCCGGCCGATGGGACTAACGGTTACGCCACCGCACTGGGCTGGTCAGCAAAAGTGACGTTTATCAAGACCGGCGTTCCGCTGAAATCCGGCGTATACCAGACCCCGACCATTAACGCGGCGATCCTGACGGCCTATAACAACGAAGTGAAAACCGCGCAGGTGATCATCAACCCCACCACCATCACGGTGACGGCAAGCGGCTGCACGGTAGGCACAAAAAGCGCCAACGTCGACCTGGGCACCATTGATGTTCACACGCTGCCCAGCGTAGGCAGCACCTCGCCGTCGGGGGAGTTTAACGTCAGCCTGACCTGCGATGAGAACGTGGCGGTTAACGCAGTGATGACCGATCAGACCACACCGTCAAATACCTCGTCGGTCGTGACGCTGACCGGGGACTCCACGGCCTCCGGCATTGGCGTACAGTTTTTCTATAACGGTACCGGGCCGCTGATGATGGGGCCAGACAGCTCGGCCGCAGGCACGACGGGACAGTTTTTCATCCAGACCACCAGCGCAGCACAAACGCTATCCCTGCCGTTCCAGGCGCAGTACATCCGAACCGGAGACCTGGTCCCCGGCTCGGCCAATGCCCTGGCAAGCATCACCTTTTCGTATCAGTAGGTTAGTGCTTCACCCACACCAGTTGATCGACCCGGAAGCCCAGACCGCGTGCGGTGTTCAGGTAGTCCTGTTTTACCGCATCCGGAATGGTCGGGGTGCGCGATAAAATCCACAGGTAGTCACGGTTCGGGCCGCTGACCAGCGCGTACTGGTACTTATCGTCCAGCTTGATCACGTTATAGCCGCCGTAGAACGGGCCGAAGAACGATACCTTCAGCGCAGCCGTAGTCGGTTCGCCGGTAAAGTACGCCTTTCCTTCGCTCTCATTCCATTTGTTCTTCACCGGATCATAGCCGCGGTTCAGTACGCTGATACCGCCATCGCTGCGCTTGCCGTACGTCGCGGTGACCTGTTCCAGACCGCGCTCAAAGCGGTTTTCCAGTCGGGCGACTTCATACCATTTGCCGAGATAGCGGCTGGCATCAAAGCCGGTAATGGGCTGCACGCCTTTCGGCGGCGTGGGAGATTTACAGGCAACCAGAGTCAGCGCAATGGCGACACCGGTAACTACAGGCCATAGCCTCATGAGAACTCCTTTCATTTACGCGGTTGGAAGTTAAGTGTAGCGCACCCGTGCGGCGCTTCATCCCGTCGGAGAATATTCGTAGTATATTGAGACAACTCCTTCTCTTCGGATGCAGACATGGCTTACTCCATCGGCGAATTCGCCAGACTCAGCGGCATCACCGCCACCACGCTGCGGGCGTGGCAGCGACGCTATGGCTTGCTCAAACCCGAGCGTACGGACGGCGGTCACCGCCTGTACAGCGATGAGGACGTTCAGCAGGCGCTGAAAATCCTCGACTGGGTAAAAAAAGGCGTACCTATCGGTCAGGTTAAATCACTGCTGGAACGCCCTGTGCCGCGCCGCGCCAATAACTGGCAAACCCTGCAACAGGCCATGATGCAAAAGTTGCAGGAGGGGAAAATTGAATCCCTGCGTCAGATGATTTACGACGCCGGACGCGAATACCCAAGGCCAGAGCTGGTCACTAACGTGCTGCGTCCGTTGCGCAGCCAGATATCGGCCAACGTCGCCGCCGCCATGACGCTGCGTGAGATCCTCGACGGCATCCTCATCGCCTATACCTCGTTTTGCCTTGAGGGCGATAAAAAAGCGCCGGGCGATAACGTTCTCATCAGCGGCTGGTACCTCAACGACCCGTGTGAAATCTGGCTCGAAGCGTTAACGCGCACCGGCCAGGGCCACCGCATCGACATCCTGCCGGTTCCCCCTGCCGCGCTGGCCCCGGAAATTTTCCCGGATCGCAAATGGCTGCTGGTCACCAGCGGCAAACTCACCGCCGCGCGGAAAAAGCAGGTTGCGCAGTGGCAGCAGCAGGTTTCCCTTGAGGTAATTATCCTCTGATTATTTTCTGCTGTGGCAATCTTCACGAAAAGTTGAATATTTTTTCGCGCAGCGAGTGCTAACGTTTTCCTGTCACCGACAACTCAACAGGAAAACACGATGAAAAAGACACTCCCTCTGATGATGCTGGCTGCAATGGCTTTCGCGCCTGCCGCATTCAGCGCCCCGGCAGGCACCCTGAGCGTCCACGTTCTGGACCAGCAAACCGGTATGCCGCCAGCGGATGTGACCGTTACGCTGGAGAAGCAGGAGCAGGACAAGTGGACCCCGATTGCCAGCGGTAAAACCGACCACGACGGGCGCATTAAATCGCTTTATCCGCAGGATCAGGATATGGCACCTGGCGTGTATAAAGTGACCTTCAAAACCGCCGATTACTTCCACGGCAAAAAGCTGGACTCCTTCTTCCCGGAAGTGCCGGTGCTGTTCACCGTCACCCGCACCAATGAAAAACTGCACATCCCGCTTCTGCTCAGCCAGTACGGTTACTCAACCTACAAGGGCAGCTGATTGCTCTTGATTTTAAAGACGATTAAAAAATAATCCCGCCAATACTTGGACAAACTCGCATTGTTGTGTAACTTTTAGATATGAGATCGGGAGGTGCACACCATGACAACAAAACCTGTGCTGGGTATTAGCGGATGTTTGACCGGTTCCGCCGTTCGCTTTGACGGCGGGCATAAGCGTATGGGCTTTGTGATGGATGAGCTGGCGCAGTGGGTCGCTTTCCGCCCGGTATGCCCTGAAATGGCTATCGGCCTGCCCACGCCTCGTCCGGCGCTGCGCCTGGTGATGACCACCGACGGCGAGACAGAAATGCGGTTCAGCAAAGCGCCCCACGATGACGTCACGCAGAAGATGGCCGCATTTACGGCAAATTATCTGCCGAAAATCGGCGATCTGTCGGGGTTTATCGTCTGTGCAAAATCCCCCAGCTGCGGCATGGAGCGCGTGCGGCTGTACGACGAAAACGGCAACCGGGGCCGCAAGGAGGGTGTCGGGCTGTTCACCGCCGCCCTCCTTGAAACTTTCCCCTGGCTGCCCGTCGAAGAAGACGGTCGCCTGCACGATCCGGTACTGCGGGAAAACTTTGTTGAGCGCGTTTTTGCCCTCCACGAACTGAACGTAATGCGTAAAAATGGCCTGACGCGCCGTGCTCTGCTGGACTTTCACAGCCGCTATAAGCTTCAGCTTCTGGCGCACCATCAGGCAGGCTACCGTGAAATTGGCCCGTTCGTGGCATCACTGCACGAGTGGGACGATCTGGACGCGTTTTTCGTGGCCTATCGCGACAAACTGATGACCATCCTGAAAAAACCTGCTTCGCGGAAGAATCACACTAACGTGCTGATGCACATTCAGGGCTATTTCCGTAACCAGCTGAACAGCCGCCAGCGCGGGGAACTGCGTGATGTGATCCTGCATTACCGGGACGGACTGCTGCCGATCCTCGCGCCGCTGACGCTGCTTAAGCATTATCTGGCTGAATACCCTGACCGGTATCTGATGACGCAAAACTACTTTGATCCCTATCCTGATGATTTGGGTCTGCGTCTGGCCGTTACCTGATAAGAAAGAAGCGAAGGCCCCATTGACCCACAGAGGCCCAAAGCTGTACCCCGTTTAGACGACACCCTCACTGTCGTCTTTTTTTTGCGCTCAGCGTAAAATACTGTGATTCTGTACAGGTTAAGCGTGCACAGCGGAGTAACCCGATGATCAAAAATCTGCATATTCAAAACTACCGCTCAATTCGCGATATGTCGCTTGAGCTGGAACAACTCAATATCGTGTTCGGCCCCAACGGCACCGGAAAATCCAATATTTATAAAGCGATTTACCTGATGCACAGCGCGGCGCAGGGGCAATTCTCCCAGGCGCTGGCAAACGAGGGCGGCATTTTGAAAGTGTTCTGGGCGGGCAAAACCCGCAGCGACCAGCTGCGGCGCATGAACCTGGCGGTGGAAACGGAAACCTATGAATATGAGCTTCAGGTCGGGTTCGTGGAAAAGCTGCCCTACCCCTCACAGTTTCAGCTCGATCCGGTGATCAAAGAGGAATCTATCTGGCTGAGCGGCCAGCACCGTCGTCCGTCGTCACAGCTGATGAAGCGTAAGAACCAGGCCGTATTCCTGAACAACGTACATCACGAAAAAGTGACCCACAGCGGTACGCTGTATGAGAACGAGTCAGTGTTCGGTCAGCTCGGTGAACCGCACCTCTACCCCGAAGTGTCGCAGATGCGTGAGTCCCTGCGTAACTGGCGCTTTTATCATGAGTTTTCCGTTTCATCCGGCTCGGCGATCCGCGCGCCGCAGGTGGGTTTCCGCTCCCCGGTGCTGGCCAGCGACGGCGCGAACCTGGCCGCCGCGTTTCAGACCATTGTCGAAATTGGCGACGAGCTGCTGCTGATGCGCATTCTCGACCAGGCCTTCCCCGGCTGCGTGTTTTACAGCGACAACACCGGCGGGCGCTTCCGCATGATGATGCAGCGCGAGGGGCTGAGCAGACCGCTGGAACCGGCAGAGTTCTCCGACGGCACGCTGCGTTTTTTATGCCTGGCGGTGGCGCTGTTAAGCCCGCGCCCTCCCGCATTTATCGCCCTCAACGAACCGGAAAACAGCCTGCATCCGCAGATGCTGCCCGCCCTGGCAAGCCTCATTGCCGAGGCCAGCCGCTATTCGCAGATCTGGCTCACCAGCCACTCGCCGGAGCTGGCGCATTTGATTGAGAAGCACCGATCGTTTTCGCTGTATCAGCTGTCGATGGCGGAGGGGGAGACACGGATGGAGCGGCTGGGGTAATGCACTTCTTTTATGCTGTCACCACTTTCAAGGTCGCCATCAACGACGAAGATGATTTCCGTCGGTATATACCTTCGGCGAATTCTGCGCTCGCGACAGATTATCCAATTTATTGTTGCCAGTTTCTGATGTCAGGATAATCTGTAAACGTTGGTTATCAGATGAGAAAATTAAAATGGATATTGTAATTTTCCCTGGTCAGAACGCCCGCGCATGGGCTGAAACAATGATAAATCTTGAAGCCCGCAAGCTCATCAATACTGCGAATATTGTCGGAGGGCAACATCTCAGCGACGGACTCGCACGGATTAAATTTATGGATGATATTCGGCAGTTTGTGATGCAACAATTTAGTGCTACCCGGGCAGCCAGAAGTGATGAGGAGTGCATGGAATGCCTGAAAAACATCCGGGCTGAGAACGAAAGTCTTCTTGAGCAAAGCAGAATGCTTCGCTCCCGTACAGCTCAGCTTTTTGCTCAGATTGAACTGGTTAAAGAAAATAACAAAGTCGTCGGTTACGTTATTTCATCGATTAAGGTTGTGCTTTCAGGGTTACAGATTGTTGCAGGTGTTGGTGCAATGATGACAATGAATCCAGTGGGTGCGCTTGCAGGAGCGATTCTGGTTATGGATGGTGCAAATGCCATTTCAAAAGAAATTAACAGAACGCTTCAACATCAACCAAACTCCGAAGGTATGCTGGCAGATGGCGTCATGGATATCGCTCAGTTTATGGGATTTAAACGTGAATCAGCACTTGGGGTATTCAATAGCGTAAGCCTGGCAGCAAGCGTCTATACGGTATTTGGCGCCATCCGGAAACCCGAATCATGGCGTCTGTTTCGTTATCTCCCGCTGGATTTCTACCGCAAAGTCGACGGAATGAATCGCGCAGCGCTCACTATGAAAATTGTCGGCTGGGGTGTCTCTGCAAAAGTCTCGTTTGATTTAATTTCTAATGCGTCTGGACAGAACTAATGTATTTCTTTCTGAAGCGCCAGGCTTTGTAGGTAATGATCGGGGGTTGAAAAAACCAGGCAATAATCAATACGATGAAAAGAGAAATGCCACCGGAAACAATATTATAATGTTCAGCGAAAAAAAGAAGCGCCAGGAAAATCAGGGCCACAGTCGCAGTAATACACAGAACCATGATAAATCGCTTACCTAACTCAAGCACTACCTCGAGCAGGGATGAACCATAACGGCTAATGTTTCGGTTCAGATACGCTAATTCTTTTACGGTGAAACCTGATTCAAGTAACTGCGTTTCAATATTGTTCATGCCACTACCTTTTCTTCTGGAAAGTAACGTGGATTATCTTAACCGGAAGAGAAGTGCTTGTAACCCGTCTGATGCATATCCATTGCCGCCAGCTTTAAAGGCAAAGAAGCCGCCCACGTCTTTTTATTCCATCGCGCCAGCATTATTTTTCGCTGCATACGGCTTAACGCGAAACGTCTTACGCCACTCCGCCGGACTGACACCAAAGCGCGCCTTAAACTGCTGCCGATACGTCACCGCTGATAAAAACCCCACCTGCTCAGCGACGCTTTCGATTGGCAGACTGCCGGACTCCAGCAGGATCTGGCTGCGCCGCAGGCGCTCGGCGGTAAGCCAGTCGGCAACGCTCATGCCCGTCGCCTTGATAAAATGGCGGGTCAGCGTGCGTCGGCTCATCGACACCACGTCCGCCAGCGAATCCAGGTTATGCGGCTCGGAAATGTGCTGCTGAAGGTAGTCAATGAGACAGTTAATCCGCCCGTCGCGGGTATCTTTCGGCACAGGTTGCGCAATAAACTGCGCCTGCCCGCCCTCGCGGTGCGGCGGGACGATCATCCGGCGGGCAATCTGATTGGCGACGACGCTGCCAAAGCGCTGGCGGATGATGTACAAACAGCAGTCGAGCGCGGCGGCGGTACCCGCCGAGGTGATCACATTGCCGTCATCCACGTAGAGGGCGTTGATGTCCAGTCGAACGTCCGGAAACAGCGTCTGAAACTGGTGTTCAAACTCCCAGTGGGTGGCGGCCCGTTTGCCGCTGAGTATGCCCGCATAGCCCAGTACAAACGAGCCCAGACACAGCCCAACAATTTCCGCCCCGTTGTCTCTGGCCTGAACCAGGCTGTCGAGCAGCGTCTGAGGCGGGCGCTCCAGCACGTGCTGCCAGTAGGGTACAACCACAATTTCAGCCGATGCGATTGCAGAAAAATCCTGCGTCGCATGCAGGGCAAAACCGTCTTTCGAGGTCAGGAATCCCGGTTTTTCAGCGCAGATCGTAACGTTAAAGCGCTTTTCCCCGGATACCGTATCGCCAAACAGAATGCAGGGGACGGAGTAGTGGAACGGGCTAAACCCGTCCACCGCGACAATAGCAACGTTAACAAGCGGCATCTGTCTCTCCTTTCCCCTTTAACACTCAGAATATAACGGTTTCGCCGTCCTGAGGAATGCTCACCGCGTCACTTATCTCGTTGGCGTCAACATACTCGCGCAGCGCGCGGCGGGTCAGCAGGCAGTGGTTGATAGCTTCCATATGGGTCGCCACGATTTTCGCCTGCGGCAGCAGGAAATGCACGTTAAGCAGATCTTCTTCCCCCATGATAATCGGCCCAAACCCAATGACATGAGCGTAACCGGCGTTGAGCACGACGATATCCGGCTGGTGCTTTTGCAGATCGGCCGCCACCGCATCGCGCCAGATGGTATCCCCTGCGATATAAAGCGTCTTCTCATCGGGATGACGGAACACCACGCCGCAGGCTTCCCCCAGAAACTCTGCCAGCTCCGGCACGGCGTAAGCGCGGTCAGTACCGTGCTGGCCGCCGTGGGTTTTCACTATCCGGATATCGCCGTATGTTGTTTCCCCGGTCATGATCGTCAGGTTGGTAAATCCCTGGCTGCGCAGCAGCGCGGCATCGCTATCATTTTGCACGTAGATCGGCTTGCCTTTGGCGATCAGCTCAACGGCGTACTGATCCCAGTGATCGGCATGGGTATGGGTGACGATCACCGCGTCAGCATCCAGAAGCGTTTGAACGTCAACGGGAAGCTCGACCATCGGGTTGCGAATATCAGCCCGCGCCGTGCCGGGAAAACCCGGATAAGTGCCTTTTGGCGCCAGCATTGGGTCGATTAAAAAGCGTTTTCCCGCGTAAGTGATCAGTTGGGTGGCATTGCGAATTTGCGTAATGTTCATGGGCTATCCTCCGGTTGGTATGAGAAGGAGAATAGCCCCAGGGTGCCGTTAAGAATGTGGGCCAAAGGGCGATGATCGATGAAATCGGGTCAATCGATAAACCGCTTGCGCACCCTTTCCAGCGGGGCAATCAGCAGATTGATAAGCGGCTTACGATCGATAACGATATCGGCGTTCACCGTCATCCCGCCCATCAGCATGCGCTTTTTCTTGTCCGGGTCGGTAAACCAGGAGGGGACGCGCACTTTAGCCAGGTAGTAGTTCAGCCCTTCCTGGAGCGGGATCAGCGCCGAATGGGCATCAATGTTTACCTCATAGAAATCGGACAGCGTCGCCTCCACGGAACCGTATTTGTCCACGGGCCAGGAGTCGAAGCGCAGCTTGACCTTATCGCCTTTCGCCACGCGCCCCACCCCCGTTGCCGGAACATACAGGTACCCCTCCATCGTCGCCGCGGTATTTTTACGGATCACCACCACCACCTCGCTATTTTGCGTAATGGCCCGGCCAGGCGGGAAGTTAATCGCCACCACGTAACCATCGGCAGGGGCCAGCATCGCCATGGTGGAACTTCCCCGGCTGGACAGGTTGCGATCGATTTCGCTGATGCGGTTTTTCACATACAGCTGCTCTTCGCTCAGAGAGTCAATTTGCGACTGGGTGCTGTCGGTCAGGCTGGTTTTGCGTGCCTCAAGCTCAAGAATAGTGCTCTCCTCCAGCGTCAGGTTGAGCTGCGCATTGAGCACATCATTGTGGCTTTTATCGAGATCCACTCTGGAGACATAGCCCTTCCCGGAGACGGATTTCCACGCCTCGTAGGTGTCGGTGCTGTTTTTTAACAGCGCGCGCAGCTTCTTCACCTTATCGCGGGAAACGGCGATCTGCTTGTCGGTGAGAGCCAGCTGCTGCGCCAGATTTTTGCGATACGACGCAATCGAGTCCTCAATGGCCTGAATGCGCTGCTCGCTGCGCTTCTTCTCCGCTTCCATCTGCTGGCGGTCAAACTGCACCACCGAGCCCTGCTTGCCGCCATAGTCCTGCGACACGGTGAACAGCGGATCGTTTTCCTTCACGTACTGACCGGGCCGGACGGCAAAATCGACAAGGGTACCGGACTCTCTGGCGCGGACTTCCACATCGCCCTGCGCCGGGATCAACACCCCGCGTGCCAGCGTGGTTTCCGAAAAATTAAAGACAATCGCAAAGACCAGCAGGCAGAGAAAAAAGGCGATGAACAAGGTCAGCACGGCTTTCAGCCGTGGCGCGTTGATGTGATAGCTTTTTGAGAAGTGATGCGGGATCAGCGCCCGCCGCTGTCCGCTTCGGTTTTTTAATTTCACGATATGTCATCCATGATAAATCACTGAAAGATCATCCCATGCACTCCAGAGCGTGGGGGTTTTGCGCAGCGCGTTCAGCGTGTCGGCGGCGGCCTGACGGTAATCCTCCGGCGCATACGCCTGACTCTCCAGCCCAAACTCCGCCGCGTGCAGCGAACAGATCGGCAGCAGCGTTCGGACGCTGTAGCCATAGCGCGATAAAAACCGCGTTGAGACGTCCGTTAACCACGCCTTTTGATCCCCTGCCTGGGTGGAGAACAGCGGCGCATCCGGCAGGCGTTCGTCCATCAGCAGCACCGTCACCAGGCGGTGAGGGGCGAAAAACGAGCTGGCGCGTCGGCCTTCGTGCGCGGCCATCAGCTTATGCAGCGCAGGGTGACGGGTAATAAACTGAAAGCGCACATCGGCTGGCGCGGTGGCGAGCAGCGCATCCACGATCAGACCAAAGCCCGCCCAGCGCATGCCCAGTAGCAGGGTGCGAGATGAACTGTAAAATGCCTGCTCCCGCGTCCACTGCGCCACGTACCCGTGCAGATCAAAACGAACGTTGCGCGCCCAAAGCGCGGGCGGGAAGATCTGCTCCACGAAGTTAAACCCGCTCAGCTCATGCGCATTCTGATGCAGAAAATCAGCCGGAACATCGGCCTCCGGGCAGCGCATAAACTGGCTGTAGTTTTGCGTGATCCGGTTTGCCAGCAGCGTGCGCCCGGCCTGGCGCGCGCAGAGTCGCGCATAGAGACGCGGCAAAAGCATCATTGCTCACTCTCCCGCAGGGTGCCGTTTTCCATGGTATAGAGACGCCCCTGACAGCCCACCACGTCCGGCGAGTGGGTGACAAACACCAGGCCAATCCCCAGGCTACGCAGGTTCGCCAGCACTTTCTGCGCGGTCGTTTTATCCAGGTTCGCCGTCACTTCGTCACAGAGCAGAAGCTTAGGCTGGCTGTACAGGGCGCGCGCCAGAACCAGACGCTGCATCTCCCCGGCAGAGAAAAAGGTGTTCCCCGGCAGCATCTCCGTTTCGTAGCCGTGCGGCAGCCGGGCGACGACGTGGTCCACCTCCGCCAGCCGACACGCGGCAATGACCTGCTCTTTATCCGGTGCGCTGTCAAAGCAGGCGATGTTGTCCAGAATCGAGCCGGTGAAGAGAATATCGTCCGCATGGACGATGCGGATGTGCTGACGCAGCGAGGAAAGATCGCACTCCTCAATGGGGATCTTATTGATCCGCAGCGTGCCAGACGATGCCAGCAGCATGCCGGAGATCAGACGCAGCAGCGTGGTTTTTCCCGACCCGCTCTGGCCCACAATCACCGCTTCTTCGCCCTGCTTCAGGGTCATGTTGATATGCTGTAGCGTGGCCTCCCGGCCAGGATAGGCAAATGAGACATCCTCAAATTGCAGACAGACCGGCGAGGTGACAATCCGCTTCCCAAACTGGCTGGTTTCAGAGGGGGCAAACAGCAGGTCGCCCACGCGATCCAGCGGCCCCTTGAGAGCATTTTTGTCCAGCAGCTTCTGCGCCACCTGCACCATGGCATCGGAAAAATAGCGCTTATAGCTGATATAGGCGTAAAGCATCCCGATGCTCATCTGCCCTTCCAGGATCAGCCACGCGCCAAAGCAGACCACCAGCAGCTGCTCGGCATTGATCACCAGCAGCGAAGCCACGTCAAAGCGGGCCAGTAGCCGCTCTTTACGCATCAGCCCGGCGATGTGCTCGCGCTGGGATTTGTCCATCACCGCATCCCGGGCCTGCTCCATGTTGTTCGCTTTGAGCGTTATGATCCCTTTCTGCGTCTCCACTAGCAGGGACTCATACTGGGCGGTGCGCTCGATGGAGTCATCCACCGCGCGTTGATAGGGGCCGATCAGCGAAAAGCGGATCAGGAAAAACACGCCCATCAGCAGCATTGTCAGCAGCGCAATTTTGACGTTATACAGCAGCATAAACAGCAGGCTGGTGACGGCGATCAGGCTGGAAAAGAGAATTTGCACGTAACCATTGCTGATGAACTCCGCGCAGGCGTGGAGCGATTTCTCAATAGCCAGCACGATGCCCGGCGGGCGCGAGCGGAACCAGCTGGTCTGGGTGCGCAGCATGTAGTGGCGCACGGACTGGCTTAAATCGTCATAGGCAATGTTACGCATCAGGATCTCAAGCAGCTGCTTGAGGAATTTACCGATGACTTCAAAGATAAAGACGATAGCGAAGATCGCGGTGAGCAGGATCACCAGATCGCTGTCGCTGCGGGAAATGGCCTCATCCATAATCAGCTGCACGTAGGTGGGGCTTGCCAGCATGGTGATGAGAGTAAAAATACAGAGCACAAACAGCAGCAGCTGGCGCTGGAACAGGCTCGGAGATTTATTGGCTAAACGGCCAAGCGTGAGCGTTTCATCCGGGGATTTCTTTTCGAAGCACGGCGTGGGCTTAAGCTCAAGCACATAGCCGGAAAAGAGTTTTTCCGCCTCTTTCAGACGGTAACGACGCACGCCGCTGGCCGGGTCGTGAACGGTCACGCTGCGGCTGTCGATCTTCACGATGACCACGAAATGGTTGCCGCGCCAGAAGGCGATGAGCGGCAGCTCAGACGTTTCTATTTCAGTGATTTCGCCTTTAAGCACCCGGCCAGACATATTTTTATCGCTGGCAAGGGTCATCAATTCCGCCATTGAGGTTCCCGCATCGGCGGAAACGGAAATCTCCCGGCGCAGCTGGCTGACGGAGACATGGTGGTCGTAGTGCCCCAACACCATCGCCAGGCAGGCCAGTCCACATTCGGTAAATTCATGCTGGCGAATAACAGGGGTCTTACCCTGTTTTTTATACTGAAAGAGCGAAAACATAATGATCCGTGGCTGAAATAAAAAAATGGCCCGGCAATGCGGGCCATGCGTACAACGTGCTTCTCGCTTAGGCGCTGAAGAAACCGCCGATGAAGCCGCCCACCAGGCCGAATACGCCGCCGATGGTGCCGCCCAGCGCGCCTAACATCTGGCTGCCCGCGTTATAGCCCGCGCTTGCGCCCTGAATAGCGGCAGCAAACGGATCCCAACCACCGATGATGGCCTGTGCTTTTTTGAAATCGATAACTTGCATGATACTTTTCCTGTTAACGTGAATTAGTTGTAGCTACCAACCAGCGCGCCCAGGAAGCCCATTGCGCCACCCAGAACTCCGCCAACCACACCGCCAACCATGCCCATGATGCTGGCGCCAGTGTCGTAACCCAGCTGTGCACCTTTAACCAGACCAGCGAACGGGTTTAACGCGCCGCCAATAATGTCTTTCGCTTCTACGAATGAAATCGCTTTCATTTTTATCTCCTGTAGTGATGGATCTTTAGCATGATGCTAAAGGCTAATTTCCTTTTATGAAGGAAAGCGGTTGCTACGGGCAGGTGGTCAGCGGAATGATTTTATTGCCATAAATAATCATCCGCCTTGCAGCCTGCCCGGCATTATCTATTTCCAGCCGTTGCCCCGGTGGAATATATTTTGAATTGTTGTATTGCGTACTGCACCCGACCGAGGAAACATATTTAAAATAGGTATTCCCGGTATTACTCACCACCCCGTTGCTAAACGCATAATCAAAATGTCGTGTCCATGGGCGGACAATCAAAATAGCCTCAAGCGAGACCACCACATCCGACTGGATGCGCTGGCCTTTGCGCGTGATCACCTTTGCCTGGAGCGGCGTCTCGGTGAATTTTACGCGATAGTATCGCTCTTTGTTGTCATGCGGGCCGGTATAATAAAATTTAAAACCCGCGCGTTCACCGCTCCCCAGCGTTAATTGCTTAGGCGAATACATGACTTCGCCGTCTTTTATTTCGGTTTCTTTTCCCTTCTCTTTAGGAACGTCTACCTGAATAAGCGACACGGTATAATTCTGACGCTCGCTGGTATCGTTTTTTATCGGCTGAAAAACAACTTCTCTTTCGGGAAGAAAATCAATATTCAGACTTTCGATAATTAAAGCATTTGCCCCTGTGGAAATGAAGCAATTTATTGCAAAAATAGCCAGGAATTTTCCAGTCATGGTTGATTAATTCCAGGATGCGCTAACATCTATTCTTCCCTGCGCGGTCACTTCACCAAACCAGCTATTTCCGTCATAGGTGGTTTTCGATACCGGATTATCCATAACGAACTGGAGGATCAGCGGTGTTTTCCAGAGCCACATATCGGTCACGCCGGAACTCATTTTGTCCCACTCTTCCGCATGGGTGGCCGGCGCCGGGATCGACAGTACTTCGCCTTTACAGTTGTGCGCCATCAGCGTCTGGCTTTTCCCCACCAGCACGTTGCCCGGAATGGGAACCGTAAAGCCGTTGCCGCTAAAAGCGCAGTAGTCCACCCCATTCAGGCTTTGGGTAGGCCCGGTGACTTTTACCGTGACCGCAATCGCCGCATCTTTTTGCGCCCCGCTGTAGGTGATGGTGTAGGGGATCTCAATGGGCGCTTCGCCGATAATGCCTTTCCCTGAGCCGCCCAGACCGTCAGGATCGAGGGTGTAATCCGGGTTGTCTGGCACAATTTCCAGCCCGGGTTCGATCGGGTTAATCACCAGGCCGCCCCCCGGCTGGAAGCAGAAATCCGCCGCCAGCGAGCTGTTGCCGGGCGTCAGACACAGGCTGACGATATTGCCAATGTTGCTGCCGTCCCCCGCCTGCGCCACGCTCAGAATTAACGCTTTCGGCAAAAAGATTTTAAGGTACGCTTTGCCGCCGTTTTTCTGCGGCGCTGCAAGGAAGGTGTTCGCCAGGACACGCGTATCGCTCAGGATACCGCCGGAGATACTGTACCAGGTGTTTTCATCGAAGGTCAGCTCGGCGGCAAGCCCGGTGCCGCCGCTCATGTGCGATTGCAGCACGCTGTTGACGCGGGAAGAGGTGAGCGCCAGCCCTCCGTTGTAACCGGAGATATCTTCCCCAACAAATGTGTATTCGAGCAGGTCGCACAGGACGCCAGAGACCGTGTTACGGGTGTACTTGGTGCAGGTGGCCCCCGTTGATCCATCGACAATCGTCACCTCGCCGCTGATCGGGTCAATACCCAGGTTAAGCGCTCTGGAGTTGGTCATGGTCAGCGTGCCCACCTTGTGAAGCGTATTGGTGGTGGTCACTTTGTTGATGGAGCTGATTTGCGGCGTGGAGGTGATGGTCACTTCATCCCCTGGCGCGGCGTTGAGCAAATAGTTAAAGAACGGATCGCCCAGTACCCAGCGCCCGTATGACGTGCCGGGCTCCATCACCGGCGGCTTAACCACCATCGACGTGTCGGTATAGCTGGTCGTCGGGGTGTACCCCGTGTTGCCGCAGGACGAGGAACACGCCGTCCCTTTAAAGAACGGAGAAGCGCTGGAACCGGTCACCGAAAAGTCGATAGTTAACGCGCTGCCTGCCGGGCCGTTGAAGCTGTTGTCCGGGATGTAAGTGGCGATACCGTTATTCGTTTTCGCACTCAGGGTCGGCCACTCGCGCGAACCGTGTAAAAACGCGGTCGACGTGCTGTTCAGACTAAACAGCCCTGCGCTGTTTCCCGTACCGTTATTGTCCGGGTTATTAATGGCGAAATAGGGCAGCTCCTGCGCCAGGGCCGCCGCGCTTATCAGCAGTAAATTAAGAGCGAATATCTTTTTCATCGTCACGTTCCTGCGTTCCTTTTGCTTCCTGCCAGACGAAATCGCCTTTGTCGCAGGAGATGTCCCCAAGCCACAGCGCACCGCGGTTAGACTCGATGTCCAGGCGCACTTCGCAGACGCTGTCGTCCGGCGTGGCGATACTCAGGACAGGGTTGTTCTTATCAACGTCGATCACGAAGCGTCCGTCGTTTTCCGTCCGGGTCAGCCCGACGTGGTTTTTGATCTGCATGGCGCCAATCGGGGCCCCGTTTGCATCCACAAGACGACCAAACAGAGTGACGATTTTCTTCACCTGCGGCTTCATCACCACGGTATTGCCCGGATAAACCGTGATATGGCGACGCGCATTCGCGCCAATCTCATAGCTTTCCGTACCGGTTTCACTGTTCATCACTTCCAGGTCATAAGCCTGGTATGCCGGCAGCGACAGCCAGGTCTTATCCCCTTTGATGCGTTCTGCCCGGCCGTTAAGCTTCAGGGTCAGCGCTTCATCAGATTTGAGACCGGTACTGACAATCACCCCTGCGCTTTCGGTGCCTTTCCCGGCGGCGATGGCCTCTTTGGACCAGCCCACGCTGCCGTCACTGGTCAGCGTGGAGTTCCAGCCTTTACTCATGCCGCTCTGGACGCTGAGGATGTTGCTGTTCCACGGCGTGTCGAAGTTCACGCTGCCGCCGCCGCTTACGCTGCGATCCTGGCGGCTATTAAAGGCTTTTGAGACGTTGGCAGTAGCCGATTTCAGGTAATCGCCTTCAAACTGGCGGCTGGCGCTGACGTTCAGCGCCGTGCCGGTATCGCGATTGTGGGAAACGCCAACCGACACGGTATTGCCGAGCGGTATAGCGAAATCGAGCATCACGTAACGATCTTTCTCTTCGTAATACCCGTCGTATTTGTTGCGCGACATTCCCACCCGCAGGCGCGCCGTACCGTAGCGACCGGCGTATAACCCCTGGGAGTAGTCCAGCTGATAGCGTTTATAGCGATAGAGGTCGTCCTCCTGGCGCATCAGGCTCAGGTTGCCCGCCGAGGGCAGACCGAACGACGGCAGGCTAAAGGAGGCGCCCCAGGTATTGCCCTTGCTCTCATAGATATCGAGGAACTTGCCACTGGAGAGCTGTTCATGGGAGTACCACACCGAGCCGATCTGCCACGGCAGGCTGAGATTCGCCCCATAGTTGGCGCGATAGGTTCCGTCGGAGGCGGCCATGGTCTGGGTATTCACCGAGAAATAGCCCGTCAGGTTCAGGGAGGCCCACAGCTCGCTGACGATGTGTTCCCGCATCATGTAGGTGGAGGCGTTCCAGTCGACCATCCCGCTGCGCTTGCTGAACGAGGCTCCCACCAGCGACATGGTGTCTTTATGTTTGGTGTCGTAATCGTAGTAGTAGGTGTTGTCCTGCTCGTTTTTGCGTTTCGCGTATTTTTTATAATTGACGACGGATTTATCGCGGCTATACATCCCGCCCCACATCTGCCAGCGCAGCGTTTCCGACACGTTGCTGGAGAACGGCTTATTTACGGTGTACATGCTACGCGACACGGTGCGGCTTCCGCTCACCACCTCAACTTCGATGCTGTAGATCCCGTAGGGCAGGCTGCTGGTGTCAATTTCATGGTTGCCGACGTCAAAGCGCTGAATGCCGATAAGCTGCCCGTCACGACGAATACGGGCCTCGCCCGCCGTGGGGAAATAGACCACCACCGGCGTCAGAGAGAGCGTGTTATCGCGTTTGCGGGAGTTGGCCTGGTTGCCCATGGAAACGCCGTAGACTTCACCGCCGGAAATCCCGCTGACGCTCGCCAGAGACTGCATCGCCCAGCCGTTCAGCATGCCTGCGGCGTAGCGCATCCCCTGATAGTCGCGCTCCCACATAACCGCATTCATCTGGGTATCGCTGCTGCTCTCGTTGACGTAGCCAGAGCCGTCGATCAGCACATGATCGACGCCCATTGAGATCCAGTTTCTCGCGTTCAGATAGCCCGACGACCAGCTGTCACCGTAGCCGCTCTCGGTGTGATACGCCCCGAGGTTGTAGGAGAACGTGCCGCTCAGGTCGTCAGACTCCGGCGCATCAATGTCCACCTCACGCGGGCGAATATTCACCCCGTAGTCGCTCTGCGACAGATTCAGCAACAGGCGCATTTTTTTCTGATCCAGTTCGAACGCCGAACCCGCGCTAACCGGAATACGCATCTGGTCATCAAACTGCTTATCGTTAATGCTTTGCAGTAACGCCCGCATCTCTTTTGACAGACGAATGCCGTTATCAGACTCCTGGACCTGAACGTCCCTCAGCCCCAGCTTCAGATCTTTTGCAAAGAGCGTCACGTCACCGATACGAACATATTCACTCGCCGTGCCTTCGTGGTTCCCTTGTTGTGCTGAGTGTGGACGCGTATTCACCAGATAGACGGGAATTTTGATCCCCTGCTCCAGCAGTGCATAAAGCGAGTCGGGAAAACGGTAATTAGCGATAACCACGGAGCTTGAGGCTGCATGCGCAAGCGCGGGCAGCGTGCCGGATGCGCAAGCCATCATCACCGGCAACACTAATTTATTTTTCACCATGCATCCTTACTTAACAGGAATGAACTGTTTCAGGTCCCATATTCCGAGATGAAAATGGTTATCCGTAACGTTGATATCCTCGATAGCGCGCGAGGTCTCTGGCATCAGGTAGAAGTTTTTGCTACACGGCGTGCCGGGGGATTCCGGATTCGGCTTCAGGCAGGTCCCGGTCGCATTGACGCGAAACGAGGTGTTCCCTTTATTGGTTATTTTTCCCGCCACATAGACGAAATCAATCTTCTTATCCCGGGGCTGAACCACCAGAATGGTGCTCACCACCGCGCGCGTCATCCCGGTGCCGTTTTTTGGCGAACCGCTGTCCACCTCTTCGCTTACCCCTTCATCCGTGAAGGTAATGCGGTAGTAACGCTCTTTGTTATCGGCGTTCCCGTGATAGTAAAATTTGACGATATTGCTGGTACCGGCGGGCATCACCATGCGCGTGGGCGTCAGCAACAGTTCGTCCACTTTCTCCGGATTAATGACGATCCCTTCATCCATTGGGCTGCTGATCCGCTGTGCGCGAACAGAAACAATACGCACGCTGTCTGCTTCGTTTTTTATTTCCTTGGCGGTGGAGTCAGCATCCGCAGAAATAATGGTGGTGACTTTTCCCACATTAATGGCCAGCGCGGAGGAAGAGATAAATAATAAAAATAAGAAGGCGGATTTGAGGTTAAACATGCTATTTCCCTAAACAGGGGCTTGCGCCCCTGGATCGATCAGGCCTTAGCCCCAGGTTGCGCGGAACGCAACAGACACGGTCCCTTCCCACAGGCTGTTGGTCAGGTCTTTGAACTCTTTCGCCGTACCGGCATTGTCCTGAGCGGAGTCAACGTAGAAGACGAATTTGTCCTGGCCGGTAATTTCGGTATCTGCCGTCGCGCCTGCGCTGGTGGTCAGGTTCCACAGGCCAGAAGAGACGCCGGTGTTAGAAGAGGAATCAACCAGCGTGGTCCATGCGGTTGATTTCGCCCCCACGGTGCCACCGATAGAGCCCAGGTCGTTACCGCCCCAACGCGCACCCACTTTCAGCTTGGTCGCTTCACCACCCACGCTGAACAGCGTGTTGTTTGAATCGTCGAGGATAGCTTCGAGTTTGAAGCTGGTCGCCGTAGAGTGATCGCCACGGATAGCCACATCAAACAGACCGGTGTCGGTGTTGAAAGATTTGGTGTTGGCGCTGTAAACAAAGTTCAGAGCACGCGTTGGCGTAACAACCAGATCGGATTCGCTGTCTTTGGTCGCGGTTGCCTGCCATGTGGCAGAAGCCGTCGTTTCTGCTGCATTAACTGCGCTCAGGGCAGAAACAGACAGCAGGGAGCCCAGAACGATAGCGTTCAGTTTGTTCATTTATTTAGTCCTTCAAAAAAGAATCCACGTGTATAAAAAGGGGAGCCCCTTTTTCGAGGCGGAGTATAGACAGCCGCAAAATAACGAGGCAATACAGAAAAATTCACTCGACGGAGAGCAACAATAAAAATATAAATAAATTTCTCGTATCTTATTGTTACGTATTGAGTAAATTACTCACTTTCCCGAGTAATAGATAAATATCGATTTTTTAATAAAGAGAAATATCAGGACGTCGGGACAGCCACACACATCATTACAGGCAACACCAGCCCCTTAATTAACCACGCATGTTTTTTTACGCTGGTAATATAGAAGAAGTTGATATTATCAAGTAACATTTCGTTTACAACGCCATCCGGCGCCGCATCATCTTCAGATTTATTCAGCTTTTTATCCTTAATATAAAAGATATTGCTTCCATCGACTTTTTCCACGCTGAGCGTGTAATTTCGGTCAATCAGGTAGCTTTTGCCCTCTTTCTTGAGCACGCCTTTATGAATAACCGTCACAACATCTTTGTTGTTAAACAGGAAAAGCGTGGTTAGCGACATATCGGTTGACTCACCCGTGGAATATGTTTTCCAGGAAATGGTATCTGACTGGCAGCCAAACCCCTCATCCTGCGTTCTGGTAAAATAGATCCATAACAACGCGATGACAGACAGCGCCAGTACGATACTGAACAGTACACTCATTTTAGTCCTTGACATATTTTAACTCCCGGTCAGGCTTCTGTAAGAAATGCAGTTCTTATAATCGTCGATACTGTCCTGCTGATAACAGATGGCCAGGAAATAATTTTCTATCTGCGACTTTTTAAACCTGGAATAGTAAGCATCTGCAACCTGATGTTGACAGTCGATATGTTGACTGGCGATGACCTCTTTTACGTGATTAAAGTAGTGCTGTCGCGGCTGATACATATTCTTATCGATCAGGTATACCGTACACCGGTCCACTTTACCGAGCAGATGCATATCAGAATCTTTCAGGCTCTCGGCATAGGAATCCCTTTGGTGCAACAGTAAAACAGCGGTGCCGATAACGGTAATCAGTAATAAGGTGCAGAGAGAAATAAAGAGTCTGTGCAGCGATATTAATTGTTTAGGCGGATCGGCATCTTTCTTATGCGCTAACGTATCGAATGATTCAGAAGCAGATTGTTCACTAAGCGTTGAAACAACCGGCGGCCTGACCGTGTGGTGTTCAATATGCGCGGCAAGGCTAAATCCCTTGCCACGTATCGTTTTTATCAGTAAAGGGTCGCATCCTAATGTACGAAATGCTTTTCTGATTTCACTTATGGCAACATTCAGACTCACCGAAGAACCAGAGAAACCATGATCCTCCCAGACCTTCTTTATCAGGTCGTCTCTGTCGAGAGTTTTACCATTATTGATGATAAGTTCATAAAGCAGACGACCCGCCTGGTTAGATAACTTAATGGATGACTCTTCCTCTCCATTAATCATGATCATACCGGTGTCGACTTCATAAAGCATTGTAAGATCAATGAGATACTTCATATTATTATTACGCCATTGTTAAAATTATGTGCATTTGCCAGGCAATAATAAGTCTAAAGTTTGTGTGGTCAAGTCGCGTGATATTAATTGAGAGATGAATTCATAAAGCTTCATTAATTAACAATTATTAAATCATTAATAAAAATATTTGAACCAACGCATTTAGGTTAAAACATTAAAAAAAACTAACACACAAGATTATAATCTTAAACTTTAGAAATTATTGGAATAATGTTTTGTTATGTACTTTTTTAGTGCAACATAATATCGTCAAAGCATTCTCCCGAGTCGCCATGCGTCTAGCCGGTACATCAGGGACATGTGTAGCCGATTAACATTCATTTTAAATAACACAAATCTTCATGGAGTTTATCATGTTCAAATCGATCATGACCGTATCACTGCTGGCCGCCGCTATTGCCTCTACCAGCGCAGTGGCCGCAGACAATTCGGCGGGTGGTATTATTAACTTTACCGGCGCTATTACCGATACAACCTGTACCATTAACGGCGGTAAAAGCGCAGACTTTACCGTTGCGCTTTCCCCTATTTCGGTAAAAGATGCGGGCACCACGGTTGGCCTGATCACTAAGAATAAAAAATCTATTGCGCTGACTTTCTCAGGTTGTTCACCAGCAGCCGGAACGACCGGCACCCCGCTAAAAGTGTATTTCTCCAGCGCGGATAATATTTCCACTGACGGTAAATACCTGCTGAATAACAGCGTGAACGAAAGCGATGCCAGCGTGGCACGTAATGTCGGTTTTGCGTTAGTGGAGCCAGGTTCGTCTACGCCAATTACCCTGAACCAGCCTTACACCACAGATATTATGGGTACAGCGACCGCGCCAGATTCCGAGACGCTGACGCTGGATGTTTATTATTATAAAACGAACGCCGCTGCCGCCACCGTGGGCGAGTTAAGCTCCAACGTAACGTATACCATTTCCTACCTGTAATAATGATTATTCAGGCTCTGTTTTCGCAGAGCCTGTATTTAAGGTTGCAATCATGCGCAAGGCAATTTTGCTGGCAGGCTTACTGCTAAGCACCGGTCACTCATGGGCCAATATTGTCATTAATGGCACCCGTGTCCTTTATCCTGAAAATAACAAAGAGGTGATCGTCCAGTTAATGAATACGGGCGATGCGCCCGCTCTGGTGCAATCCTGGATAGATGACGGTGATATTAATTCCACGCCGGAAACAGCCAATGTGCCGTTTTTGCTGTCGCCGCCAGTGATAAAGGTTAACGAACATAATGGCCAACAGCTTCGTATTAAAAAGCTGCCGTCCAGCTTGCCTGCGGATCGCGAATCCGTCTTTTTCCTGAATGTTCTCGACATTCCGCCCAGACCTGAAAATCTGCAAAATCAGAATACCGTTCAGCTGGCGATTAAATCCCGTATCAAACTTTTTTACCGGCCCGCTGCGCTGAAAGGCACGCTGGATGACGCGGTGGCGAAACTGACGCTCGCCGCCGAAGGCGATCGCTTTCGCATTACAAATAACAGTCCGTTCCATATTACGGTCGCCAATATTTCGCTGGGTAAAACGAAATTGCTCCAGGAGTCCCCTATGGTTTCCCCGTTTGGGCAGCTGACGGTCGCCGCAAAAAATACGGTTAAGCGCGGACAGACCTTCCAGCTGATGTATGTGGACGATCTTGGCGCGTATAAAACCCGGACTTTCACCAGTCAGTGATCGGAAAGACTCACCATGAAAATGAAACAAAACAGACTCTGTCTGCTGGCAGTCTGCACGCTTCTGCTTTCGCATAAATCAGGGGCCGTCTCGTTTGATCCCTCCCTGCTTGCTGGCGCATCCGGTGAGTCCGATCTGTCTCGCTTTTCCGAAAACAACGCCATGCCTGCCGGCAGTCAGGAGATGGATATCTACGTAAACGGCAGCTGGAAGGGACGTTATACCGTCATCTACGGCGAGCAGCGTGACGACATCCGCATTGCCTGGAAAGATGCCCGGTCGCTTGGCATCAACACCACGTCCGTGCCTGCGCCCGCCATTGCGCACGGGCAGGTTCAGCTGCGCGATCTGGTTCAGGGCGGTGAAGTCAAAACCGATACCAGCACCCTGAGTCTGGCGCTTACCGTTCCGCAGGCGGCCGTGCTGCGTACTGAAGAAGGTTACATTGCCCCCCAGTTCTGGGACGAGGGGATACCGGCGCTGATGCTCTCGTGGAACACGACCTGGTACAACACCCGCGCGAAAGGCGCTGCGAAAGACACAAATGATGATTTTTATGCCGGGCTGGATTCCGGCGCCAACCTGTTCGGCTGGCAGTTTCGCGACAGCAGCGCCTGGCGGAAAACGGCCAGCGGAGAGAGTAGCTGGCAGAATAATACCCGCTACCTGCGCCGTCCCCTGGCCTCGCTGAAATCCAACCTGACGCTGGGTGACTTTTATATTCCTGGCGATCTGTTTGATTCCCTGCGCGTGCGCGGCGTGTCGCTGGCGTCGGACATGAAGATGCGCCCAAATTCACAGCAGGGTTTTTCACCGGTGGTTCACGGCGTGGCACGGACGAACGCCCTGGTGAAAGTTATCCAGAATGGCAACGTGATCTATCAGGAGAATGTGCCGCCGGGCCAGTTTACCCTCGACAGCATTCAGCCTACCGGCTCCGCGGGCGATTTGCTGGTGGTGGTGCGTGAAGCGGACGGTTCACAGCAGTCCTTCACGGTGCCGTTTTCCGCCGTACCCGGGATGCTAAAAGAAGGGGTGAGTCAGTACAGCGTGGTGGCGGGTAAAGTGCATCAGAACACGCTCGATGCCGAACCCGCATTCATGCAGGCCACGCTGCGCTACGGGTTTAATAACCTCATCACCGGGTATACCGGGACGATTATTAGCGATAACTACCAGGCCGGGCTTGTCGGTACCGGGTGGAACCTTCCCTTTGGCGCGGTCTCGTTTGATGTCACCCACGCCAAAACCACCCTACAGGATCGCACCAGCAGCGGTCAGAGTTATCGCGTGTCGTACAGCAAATTTATCGATACCACCGCCACCAACTTCACCCTGGCGGCCTATCGCTATTCCACTAAAGGCTATTACAGCTTCAGCGACGCGCTCTATTCGCGCGAAGGGTATCAGCGCCTGAGAGCGCAGTACGACGACTATGAAGATCGGTTTGGCGTTGCGCCCGACATGTCGCTAAGCACCTGGGACGCCCTGCGCGCGGCGCAGCCCAAGAATACCTTTACGCTTAACCTTAATCAGCGCCTGCTCAATAACTGGGGCACGGTGTTTGTCTCCGGCACACAGCGCGATTACTGGAACTCACAGCAAACCACGCGCGAATACCAGATGGGCTATTCCAACGCCATCGGCCGCGCCAGCTATACCCTGTCGGCCAGCCGGGTACGGAACAGGGACAGTGAAGAAGAGACGCGCCTTTACCTCTCCCTCAGCCTGCCGTTCTCGCTGTTTGATAATAATGCGTGGATCACCTCCAGCCTGACGGCCAGCGATTCGCATTATGAGCAGAGCAATATCAGCATGAGCGGGAACGCGCTGGCGTCGAACCGCCTGAGCTATACCCTCTCCGGCAGTAATGCGCGGGGGGGTAAAAATGCGGCAAGCGTTAACGCCGCGTACCGTTCGAACTTCGCAACACTCGGTGGCTCTTACAGCGAATCCTCCGACTACCGCCAGACCGGGCTCAGCGGACGCGGCAGCCTGGTGGCCTACCCGTGGCACGTTCTCGCCTCAAACGAAACCGGCACAACCATGACTATCGTCGATGCGCCAAAGGCGGAGGGGCTGATGGTGAACGGCGATGAAAGCATTATGACGAACCGCGATGGCGTGGCGCTGGTGCCTTACGCCACCCCGTATCGCAAAAACGCCATTACGTTAACTGAAACTGAAAACAGCGCTGGCGCGGAAGTGATCGGCAATATGGCTAACGTGGCTCCTTACGACGGGGCGGTGAGCTATATCCGCTTTGAAACCGACAAGCGCCAGTCATGGGTACTTCATGCGACGCGCGCCGACGGCAAACCGCTGCCCTTTGGCACCGAAGTGCTGGATGAACATGGTGAATCTGTCGGGTATGTCGGACAGGCCAGCGTACTGTATATCCGTGCTGAACAGCCGCCACGCGCGCTCAACGTGCATCTCCGCGGCGGAAAGTGCGAAATCTCCTCCCCGGCCTGGGGGCTGAACAGCCCCTCATCGGTTTGCCATTAATTACGGATTATCAAAATGTTACGATCATTCATGTTCCTGCTCCTCACCAGCGTTAGCGGGATGAGCTATGCCACCTGCTCCGGCAGCAGCATCGTTTATGGCACACCGATTACCATTGATTTATCGGATAAGCTGAGCCCGGCCACGCCCACATGGACCGGCAGCTTCACCACCCAGTACAGCGGCTCGTTCAACTGTACGACGGGTAATAGCGAATTTTCTTACACGCCGATCCTCTCGACCGACAGCAAATACGCGACCATCCTCGGATTCAGCAACAACAAGTATATGGTGCGGGCGGAGATCACCAATCCCCCGGCCAATAAAACCCTGTCTGCCAGCGGTAGCCATACGGCGTCTGAGCTGAATACACCGTTTACGGTTCGCTTCACCCTCGTTAACCAGAGCGGCACCACCCTGACGGGGGATACGGCGAACATGAGCGACGTTCTGTTCGTCAGCGACATGAGCGGGTTATCTATCTGGGAAATCATCACCTGGCCAATCAATCAGGTCATCAAGATAGCGCAGTGGTTATTCAGCGGGTTCAAGTGGCCTTACGACAACCGCGATATGTTTGGTCAGCCGATGATCATCAAATACGCGCCAAAACTGACTACCTGTTCCTTTGATAATGCGGGGCTGACCGTGGCGCTGCCGACGCTCGGCATTCCCCAGCTCAGTGCATCCTCACAGCCGGGGCTGACGCCTTTTTCACTGAACATGAGCTGTCAGAACGTCGGGGTTAATGGCAATTCCGATCGGGCAATTGAGATGTTTCTGTCCAGCACGCAGCTGCTTTCGACCGACAGCTCGGTGCTGATCGACAGCAGCAGTAGCACGGCGCAGGGCGTGGGGCTCCGCCTGATAAAACGTGACGCCCCGCAAACGCCGGTGACCTTCTCTACCTCGACCACCAGCCGTGGCAACGCCACAATGATCTTCAGCGTGGCGGCTGGCGCGGCGCTGGACGAACATTTCACCCTTCCGATGGCGGCGTACTATTACGTGTGGGCACCCGCCCAGGTGAGCCAGGGTAAGATCAATACATCGGCTACGCTGAATATTATCTACCCCTGATGTGGACTATTCCTCCATCTTTCCAACCGCCTGCACATACTTAATCAGTTCGCTGTGGTTGGAAAGATTCAGCTTTTTCATCGCATTATGCTTCTGCGTCGCAATAGTACTGACCGAACGGTTTCGATGACGGGCAATCTCCGTCGTTGAAAATCCTTCCACAATAAGATGAAGCACCTCCCACTCTCTGGCCGAGAGGATGGAGCGCGCCCGGGAGCCGGACCGCATTACCCGCCTGAGCCACGAAGAGATCGACGGTTTTTGCCCGTCCGCCATGAGCAACGCGGGTAATTCCTTTTTCAGTTCAGTCAATTCATCCTGCTGACTGATGGTTAATTCAAATTTCATCTCCAGAACTTTTTTTAACAGCCCGTAAGGCAGCTCGGGCACCAACAGAACACGCCTGACGTGATGGGTTTTACATAAAGATGTAAAACGGCTGCTGACCTCCGCACTCCACTCTTTATGATTAAGCAGATAATTAAATTCAGTGAAGAAAACATCCACGTTATTATCCGCCACCGCCGCCAGCGCCTGTTCTGTGGAATCGACCTGAGTAATGTTCAGTACGTAATCGGGTAAAAGATCCTGGAGCGCCCGGAATATTATCTCTTTAAATATATTTATTTTGTAAAACACCATTACCCTTACGATACGTTCAGTATTATTCATGTCTTTTCTAAATTCTCGTGACCGGAGGAAAATGATAATAGTTTATGTACTCACCACTCACAACCTCTTCGCGCCAGGATTTTATCCTTCTCAGGCTTAAAAATCTGAACAAGGACATTAAATTCATAGAAAAAATTCTATTTTATTCTGCGCGCCGTTTCCCCTTGCAGATAAAGCCTTGTCGATAACTCTGCCACGATCACAATTTTTCTTACAGGAATAGCATTAAGCCACTGAAAAATCGGTGGATTAACCCCATTAATTAACCGCCCGATGCTTATTATCCGCTCATTTACAGAATAAAAATCTGGCATGAATATTATTAGAAGATTAAAACAATTGCATATACCATTAAAACCCTTTTTCAATTTTATCTTCCTCTAATAATTGGCATCAGCTTTACTCGACGGTTTGTATTGGCTTACATTGATGCCATCGCATCGCGTTATTTAAAAAAGTGCTCGCTATTCTTTTAATAAGAGAGTGCGAACCGCCATTTTCTCTTATATGGACTGTTTACTCAGCGAAAGGAGAATGCCAATGCAAAATAAAAAAACAATTCACGTTGCCGTTGTTGACAGCTGCGAATTCACGATGATTGGCCTGCAATCGCTTGGAAAGCGTGAGCCTGATGAAAAACACGACGTTATTTTCCATGGGTTTACCCATATCGAAGAACTTGCTATGAGTGAACAACTCTTTGATATCATCATTTATGATCCGTTGAATACGCGTCATTTCCGGGTGACGACGAATGACGACATTCTCTGTATTAAACAGAAACAAGTGACAGCGAAGATCTATATCTATTCGTTATCCGCCGGCTATTTGAAATTCAAACATGTTGATGGAGTCATCAGCAAAAGAGTCTCCCTGGGGGATATCAAAGCGCTGTGGCAAATACTGATGAGCCAGACGCCGCAAGAGTCTGGCCGTTACAACGTAGGCATGACGACCCGCTTACGCACCCCGGCGAGGCTGTCCAGCGAGGAGGCAAGCGTATTGCGCGGCTATTCCTGTAATCTCAAAACCAAGCAAATCGCCCGTCAGCTGGGGTGTAACGTCAGGCTGGTTTACTTTTATAAGAACAACGCCATGAACAAGCTTAAGGCCGTGCGTGGTCCCTCGTTTTACCAGAGCATTCGCTGGATCCTGAATTAAAAATTTGACCGTGTGTCGTTTGCCTTTTGTTCCCGTGTCCGCGGGAACCTTTTTTCATTTCCTGAAGGCTGTTCCATGTATACCGTTCTTCCCTCTCCCCTGTTGCAACGTATCTCAGGGCTGCGATTCCAGCCGCTTGTCGATCTTCATTCGGGCCAGGTGTTCGCGCATGAAGTTCTCGTGGAGATCCATAACGTCAATCTTGAGGTGCTGTTTGCCTCGCTGCCCTCGCGCAGCGCGCTGCAAATCTTCTTCTGGCAGGCCAACACCCTGTTACAGATACCCGCCCGGGACGCTTACTGGCTAAACCTTCCGGCAGAACACCTTCTCAACGAACGCGCTATCCGGTTGTTGCTGGCGTTACGCCATCAGCAGCGGTTAACGATTGAAATTCAGGATCCCCTCACCATCACACGGCTGAGCGAGGATGAGCAACGTCGCCTTCATGCCACGCTTGTTCGGTTAAAAGAGGCGGGATGGCAAATCTGGCTGGACGATTTAACCCGGGAGTTGGCGGAGGCGTTCGCGCGACTTGCGCTGCCGCTGGATGGGGTGAAAATTGACCGCTCAGCGCTGCGCGAGCGCGCGCCGCTTGCCCCGTTTGTACAGGAGGTCAGGGCAGGTATCGCGCAATCAATTCTTATAGAAGGCATCGAAAACTCGCGGGATCTGGCGCGCGCCCGCGCGTCCGGCGCACAGTCTGGTCAGGGTTTTCTGTGGCCCGAAAGCCGAACCGATGCCCGCGTAACGCTTTGACGGCCAGCGGAGCGCTGGCCTTTTTACCGGGGCTTACCAGCCCGGCACCGCGCCACCGTTAAAAAGGGTCTCTGCCGCTTTCGCCACTTCCGGCGACTGATAGGACTGGATAAATTCCTTCACGTTTTCAGCGTCTTTGTTGTCTTCACGCGTGACCACAATATTCACATAGGGTGAGTTTTTGTCTTCAATAAAGACGCTGTCGTGTACCGGAGACAGCCCCGTTTGCTGGAGATAGGTGGTACTGATGATGGCCACATCCACTTTCGGATCGTCCAGCACGCGCGGCAGCTGCGCCCCTTCCAGCTCCATAATCTGTAAGTTTTTCGGGTTCGCGATAATATCCAGCGCCGTTGGCAGCAGGCCAACATCCGGTTTAAGGGTAATCAGCTTCTCTTTTTGCAGCAGCAACAGCGCGCGACCAAGGTTGGTGGGATCGTTTGGAATCGCAATGGTTGCGCCGTCCTTCAGCTCAGACACCGATTTAATCTTTCGGGAGTAACCCGCCATCGGGAAGACGAAGGTATTGGCCACGGCGACCAGCTTGTAATTGTGCGCCTTGTTATCTTCTGCAAGGAAAGGGCGATGCTGGAAGACGTTGGCGTCCAGTTCGCCCTGGTTGGTGGCATCGTTGGGTAGCAGCGAGCCGCTAAAGCCCACCAGCTCAACATCCAGACCGTATTTTTCCTTTGCCACCTTTTTGGCGACTTCCGCCACGTCCTGCTCAGCGCCATTGATTACGCCGACTTTAATGTGTCTGGCATCATTGCCGCCCTGGTCACAGCCCGCGAGCAGCAGGCCAGTCAGGAGAAGCACACCCATTCGAAGTTTCACGAGACAGTTCCTTTTGAAAGACGTTTTGAAGACTATATCGACAACGAGACGGCAGGCTAAAAAACGAAAAGGAATCAGTAAGACGGTTAAGTTATATGCGGCCTGTTGCCGGGTGGCGCTGCGCTTACCCGGCCTACGTGACGGGGGAAGTGTAGGCCCGGTAAGCGTAGCGCCACCGGGCGATGGGCATCAGGCTACGGTAGTCCAGGCGCAAGCAGAACCGCTAACCTCACGCCTGCCGACGCAGCGGCGCTTCGCGCAAAAACCACGACAACACAAACGCCAGCACCATAATCCCCGCCGCCAGCATGAACACCGCATGGATCGCCGAGCCGAACGCATCCAGATAGTCCAGACGCAGGGCATCAGGCAGATGGTGTATGGCAACGGGATTAAGTTCACGCGGCAGTTCCGCCCCTTCAGGCAGCCTGTCGATCAGACCTGATTGCAGAATATGGGTGAACACCGCGCCAAACAGCGCAACGCCAATCGCCCCGCCAATGGAGCGGAACAGCGTCACCCCAGACGTCGCGACGCCGTATTGATCGGCTGACACGCTGTTTTGCACCGCCAGCACCAGCACCTGCATCACCAGTCCCAGCCCCATGCCCAGCACGCCGGTAAACAGGTAAAGCTGCCAGGTTGGAGAGGTGATTGAAATGCGCGTCAGTAACATCATCCCCACCACGCCGAGCAGCGTGCCGAGGATCGGGAACAGACGATATTTCCCGGTACGGCTGATGATGCGCCCGCTGATGATGGAGGTGAGCAACAGCCCCCCCATCAGGGGGATGAGCTGCAAACCGGCCTGCGTCGGCGTGGCGTCTTTTACCACCTGTAAATAGAGCGGCAGGAAAGTGACGGAGCCAAACAGCGACATGCCGATAATAAAACCGATCAGGCTACAGAGCAGGAAGCTGCGGTCGCGGAAGAGCGACAGCGGGATAATCGGCTCCCACGCCAGCCGCTCTTCGTAGATAAACCCGGCGATCCCCGTCAGGCCGAAGGCCAGAATGCACCACAGCTGCGGGTCGCTCCATTGGCGGATCGTCCCCCCCTCGGTGGTAAACAGAATGATGCACAGCAACGCCATGCTGAGGTAAATCGCCCCCAGGTAATCAATCTCATGCTTGCTGCGCCGCGCGCTGCCGTGGAAAACCGCGCCAATCACCAGCAGCGCAAACAGCCCCAGCGGCAGGTTGATGTAGAAAATCCAGCGCCAGGATGCGTGCTGAACGATAAACCCGCCGATCAGCGGCCCTATCACCGTCGCCAGGCCAAACACGCCGCCAAACAGCCCCTGATAGCGACCCCGATCGGCAGGCGGGATCACGTCCGCCACGGCAGCCATGCTGATCACCATCAGACCCCCGCCCCCCAGCCCTTGCAGGGCGCGCATCAGCACCAGCTGGGTCATGTTCTGCGCCAGACCGCACAGCGCGGACCCCACAAGGAACAGCACAATCGCGATTTGCAGAACGATTTTTCGGCCAAACAGATCGCCGAATTTGCCGTACAGCGGCACCACGATGGTCGAACTGAGGATATAGGCCGTTACCACCCACGAGAGTTTATCCAGCCCGCCCAGCTCACCCACGATAGTCGGCAGCGCGGTGGAAACAATGGTTTGATCCAGCGCCGAGAGCAGCATCACCAGCAGGAGTGCGCTGAACAGCAGCTTAATCGACGGCGCCTTTTTCGCAGGTTGAGTCATTACGTCGGACTCCATAAGACATCACTTGAAATTAATTAATCGTATAATTAATATTTGTGGAAGTGATGAATAAGATCAAGAGATACGGTGACCATGTCAGCACAAAAGGACAATTCTGAACCCCGCCGCCCCGGTCGGCCACGCGGCGGCAAGCGCGTTACCGCCAGCCGTGAACAGCTGCTGGATATCGCCCTGAATCTCTTTTCCCGCCAGGGGATCGCCAATACGTCGTTGAACGCTATTGCCCGCGAAGCAGGCGTGACGCCCGCCATGCTGCACTACTACTTCAACTCCAGAGAACAGTTGCTGGATGCGATGATTGAGGAGCGCTTCCTGCCGTTACGCGAGCGGATCGGGGCGATTTTCGCCGACAACCGGGATTCGCCGGTGGATGCCCTGACGGAAATGGTCAGGGTGCTGGCCGAACTGGCGGAAAAGTATCGCTGGTTTGCCCCGCTGTGGATGCAGGAGGTGATTGGCGAGATGCCGGTACTGCGCACCCATTTGCAGGCACGCTTTGGCGATGAGAAATATCACACCACGCTGGCAATCATCAAAGGCTGGCAGCAGGAAGGAAAGCTGAATCCGGCGCTGGCCCCCGAACTGCTGTTCACTACGCTGCTGAGCCTGGTGCTGGTGCCGTTCTCCCGCATGCGCAATGACGAGAGGCTTAGCGCCCTCTCGCCGGAGATCGTGGTGCGCCACGTGTTAGCCGTGATAGGCACCGGGATCGGCGGTTAAAGATTTTTGGACAGATAGTGTCTCTGCATTCCCTGATAAGGGTAATCCTGCAAGGACATCTGCACCTGATAACCCTGTTTTTCATAGAACGGACGCGCCTGGAAGCTGACCGTATCCACCAGCGCGTGACGACAGCCTTTGCGACGGGCCTCCTCTTCAGCCGTTTTGATAAGCTGGCTTCCCACGCCCGTTCCCCGCACGCTGTCGCTGACCCACAGATAGTCGATGTTCAGCCAGTCGCCTTTCCGTACGCCGATTAACCCGCCCAGCATGACGCCATTGTCGTCTCGCATATATACGCCAATATCGCCACTAAACGTCGCCAGATCTAAATACTGCGCGTTATAGGCTCTTAGCCCCGTTAATAATTCTTCTTTTTCTTCAGCCGTGACTTTATCTGTAATGCTCAGGTGCATAAATCTCTCCTTATTTTCAGCGCAATCTGAATATCTCACAGCTTAACCTTCATAAAAACTCCTTATTTCCTCCATTGTTTAAACAAGGAAATATTCATTCAATATGTAAATAAAAAAAACCTTTCCAATAGGCTCCGAAAACGTATAATGAGAACGATCATTCTCACTTTTTACGGTAGCCGACGATGAGCACAAAGCTGGAAGAACGACAAAAACTACGGCAGGACGAAATCATCACCGCCGCGCGCCGCTGCTTTCGCGCCAGTGGATTTCACGCTGCCAGCATGTCGCAGATCGCCAGCGAAGCCAGGCTCAGCGTCGGACAAATCTATCGCTATTTCAGTAACAAAGACGCGATCATTGAAGAGATGATCCGGCGCATTATCGACTCACGTATTGAGGAGATGCAGGGCAAAACCCTGGTTGAAGGGATGCCGCAGGCGCTTGCCTGGCGCCAGACGCTTAACGAAGATGATGACGCGCTAATGCTCGAAATGTCCGCAGAGGCCACGCGCAATCCGCTGGTGGCAAACATGCTGATCGAAGCCGAAGCCCGCATGTTCGCCAACGCTTGTGAGCACCTTAAAAAGCAGTTCCCCCACCTGAGCGATGAGCATATTCGCTGCTGCGTGGAGATTACCGCTGTGATGATCGAAGGCACGATTTACCGTCGACTCACGCCTTTAAAAGTACCGTCAGAACAATTAGAGCCCATATACCAGAATATTTTAAATATGCTTTTCTCTGCGAAGTAATCGCATGTGAATAATTAGCGGAAATAAGTAATTTCCCTTTTTTCATTTCTGGCTCAGCCAGAGATGCGGGATCGCTGTGCTTTTAATTAGCCCTCCTCCCTGTTAAGCGATTAACAGGGCAGGCTTCGTTCACCCTGGAAAAAGATTATGAAAACCATAACAACCTCCATCGCAGCATTACTCCTCCTGACAGGGTGCGATAATGCGCAAACATCTGCTCCTCAACGTCCTCTTCCGGAAGTGGGGATTGTCACACTCATGAGCCAGCCGGTGTCCGTCGTTAGCGAGCTGACCGGCCGCACCGCCGCCGCGATGAGCGCCGAAGTGCGCCCTCAGGTGGGCGGCATTATTCAGAAACGGCTCTTCACCGAAGGCGATACGGTCAAGGCCGGGCAGGCGCTGTATCAGATCGATCCTTCCAGCTACCGCGCCGCTTATAATGAAGCTGCCGCCGCACTGAAACAGGCGCAGGCGCTGGTGCAGGCCGACTGCCAGAAAGCCCGACGCTATGCGCAGCTGGTGAAGGACGACGGCGTATCACGTCAGGATGCGGAAGACGCGAAGTCCACCTGTGCGCAGGACAAGGCCAGCGTCGAGTCAAAGAAAGCCGCGCTGGAAAGCGCCCGCATTAACCTCAACTGGACCACCGTCACCGCGCCGATTGCCGGACGTATCGGCATCTCCTCTGTGACCCCCGGCGCGCTGGTGACCGCCCAGCAGGATACCGCGCTGGCCACCATTCGCGGGCTGGACAGTATGTACGTCGATTTAACCCGTTCCAGCGCCGATCTGCTGCGTTTACGCAAGCAAACCCTCGCCAGCAACAGCGATACGCTGAACGTGTCGTTGATCCTCGAAGACGGCAGCAGCTACAGCGAAAAAGGCCATCTGGCGTTAACCGAAGTGGCGGTGGATGAGTCTACCGGCTCAGTTACCCTGCGCGCCGTCTTCCCGAACCCGCAGCATCAGCTTCTGCCGGGCATGTTCGTCCGCGCCAGAGTGGATGAAGGCATCATGAATGACGCGATCCTCGCCCCGCAGCAGGGCATCACTCGCGACGCCAAAGGCACCGCCACCGCGCTGGTGGTGAACGCCAGCAACAAGGTCGAACAGCGTCAGCTGGAGACGGGTGACACTTACGGCGACAAATGGCTGGTGCTGAGCGGTTTGAAGGCTGGCGATAAGCTGATTGTGGAAGGCACCGACAAAGTCACCGCCGGGCAGGAAGTGAAAGCTGAAGAGATGAAAACCAACGGAGGAAACGCCTGATGTTTTCCCGTTTCTTCGTGCGTCGCCCGGTCTTTGCCTGGGTTATCGCCATTCTCATCATGCTCGCCGGGATACTGGCGATCCGCACGCTGCCCGTTGCGCAGTACCCGGACGTTGCCCCGCCGTCGATCAAAATATCCGCCACCTACACCGGCGCCTCCGCACAAACGCTGGAGAACAGCGTGACGCAGGTGATCGAGCAGCAGCTCACCGGGCTGGATAACCTGCTCTACTTCACCTCCACCAGCAGCTCGGACGGGTCGGTGAGTATTAACGTCACGTTTGAACAGGGAACCGATCCGGACACCGCTCAGGTACAGGTGCAGAACAAAGTCCAGCAGGCGGAATCGCGCCTGCCGACCGAGGTGCAGCAGTCCGGGATCACCGTCGAAAAATCCCAGAGCAACTTCCTGCTGATCATGGGCGTATATGACAAAACCGACACCGCCAGCAGCTCGGATATCGCCGACTGGCTGGTGAGTAATATGCAGGATCCGCTGGCGCGCGTGAATGGGGTCGGTAGCCTACAGGTGTTCGGTGCAGAATACGCGATGCGCATCTGGCTCGACCCGGCGAAGCTGGCGTCGTACTCGCTGATGCCCTCCGACGTGCAGAGCGCGATTGAAGCGCAGAACGTGCAGGTTTCCGCCGGTAAAATCGGCGCGCTGCCCTCGTCGAACGCCCAACAGCTGACCGCCACCGTCCGCGCTCAGTCGCGTCTGCAAACGGTCGATGAGTTCAAAAAGATCATCGTCAAGAGCCAGTCCAACGGTGCGGTGGTGCGCATCAGCGACGTCGCGCGCGTGGAGATGGGCAGCGAAGATTACACCGCCACCGCGAAGCTGAACGGCCACCCGGCGGCGGGTATGGCGGTGATGCTCTCACCGGGCGCCAACGCGCTTAACACCGCCACGGCGGTAAAAGATAAGATCGCCGAGTTCAAAAAGTCGATGCCGGAAGGCTACGATGTGGCCTACCCGAAAGACAGCACCGAGTTCATCAAGATCTCCGTTGAGGACGTGATTCAGACCCTGTTCGAAGCCATTATCCTCGTGGTGGTGGTGATGTACCTGTTCCTGCAAAACATCCGTGCGACGCTGATCCCGGCGCTGGCGGTGCCGGTGGTGCTGCTGGGCACCTTCGGCGTGCTGGCGCTGTTCGGTTACTCCATCAACACCCTGACGCTATTTGCGATGGTGCTGGCGATAGGGCTTTTGGTGGATGACGCCATCGTGGTGGTGGAAAACGTCGAGCGTATTATGCGCGACGAAGGGCTGCCCGCCCGGGAAGCGACCGAAAAATCGATGGGCGAAATTTCCGGCGCGCTGATCGCCATTGCGCTGGTGCTCTCTGCGGTATTCCTGCCGATGGCCTTCTTCGGCGGCTCTACCGGGGTCATTTACCGCCAGTTCTCGGTCACCATTATTTCGGCGATGTTCCTCTCCGTGGTGGTGGCGCTGACCCTGACGCCCGCGCTGTGCGGCTCGATCCTGAATCACACCGCTCCGCACAAAAAGGGCTTCTTCGGCGCGTTTAACCGCTTCTACAGTAAGACCGAGCACAGCTATCAGAACAAGGTGCTGCGCGCCCTGCGCCGTTCCGGTGGCATGCTGGTGATCTACGCCCTGCTCTGCGGCGCGATGGGGTTCGCCATGCTAAAACTGCCGGGCAGCTTCCTGCCAACCGAAGACCAGGGTGAAATCATGGTGCAGTACACCCTGCCTGCCGGCGCAACCGCGGTGCGTACCGCCGAGGTAAGCCGCCAGGTACGCGAGTGGTTCCTCACCAAAGAGAAAGCCAATACCGACGTGATCTTCACCATTGAAGGCTTCAGCTTCAGCGGCAGCGGCCAGAACGCCGGGATGGCGTTCGTCTCCCTGAAAAACTGGTCAGAGCGCAAAGGCGATGAGAATACCGCCCAGGCCATTGCCCTGCGCGCCACGCAGGAGCTGAGCACCATTCGGGATGCCACAATTTTCGCCATGACGCCCCCGGCGGTGGATGGTTTAGGCCAGAGCAACGGCTTTACCTTTGAGCTGATGGCCAGCGGCGGCACCGACCGCGACGCGCTGCTGAAACTGCGTAACCAGCTGATTGGCGAAGCCAACCAGGACAACTCGCTGCACGCCGTGCGCGCCAACGATCTGCCGCAGATGCCGCAGCTTCAGGTGGATATCGATAACAACAAAGCCGTGTCGCTGGGGCTGTCCCTGAGCGACGTCACCGACACCCTCTCCAGCGCCTGGGGCGGGACCTACGTGAACGACTTTATCGATCGCGGCCGCGTGAAAAAGGTCTACATCCAGGGCGACAGCGACTATCGCGCCGTGCCGTCGGATCTCAACAAGTGGTATGTGCGCGGCAGCGACAGCACCATGACACCGTTCTCCGCCTTCGCCACCACCCGCTGGGAGTACGGCCCGGAAAGCCTGGTGCGCTACAACGGCTCGGCGGCGTATGAGATTCAGGGCGAAAACGCCAGTGGCGCCAGCTCCGGCACGGCGATGAGCAAAATGGAGCAGTTGGCAAACAGCCTGCCGTCCGGCAGCACATGGGCGTGGAGCGGTTTGTCGTTGCAGGAAAAACTGGCGAGCGGCCAGGCGATGAGCCTTTATGCCCTCTCGATCCTGGTGGTGTTCCTGTGCCTGGCAGCGCTGTATGAGAGCTGGTCAGTACCGATTTCGGTCATCATGGTGATCCCGCTAGGGGTGCTGGGCGCGGCGGTTGCCGCCTCCCTGCGCGGCCTGAACAACGACGTCTATTTCCAGGTGGCGCTGCTGACCACCATCGGTCTGTCGTCGAAGAACGCCATTCTGATTGTCGAGTTTGCCGAAGCCAAAGTGGCCGAAGGCTACTCCCTGACGCGCGCCGCCCTGCGGGCCGCCCAGACGCGTCTGCGTCCGATCATCATGACCTCGCTGGCGTTTATCGCAGGCGTGACGCCGCTGGCGATTGCCACCGGCGCCGGGGCCAACAGCCGCGTGGCGATCGGTACCGGTATTATCGGCGGGACGCTGGCCGCGACGCTGCTGGCCATCTTCTTTGTTCCTTTATTCTTTGTACTGGTGAAACGTCTGTTCTCCGGTAAGCACGCAAACCGGAGGTCATAATGTTTCGTGTAACCGTATTAACGTTAGCGCTGCTGAGCGCAGGCTGTGTGTCGTTAGACCCAACGTATCAGCGCCCGGACGCCCCCGTCCCGACGACGTTGCCGGGCGCCCATGGCGAAGCCAACGCCGTGGTGAGCCAGTGGCAGCAGGTGATGAATGATGCGCGGTTGAAAAGCGTGGTGACGATGGCGCTCAACAGCAACCGCGACGTGCAAAAAGCGATTGCGGATATCGACGCCGCCCGTGCCCAGTATGGCGAAACGCGCTCGTCCCTGTTCCCGACGGTGGACGCGGAACTGAGCCACACCCGCAGCCGCACGCTGGCGAGCGGTGTCGCGACAAGTGACGAAGCCAACGGCGCGGTCTCCAGCTTCGAACTGGATCTGTTTGGCCGCAACCAGAGCCTGTCGCGTGCCGCGCGTGAAACCTGGCTTGCCAGCGAATTCACCGCGCAGAACACGCGCCTGACGATGGTCAGCGAGCTGACCACGGCCTGGGTGACGCTGGCGGCGGATAACAGCAATCTGGCGCTGGCGAAGTCCACCCTGGACAGCGCCGCAAACTCACTCAAGATTGTGAAGCGCCAGCAGGAAGTAGGCGTGGCAGCGGCAACGGACGTCAGTGAAGCGATGGCGGTTTACCAGCAGGCGCGCTCCAGCGTGGCGAGCGACCAGACGCTGGTGATGCAGGACAAAAACGCTCTCAACCTGCTGGCGGGCGATACGGTGCCCGAGAACCTGCTACCCGGCACGCTGGAGAGCCTGAGCGACAACGCCATCACGCTGATCCCGGCGGGCGTTAGCTCCAGCGCGCTGCTGCGTCGTCCGGACATTCAGGAGGCGGAACACAACCTGCTGAGCGCCAACGCCAACATCGGCGCGGCGCGCGCCAACTTCTTCCCGACCATCTCGCTCACCGCCAGCGCGGGCGTCGGCAGCGATTCGCTGTCGTCCCTGTTCAGCCACGGGATGAAGGTCTGGTCGTTTGCCCCTTCCATCACCCTGCCGCTGTTCAGCGGCGGCAACAATATGGCGCAGCTGCGCTATGCGGAAGCCGAGAAAAAAGGGTTAATTGCGACCTATGAGAAAACCATCCAGAGCGCGTTCAAGGACGTGGCCGACGCGCTGGCCCGGCGCGAAACGTTGAGTGAACAGCTTGATGCCCAGCGTGAATACGTGGCGGCGGAGCAAAAAACGCTGGATGTGGCGACGCGCAGTTACAAGGCTGGCGCGGGCGATTATCTGACGGTGCTCACCGCGCAGCGGTCGCTGTGGTCGGCGCAGGAATCACTGATTGCCTTGCAGCAAACCGACCTGGAAAACCGCATCACGCTGTGGCAATCGCTGGGCGGCGGGATTCAGTAACATCACTGCCGGGCGGCGCAACGTTGCCCGGCCATCAGAGTAAATACCTATGGCAAAAGTCTCTTTTTCTTTCGCGGCCATCCTTGGCCTGCTGACGGCGATCGGGCCGCTGTGTTCCGATTTTTATCTTCCGGCGCTGCCGGAGATCGCCACCCAGCTCAACACCTCCACAACGCTGACGCAGCTTTCTCTTACCTCGGCGCTGATTGGCCTGGGGCTGGGACAACTCTTTTTCGGCCCGCTAAGCGATCGCATCGGACGTAAAACGCCGCTGCTGTTCTCACTTTTGCTGTTTGTACTGGCTTCAGTGCTTTGCGCCAGCACGCAGAATATTTACGCCCTGATCGGCTGGCGATTTGTGCAGGGCGTTGCCGGGGCGGGCGGCTCCGTACTTGCCCGCTCCATCGCCCGCGATAACTATCATGGCACGATGCTAACGCAGTTTTTTGCCCTACTGATGACGGTCAACGGCATCGCGCCCGTGGTGTCCCCGGTACTCGGTGGCTATATCGCGTCGCATTTCGACTGGCGGATGCTGTTCTGGGTAATGGCAGGGGCGGGTCTGGCGCTGCTGATCGCCAGCCAGCTTTTTATCCGCGAGTCCCTCACAGAGAAACAGGGCAGGGGATCGCTGACGCAAACCGCCAGGACGGTACTTAAAAATCGTCGCTTTATGCGCTACTGCCTGATCCAGGCCTTCATGCTGGCGGGGCTGTTCGCCTATATCGGGGCATCCTCCTTTGTGATGCAAAACGAGTATGGCCTGAGCGCCATGCAGTTCAGCCTGCTGTTCGGTGTGAACGGTATCGGCCTGATCGTCTCAGCGCTGATTTTCTCCCGTCTGGCACGCCGCCATCTGGCGGAAAGATTGATGCGAACAGGCCTCGTTCTGGCGTTGTCCTGCGCGGGGCTGACATTGCTCTTTGCGTGGATGCAGCTTTCCGTTCCGGCACTGGTTGCACTCTTTTTCACCGTCGCATTTAACAGCGGGATCAGCACCATTGCGGGTTCAGAAGCGATGAGCGCAGTCGACACGAAGGAGTCCGGCACAGCGTCAGCCATTCTGGGCATGCTGATGTTTTTATTCGGCGGGATCGCAGCGCCTCTCGCGGGTATCGGCGGAGAAACGATGCTGAAAATGAGTCTCGCGGTGTTAGTAAGCTATGGCATTGCACTGGCGATCGGATCCCGCACGCAGAATGCGTAAATTCATACTTTTGGCTTGAATCGCGTTGATGAATGTAACGATATATTTCAGGGGAAGCATGTGACTTTCAAAGGAGGTTTCGATGAAATCTGCACACCTGGTTTGCCTGCTCGTTTGCCTGATTTTCGCTGCGTTTGTTCACGCGCAGGAGAAGAGCGCTCCGGAGAAAGAGGCCCAGATAAAACAGCAGGTCCTGAAAGATGTAAAGAAAACCTGTACCCCGCAGAAAAAGCAGAGCGATAAGGCCTGGCAGGCGATGATTTTGTCGTCTGAGGCCAATCAGCTGCTGATCAAAAACGCCATCACCGCCGTGAAGCGTGACAACCTGGACGCCTACTGGGATGCAGTCAGTCAGGTGGATTGTATGGAAGATTACTGAGGGTTGAGCGCCGGGTGGCGCCGCGCTTACCCGGCCTACATTACACGTTTAACGCTTCCGCACATCCGGAATAATTAAATCCCCGCGCAGCACGTAGGACCCCAGCATCTGCGTTTTCTCTGTCAGCCAACTCACGATACGCGCCGCCATGGCGTCCATGGAATACTCAATGGCCGGGATCACTGGGATACCCGGCAGATGCAGCGAACCGCCGAGGCTAAAGACCATGATGTCTTCCGGTACCGATTTATTAAACGCCTGTAACTGCGGGATCACCCGCTGGGCTTCCTGCTCATCCGCCACCAGCAGCGCGTTGAAGTTCAGCGTGGACGCGTTGTTGAGTAATTCCTGAAGCGCAACGGACGATGAAGTTGCGTCCATAAACACGAGGTTGCGATTAAAGGGCAGGAAGTTTTTCTCCAGCGCATGTTTGTAACCCAACAGCACCTGATCGGCAAAGCCGCTGCCGTGCGGGTGGATGAGCGCTATCTGGCGACGCCCCTGGCTGGTGAGATAGTTGCAGGCCGTTTCAGCCGCGAACGCGTGATCGAACTGAATGCTGTTGGCGTTATCGGCTTCCATACAGTCGACCAGAATCACGTTGTCCATGTCCACGTCCAGCGGGAAACGCGCGCCAATCACCAGAATGTCATCACATAAGCCGCAGGAGAGTTCTTCAAGGGCGTTCATCACTTCTGTTTTCGTGTGTGCGAAACGCAGCAGCAGATGTTTTTGATGCTGGCTGAGGTGTTTTTCCAGCGCGTACAGGTAACCGGTGGTCTGGTTAATGTTTTCCTGCGCGCAAATCACCCCAATGCAGCCCGTCGACTGGCTGAGCAGCGACTGGGCGATCACGTTGGGACGATAGTTCAGCTCGTCCACCGCTTTCAGAACAGCCTGGCGGCTGGCTTCTTTAACGCCACGCGACCCGCTCAACACCCGTGATACCGTGGCTTTGGACACCCCGGCCAGACGCGATACATCGTTGATTGTAGACATCTCTCTCCCCTGTCAGACGCAACTGGCGTCTGTAATTTCCATCACCGCTACGGCTCACATTATAGCCAGAACGGAGTATATCCGTTTCCGTTTTCCATGGAAACCGATTTTCCGTTTCCACTCAATTTGATGCCAAAACAGCCAAATTATGTGACCCACATCCGGTTAATTAGCCTCATAAGTAATGGATCTTGATGGTTGTCACACTTCTGTCTTTTATAAATGGAAACCGGTTTCCGTATCATGTCCAATCATCCTCGCAATAACTTTTTACATTTTGAGGATGGTTGTCGATGTTCAAGATTATGCTGTGCTGCTCTGCCGGGATGTCCACCAGCCTGCTGGTCAGCAAAATGATCGATGTAGCAAAAGAACGGGGCTTACCCGTGAAGATAGATGCGTATGGCGTATCCGAATTTGATACGCAGTTTCCGCACTATCAGGTGGTGCTTCTCGGACCGCAAGTGAAATACATGTTAAAGACACTCTCAGACAAGGCAGCGACGCAAGGCATTCCGGTGCAGCCCATCGACATGATGGATTACGGCATGCAGCGTGGCGATAAAGTACTGGACTATGCTCTGTCGCTTATCGAAGCGGCACACTAAAAGGTGTTCACATGAGTTCGTTATATCAATCTATGGTCGCGGTCATTGAGCAATCAATTACCCCGCTGGCCGCGAAGCTGGGTCAGCAAAAGTATGTGATTGCCATCCGCGACGGCTTTACCGCCGCGCTGCCGTTTATGATCATCGGCTCGTTTATGCTGGTGTTTATCTTCCCGCCGTTTTCGGCGGATACCACCAACAGCTTCGCCCGCGGCTGGCTGGATTTCTCCGAGACCTACCGCGAACAGCTGATGCTGCCCTTTAACCTCAGCATGGGCGTGATGACCTTCTTCATCTCGGTGGGGATTGGGGCGAGCCTGGGGCGTCAGTTTAACCTCGATCCGGTGATGTCCGGCCTGCTGGCCTTTATGGCCTTCCTGCTGGTCGCAGCACCCTATGCCGATGGCAAAATTTCGACCCAGTATCTCTCCGGCCAGGGGATCTTCACTGCGCTTATCACCGCGATCTACTCCACCCGCGTGTACGCGTGGCTGAAGCAGAACAACGTCACCATCCGCCTGCCGAAAGAGGTGCCGACCGGCGTGGCGCGTTCGTTTGAGATCCTGATCCCGGTGATGGTGGTGATCGGGACGCTGCACCCGCTGAACCTGTTCATTGAAGCGCAGACCGGCATGATTATCCCGCAGGCGATCATGCACCTGCTGGAGCCGCTGGTCTCGGCGTCTGACTCCCTGCCCGCGATTCTGCTCTCCGTGCTGCTGTGCCAGATCTTCTGGTTCGCGGGTATCCACGGGTCGCTGATTGTCACCGGCATCATGAACCCGTTCTGGATGGCGAACCTCTCTGCAAACCAGGCGGCACTGGCGGCGGGCGCGGCGCTGCCGCACGTTTATCTGCAAGGTTTCTGGGATCACTACCTGCTGATTGGCGGCGTAGGCTCGACCCTGCCGCTGGCGTTCCTCCTGCTGCGTAGCCGCGTTACCCATCTGCGCACCATCGGCAAAATGGGCGTTGTGCCAAGCTTCTTTAACATCAACGAACCGATTCTGTTCGGCGCGCCGATCATCATGAACCCGATGCTGTTTATCCCGTTCGTGTTCGTTCCGCTGGTCAACGCCTGCCTGGCGTACGGCGCAACTAAACTCGGCTGGCTGGCTCAGGTGGTTTCGTTAACCCCGTGGACCACGCCCGCGCCGATTGGCGCCTCGTGGGCGGCGAACTGGGCGCTGAGCCCGGTGGTGATGTGCCTCGTCTGCATGGTGATGTCGGCGCTGATGTACCTGCCGTTCCTGCGCGCCTATGAGCGTACGCTGATTAAAAACGAAGAGCAGAAAGCCCAGGCTGCAACCGTGGGTGCCGCTGAAGCCACAAGCAATTAAGTCAAAGAGGAAGGGTCATGAAATACGCATTTCCCGATAACTTCTGGTGGGGCAGCGCAAGCTCCGCTCTCCAGACGGAAGGGACACGAGAGGGTGAAACCACGTGGGACTACTGGTTTGCCCGCGAGCCGAACCGTTTTCACAACGGCGTGGGGCCGCAGCACACCTCCACGTTTTATCAGCACTGGAAAACGGACATTCAGCTGTTAAAACAGCTGAACCACAACAGCTTTCGTACCTCGATTAGCTGGGCGCGCCTGATCCCCGACGGCATCGGTGAAGTGAACCCGGACGCGGTCGATTTTTACAATCAGGTTATTGATGAGCTGAATGAACAGGGCATCACGCCGTTTATCACCCTGTTCCATTTCGACATGCCGATGGCGATGCAGGAAATTGGCGGCTGGGAAAACCGTGACGTAGTGGACGCTTACGCCCGCTATGCGCAGATATGCTTCGAGCTGTTCGGGGACCGCGTGCTGCACTGGTTTACCTTCAACGAGCCGATTGTTCCGGTGGAAGGCGGTTATCTGTATGACTTCCACTACCCCAACGTAGTGGATTTCCGCCGGGCGGCCACCGTGGCGTATCACACGGTGCTGGCCCATGCGAAGGCGGTTCAGGCCTACCGCGCCGGGCACTACGCGGGGGAGATCGGCATCGTGCTGAACCTGACGCCGTCGTATCCGCGTTCGCAGAACCCGGCAGACGTGAAGGCGGCGCACGTTGCGGATCTAATGTTTAACCGCAGCTTCCTCGACCCGGTCCTGCGCGGCGAATACCCGGCGGATCTGGTGGCGCTGCTGAAATCTTACGACCAGCTGCCCGCCTGCAAGCCGGAAGACGGTTTCCTGATTGCGGAAGGGAAAATCGACCTGCTCGGCATTAACTACTATCAGCCGCGTCGCGTGAAGTGTCGCGACAGCGCGGTGAACCCGCAGGCGCCGTTTATGCCGGAGTGGTTCTTTGATAATTACGAGATGCCGGGCCGCAAGATGAACCCGTACCGCGGCTGGGAAATCTACGAGCCGGGTATTTACGATATTCTGGTTAACCTGCGCGACCATTACGGCAACCCCCGCTGCTTTATTTCGGAAAACGGCATGGGTGTCGAAAATGAGCAGCGCTTTATTGAAAACGGCCAGATTAACGATCAATACCGCATTGATTTTATTTCTGAGCATTTATCGTGGCTGCACAAAGGTATTAGCGAAGGCTGCAATTGTCTTGGCTACCATATGTGGACATTTATTGATAACTGGTCGTGGTGTAATGCGTATAAAAACCGCTACGGTTTTATTCAGCTCGATGTAGAGACGCAGCAGCGCACCATTAAAAAAAGCGGAGAGTGGTTTGCCGCCACCGCCTTAAATAATAGTTTTGATAAAGAGTAATGATGATGATCGCACTAGAAGAAGCCGTAATGGAAATTATCGTCAACGCCGGCCAGTCCCGCAGCCTGTGCTTTGAAGCCCTGCACGCGGCGCGTCAGGGCAACCTTGACGAGGCCAAAAGCCTGCTGCGCGAAGCCGACGGCTATGCGCGCCAGGCGCACAAGATGCAGACCAAACTGATTGAGCAGGACGCGGGCGAAGCCCGCCAGCCGATGACATTAATTATGGTGCACGCGCAGGATCATTTAATGAATTCGCTATTAGCGCGTGAATTATCTGAAGAGATTATTCATTTATATCAGAGATAGTCTATGGCGAAATAATTTAATGTAATACCTCTGTACCTAAAACTAGAAATCCACTTGTTCTGATGATAGCGACATATTCTGTCAGATCGGAGCGGGATGGTTATTGTCTGAATAAAATTAAACTATATTGAGATAACCATGAATACGATTAAAAAACTTCCATTAACCATGGCGGTTATCGCCGCGCTTTGCCCAATTTCCGTCCTCGCTCAGGAATTCACTCAGGAGCAAATCGACGCCATTGTGGCGAAAGCGGTGGATAAAGCCCTGGCCGAGCGTCAGGCTAAAATGGATGCGGCGGTCGCGAAAAAAGCGGACGTGGTGACCGAGCCGCAGAGCGCGGCGCAATCCCCGGATATGGCGATCCCGTTCGGGGTTAAATTTACCGGCTACGCCCGCTACGGCGCGCACTTCCAGGCTGCCGATCAGAAATACGTGGCTGTCGATGGCTCCTACAACGGCGCGTCCGCGATCGGTCGTCTGGGTAACGAAGGCAACGGCGGCGAGTTCCAGCTCTCCAAAGCTTTCAAGGGCGAAAACGGCGCCATCTGGGACATCAACGTGATGATCGACCACTGGGGCGACGAAGTTAACCTCAAGAAAGCCTACGCCGGCGTGACCAACATTATGGCCTCCAACCCGAACGCCTACTTCTGGGCGGGTCGCGACTTCCACCAGCGTCCGCAGCAGGGCATCAACGATTACTTCTGGATGAACCACGACGGTCAGGGCGCCGGGGTGAAGAACTTCGATATCGGCGGCGTGCAGTTTGACGTCGCTGCCGTGGCGGCAGTGGAATCCTGTAGCCCGGAAGTGATGGAAGACGAAGCGAACCCGTCACGCATCACCTGTACCGGCGGGTCCGGCACGGGCGACAAAGGTAACTACGCGGCCACCTCTAAAATCCACGGCATGAAGCTCGGTCCGCTGGATCTGGAGCTGTACGCCAACTACGGCTTTGATTCAAAAGCGGTAGAGAGTGACGAGCGTCTGAACGCCTGGCAGGGCGGCGTGGTGCTGAGCCACACCAACGACAGCGGCGTGAACAAGGTGATCGCCCGCTACTCCGATAATTCTGACAACAGCGTGTTCAATAAAACCGAAGACCTGACCACGGTCTACGCCAGCTTCGAAGGGCTGTACAAATTCACCCAGGCGACGCAGGTGGAGTACATCCTCGCCTTCCACGATTACGACAATAGCCGCGATAAGACCGACAACCGCAAGAACTACAATGCCATCGTGCGCCCGATGCACTGGTGGAACGACGTTCACTCCACCTGGCTGGAAGCGGGCTGGCAGCACGTGGATTACGACAACGGCGGCGACAACAAGGGCTGGAAGCTGACCCTGTCGCAGAACATGTCTATCGCCATGGGGCCGGAGTTCCGCCCGATGCTGCGCTTCTACGTGACCGGCGGCAAGGTGGATAACGAACGCACCGCGCGCGTGAACAACACCAAAGATGAGACGCTGGACGACTTCAACGTCGGCGCGATGTGGGAGGCGTGGTTCTAAAGTAAAAGCAAAACGGCAACGAAAGTTGCCGTTTTTAATGTTCGCTCCCTCTCCCCGTGGGAGAGGGCCGGGGTGAGGGCATCAGGCCGCACACAACCATGCTATGCTGTTGACCGAATTAACGACAACATAACAGGGGAGAACATGGGTTCCACACGCAAAGGGATGCTCAATGTCCTGATCGCCGCCGTTTTATGGGGCAGTTCCGGGGTTTGCGCGCAGTACATCATGGAGAAAAGCCACATTTCTTCGCCTTACCTGACCATGGTTCGTCTGCTGTTTACCGGCGTGATCCTGTTGACGCTCTCCTTCGTTCACGGCGACAAGATTTTCTCGGTCATCAAAAACCGCAAAGACGCCCTCAGCCTGCTGTTTTTCTCGCTGGTTGGCGCGCTCACCGTGCAGCTCACCTTCCTGCTGACGATTGAAAAATCCAACGCTGCGACGGCCACCGTGCTCCAGTTTCTGTCGCCGACCATTATCGTGGCATGGTTTGCGCTGGCGCGGAAAACGCGTCCCGGCATATTTGTCTTATCCGCGATTTTCACGTCGCTTGTGGGTACCTTCCTGCTGGTCACCCACGGCGACCCGACGTCGCTCTCCATCTCGCCTGCCGCGCTGTTCTTCGGTATCGCCTCAGCGTTTGCCGCGGCGTTTTACACCACCTATCCATCGACGCTGATTGCCCGCTACGGCACGCTGCCGATTGTCGGCTGGAGTATGTTGATTGCGGGATTAATGCTGACGCCGTTCTACGCCGGACGCGGCACCACCTTCGTGATCGACGGCGGCCTGCTGCTGGCGTTTTTCTACCTGGTGGTGATTGGCACCGCGCTGACGTTCAGCCTGTATCTGAAAGGCGCACAGATGATCGGCGGGCCGAAAGCGAGCATTCTGAGCTGCGCCGAACCGCTGAGCAGCGCGCTGCTGTCGGTGGTGTTGCTGGGGGTGGCATTCACCCTGCCGGACTGGCTGGGGACGCTGTTGATTGTGTCGTCGGTGGTGTTGATTTCGATGGATTCACGCAGAAGGGTTAAGGCATCGGCGTAGCCTGATGCCCTCACCCCAACCCTCTCCCACGGGAGAGGGAGAAAAGCACTACTTCGCCTTAACCTTCCCCGCCACCAGCAGCGCCGTCAGCAGCATCAGCGTGCCGGAAATCACCAGCGGTGACGTCAGCCCCAGATGGTCGAGCGCTACGCCGCCCACCGCCGCGCCGCAGGTGTTCGCCAGCTGGATCACCGCTACCTGAATCGACCCGGCTTTTTCCGCCTGATCGGCAAGCGAGCGGGTGATCCACGTCGACCAGCCCACCGGCACCAGCGCAAAGGCAAAGCCCCAGATAATCGCGATGGCAGACGCCACCCACTTATCGCTGCCCCACAACACCAGCACCGCGGCGCTGATCGCCAGCACCAGCGGGGCACCCGCCAGCGCCACCTTCAGGGAGCGCTTCAGGAACTGAGACGACAGTGAGGTGCCGACAAAGCTGGCGATACCGAAGCTCAGGAGCACCAGCGTCAGGCCGTCCACGTCAAAGCCCGCCATGGTCATATACACCGGGCGGATATAGGTGAAGAAAGCAAACTGCCCGGCAAAGGCCATGAAGATGGCGGTCATCCCCGCCAGCACGCCCGGACGTTTCAGCAGCGCGAACATGTTCTGTTTGTGGTGCGCCGCCTCACCCGGCAGGGACGGCAGCGCTTTCCACACCCAGATAATGCACAACACGCCCATCACCGCCGCCGCGTTGAACACGTTACGCCAGCCGATAATCCCGCCGAGGAAGCTGCCCAGCGGCGCGGCAATCACCAGCGCGATGGAGACCGCGCCGAAGATGACGGACAGGGCCTTCGGCACCGTACGCGCGGGCACCAGGCGCATGGTCAGCGAGGCGGACATCGCCCAGAAGCCGCCTAATCCCAGCCCCAGGCAGGCACGGCCGAGCAGCAGCAGGGTGAAGCTTTCAGCGAAAGAGACCAGCAGGCAGGAGAGCGTCAGCAGCACGCTGAACAGAATGACCACTTTACGACGGTCAATGGTGCCGATCGCCTGAGTGATAAACAGGCTGGCGAACATCGCCACAAACGCGGTGACGGTAACGGACTGCCCCGCCACGCCCTCGGAAATGCCCAGATCCTGCGCCATCGGCGTCAGCAGGCTCACCGGTAGAAACTCAACGGTAATCAGGCAGGCGACGCAGAACGCCACGGAGAAAACCGCCGACCAGTTGGGGCGCGACACCTCTTTGGTCTGCGGTGTGGTCGTGGGCTGGGTATGTTCTGTCATGGCATCACCTGAAGATAAAAACGTGCGGAAAAGTCGCGCAGTTTATCATCAAAAGTGTGACGAATTTAACGTTTCGACAACTTTTCTTGCATCGCTGCATTCGCCAGCCCAACGATCCACTCCTGGTGCCCGTTGATCATCGGATTCGGCACGGTGCGAGCAAGTTCCTGTGCAGGAACGCCTTTCTGCGACTCCTGAGTCAGAATACGGACGCGGTTTCCCGGCAAGTCTTCAAACAGCCAGGCGTGGATCACATCCAGACGCGAGCTGGCATCGCCCTCCACCCAGCCGTGCCAGGCGATCCGTGCGGCTTCGCCGTCAACGGGCGGAACATACTCCGTGACCTGCGCCTCAACCGGGAAGCCAAAGGTCGTAAAGCGGAAGCGGGCGTTGGCGCTCAGTTCCGGACCGCTGCCGTCGTGAAAACGAATATCTTCGGCGTTGCTGTAGTAGTTCGGCCACAGGGTAGTGTCGTTAAGCTGCGCCCAAATCTCTTTTGCGCTCAGCCCGGCGACGATGATTTCGTTGGATGCAAAGTTATCGGTTGTGCCTGGCAGGTAGTCGTTTGGCCAGATAATGGCGGATTGTTTCATGGTTCACCTCAGCAGCGAGTGGATGAAGTGATGGTGCGCCTGCGGCAGATATAAATCTAATGACGATGCTTTATACTCTTCATCACGTTTCGTGATATCAGTGCAGATAAAACACGCCCTCTTCCGGGAGGAAAAGCTGGTTATAGCGCAGCTGGAAGGCGTCAAGCTCCTGCGGATCGGGCTCTATCTCGCGCATGAAGCCGAGCGCGAGGCGGATTTGCGCATCGGTGATCGGTGCGGCCAGGCGGGCTTTACGCAGCATGCGGTGCCAGGTATGCAGATTCTCTTCGCTCCCGTCGACGATGCAGACCTGCCAGATAAGCAGGACCTGGGCGGCGTTTTGCAGGTGCGCTTCGTCTGGGCGCTCAAGGTAGCGGATAAACTCATTGCCCGGCGTTTTACCGAACTGGTCGATCATCGATTCTACCGGCATCGGGGTGATACCCAGCCGTTCGCTCAAGCGTTTGATGGCGCGGCGGGAATCCGAGGTCAGGACACGAAACCCAACTACAAACACCACGGCAAGCGTTGCCAGCATTATCCAGACCATGCGTTCTCCTTAGACTAGCCGCCCATCATAGCGGGAAACGCAACGCGTCGACAGCGGGCAGCGCCATAATAGTGAACGGAAAAGAGGTAGCAAAACATCATGAAAGCGGATCTGCGCACGCTGGATCTAAACCTGCTGAAAACGCTTGACGCTCTGCTGGATGAACGCAGCGTCACCCGCGCGGCGGCGCGTCTTGCTCTGACCCAGCCCGCCGTGAGCGGCATGCTCAACCGCCTGCGGGACTACTTCGACGATCCGCTCTTTATCCGCGCCCCGCACGGCATGGTGCCAACCACGCGCGCGGAAGCGCTGGCCGCTCCGGTGAAGCGCATTCTCGCGGATATCGACGTGCTGCTTCAGCCCGTTGCCTTTGACCCAAATACCGCTCGCCTCACCTTCACTCTTGCCGCTACGGATTATGCACTTCGGGCGGTTGTTGTGCCGTTTATCGCCGCCCTTAAAACACAGGCGCCTGGCATACGCGTGCGCGTGGTGCCCGTTACCCCCGGTAGCCTTGTCAGCCAGCTTGAGCAGGGCGCTATTGACGTAGCGCTTATCACCCCCCACACCACGCCCGATGAGCTTCACAGCCGTGCGCTTTATGATGAACGGTACGTATGCATGATGCGCGCCGATCATCCAAACGCCGGAGAGCCAATGACGTTAGACCGATTTTGCGCCCTTGAGCATGTGCTGGTCTCTTACGAGGGAGACGGCTTTCGCGGGGTAACCGATAGCGCGCTGGAGAAAATTGGCCGGACGCGGCACGTGGGGCTCTCGGTGAGCCACTTTTTGGTTCTGCCGGACGTGCTGGCCCTCAGCGATATGATTGCCGTCGTGCCGTCACGCATCGCGGAAAATCAGACGGGGATGTTCATCTGCGAGACGCCAGTTCCCGTGCCAGGCTTTACCAAGAGCATGGCCTGGCACGGCAGAACGCACCGCAATCCCGCGCAGGCGTGGCTGCGCGGGCTGTTGCTGCAAACCAGTCAGCGGGCCTGAAGCCCCTTAAGCAGCGCCTCGTGGAAGCGCTCAGGATCCTGCATCTGCGGCGCGTGGCCCATGTCGTTAAATTCCACCAGCGTAGCGTGCGGGATGCGCTTCGCCGTCTCCTTTCCCAGCACCGCATAGTTGCCGAGCGTTTTGCGGATCTCAGGCGGGGCGAGATCTTTCCCGATGGCGGTGTTGTCCTTCGTGCCGATCATCAATAATACCGGCATTTTCAGCTCGTTAAATTCATAGACGACCGGCTGGGTATAAATCATGTCGTAGAGCAGCGCCGAGTTCCACGCCACGCGCGCTTTGCCTGGCCCGTTGTTTAACCCGGCAAGCATGGTGACCCAGCGCTCGTACTCCGGCTTCCACTCCCCGGCGTAGTAGGTGTTTTTCTCGTACTGACGAATGCCGTCGGCGCTGACTTTCAGCTCGCGCTGGTACCACTGGTCAACCGTGATATGCGGCACGCCGCGCGCTTTCCAGTCTTCAAGCCCTATTGGGTTCACCATCACCAGCTGCTGCACCTGCTGCGGCCACATCAGCGCGTAGCGGGTCGCCAGCATGCCGCCGGTCGAATGGCCGATAACCGTGACGCGATCGACGCCCAGCGTTTTCAGCAGCGCGTGGGTGTTATCCGCCAGCTGCTGGAAGGTGTACTGATAATGCTCCGGCTTGGTGGATTTGCAGAAGCCGATCTGGTCGGGTGCGATCACGCGATACCCGCTGGCTGAAAGCGCGCGGATCGTGCCGTCCCAGGTACCGGCGCAGAAGTTTTTGCCGTGCATCAGCACCACGGTGCGGCCGTTGGGTTTTTCCGGCTTCACGTCCAGGTAAGCCATATCCAGAGGCTGGTTCTGCGAGGTAAAGGTAAAGTGTTTTACCGGCCAGCCGTAGTCAAAACCTTCCAGCTTCTCGCCGTAGGTGGGGGCATCCGCGGCCATTGCGGGGGAGGCCAGCGCCATCAACAGCGCCAGGCAGGACAATCGTCGGGTCAACATGCAAGCTCTCCGTTAGCAAAAAGGGCTAAGGCTGCACGAAAGGCGGCAGCAAAAAAACTGTAGAGCATGGAGAAGGGCGGGTGTGTAAAGCGGGGTAAAGGTAGTATGAAATATCGTTCTTATCACTGCTCGCAAACCATCCAGGGACGATACCATGAACTTCCGAGCGCTATCGTTCAGCCGTGCCTGCTGGTGGCGTTGTCATCATCCGTCTTCCGGTACGGTGCTGCGTAGCTGTAGTGCTTGTCTTACTGCGTACGCTCACTGTAGCATCCAGCAGCATGGTGGCTGTCCGGTAGTTATAATCCCGCGTGGCGACGGTACGGTGGCAACACTGTGCCAGTGTCCGCACATCCCAGACCGATTCTGCCGCCCCGTCAAGCAGATCCGATAGCTCGCGGTGCGGCAGACGCACATCAAACCGGTAGAATAAAATATTCAGTCCACAAAACTTAGATAAAGTTTTTTATTGCCAAACTCTCCGATCAATCTATCGCCATATATTTGCTTATCAATGCCTATATAAAACAACCTTTCATCTTTCGAAATGCAACTATCTATCTTACCTTTAAGACATAACTGATAATCACCTACCCAGTACTTAACTTCCTCACTATCATGAGGAGGCTCAGTCTTGTTTTTTATAAAAAGTATATAATCGCATTTATTAACAAAAGGCTTCCACTTATCCAAAATGAATGTTTTCTCTCGACTCCATAATTTAGCAAGGTTTGATTTCGTCAGCGGAGCATTATCTACCAATACAATAGTTGATTTACATTCACTACCCCAGCGCTTGTCATAAGTTATATCTTGATATATCCCAGATACTTTTGCTGGTTTTAAAAACAAATAAATCACGCTTATTATAACGCCGATAATTATCACTAAAAAAATATATTTAAACTTCATTTATCACCCTTCAACAACCATTGAAAACTCAGCCTCGTTAATGAATGGCATATATCCAAATTCCGTATAACGCTGAAGAATGAACCATGAACAAAACCATGGAAAGTCTTCAAACCATTTCCCATTAACATCAGCAACATCTAAACCAAAGTGATCCTGTATTTGAAATGAAATTTCGGCTTTAAATTTACCGTCACTAACATCTATATAATTAAGATAAATTTGCGTGGAATAAGTATCATGGATAGTTATTCCTAAACCATTAAACCAATCATAGTTATCGAATTTAGGAAGCTTAACACCATTCCTTATTTTTTCATTTAACACGTTTAAGTCATTAACCGAAAGACTCATATAACCATTGTCATCAAGTAATGATTTAATAAACCCCTTAATTTTATTAACACATTCCACTGTAGTTACATGTTTAGAAAATGCCTTATTCAAAAGATTATGCTTTAAAACCCCACCTTCGTTCGCTTTAAACTTTTTGAGCATGATATTTATAAGACTTGAATATTCTCCCCAAGCAGTCCAGTACCCCATACTATCCATGCTCTTAAAATGCTCATCAATAGTCTTGTCAAAATTGAAAAAGTTAACTTTAAACTCCTGCCCCCAAATGTCAACTTTGTTCATTTTTCCCTGAGCGAGTATCTGCTCTTTCGCCATATCACCGTACCGCATATCATCAGCAGTGAAGTCATTCATTTTTTTGATGGTTTTAAAGATCAAACGGCGCTCTGCTTTTTGTATCTGCGTGATAAATACTCGGGGTTCAAAATGCCAAATCTGACCACTGAGTTCCTTCTGTACCTCAGCAGGCAATTTATCAAAGAAGCATAACGACTTTATGTGTTCCTTGAGTTCATTGTAATCATCATCGGTCAATGGCTCGGGTAGATGATCTGTTTTTGTTTTTACCCATGAAAAACGCGCATCGAATGTTGAAAAATCCCACTCGAATGGAAACTTGCAAATTGAGTGTTTAAGCAGATCTTTTGCATCATCATTCTTTTTTTCTGCATATAACTTTTTTATAATTTTTGAATTACACTGGCTATCGCTGGATGCGTCGTCATCAATCAGAGACCATCCTGCCCAGTCAGGTAGTTCGGCCTCGCTGTAAGTCATTATATTATTAGTACAGACATCGACCCACCCACTTCCACCAGGGATCGCAATCTTAACCCACTGACTGTATCCCATGGCATTTTTCAGGGAATCAACCCCTGATGCTTCGCTGATATAATTGACGCCCACAGCAACACTGCCGATGTGGTCATAGAAACCATCATTTTTTTTTCGCAGCGTTTTTGTATCTCCCCCACTGTTGATAATATATAAATCTTCCGTCGTAAGGTTCGCTGGAGCGTGCACAAAACCTTTAGGAATATCCCCATAAACAGGAGTACCCGCTGGGAAATAATAGTACTCACTACCGTATACAGGCTTTACCCTTCCCGGGAACGCAATATTTATCCCTCCATCAATTCGACCACACAGTACATCGAGCATTTTTTGCTCGCAACAAATCTGGAAGTGGAATGCATTTTTTCCATCCACGACACCCGACGTACCTAAGACTTGCTCACGTTTTATACGCTGTCCAATATTAGACAAAATTTCAAATCGAACCTGCTTCAGGTGCATGGTCAACGAATAAAAAACAAACTCGACAGGATCTTCGCCAATCAATATCTTATGTCGGATCAGTACACACCCATCGTCCGTTTTCCCATTATAAGCCAGTGGCTTTTTATCTTTGTTTTCGGATGGAGACCTGGCATAAATAATAGTACCGTCAGCAATTGCCCGGATGGGGTTGGCCTGTGCACTGGAAATATCTGTATGAGGAATATGTATGCCCCCGTGCCATGCACCCACAGGATTTACGGGATAATTACGTGCAGTATCGACAGGCATGCACTGAAAAACCCAGTCGCTGAAAATGCCATTCGGGGAATATGGTAATAAAATAGGAGGGGAAATATGCATCGTTCAATCCTTGATTATGAGAACAGAATTTTTTTAATGGACTGTAAATCTGTGACTTCGCCAGCAACAGAAGGTAAATCAGTTTCAATTGTATTTTTCCCCGCTGCCATTGTCCGTTTAACCTTCCGTATATACATCGCGGTCGTACCATACTCTACCTTCCCCGCCTCCAGCCGCTGGTAACTCCCGCCCCCGATGAGCGTGATGCGCTTCTTGCCCGCAAACGTGATGTCGCTC
>NZ_QFLS01000015.1:0-24736 GCF_004136695.1 Enterobacter cloacae complex sp. 677-3DZ2D5B | reverse complement strand
TTTCAGCCTGATACAGATTAACAGAATTTGCCTGGCGGCTTTAGCGCGGTGGTCCCACCTGACCCCATGCCGAACTCAGAAGTGAAACGCCGTAGCGCCGATGGTAGTGTGGGGTCTCCCCATGTGAGAGTAGGGAACTGCCAGGCATCAAACAAGAAAAACCCCGTACCGTAAGGTACGGGGTTTTTTGCTTTGGGCGCGGAAAACATGCCGGATGGCGGCTTCCCCTTATCCGGCCTACAATTGTTAAAACAATTTTAACAATGGTGCCGCTTTGACTCGTCCCTTTGATTATCAACAAGATTTTGCCAATATTAATTTTCGCGAACATCCCGAACGGTATCAGGTGGGCCGGGGTGAGCAGGGCGTATTGATGGTCGAGCCTTATAAAAGCGAAATCCTTCCACACTGGCGTTATAAAAATGCTGAAGTCGCAGCGCGTTCGGCAGAAGAGATCTACGCCCTCTTTGAAGAGTACCGCAGGAATAACGATTTTGTAGGTATGGATATGGCGCGTAAATTCATACAGATGGGATACACCCGTGCCCGGCGATACGCCAATCATAAAGGCGGAAAAAAGTATGATGAGAAGCGCCAGGTCAAACCCCTCGATCACGATCCAGTAAAAGCAGAGGCCGCTGCGGTATTCAAAACGTGGTGGGATAAAATTCGTGCCGATGAAGATTATTTGCAGCGAAAAAAGGCTCACCAGCAAGCGTGGGGATAATTACTACGTCCGCTAATAATTCGATACCTGATCGAGTTCACAAAATCCAATGAAACATATTGGAAACATTTTATTTACCTAACGATTCGTTTTAAATCCGGTTTTACTGTTTGTGGGCAATGGCCCGCAATGTGAGACAGGGGATTTTAAAATGACAGAAACCGTAGCCAGTGCAGATACGGATAACACAAGTTTAGCAGGCAAGGATACTCGCCGTCGGGTTTGGGCAATTGTTGGAGCCTCATCGGGGAACCTTGTAGAGTGGTTTGATTTTTACGTCTATTCATTCTGTTCACTCTACTTTGCGCATATCTTTTTCCCATCAGGGAACACCACAACGCAGCTTCTGCAAACCGCAGGCGTTTTTGCCGCCGGGTTCCTGATGCGTCCCATTGGCGGATGGCTGTTCGGCAGGATCGCGGACAGGAAAGGGCGCAAGACATCCATGCTCATCTCTGTGTGCCTGATGTGCGTCGGCTCGCTGGTGATTGCCTGCTTGCCCGGATATGACACAATCGGAACATGGGCACCGGCGTTGCTGTTGCTGGCACGTCTGTTCCAGGGGCTGTCAGTGGGTGGCGAATACGGCACCAGCGCGACATACATGAGCGAAGTGGCTGTTGAAGGGCGCAAAGGTTTCTATGCATCATTCCAGTATGTAACCCTCATTGGCGGACAGCTACTGGCGTTACTGGTTGTGGTGATCCTTCAACAAATCCTTAGCGATGAAGATTTACGCGCCTGGGGCTGGCGCATACCGTTTGCCCTGGGGGCCGCCCTGGCGGTTGTGGCGCTGTGGTTACGCCGTCAGCTTGATGAAACCTCCCAGCAGGAGGTCAGGGCGCTGAAAGAAGCCGGTTCGATGAAAGGGTTGTGGCGTAACCGCAAAGCATTTTTGATGGTATTAGGCTTTACCGCCGCAGGCTCGCTAAGCTTCTATACCTTCACCACCTATATGCAAAAATATCTGGTCAACACGACGGGCATGCATGCTAACGTTGCGAGTGTCGTCATGACGGTGGCGTTACTGGTCTTTATGCTCATTCAGCCGATTGTTGGCGCGCTGTCGGACAAAATAGGTCGCCGCACCTCCATGCTGATCTTTGGTGGCATGCTCACCCTGGGGACTGTTCCGCTTTTGACGGCGCTACAGCATACAACCTCTCCGTATGCCGCTTTCGCTTTGATTATGGTGGCACTTATTATTATTAGTTTTTACACGGCAATCAGTGGCATTTTGAAAGCGGAAATGTTTCCCGCACAGGTGAGGGCGCTGGGCGTAGGCCTCTCTTATGCGGTCGCTAACGCCCTGTTTGGCGGATCAGCAGAATATGTCGCGCTATCCCTAAAGTCATGGGGCAGTGAAACGACCTTCTTCTGGTATGTCACCATCATGGGGGCGCTGGCGTTTATTGTCTCCCTGATGCTGCATCGTAAAGGAAAAGGGATCCGCCTTTAATAATGCGCCATCTGCCAGACGGCGTAGCCGGTTGTTGCCCCGGCTACGTCCCAGGCAAAATCTTTCCAGCTCCAGCCGCTTCCCGAGGGGCGGCTATCCCAAAGTTCTTTTGATGCCCCCAGGCTGATGGAGAACATCAGGCCCATTGTGGCACTTCGATCCCGGCTATACCCCTGGTGCAGCGCATACTCATTACCCGCAGCGGACAACATTGCAGACGCCAGAAAGTGTTGAGCTTTATCCTGACCCGACCAGTTATCATTAGCCATATGGCTGCAACCGGTCAGGAAAAGAGGGATTATCAGGAAAGGCGTACGCATTAACAGACTCCATAAAAAAAGCCCCGTCGATGACAGGGCCCGTGTATTACAGAATGCGGCTGATGAGGCGGTCGATACGGATCCGACGTAGACGGCGAATCAGCTTGCGAACTTTCACCGGATAATCAGCGATGCTTTGCAGATCGCGATAATGACGAACCACGGTGGTATGCGTGCGTATAAGCTCCAGCTCACGATCGCGTTTCGCGGCTAACGCATGCTGAGGATCATGAATAAGGATGGCGTTTTCCAGATCCAGACGCCAGGCGCGTGGGTTCAGGTTATTACCGGTCAGCAGCATCCACTCGTCATCCACCCACATCCCTTTGAGGTGATAGCTGTTGTCTTCATCTTTCCAGAGACGCACAACCAGCTGGTCCGTGTTCACATAGTACTGTAAACGGCTCAGGAAGCGGCGCAGGTTAATCTCATAGAGATAAGGCAGTGCGCCGATGATCTTGAAAGGCTGATCTTCCGGAATGAAAAAGTCATTTGCCGTTTTATCCCCGACAATGATTTCCACCTTTTTACCATCACGCAGCAGCTGAATGATATTACGCACCAGAACGGCGGGAAGATTAAAGTACGGGGTGCAGATGGTCAGCTTATGCTCAGCGCACGGCATCAAATGAAAGATGGTCTTGTTCAGCAGGCTGGATTTTCCCAGGCCTACCAGAGGCGTAACGGACAGTTCTTCATTACTGGCATCACCCTGAAAACGATAAACCGCATCGCGCAGTTCCTGGCGGAAGGAGCGAACGTCGTTTTTGATTTCCGGGCTTTTCGGGCGATGAGGATCGTCAAGACGGTGCACACCCCGACCATGAACCAGGTTTTTATCAACCCAGTTGAACATGATGTCAGCCATCTGCGGATTGCGGATCAGATGGTAGCGATCGTAGCGGTATTTATCGAGCTGATGGAGATACACATCATTCAGGCTGGCGCCGCTATAAAGGACGCTGTCATCAATGATAAATCCTTTAAAATGAAGAACGCCAAGCGCTTCACGGGTATTCACCGGTACGCCATACACCGGGATATCAATACCCGGATTTTCCTGGGCCGTGCGGCAATACCAGTCAGCATTGGTATTCGAGGCAGCCGCACCAATACGGCCACGCTGAGCACGGTGCCAGTCAACCAGCACGCGAACATCCAGTTCCGGACGCTGACGTTTCGCTTCATAGAGCGCGTTCAGGATCGCACGCCCACCTTCATCTTGTTCAAGATAGAGCGCCACAATGCAAATACGTCGCGTAGCGCTGGCAATCTTTTCAAGAAGCGTCTCCCGGAAATGAGCGGGAGCATAAAAGAACTCTACATCATCAACTGACTGAGAAATCTTCGGTAGTTGAGCAAGGTGTTGTTGATGTTTATTACGCTTAAATTTTGACAACATCACAGTGCGTTTCTTCTCTGTTCATTGAAGGGTTGTCTGTACCAGGCAAACAACATAAGCGGACAATGATACCCCAGTGCCGGTAAAAGTGGGTAACATTTCCAGCAGCTTACTCTTGTTTATCCGTCGAAGTCAGGCTGAGGGACAGAGAGACAATACCTTCATCCAGCTGGATATCAACGTCAAAACCGAGCTTCCGCGCCAGGGTCACCATACCCCGATTGTTTGGCATAGTAATGCCATTCAGGCGTGACAATCCGTGATCGCGCGTATAACCAATGAGTTTTTCGAGCAGCCGTCTGCCCAACCCCAAACCCTTAAGATCGGAACGCACCAGTACGGCAAACTCGGCATCCACGTTATCCGGGTCGGAAATAGCGCGCGTCACGCCGAGGATCTCCTCTCCCGCTCCGGAACGGCGGACCGCCACAATCGCCATTTCTCGATCGTAGTCGATCTGGGTCATATTGGCTAAATCGTCGTGGGTAAATTCATTGATTTCGCTGAAATAGCGATAGTACAAATCTTCCTTCGTCACCTGCGAGATGAACGCCCGCAGCAGCGGCTCGTCTTCCGGCAGGATAGGGCGAAACAGCGCCCGCTCCCCATTTTTCATCTCCACCCACTCTTCCAGATGAAGAGGATAAGGACGAATGGCGAGACGGCTTTCCGGGTCACCGATATAGGGCGCAATGTCCAGCGTCACGTCCAGGGCGGTAAATTCATTTCCGGAGGCAAGAAGGGGGTGGATATCCAGGCGCTGGATCTCCGCACAGTCAACAATGAGGTTGGAGACCTTCACCAGAAACTGGCTTAATCCGGCGATATCAAGCGGCCGCAGAGCGCTTCTCCCGCGGATTTTTTTGCTTTTGATGGCCTGAATAATTAAATAACGCGCCAGGTTCATGTTCAGAGGGGGAAGCGCGACAACCGCCTGTTCTTCTGGCCGCCACTCAACGCCGCCATCACCCAGCATAATGAGCGGGCCAAAAACCGGATCGTGTTCGACAACCACGCGCAGCTCCTGCGCACCCGCACGGTTGGCCATGCTCTGTACCAGCAGGCCGTGGATCCTGGCCTGTGGCCACGTCATTTTTACGCGATCGATAATGGCATCCGCGGCCTGTTGTACTTCTGTCGCGGTGCGCAGATACAGCATGACGCCCTGCACATCCGATTTGTGCGGAATATCGGGAGAGCGCAGCTTCAGCGCGACCGGATAACCAATCTGCTCAGCAATATGTACCGCCTCAGCGCTGTCGCCGGCAATCCAGGTGGGCAGGGTTTGCATTCCATAACTGCCAAGAATGGGTTGTACCTCATGTGTGTCAAGAGAAGTGGCGCCCTCTTCGATGGCCTGCTGCAAAAGCCTGTGCACATCCACCGAATTTGCGGTGAGATTGCCCGGCAGGGCAGGCGTTTCACGCAGCTGCTTCTGGTTGCGGCGGTATTCAACCATATGCATAAACGCGGTAATGGTGCCCTCTGGGGTACGGTAGGTTGGCAACCCGGCTTCACTAAACAGACGCCGTGCCTCCTGCGAGGAGAATTCGCCGCACCAGTTGGTCAGCAGGGTAACGTATTTGCCGCGGGGATGATTTCGGACCTCCTCAATCAGCGCACGCGCACTTTCGCTGCCTGGCGCAACCGCGCTGGGCGAATGGATAATCATCAGCGCATCAAAGTCCTGGCTATCCAGCAAAATCGTGATCGCCTTAATGTAACGATCGCTGCTGGCATCATCGCGCAAATCGAGGGGATTATCGGGAACAACGCTTCCCGGTAACGCATCCCGCAGGCGCTGGAGCGTCTCTTCACCCAGCGTGGCCAGCTTGCCGTTGCGTAGCCAGAGCTCATCCAGCGCCAGGGCGGCGGGAGCGGCACCGTTGCTGACAATCATCAGCTTTTCACCGCGCAGGGGGCGCATGTGGCTTAACGTTTCGACGGCGGAAAAAAGCTCGTGCGTATCCTGTACCCGCAGTAAACCGGCGCGCTGGATCGCTGCATCCCATGCGGGATCCATCCCGGAACGGGAATGTAGCAGGCGCTGAGCCGCGGGGCTGCGCCCGCTTTTGATGACCAGAATCGGTTTATTACGTGATGCGCTACGCGACGCCGACACAAAACGACGGGCGTCGCTCAGGTGTTCAAGGTAGAGCAGGATAGCGCTGGTTTTGCTGTCACGCGCCAGGAAATCCAACAGCTCATCGACGTCAATGTCCAGGCTGTCGCCGAGGGCAATGAAATAGGAAAAGCCCATCTCACGCTGCTGCGCCCAGTCGAGGATGGTATTGGATACCGCAGCCGACTGCGAAATAAAGGCCAGTTTGCCTTTACGGATCGGAACCGGGGAAAAACTGGCATTCAGCCCTTGCAAGGGCGCAAGCAGACCGAGGCTATTTGGACCAAGAATGCGCATCTGGTAGCGGCTGGCGCAGGCCAGCAGTTCGGGCTGCTGTTCAGGAGGCGAGGAAAGAATAATGCAGGTTTTACAGCCTTTCTGACCGAGCGACTCAAGCAATTCGAGGTTTCGTTTCGCATGCGTACAGAGCACGGCGAGGTCGGGAACAAACGGTAAACTTTGCACGTCCGGCCACGCCAGCACCCCCTGTACCGCCTTATAAGCGGGCGTAACGGGCATGACCGGGCCGTTAAATCCGCCAGCCAGCAGATTGCGCATCATCAGATACCCTGCGCGGTCCGGTTTCATCGAGGCGCCAATAACGGCAATGGATTTCGGACGGAGTAGCGCTTCTAACCCTCTCTGGCTCATGCAGGCCTCCTGTGAATGCAAGCGACCTGATGATTTTAAACGCTTTCTGCCTCAGTTGCTGTGACACTACCCTTATGAACGGTTTTTCCCGCAAGATAACGTTCGCGGAAGCAGGAGAAGTGACTGCCCAGCGCGCCGGCCGCCTGGGTATCGCCCGCCAGATCCAGTAGCGCTATGGCGACTTCAGCGGTGCAATATTGACCGTCGGCATGCGCTTCACGCAAGCGATAGGCCGAAACACGCGACAGATCGACGGAAATCACCGGCAGCGCATCAAGATAAGGGCTTTTGCGAAACATCTTTCTTGCTTCGGTCCAGGTGCCGTCGAGCATAATAAACAGCGGCGGCTTACCGGATGGTGGCGCCGTAAGTACCTGACGTTGTTCGCCTGCATATGATGCCGGGAAAACGACCATGGGCTGATAGTCCGGGCTTGCCACCAGGTCGAGCAGAGCCTGAGGTGGCTCAGTGCGCGACCACTGAAACGCTGCGGTGTTGGGTAGAATATCGGCGATCAAACGCCCTGTGTTGCTGGGCTTCATCGGTTCGGTATCGAACATGACCAGACAAAAGCGGCTTTTCGCCTCGCTCGGCGCAAGCGTTTCGCACAGACACACTTTCAGCGGTAAAAGGCAGCGCTGGCAGCGGCGAATACGATTGCCTCGGGCCAGAAAAGGGCGGGTGGCGCGCGCAAGGCGCTCGGCGCGTAATTGAAGTACAGCGTTATCAGTCATGGGCGAAAAGGCAGGAAAAACCCCATTTTCGCAGAGGAGAGAACGGGGCACAAGATATGCCCCGCGAATGTTACAGGGATTCGTTTAACCAGCTGTCGAAAGGCGCTTTTGGTACTGCACCATTGAGCATGTCGATCACTTCACCATTTTTGAAAATCATAATGGTTGGAATGCTGCGAATGCGAAAACGGGCGCTGAGTTCACGTTCCGCTTCGGTATTCACTTTGACAAAACGCATTTTCCCGCTGCGCTCTTCAGCCACGTCTTCGAAGATGGGCGCAAAGTTACGGCAGGGGCCGCACCACGGTGCCCAGAAATCGACCACAACAGGCAGATCGTCCTTGAGGAGTTTGTCCAGCGTAGCACCCGTCGCGTTAATGACATCGCCATCAAATAATTCGTGGCCACAACGCCCGCATTTCGCACCGTCATCCATCCGATCGTCCGGAATGCGGTTTAAAGCCTGACAGTTGGCACATACGGTATTCATAACTAACCTCTGATAGAGCCGTGGAACAACGGCAGAACGCCGATAATGTTTCTGATATGTTACATATTATCAGTGAGCCTGTATGAAACGACAACGCGTTTTATTCAATGGGAACAATAGTCACAGGCTTTTGTACGAAATTATGGCTATGAGCTTGCACATCGGGTAATCTGCGCGCTTCGCGCAGCGCTGGTGGAGAAAAGCATGAACGACGAAATGAAAAACAAAAGCGGCAAGGTCAAAGTGATGTATGTCCGCAGTGATGATGACTCTGATAAACGCACCCAAAATCCGCGTACCGGAAAAGGTGGCGGGCGTCCGGCGTCTTCTCGTGCAGACGGTGGCCGTCGCCCCGCCCGCGATGACAGAAATAACCGCGGCGATGACCGCAAACGTGATGACCGTAAGCGTGACGATCGCAAACGCGATGATTTTGTCCGCGACGGTGGATCGCCATGGCGTACCGTTTCTCGCGCGCCCGGTGAAGAGACGACCGAAAAAGCCGATCACGGCGGTATCAGCGGAAAAAGCTTTATCGATCCGGAAGTGCTGCGTCGTCAGCGTGCGGAAGAGACCCGTGTCTACGGTGAGAACGCCTGTCAGGCCCTGTTCCAGAGCCGCCCGGAGTGTATCGTTCGTGCATGGTTTATCCAGAGCGTGACCCCGCGCTTTAAAGAAGCGCTGCGCTGGATGGCGGCGAACCGCAAAGCCTACCACGTGGTTGACGATGCCGAGCTGACAAAAGCGTCCGGTACAGAACACCACGGCGGCGTCTGCTTCCTGATCAAAAAACGTAACGGCACTACCGTGCAGCAGTGGGTTAGCCAGGCGGATGCCGATGACTGCGTGCTGGCGCTGGAAGATGTGGGTAACCCGCATAACCTGGGCGCTATGATGCGTAGCTGCGCGCACTTTGGCGTAAAAGGCGTTCTGTTGCAGGATGCCGCGCTGCTGGAATCCGGTGCGGCGATTCGTACCGCGGAAGGTGGTGCAGAGCACGTTCAGCCGATCACCGGCGACAGCGTGCTGGAAGCCCTTGAACAATTCCGTAACGCGGGCTACACCATTGTCACCACCTCAAGCCGTGCCGCTACGCCGTTGTTTAAAGCGACGTTGCCGCGCAAAATGGTGCTGGTGTTAGGTCAGGAGCGCGATGGTCTGTCTGATGCGGCACTCTCCAGCGCTGACCTGAGCGTCTCTATCGACGGCACTGGCAACGTTGAAAGCCTGAACGTATCCGTTGCGACCGGCGTGCTGCTGGCGGAATGGTGGCGTCAGAACAAGGCATAAGCCTTTTATGTGCCGGGCCTGACCCGGCACATTCAAACCCTACTCGCTCTCTGCCGGTAACACAGGCATCCAGTCAATCGGCTTTTCGCCACGCTTTTCCAGCCACTCATTCGTCAGAACAAAATGATTACTGCCAAAGAAACCACGATGCGCAGACAGCGGCGACGGGTGCGGCGCCTTCAGCACGTGATGACGCTGACGATCGATAATCGCCCCTTTCTTTTGGGCATGCGAACCCCAGAGTAAAAACACGACGCCTTCACGATGCTCATTGATCAGGCTGATAACCTTATCGGTAAAGGTTTCCCATCCCAGACTGGCGTGGGAGTGTGCCTGACCCGCCCGGACAGTTAATACTGTATTCAGCAACAGCACGCCCTGGCGCGCCCAGCTTTCCAGATAACCGTGATTAGGACGGGTGAAACCCGGAATCGTTCCTTCCAGCTCTTTATACATATTCAGCAGAGAAGGTGGGATGGCCACGCCCGGACGCACGGAAAATGCCAGTCCGTGAGCCTGCCCGGGGCCGTGGTACGGATCCTGCCCCAGGATAACCACCTTTACATCGCTCAGTTCGGTGTAGCGGAAGGCGTTAAACACATCTTTCTGCGGCGGATAAATTGTCTGGCCGGCCTGCCGTTCAGCCGCAACGGTACTGAGGGTATTTATAAAATAGGGCTGCTGCTTCTCTTCAGCCAGCACGTCATGCCAGGTTAAAGGTGTTGTCATCTCGCTCTCCTGCGAATCTCATTCTGTGTCTAGCTTACCTGTTAAACCCCAACGAGCAAAATTACCCGCGGAAAACCAGGCTAAGTGACTCAATTTATGTTGAAAACCAGGCAGGATAAGTTGAATTGGTAAACCTTTAAAATTGATCTAAAACAAAAAATACAGACCACACTCTTTGTGTGGTTGGTGGTTTTGTTGATTTAAATCAATAAATCACCCGGGACTGAATGTTATATATACACACAACAAACAATGGTTTTACCAATTGGCCGCAAAAGGCCAGCATCAGTTAATGTAGCCTAAGGGAGGCAACACATGATTACAGGTATCCAGATTACTAAAGCTGCAAATGACGATCTGCTGAACTCTTTCTGGCTGCTGGACAGCGAGAAAAACGAAGCGCGCTGTGTAGTAGCGAAAGCAGGTTTTGCGGAAGACGAAATCGTTCCGGTGAGCAAACTGGGCGAAATTGAATACCGTGAAATTCCAATGCAAGTGCAGCCAGAAGTACGCGTGGAAGGTGGTCAGCACCTGAACGTTAACGTCCTGCGTCGCGAAACGCTGATGGATGCCGTTGAGCACCCGGAAAAATACCCGCAGCTGACCATCCGTGTGTCTGGCTATGCGGTGCGTTTCAACTCTCTGACCCCGGAACAGCAGCGCGACGTTATCGCGCGTACCTTTACTGAAAGCCTGTAAGGTTTCAGCTTTGGGGGTGGAATAAAAAAGCCGGGAATGTCCCGGCTTTTTTTACTCTTCCGTTTTTGTCTCTGACGCAGCAGAGCTTGGCTTACGGCGCTTACCAATATTTTTGGTATCGCGGTGGCGCTGTTTAACGCGCGGCTTCTCTTTTTCTTTCTCTTTTCTCTCAGCACGTTTCGCGAGCGCTTTCTTGGACGGTTTACCCGTCATTTTTTCACTCGGCGCACGTGTGGTCGGACGAAGTCCGTCAATCACGCGAGCTTTCAGCGGCTCCTCAACGTAGCGGCCAATTTTCTGTAGCAGCAAATGGTCGTGCGCTTCTACCAGAGAGATAGCAATACCTTTGCGGCCCGCACGGCCTGTACGACCAATACGGTGCAGGTAAGTATCACCGCTGCGCGGCATATCAAAGTTGATCACGTGGCTCACGTCCGGGATGTCGATCCCGCGCGCGGCAACGTCGGTGGCAACCAGCACATTCACGCGGCCATCGGTCAGGCGCTTAATCCCTTCGGTACGCTTAACCTGCGCCATTTCACCTTCGAGATAGCAGTTGTTGATACCGGCATTGCGCAGCATTTCTGCCAGTTCATGCACGCGCTCACGTTTGCGTACGAATACGATGGTACGGGTTGCCTCTTCCTGCTTCAGCAGGTGTTTCAACAACTCAACCTTATGCTCAAGGTTATCTGCGCGGTAGTACCACTGGTGGATCTTCTTACGCTCACGGGTCGATGGCGTAGCGGACACTTCCACCGGATCTTCCAGCAGACGTTCGGCGAAATCTTTAATGGCATCCCCTTCAAGGGTTGCCGAGAACAGCATTGTCTGGTTACGCCAGCGCGTTTCACCCGCGATGTGTTCGATGTCCTGGGCAAAGCCCATGTCCAGCATGCGGTCAGCTTCATCGAGAATCAGCGTTTCCACTGCGCGGCAGTCGAAGTTCTCTTCTTTTATGTATTGCAGCAGACGGCCTGTCGTCGCGACAACGATATCCTGGTTTTCGCTGAACACTTCGGCGTGGTTCATATACGCTACGCCGCCGGTGATGGTCGCGATATCCAGATGGGTGTTCGCCGCCAGCTCACGCGCGTGTTCGGCAACCTGCATCGCCAGTTCACGGGTCGGGGTCAGGATCAAAATGCGCGGCGGGCCTGATTTTTTACGCGGAAAGTCGAGCAAATGCTGCAACACAGGCAGCAAGTAGGCTGCTGTCTTCCCCGTGCCGGTTGGCGCAGAACCGAGCACATCGCGGCCCTCAAGCGCAGGCGGAATGGCCGCGGCCTGAATGGCGGTCGGGCGTGTAAAGCCTTTGCTCTCAAGGGCATTGAGCAGGCTTTCATCGAGTTCAAGTTCGGAAAAAGTCGTTACAGTCATGTTCTACCTCTGTGTGGGGCGCTGATTATAGACGTTACGGCTGTAATCTTCATCTGTTTGTATGGATATCGCTTTTCGACCACTTCGCTTTCCCCTATGCTACTCCAGTTTCACTCAGAAGGTTGCCCTGACATGTCTCAACTCAAAGCGCAGTTGCGCCGCGATGGTTTTACGTTTAAACAGTTTTTTGTGGCGCACGATCGTTGTGCGATGAAAGTCGGTACAGACGGTATTTTACTGGGGGCATGGGCTCCTGTCGCAGGTGTAAAACGCATTCTGGATATTGGTACGGGCAGCGGACTTCAGGCGCTGATGCTGGCGCAGCGAACGGAAGAACACGTCACGATTGATGCCGTTGAGCTTGATCCTCAGGCGGCCCGGCAGGCAAGTGAAAACGCTGCCGACTCTCCGTGGGCAGAACGCATCAGGGTAGAATGCGCCGATGTCCTGACCTGGGCGCCGGAGCAGACCGCGCGTTACGATTTGATTGTCAGCAATCCGCCGTATTTCACGCCAGGCGTGGAATGTGGCACGCCGGAACGCGAGCAGGCACGTTACACCGGCTCGCTCGATCACAAGGCGCTACTGACCAGTGCGGCGGAGCTCATCTCGGAAGAGGGATTTTTCTGCGTGGTCTTGCCTGAAAGCACGGGTAATACCTTCATTGAGATCGCACATGAGATCGGCTGGAATCTGCGTCTTCGTACCGATATTTCGGATACGGAAGGACGCTTACCGCACCGCGTGTTGCTGGCACTCTCGCCGAAAGAGGGCGAGTGCTTTATCGACAGGATGGTCATTCGTGGGCCAGACCAGCGTTATTCCGAAGATTACACAGCTCTGACCCAGGCCTTTTATCTTTTTATGTGAACCTGCGGCGTCAACACCGACGGCCCGGACGTTTCAAGCGGTTCGGGATAGTCCAGCGTATAATGCAGGCCACGGCTCTCTTTGCGCATCATTGCACAGCGCACAATCAGCTCGGCAACCTGCACAAGGTTGCGCAGCTCCAGCAGATTATTAGAAACGCGGAAGTTGGCGTAATATTCATCGATTTCCTGCTGCAACATCATGATGCGGCGTAACGCGCGTTCCAGACGCTTCGTTGTACGTACAATCCCGACATAATCCCACATGAAAAGCCGCAGCTCGTGCCAGTTATGCTGGATTACCACCAGTTCGTCCGGGTTTTCTACCCGACTTTCATCCCATGCCGGCAAGTGTGTTGTCGGACGTGCATAGGGCATGCGTTTGGTAATATCTTCCGCAGCCGACCACCCATACACCAGACACTCCAGCAGCGAGTTTGAGGCCATGCGATTCGCACCATGCAGGCCGGTATAGCTGACCTCGCCGATCGCATACAAACCATCCACGTCGGTACGACCATGATCGTCAACCATCACCCCGCCACAGGTATAGTGGGCGGCAGGTACAATCGGCACCGGATCGCGGGTTAGATCAATACCCAGACTCAGCAGCTTTTCATAAATCATCGGGAAGTGCTGGCGAATAAAGTCTGCCGGTTTATGGCTAATGTCCAGATACATACAGTCCACGCCAAGCCGCTTCATCTCGTGGTCAATGGCGCGGGCCACGATATCCCGCGGTGCCAGTTCACCTCGGGGGTCGAAGTCCGGCATAAACCTGGAACCGTCCGGACGCTTCAGATACGCGCCTTCGCCACGCAACGCTTCAGTTAACAGGAAGTTACGCGCCTGCGGGTGGAACAGGGCGGTAGGATGGAACTGGTTAAACTCCAGATTCGCCACGCGGCAACCTGCGCGCCAGGCCATGGCGATACCGTCTCCGGAGGCGATATCCGGGTTAGTCGTGTACTGGTAAACCTTGGAGGCGCCGCCGGTGGCCAGCACAACGGCTTTTGCCTGGCAGGTTTCCACCTTCTCTTTATTCCGATTCCACACCCATGCGCCGACAACACGGCGCGTGCCGGGCAGGCCAATTTTATCGGAAATAATCAGGTCGACGGCGTTGCTGCGCTCCAGTACCCGAATATTGGGATGGCTGAGGGCTTTGCTGACCAGCGTGGTTTCAACCGCTTTTCCGGTTGCATCTGCAGCGTGCAGAATACGGCGGTGGCTGTGCCCGCCTTCACGGGTCAGGTGATAGCTCTCTTCACCATTAGGCTGAACCTGCGTATCAAACAGCACGCCCTGATCGATAAGCCATTGCACGCAGTGGCGGGCATTGCTGGCGACAAACTCTGCGGCATGCTTATCCACAATCCCGGCGCCGGCAATCAGGGTGTCTTCTACATGCGAGGCAATGCTATCCGTTTCATCAAACACCGCGGCAATACCGCCTTGTGCATAGAAGGTGGAACCTTCGCTCATCGGCCCTTTACTCAGCACGATTACGTTCTGATGTTCCGCCAGGCGCAGTGCGAGGGAGAGGCCGGCAGCACCGCTGCCAATGATCAGTACATCACAATGAAGTTCAGGCGTCGTGTTCATGATGTTTGTTTAATTTACTAAACATGGTGTGGGGAGAATAGCATTGCGATGCGAGATATCGCACGTTTTTTTTGAGGTGTGTTGCAATGACTAAACGGAATCCCGGAGGTTAAATCTGCGCTAAATGGCCGGAAATATTTTGCGAAGCAGATCGTTAGCTTCAGATTTTGTGGTGAAATAAAGCCTGTGTTGCGTTACTCTTCTGACGATAAAGTTAATGATTCTTGTCAGAAAGCGGGTGCGTATCGTGAACAGACTTATAATGAGAGAAAATGAATGGTCTGCGGCGCGATGAACAAAAACAAAGGCGTTACGGAACTTATTGAAGAACAGACACTCTAATTCGGTGCTTGCTCAAAGTGCAATGTTGTTAGAGTGGCGTTTCGATAACGCGTGGAATTTGGTTTGGGGAGACATTACCTCGGATGAGCGAGCAGTTAACGGACCAGGTCCTGGTTGAACGGGTCCAGAAGGGAGATCAGAAAGCTTTTAACCTACTGGTGGTGCGCTACCAGCATAAGGTAGCGAGTCTGGTTTCCCGTTATGTACCGTCAGGCGATGTTCCTGATGTTGTACAAGAGTCTTTTATTAAGGCCTATCGCGCGCTGGATTCATTCCGGGGGGATAGTGCTTTTTATACCTGGCTGTATCGTATTGCAGTCAATACGGCTAAGAATTATTTGGTTGCTCAGGGCCGGCGTCCGCCTTCAAGTGATGTTGACGCTATCGACGCAGAAAACTTCGAAAGTGGCGGCGCGCTGAAAGAAATTTCGAACCCTGAGAACTTAATGTTGTCAGAAGAACTGAGACAAATCGTTTTTCGCACGATCGAGTCGCTCCCGGAAGATTTACGCATGGCAATTACGTTACGGGAGCTGGATGGCCTAAGCTATGAAGAGATAGCCGCCATCATGGATTGTCCGGTCGGCACGGTTCGTTCACGAATTTTCCGTGCGCGAGAAGCCATTGATAATAAAGTTCAACCGCTTATCAGGCGTTGACGATAGCGGGATACTGGAAAAGGTATTAGGCATGCAGAAAGAAAAACTTTCCGCTTTAATGGATGGTGAAACGCTGGATAATGAGCTGCTCGATGAGTTGTCTCATTCTCCCGAAATGCAACAGACCTGGGAGAGCTATCATCTTATCCGCGACACGCTGCGCGGTGATACCAGTGAGGTTCTCCATTTCGATATCTCAGCACGCGTTATGGCGGCCATTGAGAACGAACCTGTTCATCAGACCACGCCGCTGATTCCTGAAGCGCAGCCTGCACCTCACCAGTGGCAGAAAATGCCGTTCTGGCACAAGGTGCGTCCATGGGCCAGCCAGCTCACCCAGATGGGGGTCGCTGCGTGCGTATCGCTTGCAGTTATCGTTGGGGTCCAGCACTATAACACTCAGTCTGAAGCCAATCAGCAACCTGAAGCGCCAGTGTTTAATACGCTGCCGATGATGGGTAAAGCCAGCCCGGTTAGCCTGGGCGTACCGGCAGATGCCTCCGCAAGCGGCGGACAGCAACAGCAGGTACAGGAGCAGCGCCGTCGCATTAATGCGATGTTGCAGGATTACGAGTTGCAGCGCCGTCTGCACTCCGAGCAGCTTCAGTTTGAGCAGGCCCAAACCCAGCAGGCTGCTGTGCAGGTGCCAGGAAACCAAACTTTAGGAACGCAATCGCAGTAATGAAGCAACTTTGGTTCGCCATGTCTTTGATGGCGGGTAGCCTGTTCTTCTCTGCTAACGCCTCGGCTGATGTTTCATCCGGGGCGTTGTTGCAGCAAATGAATCTGGCCAGCCAGTCACTCAATTACGAGTTGGCATTTATCAGCATCAATAAGCAGGGTGTCGAATCGTTACGCTATCGCCACGCCCGCCTTGATAACCAGCCGCTCGCCCAGCTTTTACAGATGGATGGCCCGCGTCGGGAAGTGGTCCAGCGTGGGAACGAAATCAGCTATTTCGAGCCTGGCCTTGAGCCGTTTACGCTCAATGGTGACTACATCGTTGACTCCCTGCCGTCGCTCATTTACACCGATTTTAAACGTCTCGCCCCCTACTATGATTTTATCTCGGTGGGGCGAACGCGTATTGCCGACAGGCTGTGCGAAGTGATCCGCGTTGTTGCGCGGGATGGGACGCGTTACAGCTATATCGTCTGGATTGACGCAGAGACGAAGCTGCCGATGCGCGTTGATCTGCTCGATCGCGACGGTGAAACGCTGGAGCAGTTCCGTGTGATCTCCTTTGACGTAAACAGTCAGGTCGGCAACAGCATGCAGAATCTGGCCAAAGCCAGCCTGCCGCCTTTGCTTTCCGTGCCTGCCGGCGATTCTGTCAATTTTAACTGGGTACCATCCTGGATCCCGCAAGGGTTCAGCGAAGTTTCCAGCAGTCGTCGCCAGCTGCCTACTATCGAAACTCCGGTTGAGTCGCGACTCTATTCCGATGGGCTGTTTAGCTTCTCGGTGAATATTAATCGCGCTACGGCGAACAGTTCCGAACAGATGCTCCGTACCGGTCGCCGGACGGTCAGCACGACGGTGCGCGATAATGCGGAAATTACCATTGTCGGTGAATTACCGCCGCCAACGGCAAAACGTATTTCAGACAGCATTAAATTCAGGGCTGCGCAATGATTAAAGAGTGGGCCACGGTCGTATCCTGGCAGGATGGCGTAGCGCTTGTTAGCTGTGACGTTAAAGCATCATGCAGCAGTTGCGCTTCGCGAGCCGGTTGCGGCAGCCGCGTGTTGAATAAGCTGGGGCCGCAAACGTCGCACACTATTACTGTGCCGAGCGCTCAGCCGCTGGTGGCAGGGCAAAAAGTGGAGCTCGGCATCGCTGAAGGTAGCCTGCTCACTTCCGCCATGCTGGTTTACCTTTCTCCGCTCGCAGGCCTGTTCGTGATGGGCGGGGTTTTCCAGATGCTGTTCGGCACAGATTTGGCCGCCATGTGCGGGGCCGCGTTGGGCGGCGTGGGCGGGTTCTGGCTTGCTAAAGGCGTTTCCCCAAGGCTTGCCGCCCGGGAAGCGTGGCAGCCTGTCATCCTCAGCGTTGCACTGGCACCCGACCAACTTCGTGTTGAGACGCTCTCTTCTGAGGCCCGGTGATCTGCCGGGCTTTATTATTATTTACATCGCCATAAAGAAAACGCCGTCTCTTCGCGCTATACCTGGCTCTAAGTGCAGTTCCAGCTGACGAGGATGTAGTGTAGAATGCTGCGTTTTCGCACTGAAAAACGTCAGGCTAAGAACAGCGGCCTCCAGGAATTCGTAAGGCATAATTATTTAACTATATGAAGAACATACGTAACTTTTCGATCATTGCTCACATCGATAATTGATACCCCGCCAGCCTCCGCAAACCTCCGACAAAAACGCCTCAAGATCCCCATCAAATCAGCCTTTCCAAAAATTATACTGTTTGCATGTACAGTCAACCTACGACATCATAAGTCATGGTTTTTGTGTCCACCAGTGCGTCCATATCCTATGATGGACACATAACCCCCCGTTCTGATGGACACACGCAGGGACAAATCATGGCTATTTCAGATAGTTATCTAAAGTCGTGCCTTGGGCGCGAACGAGACAAAGTTGAAGAAAAGGCAGACCGTGATGGTCTGTGGGTACGCATCTCCAAAAAGGGGGCCGTTACTTTTTTCTACCGATTCCGCTTCCTGGGCAAACAGGACAAGATGACGATCGGCAGCTATCCGGAATTCGGATTAAAAGCCGCGCGCGATGAAGTCGCTAAGTGGGCCGCTATTCTTGCCCGTGGCGAAAACCCTCGGATTAGGCAAAGCCTCGACAAAGCCAAGATTAACAGCCAATACACCTTCGAAGAGCTGTTTCGCGAATGGCACGCTATGGTCTGCATTCAGAAAGAATCAGCCGGGCAGGTCCTCCGCACGTTTGAATTGCACGTTTTCCCTAAGCTCGGGAAGTACCCGGCGCATCAGCTGACGCTTCACAACTGGCTCACTGTTCTGGATCGTCTGGCGCAGGGATACACCGAGATTACCCGGCGCGTAATCAGCAATGGCCGGCAGTGTTATTCATGGGCGGTGAAACGCCAGTTGCTGGAGGTCAATCCACTGGCTGAAATGTCTGGGCGTGATTTCGGCATCCAGAAAAAAATGGGTGAGCGAACACTGGACCGCAAAGAACTGGCGATTGTCTGGCGAGCCATTGAGGATTCCCGCCTCATTGAGCGAAACAAGATCCTCTATAAATTGTCACTGATATGGGCGTGCAGGGTCGGCGAACTCCGGCAGGCTGAAGTAGCACATTTTGATTTTGAAGAAGGGATCTGGACTGTTCCATGGGAAAACCACAAGACAGGACGGAAGACAAAGAAACCGATAATTCGACCTATCATCCCGGAAATGCTCCCACTGATAAGACGGGCCATTGAGCTGGCGCCAGGACGCTTTGTTTTTTCAAAATATGAAGACAAGCCGATGAGTGAAGGCTTCCATATGAGCATCAGCAGTAACCTGGTTAAGTTCATGCTCAAGGCCTATAACGAGCAGGTCCCACACTTTACTATTCATGATCTGCGCAGGACTGCGCGAACGAATTTCTCAGAGCTAACCGAGCCGCATATTGCCGAAATAATGCTTGGCCACAAACTGCCTGGTGTGTGGTCAGTGTACGACAAGCACACCTATGTTGAGGAAATGAGAGTGGCATATGGTAAGTGGTGGGCCCGACTTATGAGCATCGTCGAGCCCGACATTCTGGAGTTCACGCCGCGTCAGGTCGGGTGAGACGGCCTTTATCATCACGGGTTAGGTTCAGGTGAGACATCGGCTTACGAGTTGATCGTGACATCTCTTTAATCTGCCAGGCGGTGACTTTGGTTCTGAGCCATTTATTGGGTCCACCCATGTAAGCGCAATCTGGCTCAGGAAAAGGGTTCTCGTTTGGAGCTCTTTTCCTGTAGCGTTCGAGCGTACGTGATGAAATACACAGCTGCCCGCAGATGTCTTTGGTGCTCATCAGCTCAAATTTATTCGTTGCTTTGCTCATCTTTGTTCTCCAAGGGCCCCAACCGGGGCCGTTTGATAATTCTTTATCAGGACTCCTGGCCGGGGAGGGCGCGCAAGCGGCGCATGCCTGTCATTGCCGTGGCCACATAGCTCGCCTTGCGGTTCACCACCTCCACCCAGACCTTCACGCCTTCAACCTTCACCGTATACGTCTCTTTCATCTTGCTGCGCCCATAGTCGCCGTATCTTTGCTGGTGGGCTGCCAGAGCGATGTCGCATGCCTGACGCGCTAACGGGGACTGCTGGTTACCTCGGTTAATCAGTCGCATGGCCATCTCCTTCGATACGCTTAAACTCGATTACCCAGACCCATGGGTTTCTATCCCATTCACCAGAGCCGTAAATGGAATCCCAGAGCGTAGCGAATGATCCCCTGGCGCTTAGCTGGTGCTGCGTCCAGCCCGGCTGGTAATGTTTCCCATAAACCTTCACGCAATCGGGCAACACCTTCTGATCGGGCCTCCTCTTCGCTGATGCTCTTTAACTGCTCGACCCGAACGCCGGTAATCTCCAGCGTGATGCGGGACGCCCAGCGCGGCATGTGGATGCTGGGTGTCCAGCGGACATCCTCAGCCGGCGGCACGTTCTCGTAATGAGTTGGAACATGCGCAGGGTAATTCGCGCGATAAAGTTTCAGATCCGGCGCGCTGGCTCCAGCCTCTGCCCACGTCTCCCGCACCCAGATGCGGTCGCCTGGTACTCCGTACGGGCAGCATTCCCTGATTAGTTCAGGCACATCTTCCGGGTAACAGCCGATAAACTTCTTCCCGATCTGAATGAATTTTGAAATTGGGTCTTTTCCGACCGTGCAGTCCTTAATAATCCTGCGCGTCTGCGTTTTCCGGCCGTCGAGGATGGCGCGCACCATCTCGCTGTTAAAAATCATCCCGCGCTCAGTCATTCCATGCCTCCAGCTCGTTCTGAATCTCTTCGTCGATCTCGTCGTTGCTGGCCTCTTCATTGAGGTAGCTGAGTGCTTCTTTCCTATACTGCTCACGACGGCTGCTGTCGTACCAAACCGAGAACTCTGGAGACCAGCCACGGTCATCACCGTTTTCAGCAAAAAAATCATGCATTGCGTTGTTATAGGCCAGGTTCTCAACCATGCAGTCAGCAGTTGTAAGGGCGCATTCACGGATATAGCCGCGGAGATCGCGCTTACGCCACCACGGACTCACCTTTGAATCACAAAGCCCTTTGAACTCAACTTCCCAGCGGCGGATACAGCGTGTATTTAATGATTTGCTCATATCGTTACCGGGAGGGCGAACCCTCCCGCCTCCCTTAGTCCACGTATTCCGGTTTCATATCCGCCAGGGTGATGCTGAACTGATCGTGCAGTTCGTCGCCCAGGTGACGCTTTGAAGATGCCAGCACGCGCTCGGCTTCCGCGAATCGTTCTGCCGCGTCAGGTTCTTCTGGAGAAGGCAGGGAGTTGATCGCCGCTTCCACCTTGTTACGTGCATCGACCAGGTAGTACCGCTTAACGGCTTTGTTTTTCAGCTCGGTGAACAGTGCGGATCCAAGCGTCGCTTTAGCCGTTTCGATGTCGGCACGGACCGCTTTGGCGCTATCCACATCCTGAGCTTCTTCGATGCGGTTGCGGAACTCGTCGGCCAGGTTTTCGATTTTGGCAGTTGGTTCCTCTGCGCTTTGCGTAGTGGCTGTGTTCTCGCTGGCGATTTCAGTCAAACTGATGTGCTGTGCTGCGGCAGGGTTTACCACCGCTGACGTGATGGCTGAGTACTGGAAGTGGCGCAAACTGGTGTTCCGATACCCTAGCAGCGAGCAATATCCATGGCCTACGCCGGTTTATTACCACATTTGTCTCGAACTGCGGCGCCGCGGTACCGATGGCCAACTGAGCCTCAAAGAGCTTGAGCGTGAGGCTGGAGATATACTGGGTAAGTGGGAAAAGCGGGTCATTGAGGGTAAACCAGTGCCACCTGTTCGCCGCGCAATCGCAGCACCTGTTGCTGAACAGGGCCCGATGCCGATTCAATTGCTATTGGCGAAGTACAACCGGAACAAGTCGAAGGGAATGGTTTAGATGTGCATAACAATCCTTGAGTAGGTGCTAGCTGTCTCGAGTAATAGCCTTAGCCCGACATATTTTATGTTGGAATAAATTTTCGGCATGGCCAGCAGAATTAATAGAGGGATTAAATATATGGTTAGGTATATTTAAAAAAGTTTGAGGTGAGTATATTTCCCTGAGGCCTATTTTAGCGGCGAACATTATTAAGATTAGGCCGAATTGTGATAATTCGCGCCTCCTAGGAAGAAGGCGCGTTTTATTTAAGAGTAGTCACCTATATCCGGCATTATGCTGCCAACGTTATTTTTCGTTGTGCTTGCATGTTTGTTTGAGTTACCTGCAGATTCTTTGTTATAATTTTCAATTGTCTCAAATTTTTCTGCCAGCTGAATTGTCATTGATGATATGAATTGATCTTTTGCTTTTATTGTGCATTTATGTCTTAATATTTCTTTTTCATATTCATTTGACTTTTTCTCTATTTCATCTCGATGGCTTGAGCGTATTCTTGAAATTTCAGTTTGATGTTTTTTTGTTTCTTCAGAAATGGTCTTGTCTTTTTCTTTTTGCTTCTCTTTTTCAAGTCTTTTGACTTGTCTTTTGAGGTCGGAAATTTCTTTTTCAGTTGCGGTTTTTGGCTTGAGAGCTTGAGCTATGAATGTGCTTAAGAGCCCTACCGCAACATAAATAATAGCATAGAAAGGAAAAGAATCATAAAGCCATGAAGGATATTGATGGCTAATGAGATAAGGCTTTAACCAGTTCTGAATATTGCCGACAAAAAACATCAAAAATGAGCAAATAATGTACGATATAATATTCATGAGATATTACTCGCTATCTTTGCCAATCTTTGTGAATGCTTGAGATATTGAAAGTATCTCAAGAGCGTTGCTTACGAATTTAAAATCACCCATGCCGCTATGTAATACGTATTCTATGTTTGAAGAAACCAGGAGTTTATCTTCGTCAGATTTTTCTATAAAAGTTTTGAGTCCAAGATTTCTTTTGTTTAGTTCGTTTACATGCTCAAGTAGATTGAATCTTTCTTTATATTTTTCATTAACATCAACAAGTTCGTACTCTACGTTAAACCTAAAATTTATGAAAAGATAACCATTTCTTTCAATCATGATGTAATTGAATTTGTTTGTGTTATATTTGAATTGACCTGTTATGGTTTTTATGTCATTTGATTCTTTTTTTATTACTCGTTCTTTTAACTCAGTTACACCTTCGATGCTGTGAATTTCTTTACCTAAAGTAGATAGACCAACTTCGTTTTTATCTATTGTTTTGTTTTGTGAAACTTTATTGTTCATTACGCGACCTTCTGTTAGTGGTTTGTTTATTGGTTGATTTTTTGACATTATTGACTAAGTTATGGCTGTACCATAATCATTCTTAAAATGAAAAAACGCGCAAAAAGGCAATTTCTACAACGGTTCGATGACCTTCAGGTTCTGAACTGGTGTAAACTGGCTTAGAGGTAGTTCAGTCATTCAAACTAATACAGTTTAGCTCACTTAAACACATAACTTCAAGATTAACATAACAAAATTAGTTACCAATTACTGTTGTTAATGACTATAAGCTGTGTTTTACGGTTTGAGACCAAGTCGATCATTTCTGGATCTGGCGTTGGCGTCGGATTCAACGGAGTGTATGTAGTAAAAAAGGCAGAGGTCACGGCGGAAATTAAGAAGCATTATGCTGGAGCCAGCTTATCGCTGGCCACCAGTCTGAAAGGGGCTTCAGTTATTGTGTTCTGATGAAAGTTGTCCTTGAAAGGGTCATTTGCGTCTGGCAGTCAACCATTTTCTTAATTTCAGAATCTGAACCCTGCATTGAAACTTTGCCGCACATGGCATCCTTTGTTTTGATCCATTGGCGCTGAGAAGGCAGCAACTCCTTTTTCTTCGACGACGTTAATGTGCTCCAGGCGGTATTCAAATCAGAGTCGGCATTTGCAAACGCCATTCGAGACTGATCGAGGCTGCCAGCGTTTTGCTGTTGAACCTGCTGCTCCACTTTTTCTTGTGCCTGCAATTGTGTCTGTCTCTCAATTTGCTGCTCTGCCTCATACTGGACCTGTTGTTGCGCCCTGAGTTGTGTCTGTTGTTGCGCTTCAATTTGGCTCTGCTGGGCATCCTTAGCCTGTTGGATCTTCTGCTGTTCAACGATCGGGTTGATGATTGAAAGCGATGTAAGTGCAGCGGCACCCACAGATATCGGATTATCAGAGGAGGCTTTTACGAAAACGTTTTTCTGATCGTCGGTCGCCTGTGCTGTGTAGGAGATGCGTTTTGAAAAGCTGTTTGCGTTGTGATCTAAAGACAGGTTTTCCATTTGCTTGTCGAGATTACGGTTAAAGTTCTTTCTGTAAGTATCAGAAAGCTGAGCGTACTCATTCGCAGGTAGGGTCATCGTCACGGTACCTTCACACGTTTTCATTGTGCTACCCGTGTCACTTGAGGTTGTAGAGATTTCAGAGATGACCAGTTTGATCTTGTCCAAGGCGCTTCGTTTGGTCTGATTAGTGACATCAGGGTATTTGTCGACCTGTTCAGAGAGTCCTTCATAAGCAGATTTTTTTAATAAATCCATGAGGGCTGACTGGGTCATTTCAGAAGAACAACCGATCACGTCTTTTTTGTCATCACAGGCTGTAATGGCAACGGCGAGTATGAGTGCTGCATATTTTAATCTCATAAGTTCCCTTTATATTAAGGATTGGCTTTTATGAGGCGGTATGTAATCAGTCCGGATGGCTAAAGCAAACAGCACTGAACACTGAACGCGTCACAAGCAAGGACCAGAGTAGTATCGGCAATGGCTGAAAAATCTTTAATTCAAATGATGGGAACATTATGCAACGGGGACTTGAACGATGATCTCACAGCGCGAATCTACAAGGCAGGTTCTCGCTGGAGAGTGTGGTCATGAGATGTTGCTTGTGAGTCATGATACATATCCAAATGTTCATTCATGCTTCCGCTTTAAAACACTCAAACCACAGAAACTCCAAGTCTTCACGCTAGAAGTTACCTGTTGCTTGTTTGGGGGGACACATTCTCCGTGCGAAACATTGTGATCTCATAAAACGTTGCAAAATCCGTTACATAAGTTTATAAACATACTGTACATACATGGGTCTTCCCCGATCATG
>NZ_QFLS01000014.1:0-26231 GCF_004136695.1 Enterobacter cloacae complex sp. 677-3DZ2D5B | reverse complement strand
GACGTTAAGAATCCATGTCACTTTGAGTGCCCACACAGATTGTCTGATAAATTGTTAAAGAGCAGTTGCGACGCGCTTCAGCGCTCTGTCGCGAGGTGGCGTATATTACGCTTTCCTCTTTCAGAGTCAACCCTGATTTTCAGGATTTTTTCTCTTCAGCCGACCGGGTTGTTTGTGAAGTGATTCACATCCGCCGTGTCGATGGAGGCGCATTATAGGGATCCCAGTTTTTAGCACAAGTATTTTTTAGATCTTTTTTTCCAACTGATGATTTTCCGTGCTTTTCGCTGAAAACCCACCCGATCCGCTTAAAAATTGACGCATTTTGCCTTGCCTCGATCCAGGAATACGATCAAAGTCTTCTTTAATAGCGCTCATCTGTATCGAGGTAGATATGTTTGCAGTATTACGTCCTTATAAAGATCTGTTCCCCCAAAAAGGCGATCGCGTGATGATCGATGCCAGCAGCGTGGTCATTGGTGATGTTCGCATGGCCGATGATGTCAGCATCTGGCCACTCGTCGCGATCCGGGGCGATGTTAACTATGTTGCAATCGGTGCACGCACCAATATTCAGGACGGCAGCGTGCTGCATGTGACTCATAAGTCATCTTATAACCCTGAGGGCAATCCGCTCATCATTGGGGAAGATGTTACCGTCGGTCATAAAGTAATGCTCCACGGCTGCACAATCGGTAACAGGGTTCTCGTTGGGATGGGATCGATTTTGCTGGATGGCGTCATAGTAGAAGATGACGTAATGATTGGCGCAGGAAGCCTAGTTCCGCAAAACAAACGCCTGGAAAGTGGCTATCTCTATTTAGGCAGTCCGGTTAAACAGATCCGCCCCCTAAAAGAGGCGGAGATCGAAGGATTGAAATACTCAGCGAACAATTACGTTAAATGGAAGAATGACTATCTGGATCAGGATAACCAGACCCAGCCGTGATCGTCTTCCTGCTGTACGCGGATCAAATCGCTGGCTTCCTCTTCCAGATCCCAGCGATTTTCACAAAAGAGCGCTAACGGATCTGAACCACCAAAGCGCTGAAGCAACGTCTCCCCTTTAATCGCACAGGTGAGCTGCATTCCATGCACCAGCACCGGGAAACACACCGCTTGCTTGTTTTCATCCCAGATTTCTCTGTCGGGAAAATGAATCGCCTGATTCATGCCATCAGTTCCTGTTTCAGCTTTTCGATCACCGGTTCTACAGCAGGTAACACGCCATGCCAGAGTAGCACCGCATGAGCCGCCTGCCCCACCAGCATGCCCAGACCATCAGCCACATGTTTTGCCCCCTGTTGTTCGCACCAGGTCAGAAATGGCGTTTTCCCTTTTTGATAAAACATGTCATAGGCGTAGATGTGGGAATGAACCAGGGATGCAGGAATCGCCGGGATCTCTCCATTAATACCGCTTGAGGTGGCATTAATCACAAGATCAAATTCGTGACCCGCGAGATCCTCAAGTGCTACCGCAGCTACGCTGCCTGTGTGTGCGAACAACGCCGCCAGCTCTTCTGCTCTGGAGAAAGTACGGTTGGTGATTGTGACCGCACAATCCAGCGAAAGAAGAGGAAGCAATACGCCGCGCGACGCGCCACCCGCACCGATCAGCAGGATCCGAAAGCCTGGTTTAATAAACGACAGTCGCTCCAGATCGCTGAGTAAACCAATGCCATCGGTGTTATCGCCAAGAAGGCGACCATCTTCGAGCCGCTTAAGAGTATTGACGGCGCCAGCGAGCGACGCACGCTCGGTCAGCTCATCCGCACGCCCGAAAGCCTCTTCTTTAAAAGGCACCGTAACGTTCGCACCTTTACCGCCCGCAACAAAAAAGCTATTTAGCGTCGGTAAAAATGCATCAACAGGCGCAAGAACCCGACCATACGGGTGATCTATCTGCAATTGCTCTGCAAACAGCTGATGGATCAGAGGCGACTTGCTGTGCGCGATCGGGTTACCAAAAACAGCATAGGTTTCCATCACATTATCCCTGGCGAAAACGTTCGCCGGTCAAGGCATCGCGAATTTCTGACGGGTTAAGACGGCCACCGGTTTCACCGACGGCTACCGGGAAATCACTCCCGAACTGCGCCAGAACTTCTTCGGTTGTCCGACAGGGGGGAAGCCCGGTCAGGTTGGCGCTGGTTGAAACCAGAGGTTTACCAAATGCCTGGCATAACTCCACCACCAGCGGATGGTCGGTAACGCGTACCGCAAGTGAATCGAAACGCCCGGTTAACCAGCGCGGCGTTGTCGGTTGTGCAGGAAAAACAAACGTCACGGGACCAGGCCACGCAGAGAAAATGGTTTCCCGCTGTGCAGGCGTCAGCATGGAATCATCAATATAAGGCTTAAGCTGCGCGTAGTTCGCAGCGATCAAAATCAATCCTTTTTCGACAGGCCGCTGTTTTAGCGCCAGCAGACGGTTAACGGCGACTTCGCTGTCAGGATCGCACCCGACCCCGAAAACGGCTTCTGTTGGATAGGCGATGACTTCTTCTTTTTTCAGGATTTCCACCGCCTGCGCGATGGAGCCTGATGGCAGGTTATTATTCACTGATTTGATCCGCCGAAACCGGCTTTCCACATTGTTTACTGGCGCAAAAGCGTTTCAAGCCTTGCGCGGTTTTCTTTTCTATAAGTAACGGATAATCGCAATGAGGGCAGACGCCCGCTACTGGTTTGAAATTGATAACGAACTGGCATTCGGGATAGCGATCGCACGAATGGAAGGTCTTGCCATAACGAGAGCGGCGCTGCACCAATTGACCACGCTGGCACTGAGGGCAGGCAATTGCCGTTTCATCTGGTTTATCAATTTGTTCCGTATGATCACATTCCGGGTAGCGGCTGCATCCGATAAACATCCCGAACCGCCCCTGCCGCAGCGCCAGTTCGCCGCCGCAGAGCGGACAAAACTGTCCCTCCAGAATTTTGACGATATGTCCGTCCGCCTGGCTCTTCAGGGGACGGACATAATCACATTCCGGATAGTGTGAACAACCGAGAAACGGACCGTGTTTCCCGGACCGAATAACAAGTTCAGCCCCACACTGTGGGCAGGGCTCGTTTTTATGCACCGTGAAGAGTGCTGATTTGGCCATAACAACTCTTGTTGCTGCACATAGAATTAATGCAGCATACCTTCATTCACTTCAAAGAGTAATTCTTCCATTTGCTGATAGGCATTTTCACAGCCTGGAATGTTGAACAGCACCATCAGGATCACCCATTTCAGATCTTCCAGTTCAAATTCAGCAGTATCCAGCGCCATGACGCGCTCTATCACCATCTCTCTCGTTTCGAGGTTTAGCACCTGAATCTGCTCGAGGAATAAAATGAATCCCCGGCAGCTGGCATCCAGCCTTTCACACTCTTCAGCTGTATAGATGCGCACAGACAATGGGTCAGAAGCAAGCTGCATCGGTTCGGCGAGGCCGTCCTGATAATCAGCCAACTTATCCAGCCACATCAACGCATTATAAATATCTTCCCGCTCAAAACCTGCGTCGGTCAGATCCCGTGTTAATTTGTCCTGATCCACCTGCATTTCTGCTTCGTTGTGGATGTAAGTCTCAAACAAATACATCAGTACGTCGAACATGGCATGCCCTCCTTAATCGGACATAGCCGCCGGGTACAGCTGCGATCCACCCTGCTAACTCCAGTTCGAGTAGCTGTGCTACCGTTACTGGCACAGGTTGGCCGGCACGTTCAGCGACAACGTCAACAGGTGTTACCTCATCTCCTACGTTAGCCAGGAGCTTGGGAAATGGCAATGCTACGGCCTCCTGATCCGATGAAATATGTCGCTTTTGGAGATCATCCTGCAACCAATGCAATCCATACTGCAAATTTTCCAGGATATCCTCTTTACAGGTCACCAGCGTCGCCCCCTGTTTTATCAGCCAGTGAGGGCCTTCGCAGCCAGGGTTCCCCAACGGGCCGGGCAGCGCAAAAACTTCACGCCCCTGCTCCAGTGCGCACCTTGCAGTAACCAGCGATCCACTTCGAATCGCAGCTTCGACCACCAGCACGCCCTGGCTTAACCCGCTGATGATCCGGTTACGCCGTGGAAAGTTACCCGGTCTGGGCGATGTCGAAAGTGAAAACTCAGATACTATCGCCCCCTCAGAAGCGATAAGTTGCTCAGCCAGAATGTGATGACGACGCGGATAGAGACTAAAAAGACCATTGCCAAGCACGGCGACACTTCGCCCTTTTGCTGACAACGCCGCATGATGTGCCACACCGTCGATGCCGCAAGCCAGGCCACTGGTGATCGTAAAGCCACATTGGGACAGCTGTTCACTGAGTATTTTCCCCCAACGCTCGCCGTACCACGAGGGCGCACGGCTGCCCACAACCGCAAGCTGCATGCTATTAAGCACGTCGACGCGGCCTCGCACAAAGAGCGCCCCGGGAAAATCAGGTATAGAACGCAACAATGGCGGAAAACGAGGATCATCCGCCGTGAGAAGGTGGTTGTCGGTGTGTTCAAGCCATTCCAGACTACGTTCAAGCTCACTCTCGCTGAACGAAAAAAACTTTACGGCATGTTTGGGCGAAAGCCCTGCCGCGTTGACAGCTTCAGCATCAACGGTTGCCTGGCGAAGCAGCCTCTGCGCAATCTCCAGCATCGCGTCACCGTATAACGACCCGATGTTTATAAGCCGTAACCATATCTCTGTGGACGTCATCCTTTTCCCTGCCATAAGCAGCCTCAGCAATCTTTGCGATTGGTCACTGATGCTGTCAATCGACCGGGGATTTGTCTAGAATAGAAGTAATATTCTTATCAACTCCTGAACACGACTCTGGAAATTTATGGCAGTTTTGCAAGTGTTACATATTCCTGACGAGCGTCTTCGCATCGTCGCGGAACCGGTTAAAGAAGTGAATGCAGAAATTCAGCGTATCGTCGATGATATGTTCGATACCATGTACGCTGAAGAAGGCATTGGCCTGGCGGCGACCCAGGTAGACATTCACAAGCGTATTATCGTGATCGACGTTTCTGAAAATCGCGATGAGCGTCTGGTGCTGATCAACCCTGAACTGCTTGAAAAAAGCGGCGAAACAGGCATTGAGGAAGGCTGTCTGTCTATCCCTGAACAGCGCGCTTTGGTGCCACGTGCCGAAAAAGTTAAAATTCGCGCACTGGATCGTGACGGCAATCCGTTTGAGCTGGAAGCCGACGATCTGCTGGCGATTTGCATTCAGCATGAGATGGATCACCTGGTCGGTAAACTGTTTATCGATTACCTCTCACCTCTGAAGCAACAGCGTATTCGTCAGAAAGTTGAGAAACTGGATCGTTTGCGTTCTCGCGCTTAACGCCCCCCGGATACAAGGAATAACGTGTCTACATCACTACGTATAATCTTCGCGGGTACCCCTGATTTTGCAGCGCGTCATCTCGACGCGCTGCTATCGTCTGGTCATCAGATTGTTGGCGTATTTACTCAGCCGGATCGACCGGCTGGCCGCGGTAAAAAACTGATGCCTGGCCCGGTTAAAGTACTGGCAGAAACGCATGGTTTACCGGTATTCCAGCCAGCGTCATTACGACCTGAGGAAAACCAGCAGTTAGTGGCAGACCTGAACGCTGACGTGATGGTAGTTGTGGCTTACGGCCTCATTCTGCCAAAAGCGGTACTCGATATGCCCCGCCTGGGCTGTGTTAACGTTCATGGTTCTTTGCTCCCACGCTGGCGCGGTGCAGCCCCTATTCAGCGCGCTCTGTGGGCAGGCGATGCTGAAACTGGCGTGACAATCATGAAGATGGACGTAGGTTTAGACACGGGCGACATGCTGTATAAACTGGCGTGTTCCATTACCGCAGAAGATACCAGCGCCACGCTGTATGACAAGCTGGCGGCTCTCGGTCCGCAGGGGCTGATTGAGACGTTGCAACAGCTTGCTGACAATACAGCGACACCTGAAGTGCAGGATGAGGCACAGGTGACCTATGCTGAAAAACTGAGTAAAGAAGAAGCCCGGATCGACTGGTCCCTGTCAGCAGCTCAACTCGAACGCTGCATCCGCGCCTTTAATCCGTGGCCGATGAGCTGGTTGATGATTGATGAGCAGCCAGTGAAAGTCTGGAAAGCTTCAGTTATTAACGGCAATACATCAGCAGAGCCCGGTACGATTATCGACGCCAGCAAAAACGGTATCCAGGTTGCGACCGGAGAAGGGATCCTGAATCTTGAATCGCTGCAACCGGCCGGTAAAAAGGCAATGAGCGCGCAGGATCTATTAAATTCCCGTCGTGAATGGTTCATCCCTGGCAATCGTCTTGCCTGAACAAATTTACTCTTAAGGCCCGGTGTTTCCGGGCATTTTTATTTTTACGGTTATGAAAAGACAAAATCTACGCACTATGGCGGCTCAGGCCGTTGAGCAGGTTATTGAGCAGGGCCAGTCACTGAGTAATGTCCTGCCTCCACTGCAACAAAAGGTTTCCGATAAAGATAAAGCGCTGCTTCAGGAGCTGTGCTTTGGCGTGCTGCGTACCCTCTCTCAGCTTGAATGGTTAATTAATAAGCTGATGTCACGCCCGATGAGCGGCAAGCAACGTACCGTGCATTATTTGATCATGGTCGGTTTCTACCAGCTTCTTCATACCCGCATTCCACCTCATGCTGCGCTGGCTGAGACAGTGGAAGGTGCCGTTGCGATTAAACGTCCCCAGCTGAAAGGATTGATTAACGGCGTGCTGCGTCAGTTCCAGCGTCAGCAGGACGAACTGCTGGCAGAATTTGCGCAAAGCGAAGCGCGCTTCCTGCATCCAGAATGGCTGCTGAATCGCCTTAAAAAAGCCTACCCACAGCAATGGCAAGACATTGTGGATGCCAATAACCAACGTCCGCCGATGTGGTTACGCGTCAATCGTAACCATCATACCCGCGACGCATGGCTGGCCCTGCTGGAAGAGACCGGAATGAGCGGCTTCACACACGCGGCTTATCCTGATGCGGTTCGTTTAGCCTCCCCTGCACCGGTACATGCATTACCCGGTTTTGAAGAGGGCTGGGTAACGGTACAGGACGCATCCGCTCAGGGGTGCATGGCCTGGCTTGAACCGAAAGACGGGGAGCAGATCCTTGATCTTTGTGCAGCGCCAGGGGGAAAAACAACGCACATTCTGGAAGTGGCGCCGCAGGCCTGCGTGATGGCCGTGGATGTTGATGAGCAGCGTCTTTCACGCGTCTATGACAACCTCAAGCGTCTGGGTATGAAAGCACAGGTTAAGCAAGGCGATGGACGTAAACCCGCAGACTGGTGTGGTGATACCCGGTTCGATCGTATTTTGCTGGACGCCCCCTGCTCTGCAACCGGCGTAATTCGTCGTCATCCCGATATCAAATGGCTGCGTCGCGATCGTGATATCAAGGAGCTTGCCCAGTTGCAATCCGAAATTCTGGATGCCATCTGGCCGCATCTCAAACCCGGCGGAACCCTGGTGTATGCAACCTGCTCTGTTCTTCCGGAAGAAAACAGTCAGCAAATTGCGGCTTTCCTGAAGCGCACCCCGGACGCGACGCTGCATGATACGGGAACACCTGAGCACCCGGGTCTGCAAAACCTGCCGGGCGCAGAAGAGGGTGATGGCTTCTTTTACGCTAAGCTAATCAAAGAGTGATGTTGAGAACAGGTCACGAAAGATGAAAATTATCATTCTGGGCGCAGGGCAAGTTGGCGGAACGCTGGCGGAAAATCTCGTGGGCGAAAACAACGATATCACCATTGTGGATACCAATGGCGATCGCCTGCGCGTTTTGCAGGACAAGTTTGATCTTCGTGTTGTGCAGGGGCACGGCTCTCATCCTCGAGTGCTTCGTGAGGCGGGCGCGGACGATGCCGACATGCTGGTTGCAGTAACCAGTTCTGATGAAACCAACATGGTTGCATGCCAGGTGGCCTACTCGCTGTTCAACACACCGAACCGCATCGCCCGCATTCGCTCCCCGGACTATGTCCGGGATGCGGAAAAGCTGTTTAATTCCGAAGCAGTACCTATCGACCATCTTATTGCCCCTGAGCAGTTGGTTATCGACAGTATTTATCGTCTGATTGAGTACCCGGGCGCGTTGCAGGTTGTGAACTTTGCTGAAGGGAAAGTAAGCCTGGCGGTCGTGAAGGCTTATTACGGCGGCCCGCTGATTGGTAATGCCCTGTCGACAATGCGCGAGCATATGCCACATATCGATACGCGTGTTGCGGCGATTTTCCGTCACGACAGACCTATTCGTCCGCAAGGTTCCACCATTGTCGAAGCCGGGGATGAAGTCTTCTTTATTGCGGCTTCTCAGCATATCCGTGCGGTGATGAGTGAACTTCAGCGTCTCGAAAAACCGTATAAACGTATTATGCTGGTTGGCGGCGGTAATATTGGCGCAGGTCTGGCGAGACGGCTGGAAAAAGACTACAGCGTGAAGCTGATCGAACGAGATCAACAGCGCGCGTCGGAGCTGGCTGAAAAACTTCAGAATACTATCGTGTTTTATGGCGATGCTTCGGATCAGGAATTGCTGGCCGAAGAGCATATCGATCAGGTTGATCTTTTTATTGCCGTCACCAACGACGACGAAGCGAATATTATGTCCGCCATGCTCGCTAAACGTATGGGGGCGAAAAAAGTAATGGTGCTTATCCAGCGTAAGGCTTATGTCGACCTGGTACAGGGTAGCGTAATTGATATTGCTATTTCACCCCAGCAAGCCACCATCTCTGCCCTGCTAAGCCATGTGCGTAAAGCGGATATTGTCGGCGTGTCGTCTCTGCGTCGTGGTGTTGCTGAAGCCATTGAAGCCGTCGCTCACGGGGATGAAACGACGTCGCGCGTTGTTGGTCGCGCGATCGACGAAATTAAACTTCCACCAGGCACCATTATCGGCGCCGTAGTGCGAGGTAACGATGTCATGATCGCCAATGATAATTTACGTATCGAGCAGGGTGACCACGTTATTATGTTCCTGACCGATAAAAAATTTATTACCGACGTCGAGCGTTTATTCCAGCCAAGTCCATTCTTCCTGTAATGATTTGGGTGCTCAGACGAGAGCACCCACATATTAACCTTCTAATTTTCATGCCTTTTATTTTTATAACGATTATTTATCCCCAATGGCAATTAGCTAATCATTTGTTAAACTTATAGGCGTCAGCTGGCACAAGGAGAACATAATGAGTTTTATTAAAGAGTTTCGCGAATTTGCGATGCGCGGGAATGTAGTGGATTTGGCTGTGGGTGTCATTATTGGTGCGGCGTTCGGTAAGATCGTTTCATCATTAGTCGCCGACATTATTATGCCGCCGTTAGGACTGTTGATTGGAGGCATTGATTTCAAACAATTCGCCTTCACCCTTCGGGAAGCTCAGGGCGATATCCCTGCGGTTGTAATGCACTACGGCGTATTCATTCAGAACGTATTTGATTTCGTGATCGTGGCATTTGCCATTTTCATGGCGATCAAACTTATCAACAGACTTAACCGTAAAAAAGAAGAACCGGCTGCTGCCCCGCCAGCACCAACTAAAGAAGAAGTCTTACTGACTGAAATTCGCGATCTGTTAAAAGAGCAGAATAACCGCGTTTAATCAGGCGACAGAAACAGAAAGGCCAGTGGTAAAAAAGCGATTAGCTTGCTTGCCACTGGCCTCCCAGTTACCCCGTTGTGCATGTTTACCTTTACGTAAATAACTCCCTTTTCCTTTCTTGTTCTTCTCAACTCGCTGTCTGAAAAGTGGGTCGTGAAGCAATGCCTCAATGGCGTTATCCTTAATGTGTCCCTTAGTATGCTGATAGCGGCTCATCATTTCTCCTGAGCATAGTTAATGTCGGCGGGAGTCTAGTCCCTGGCTGATAAAAAATCAACAACCCTGAGTTTCACTACTGGCGCCCTGTTCAAGAGCTTCCAGTATTGAGCAATAAACACTGCTATGAGCGGTACCGCAGCACGCGTCATTTAACCTTTGCAGAGATCGCTGCATGGCTTGCAGCTCCTGAATACGTCCTTCAACTTCATCCAGCCGGGCCTGAACGATGCTTTTAGATTCCTGACACGTATGATGTTCAGGATCGATACGGATCGACAGCAGTTCACGGATCGACTCCAGCGTGAAGCCGAGTTGCCGTGCATAGCGGATAAAACGAAGGCGTTGCAGGTCGTTATCCGTATAAAGGCGAAATCCACCTTCCGTTCTGACCTCATGATCGATCATCTGCTGCTTTTCGTAGTAGCGGATAGTATCCGGCGTTACGTTAGCAAGCTTCGCAAGTTCACCTATGCGGTACATGGCTACTCCTTGTTTATTTTTTGTATTAACCTTTCACTGTACTCACCATGCAAAAAGTCAGTATTCATTCCCGTCTGGCGCAGTTTTAGCTCTATGAGCGCCAACCGACGACTGATTTCAGAGTACCGCGGGTCATTCTTATGAATGCCTTTAAGCAGATCGGCAAGCTCGACGGCTTCATTACGTTGCTGAAGCTCAGGCGGTAAACAACCTGCGTTTTTCAGTAAGCGATAACCGGCCCGTAATTCAGGGGGAATATGTGAATCATCGTCCAGAATCAGCGGCTCACCGCTGCCGGGAAGATTTTCGAACTCGCCTTTGTTTTGGGCATCGCAAATATGGCGTTCAGCCCACTGATCGAGCAACCACATAATGAACTCCAGGGGGTGAGCAGAAAAGATACAGACATTGTAGATAAGTGGAGATTCTGCGGATATAAAAAAACCCGCCGAGGCGGGTTTTTTTACGTTACTACAGATTACTCTGCAGCAGCTTCTGCTTTCTCTGAACGATCAACCAGCTCGATGTAAGCCATCGGCGCGTTGTCGCCTGCACGGAAGCCACACTTCAGAATGCGAGTGTAACCACCGGCACGGCTCGCGAAACGCGGGCCCAGTTCGTTAAACAGTTTTGCCACGATCTCGTTATCACGAGTACGGGCGAATGCCAGACGACGATTAGCAACGCTGTCAGTCTTGGCAAGAGTAATCAGCGGCTCAACTACGCGACGCAGCTCTTTCGCTTTAGGCAGGGTCGTCTTGATGATTTCATGACGAACCAGTGAACCTGCCATGTTGCGGAACATAGCCTGGCGATGGCTGCTGTTGCGGTTCAGTTGACGACCACTCTTACGATGGCGCATGACCTTATCCTTCTCAGTAAAACCTTAACCTGTGATCCGGTTACTCGTCAGCAATGCTTGCCGGTGGCCAGTTTTCCAAGCGCATGCCCAGAGACAGACCACGTGAAGCCAGCACGTCTTTAATCTCGGTAAGAGATTTTTTACCCAGGTTCGGCGTTTTCAGCAACTCAACCTCGGTACGCTGTACCAGATCACCGATATAGTGGATAGCTTCTGCCTTGAGGCAGTTAGCAGAGCGGACAGTCAATTCCAGATCGTCAACAGGGCGCAGCAGGATCGGATCGAATTCTGGTTTCTCTTCTTTCACTTCCGGCTGACGTACATCACGTAAGTCAACGAAAGCTTCCAGTTGTTCTGCCAGGATGGTTGCCGCACGACGAATCGCCTCTTCAGGATCGATTGTGCCATTGGTTTCCATTTCGATGACCAGCTTGTCCAGGTCGGTACGCTGTTCTACACGCGCTGCTTCAACATTGTAGGCAATACGCTCTACAGGGCTGTAGCATGCGTCGACCAGCAGACGGCCGATTGGGCGCTCATCTTCTTCCGAATGAATTCGGGCAGAAGCCGGCACATAACCACGACCGCGCTGAACTTTGATACGCATGCTAATAGCTGCGTTCTCATCGGTCAGGTGGCAGATCACGTGCTGCGGCTTGACGATTTCAACATCACCGTCGTGGGTGATGTCGGCTGCAGTCACAGGGCCAATGCCAGATTTATTCAGAGTAAGAATAACTTCATCTTTACCCTGAACTCTCACCGCCAGCCCTTTCAGGTTGAGCAGGATTTCAAGGATATCTTCCTGAACGCCTTCTTTGGTGCTGTACTCATGAAGTACACCATCAATCTCAACCTCGGTCACCGCGCAACCCGGCATCGATGAGAGCAGAATACGGCGCAGTGCGTTACCCAGAGTATGGCCAAAGCCACGCTCTAAAGGCTCAAGGGTCACCTTGGCGTGCGTCGAACTCACTTGCTCGATATCTACCAGGCGCGGTTTTAGAAACTCTGTCACAGAACCCTGCATTGTGTCCTCTCTTTGGTACTAAGCTTTACTTGGAGTAAAGCTCGACGATCAGGTGTTCGTTAATGTCCGCAGACAGATCAGAACGTTCTGGCTGACGCTTGAACGTACCTTCCATCTTGCCAGCATCAACTTCCAGCCAGGTTGGCTTTTCACGCTGCTCAGCCAGCTCCAGAGCGGCTTTCACGCGAGATTGCTTTTTCGCTTTCTCACGAATGCTAACAACGTCATTCGCTTTAACCTGATAAGAAGCGATGTTAACAACACGACCGTTTACCATGATTGCTTTATGGCTAACCAGCTGGCGTGATTCAGCACGAGTCGCGCCGAAGCCCATACGGTATACAACGTTGTCCAGACGACCTTCCAGCAGAGCCAGCAGGTTTTCACCTGTGTTGCCTTTCAGACGTGCTGCTTCTTTATAGTAGTTACGGAACTGACGCTCCAGCACACCGTAGATACGGCGAACTTTTTGCTTTTCACGCAACTGCACACCATAGTCAGACAGACGCGGTTTACGCGCACCGTGCTGGCCAGGAGCTTGTTCAATTTTACACTTGGTATCGATCGCGCGAACGCCAGACTTAAGGAATAAGTCGGTGCCCTCACGACGGCTCAGCTTGAGCTTAGGACCCAAATATCTTGCCATTTTCTATCTCCAACTAACCTAAAAAACGAGCGTTATACGCGACGTTTTTTCGGCGGACGACAACCGTTATGAGGGATCGGAGTCACATCAGTAATATTCGTGATGCGGAAACCAGCGGCGTTCAGAGCGCGAACAGTAGATTCACGACCCGGACCCGGACCTTTAACCATAACTTCCAGATTCTTGATGCCGTATTCTTTTACGGCTTCAGCGCAACGCTCTGCTGCAACCTGAGCTGCGAACGGAGTGGATTTGCGAGAACCACGGAAACCGGAACCACCGGCTGTTGCCCAACCCAATGCGTTACCCTGACGATCAGTAATAGTAACGATGGTGTTGTTGAAAGAAGCATGGATATGAGCCACGCCGTCAGAGACTTGTTTTCTTACACGTTTACGTGCACGAACTGGTGCCTTTGCCATTATTCAATCACCCCGATTATTTCTTGATCGGTTTGCGCGGACCCTTACGGGTACGTGCGTTGGTCTTAGTACGCTGACCGCGTACTGGCAGACCACGACGATGACGCAAACCGCGATAGCAACCAAGATCCATCAGGCGCTTGATGCTCATGCTGATTTCACGGCGCAGATCACCTTCAACGACAAATTTGGCAACTTCGTCACGCAGCGTGTCGATTTGTTCTTCAGACAGCTCACTGATCTTAACATCTTCAGCGATACCCGCTGCAGCCAGAATGGCTTTAGAACGGGTCTTGCCGACGCCGTAGATCGAAGTTAATGCGATCACAGCATGTTTCTGATCAGGAATGTTAATGCCTGCTATACGGGCCACTATGCACTCCTACTATTTAATATGTACGCACCATGCTGAAAAGCCCGTTTTCAGGATACTCAAATGGAAACGTACAGACATACAAAAGATTGGCTGGCTAATCTAGCCAGCTCAACCCAACTTTGCAAGAAAAATATGCGAAATAATCAGCCTTGGCGCTGTTTATGCTTCGGCTCGGCACTGCAAATCACACGGATGACACCATCACGCTTAACGATTTTGCAGTTACGGCATAATTTCTTGACGGAAGCACGAACTTTCATTTTTACTCTCCGTAACTTCTCAGGCGACCAGTTAGCGGCCGTAGCCTTTCAGGTTCGCCTTCTTCAATGCAGACTCATACTGACTGGACATCATCAGAGTTTGCACTTGAGCCATAAAGTCCATAATCACGACAACAACGATAAGCAGTGAGGTCCCACCGAAGTAGAACGGTACTTTCATTGCATCACGCATGAACTCCGGGATCAGGCAGATAAAAGTAATATAAAGCGCACCAACCAAAGTCAGGCGAGTCATTACTTTATCGATATACTTCGCCGTTTGCTCTCCCGGACGAATTCCTGGTACAAATGCACCGGACTTCTTCAGGTTATCTGCTGTTTCACGCGGGTTGAAGACCAACGCCGTGTAGAAGAAACAGAAGAAGATGATCGCAGACGCATAGAGTAACACATAAAGTGGTTGCCCAGGCTGCAAATACAGCGAAATTGTTGTCAGCCAGTTCCAACCAGTACCGCCCCCGAACCATGACGCGATGGTTGCCGGGAACAGAATAATACTGGAAGCGAAGATAGCCGGGATAACCCCCGCCATATTCACTTTCAGCGGTAAATGTGTGCTCTGTGCAGCATAGACACGACGACCCTGCTGACGTTTAGCGTAGTTCACCACAATGCGGCGTTGACCACGTTCAACGAAGACAACAAAGAACGTCACTGCAAATACTAATACTGCAACCAACAGCAACAGGAGGAAGTGCAGGTCGCCTTGACGCGCTTGCTCGATAGTATGGGCGATGGCCGGCGGGAGACCCGCAACGATACCGGCGAAGATAATGATTGAGATACCGTTACCGATACCTCGTTCAGTAATCTGTTCGCCGAGCCACATCAGGAACATGGTCCCTGTGACCAGACTTACAACAGCGGTGAAATAGAATGCAAAGCCTGGGTTTAATACCAGGCCCTGCATACCAGGCATATTCGGAAGACCGGTAGCAATACCGATCGACTGGAATATTGCCAGCACCAGAGTGCCGTAACGGGTGTACTGGCTAATCTTACGACGTCCAGACTCCCCTTCTTTCTTCAACTCTGCCAGGGCCGGATGAACGACCGTCAGCAGCTGGATAATAATTGATGCCGAAATGTACGGCATAATACCCAGTGCGAAAATAGAAGCACGGCTGAGAGCACCACCAGAGAACATGTTGAACATTTCAATGATGGTGCCTCGCTGTTGCTCAAGCAGTTTGGCAAGTACAGCGGCATCAATACCAGGGATCGGAATAAAAGAGCCAATACGGAACACAATCAGCGCGCCGATTACAAACAGCAGTCTGCGTTTCAGCTCGCCAAATCCACCTTTGGCACTTTGAAAATCTAATCCCGGTTGCTTAGCCATCTGCTACTTATTCCTCAATTTTACCGCCAGCAGCTTCGATAGCAGCACGAGCACCTTTAGTAACACGCAGGCCACGAACAGTTACCGGAGTAGAAACTTCACCAGCCAGGATCACTTTCGCGAACTCGATCTGGATACCGATAATGTTAGCCGCTTTCAGCGTGTTCAGGTCTACAACGCCGCCTTCAACTTTCGCCAGGTCAGACAGACGGATTTCCGCTGTGATCGCTGCTTTGCGAGAGGTGAAGCCGAACTTCGGCAGACGACGGTATAGTGGCATCTGGCCACCCTCGAAACCGCGACGTACGCCACCGCCAGAACGAGAGTTCTGACCTTTGTGACCACGACCACCGGTTTTGCCGAGGCCAGAACCGATACCACGACCCAGGCGTTTACCCGCCTTTTTAGAGCCTTCGGCCGGAGACAGAGTATTTAAACGCATCTCTTACTCCTCAACTTTAACCATGAAGTAAACCGCGTTGACCATACCACGAACAGCAGGAGTATCCTCGCGCTCAACGGTATGACCAATACGACGCAGACCCAGGCCAAGCAGCGTTGCCTTGTGTTTCGGCAGACGACCGATTGCACTGCGGGTTTGAGTGATTTTAATAGTCTTTGCCATGGTCAATTACCCCAGAATTTCTTCAACGGATTTACCACGCTTGGCAGCGACCATTTCTGGAGAATTCATATTTTCCAGGCCATCAATAGTTGCACGAACCACGTTGATCGGGTTGGTGGAACCATATGCTTTAGCCAGAACGTTATGAACTCCAGCAACTTCCAGAACGGCGCGCATTGCACCACCGGCGATGATACCGGTACCTTCGGAAGCTGGCTGCATGAATACACGAGAACCCGTGTGAACACCTTTAACTGGGTGTTGCAGGGTACCGTTGTTCAGCGCGACGTTAATCATATTGCGACGGGCTTTTTCCATCGCTTTCTGGATCGCTGCTGGAACTTCACGCGCTTTACCGTAACCAAAACCAACGCGACCGTTGCCATCACCCACTACAGTCAGAGCTGTGAAGGAGAAAATACGACCACCTTTAACGGTTTTAGATACGCGGTTTACCGCGATCAGCTTTTCCTGCAGTTCGCCAGCCTGTTTTTCGATGTGAGCCATCTTACACCTCTACCTTAGAACTGAAGGCCAGCTTCACGGGCAGCATCTGCCAGTGCCTGGACACGACCATGATATTGGAACCCGGAACGGTCAAAGGAAACATTGCTGATGCCTTTTTCCAGAGCGCGTTCAGCGACAGCTTTACCTACAGCTGCTGCGGCGTCTTTGTTACCGGTATACTTCAATTGTTCTGAGATAGCTTTTTCTACAGTAGAAGCAGCTACCAGAACTTCAGAACCGTTCGGTGCAATTACCTGTGCGTAAATATGACGCGGGGTACGATGTACCACCAGGCGAGTTGCACCCAGCTCTTTGAGCTTGCGGCGTGCGCGGGTCGCACGACGGATACGAGCAGATTTCTTATCCATAGTGTTACCTTACTTCTTCTTAGCCTCTTTGGTACGCACGACTTCGTCGGCGTAACGAACACCCTTGCCTTTATAAGGCTCAGGACGACGGTAGGCGCGCAGATCTGCTGCAACCTGACCGATCAGCTGTTTATCAGCGCCTTTCAGCACGATTTCAGTCTGAGTCGGGCATTCTGCAGTGATACCGGCCGGCAGCGGATGCTCAACAGGGTGTGAGAAGCCCAGAGACAGGCCTACTGCATTCCCTTTGATAGCTGCACGATAACCTACACCAACCAGCTGAAGCTTTTTAGTGAAGCCTTCGGTAACACCAACAACCATTGAGTTCAGCAGGGCACGCGCGGTACCAGCCTGAGCCCATCCATCCACGAAACCATCACGTGGACCGAAGGTCAGAGCGTTATCTGCATGTTTAACTTCAACAGCTTTGTTGAGGGTACGAGTCAGCTCGCCGTTTTTACCTTTGATCGTAATAACCTGACCGTCGATTTTTACATCAACGCCGGCAGGAATAACGACCGGTGCTTTAGCAACACGAGACATTCTTTCCTCCGATTAGGCTACGTAGCAGATAATTTCGCCACCAAGACCAGCCTGGCGCGCTGCACGATCAGTCATAACACCTTTAGAGGTAGAAACAACTGCGATACCAAGACCAGCCATTACTTTTGGCAGCTCATCTTTTTTCTTATAGATGCGCAGGCCTGGGCGGCTGACACGCTGAATGCTTTCTACAACAGCTTTACCCTGGAAATACTTGAGAGTAAGTTCCAGTTCCGGCTTGGTGTCGCCTTCAACTTTAAAATCTTCGATAAAACCTTCTTCCTTCAGCACGTTGGCAATTGCCACTTTCAGCTTGGCGGAAGGCATGGTGACCGCAACTTTGTTCGCGGCCTGACCGTTACGGATACGGGTCAGCATATCCGCGATCGGATCTTGCATGCTCATCTGTCTTTACTCCCGTGATTCAATTGGTAATTACCAGCTAGCCTTTTTCAAGCCTGGTACTTCACCGCGCATGGCGGCTTCACGCAGTTTGATACGGCTCAACCCAAACTTGCCCACATAACCATGTGGACGACCTGTTTGACGACAGCGGTTACGCTGACGAGACGGGCTGGAATCACGCGGCAGAGACTGCAGCTTGAGAACCGCATTCCAACGATCTTCGTCGGAAGCGTTCACATCAGAAATGATCGCTTTCAGTTCAGCGCGTTTAGCGAAGAATTTATCAGCTAAAGCTACGCGCTTTACTTCGCGTGCTTTCATTGATTGCTTAGCCATTCAGTAACCCTACCTTACTTGCGGAACGGGAAGTCAAAGGCAGCCAGCAGAGCACGGCCTTCTTCATCAGATTTCGCAGTAGTGGTAATGGTAATATCCAAACCACGCACGCGGTCGACTTTATCGTAGTCGATTTCTGGGAAGATGATCTGCTCACGGACACCCATGCTGTAGTTACCACGACCGTCGAAAGACTTAGCGGACAAGCCACGGAAGTCACGGATACGTGGAACAGCAATAGTGATCAGGCGCTCAAGGAACTCCCACATGCGTTCGCCACGCAGAGTTACTTTACAGCCGATCGGATAGCCCTGACGGATTTTGAAGCCTGCAACAGATTTGCGTGCTTTGGTGATCAGCGGTTTTTGACCGGAGATTGCTGTCAGATCAGCTGCTGCGTTATCCAGCAGTTTCTTGTCAGCGATCGCTTCACCAACACCCATGTTCAGGGTGATCTTCTCGACCCGAGGGACTTGCATGACAGAATTGTAGTTAAACTCAGTCATGAGTTTGTTAACTACTTCGTCTTTGTAGTAATCATGCAGTTTCGCCATCGTACTACTCCAAATTACTTGATAGTTTCGCTGTTAGACTTGAAGAAACGGACTTTTTTACCGTCTTCGAATCTAAAGCCTACACGGTCAGCCTTACCGGTAGCCGCATTGAAGATTGCAACGTTAGAAACCTGAATAGCAGCTTCTTTTTCAACGATGCCGCCTGGTTGGTTCAGGGCCGGAACCGGCTTCTGATGTTTCTTAACCAGGTTGATACCTTCAACGACGAGTTTGCCGGAAGACAGAACATTTTTTACTTTACCGCGTTTACCTTTATCTTTACCGGTTAACACGATAACTTCGTCATCACGACGGATTTTCGCTGCCATGATTCGCTCCTTAGAGTACTTCTGGTGCCAGAGAGATAATTTTCATGAACTTCTCAGTACGAAGTTCACGAGTTACCGGCCCAAAGATACGCGTGCCGATAGGCTGCTCGCTGTTATTGTTTAAAATAACGCATGCATTACCATCGAAGCGAATGACAGAACCGTCAGGGCGACGAACACCCTTCTTGGTGCGCACCACTACCGCCTTCAGCACATCACCTTTTTTGACCTTACCACGTGGAATTGCTTCCTTGATGGTGATCTTGATGATGTCGCCTACGCCTGCGTAGCGACGGTGCGAGCCACCCAGAACCTTGATACACATTACGCGACGTGCACCGGAGTTGTCGGCGACGTTCAGCATAGTCTGTTCTTGGATCATTTTAGTGCTCCGCTAATGTCAACTACTACCTGAGACTCTAAAATCAGAGCCGTTAAAAAGCCCCATATCGAGGGCGCGGCATTATAACACCGCTTCTGCAATATGGGTAGAAAAAATAAACGGCTCATCGCTGAGCCGTTTATTCGTATTGAGAATGCGTACTCTATTACAGAACCGCTTTCTCTACAACGCGAACCAGCGTCCAGGACTTAGTCTTGGACAGTGGACGGCATTCACGGATTTCAACCTTGTCGCCGATACCACATTCGTTGTTCTCGTCATGTACGTGCAGTTTGGTCGTACGCTTGATGAATTTACCGTAGATCGGGTGTTTCACAAAACGTTCGATAGCTACAACAATGGATTTCTCCATTTTATCGCTAACAACACGACCTTGCAGAGTACGGATTTTATCGGTCATTACGCACCCGCCTTCTGAGTCAGTAAAGTCTTAACGCGCGCAACATTGCGACGCACTTGCTTCAGCAGGTGAGTCTGTTGCAGCTGGCCACTTGCAGCCTGCATACGCAGGTTGAACTGCTCACGCAGCAGGTTCAGCAGCTCAGCGTTCAGCTCTTCAACGCTTTTTTCACGCAGCTCTTTTGCTTTCATTACATCACCGTCTTAGTTACAAAGGTGGTTTTGATAGGCAGTTTCGCTGCTGCCAGGCCGAAGGCTTCACGGGCCAGCTCTTCCGGAACACCGTCCATTTCATAAAGGACTTTGCCCGGTTGGATCAAGGCAACCCAGTACTCCACGTTACCTTTACCTTTACCCATACGAACTTCCAGTGGCTTCTCGGTGATCGGTTTGTCCGGGAATACACGGATCCAGATCTTACCTTGACGCTTAACTGCACGGGTCATTGCACGACGTGCTGCTTCGATCTGACGTGCAGTCAGACGACCACGGCCAACAGCTTTCAGACCGAAAGTGCCGAAGCTAACATCCGTACCCTGCGCCAGACCACGGTTGCGGCCTTTGTGCACTTTACGGAATTTTGTACGCTTTGGTTGTAACATCAGCGACGCTCCTTATTTACGGCCTTTACGCTGCTGCTTTTTAGGTTGAGCAGCCGGTTTTTCCGGTTGTTCAACAGCAGCCATACCACCCAGGATCTCACCTTTGAAGATCCATACCTTAACGCCGATTACACCGTAAGTGGTGTGCGCTTCAGAGGTGTTGTAGTCGATGTCAGCACGCAGAGTGTGCAGCGGTACGCGACCTTCGCGGTACCATTCGGTACGTGCGATTTCCGCGCCGCCCAGACGGCCGCTAACTTCAACTTTGATACCTTTAGCGCCCAGACGCATTGCGTTCTGTACAGCACGCTTCATAGCACGACGGAACATAACACGACGTTCCAGCTGAGAAGTGATGCTGTCAGCAACCAATTTAGCGTCCAGTTCAGGCTTACGAACTTCAGCGATATTGATCTGTGCAGGAACGCCAGCGATATCCGCTACGACCTTGCGCAGTTTTTCTACGTCTTCGCCTTTCTTACCGATAACGATGCCAGGACGAGCAGTGTGAATAGTCACACGGATGCTCTTCGCTGGACGCTCGATAACGATACGAGATACAGACGCTTTAGCCAGTTCCTTAGTCAGGTACTGACGTACTTTAAAATCGCTGTCCAGGTTGTCAGCGAATTCTTTGGTGTTCGCAAACCAGGTAGAGTTCCATGGTTTTACAATACCCAGGCGAATACCATTAGGATGTACTTTCTGACCCATTGCTAGTCTCCAGAGTCTCAGCGATCGGACACAACCACAGTAATGTGGCTGGTGCGCTTCAGGATGCGATCTGCACGACCTTTCGCACGCGGCATAATGCGCTTCATGCTTGGGCCTTCATCTACGAAAATTTTCGCGACTTTCAGATCGTCGATGTCAGCGCCATCGTTGTGTTCAGCGTTAGCAATGGCAGATTCCAGTACTTTCTTGACCAATACCGCAGCTTTCTTGTTGGTATAGGTCAGGATGTCCAGGGCCTGCGACACTTTCTTACCGCGAATCAGGTCAGCAACAAGGCGAACCTTCTGTGCAGAAGAACGAGCATGGCGATGTTGAGCTAAAGTTTCCATCTCTTCCTCCTACCTTATTTCTTCTTCGCTTTTTTATCAGCAGCGTGGCCGCGATAAGTACGAGTCGGTGCGAATTCACCCAGTTTGTGACCAACCATTTCGTCGGTAACAAAGACTGGAACGTGCTGACGACCATTATGGACAGCGATGGTCAAACCGATCATGTTAGGAAAGATCGTTGAACGACGGGACCAAGTGCGCAGGGGCTTCTTGTCTCCGCTTTCCACCGCTTTCTCTACCTTCTTCAGCAAGTGCAGGTCAATAAAAGGACCTTTCTTGAGAGAACGTGGCATGGCTTATCCTCTAAAATTATTTGCTACGGCGACGTACGATAAATTTATCAGTACGCTTGTTGCTGCGGGTCTTCTTACCTTTGGTCTGAACGCCCCACGGAGATACCGGGTGCTTACCAAAGTTACGACCTTCACCACCACCATGTGGGTGGTCGACTGGGTTCATCGCAGTACCGCGAACGGTAGGACGAACACCACGCCAGCGTGCAGCACCTGCTTTACCCAGAACGCGCAGCATATGCTCAGCATTGCCAACTTCGCCCAGAGTAGCGCGGCAGTCTGCTTCGACTTTACGCATTTCACCAGAACGCAGACGCAGGGTGACATAAGCACCATCACGCGCAACGATCTGAACGTAAGTACCCGCGGAACGCGCCAGCTGACCGCCTTTACCTGGTTTCATTTCTACGTTATGAACGGTAGAACCAACCGGGATATTGCGCATCGGCAGGGTGTTGCCTGCTTTGATTGCAGCATCAACGCCAGACTGAATCTGGTCGCCAGCTTTCAGGCCTTTAGGGGCCAGGATGTAACGGCGTTCGCCGTCTTTGTACAGAACCAGCGCGATGTTCGCGGAACGGTTCGGATCGTACTCAAGACGTTCAACAACTGCTGGGATACCGTCTTTGTTGCGTTTGAAGTCAACAATACGATAAGCCTGCTTGTGGCCACCACCGATGTGACGAGTGGTGATACGGCCATTGTTGTTACGACCACCGGATTTGCTGTTTTTTTCCAGCAACGGAGCAAAAGGTTTGCCCTTGTGCAGCTCAGGGTTAACCACTTTAACTACGTGGCGACGACCCGGAGATGTCGGTTTACATTTAACAACTGCCATTGTATTACTCCTCCGACTTACTCAGCGCCGCCAACGAAGTCCAGGTTCTGGCCTTCTTTCAGGGTGACGTAAGCTTTTTTCCAGTCGCTACGACGACCGATACGCTGTCCGTGACGTTTAACTTTCCCTTTAACTACCAGGGTGTTAACGACTTCGACTTCGACTTCAAACAGTTTCTGCACAGCAGCTTTGATCTCTGCTTTGGTCGCGTCTTTAGCAACTTTGAGAACGATGGTGTTTGTTTTTTCCATCGCAGTAGACGCTTTTTCAGAAACGTGCGGTGCGCGCAGCACCTTCAGCAGACGTTCTTCACGAATCATGCCAGCATCTCCTCAACTTGCTTAACAGCATCAGCAGTCATTACGACTTTGTCGAAGGCGATCAGGCTAACCGGGTCGATACCAGTCGCGTCGCGTACGTCAACCTTGTGCAGGTTACGCGCGGCCAGGAACAGGTTCTCGTCCAGCTCACCGGTGATGATCAGCACATCTTCCAGAGCCATGTCTTTCAGTTTCTGTGCCAGCAGCTTAGTTTTAGGCGCTTCAACAGAGAACTTCTCGACAACGATCAGACGATCCTGACGTACCAGTTCGGACAGAATGCTTTTCAGCGCGCCGCGGTACATCTTTTTGTTAACTTTTTGACTGTGGTCCTGTGGACGCGCAGCGAAGGTCACGCCACCTGAACGCCAGATCGGGCTCTTGATAGAACCTGAACGCGCACGGCCGGTACCTTTCTGGCGCCATGGCTTTTTGCCTGAACCAGTTACTTCAGCACGAGTCTTCTGAGCACGAGTACCCTGACGAGCACCAGCTGCATAAGCAACAACAACCTGGTGAACCAGCGCTTCGTTGAAATCACGACCGAAGGTAGTTTCGGAAACAGTCAGCGCGCTCTGCGCGTCTTTCAATACTAATTCCATTGCTATCCCCTTACGCCTTCACAGCTGGTTTAACGATCAGGTCGCTACCGGTTGCACCCGGGACCGCACCTTTAACCAGCAGCAGGTTGCGCTCAGCGTCAACACGTACTACGTCCAGGCTCTGAACGGTTACACGTTCGTTGCCCAGCTGACCTGCCATTTTCTTGCCTTTGAACACTTTGCCCGGAGTCTGGTTCTGACCGATAGAACCCGGAACGCGGTGAGACAAGGAGTTACCGTGAGTAGCGTCCTGGGTACGGAAGTTCCAGCGCTTAACGGTACCAGCAAAACCTTTACCTTTAGAGGTACCGGTTACGTCAACTTTTTTAACGTCAGCAAACAGCTCAACGCTAATGTCCTGACCTACGGTGAACTCTTCGCCTTCAGCAAGACGGAATTCCCACAGACCACGGCCAGCTTCAACGCCAGCTTTAGCGAAGTGACCCGCTTCTGGTTTGGTTACACGGTTAGCTTTTTTAGCACCAGTGGTAACCTGAATAGCGCGGTAGCCATCGTTAGCCAGATCTTTAACCTGAGTAACGCGGTTTGCTTCAACTTCGATTACGGTTACTGGGATAGAAACGCCATCTTCAGTGAAGATGCGGGTCATACCCACTTTTTTACCGACTAAACCAATCATTGTTTCAACCTCTCAATCGCTCGATGACCTGATTAACCCAGGCTGATCTGCACGTCTACACCGGCAGCCAGATCCAGACGCATCAGAGCATCAACGGTTTTCTCAGTTGGCTCAACGATGTCAACCAGACGCTTGTGAGTGCGGATTTCGTACTGATCACGCGCATCTTTGTTAACGTGCGGAGAGATCAGAACGGTAAAGCGCTCTTTGCGGGTCGGCAGCGGGATCGGACCACGGACTTGCGCACCAGTGCGCTTAGCAGTCTCGACGATTTCCGCGGTTGATTGATCGATCAGACGATGATCAAACGCTTTAAGGCGGATACGGATTCTTTGGTTCTGCATGAGACCAGAGCTCCAATTATTTTATAAACGAAAATGATTACTCCTCAAACCCATTACGATTGATGGGAGAGTGTAACCGTTCTTACGTAGCTCCCCAATTGGGAGCATTGTTGAGTAACAAAGTGAGCTACTCTGGTTCAGATTGAACCCGCCGTCAATTACGACAAGCCCGCGCATTATACGTAAATCTGGGGAAGACGCAAGTGCCGTTTAGAAATTAAGCGCTAAAGACGTACTCTGCGTAAGGCCTCGCATTTTTTTATGCAAAGTATCCCTTCTCAACTCTTTGTCTGAAGCCGCTACGCAATTGCTGTTTTTGCACATTGCCGGACATGCAGATTATTACGAGTATGCGCTCAAACCGTTTTGAGGCTCTCGCTATGCTACTGTCCCTCCCCTTTCTGCTGATCTATTTTGCGTTATCGGCCTTGCTTGTTCGCACCGATATTCGCTCGGGGCATCTTCCCGATAAATTTCTTTGCCCGCTGCTATGGACCGGCCTGCTTTACCAGCTGTGCTTCCATCCTGATTTTTTGCCGAGCGCGGTGGTGGGTGCGCTGGCAGGATACGCCGGATTCGCCGTTATCTATTGGGGATATCGGCTCATCTGCCGACGTGAAGGTATGGGATATGGCGACATAAAATATCTGGCGGCGCTGGGGGCATGGCATGGCTGGTGCGTACTGCCAGTACTGGCACTCGTAGCCGCGTTAATGGCTCTGCTGTATCTGGTTGCTTTCTCGTTGTTTACTCCTGATAAGCAGGCATTAAAAAACCCACTGCCTTTTGGGCCATTTCTGGCGGCAGCGGGTTTATGCGTTGGCTGGGAAAGCCTGATTAACTTTCCACTTTGATCTGAGACTGAAGGTAGTTCTGTAGGCCAATTTTGCTAATGAGATCCAGTTCGGTCTCAAGCCAGTCGATGTGTCCTTCTTCATCGGCCAGGATCTGGATCATCATATCGCGGCTGACGTAGTCATGTACGCTGTCCGCATAGGCAATGGCTTCACGCAGGTCTTTTGCACCCTCCAGCTCCAGCCGGAGATCAGAACGCAGCATCTCTTCGACATCTTCTCCGATGCCCAGTTTTCCGAGATCCTGTAGGTTAGGAATGCCTTCGAGGAATAAAATACGCTCAATGTATTTATCGGCGTGTTTCATTTCATCAATGGACTCATGGTATTCAACATCGTTGAGGCGAGTCAGTCCCCAGTTTTTGAACATTCTTGCATGGAGAAAATACTGATTGATTGCGACAAGCTCATTTCCCAATAATTTATTGAGATAACTTATGATTTTAACATCACCTTTCATTATATAGTCCCTCCGCTTCCACTCATTGAAGCGTAGATCGGGCTACGGGGATGTCAAAAAAAAGATAGAGGCTTACGCGATCTCTTTGAATTCCGGGATCTGCATCAGTTCGTCCTGCATGATCTCACGCGCTGCGCGAACGCATTTACCGCATTGATTTCCCACCGGAACAAACTTGCGAAGCTGCTGGAAAGATTGTGGTTGAAACTGGCGAACGGCCTGACGAATTTTTTTGTCGCTTACACCATTACATAAACAAACGTACATAAAGACTCCCGTTCAAAATATGCGCAAAGTGTAAGTGAGAATGGTTATGATTACAATAGCACAGGCGCCGGAATACGTGGCGGGAGAAGACAAAAAATGCGAATTTTTATGACAGCGACTTTACGGTAGAAAACAAAAAAGGACGCCGAAGCGTCCTTTTTATTTCAGGGATAATTAATTAGCCCAGAACTTTAGCAACAACGCCC
>NZ_QFLS01000013.1:0-91221 GCF_004136695.1 Enterobacter cloacae complex sp. 677-3DZ2D5B | reverse complement strand
GGTAATGCGACTGGTCGGCAGTGGTGAAAAGCCACTCCAGACGGGTGATGATGCCGTGCACTGCCTTCCCGCTGCGCATGCGCAGGGTGGCGTACTTCATCAGTACCTCTTCGGGGGCGAGATTATTCTGCGGGGTGGTGAAGTCGATGGTCCAGCGGAAGGGCTCGCTGAGCGCCTCGCGGCCCTTAAAACGCAGCACGTCGGGCGTGACGCGGGAGTCCGTAATGTCCAGGGTGTAACGGATCTGTCCGTCGAAGAGCGCCAGCCAGTTATCCATAACAAAGACCTTATTTAAAATGTGGTTAAATCAGAATGTTTGCATGTTGAGATAACGGGGTAAATACAAATCTTTGATTCGAATAAGGATGGTCTTTTTTTAAGAAAAAAGCCCGGCATCACACACCGGGCAAAGAAGTTACCTGCACACTCAGGCTACTTTTAATTTCTGCGCACGATTCTCACGGCGAATTTTACGTTCTTCCAGCACCGCTACCATCGCCATCAGGACGATACAGCCGATCGCTGCCGCATCCAGCGCCGCGAAGGTGCCCGCCCAGCCGGTGAGGCCGAAAATCGGCGTGCCGTCAGCGATCATGCCCAAGCCCAGCTTGGCGAAGCTGTCGCCGATCAGGTAGGCGAAGGTGCCCTTAATCCCATCGGCGGCGCCGATCGCTTTTTTCGGGACAAAGCCAACCGCCGCCACGCCGATCAGCAGCTGCGGACCGAACACCAGGAAGCCGAGCGCGAACAGGGACGCCAGGTAAACGTACTGGTTGCTGGCGTGCTGGTAAACGCCGAGCGTGGCGATAATCAGCGCCAGCGCGATGCAGGCCACCAGCGCGCGACGGCCGTTGGCGAGGTCGGAGAGCCAGCCCCACAGCAGCGTGCCGACCAGCGCGCCCACTTCGAACAGGGTGAAGCCCTGAATCGCCACCTCTTTAGAAAGCTTCAGCTCCTGGAAAGCATACACGGTTGACCACTGGTCAATGCCGATACGCACCACGTAGAGGAAGATGTTTGAGAAGCAGAGCAGCCAAATCACTTTGTTTTTCAGCACGTACTCAACAAAGATCTGCCATTTGGTCATCTCGTTCTCTTCGGTCTCTTTGTCCTCTTCGCTGATCTCCTCGCCGAACAGCTCTTCGGCTTTGCCGAGGCCGTACGATTCCGGGGAGTCGCTGCCGTAGCGAAGGCCGATAAAGCCGACGATCAGGGCGATAATCGACGGGAAGATAAACATGCCGATCACATGGCCGTCGAACAGGTAGTTTGCGCCGAACAGCGCTACGCCAGCCGCGCCCGCCCCGCCGAGGTTGTGGGAGATGTTCCACATGCCGAGGTAGGAACCACGCTTGCGGCGCGGGGTCCATTTGGTAATGGTGGAATAGCTGCACGACCCGCCGGTACTCTGGAAGAAACCGCTCAGGGCGTAGAAGGCGATCATCAGGAACAGGCTAACGGAACCCGCGCCCATGCTGGCGCTGAAGCCGAGCATACAGATGGCGGAGAGGATCAGCATAAACGGCAGGAACTGCTTGGTGTTTTTGCCGTCTGCATAGTACGAGACAACGGTTTTCCCCACGCCGTACGTAATGGAGAAGCCCAGGCCAATCATCCCCAGCTGCGTCATGCTCAGCCCGTAGGTCGAGATCATGTCGTTCTGCGCGATGTTAAAGTTTTTGCGGATCAGATACATGGTCAGGTAGCCGATGAAGACCACCAGATAAGACTGCATGAACGGTTTGAACCACATCTTGCGCCGCACGTCGAGCGGCAGATCCAGGGTCGGCTTGCGCACCTGGTTTAAGAAGGCCAGCATGGTTGGTTTACTCCTGAGCTGATTTTTGCAGCATTGTAAAAACCAGCCAGGAGAGATGCCTGAGACAGCGTCCAGGTGAAACCGGGAAAATTTCTTAGTTTTGCGCGTCTCGGCAGCAAAAGGTGAGGCGCGTCACGCTTCGCGCGGCGCCTGCGCGTGCAAAAACGGCAGTAAAAGCAGGGCGGAGATGCCCGCCGCGATGGCGATCACCGCGAAGAACCCGCTCCAGTGCCAGATGTCGATCACCCGCGCCAGCGGCCAGCCGGAGAGCGATGCGCCAAGATAGGCAAACAGCCCGACAAAGCCCGTCGCCGCGCCGGCCGCCTCTTTGTGGGAACACTCCGCCGCCGCCATGCCGATCAGCATCTGCGGGCCAAAGACGAAAAATCCGATGGTGAAGAAGCACGCCGCCTGCATCACGTAGCTGGCGAACGGCATCAACCATAGTGAGCCGACGGAGAGCAAGATCCCGGCGGCAAAAATCAGGTTCATCGGGCCGCGGTTGCCGTTGAACAGCTTGTCCGAGCCCCAGCCCGCCACCAGCGCGCCGATAAACCCGCCCAGTTCAAACATGGTCACCGCCGAGTTGGCGGTCACCAGATCCACGCCGAGCGTCTCGGACATGTACAGATTGCCCCAGTCGTTGATGGCCGCGCGCACCACGTAGACCAGCACGTAGCAGAGCGACAGCAGCCAGATGTAGGGGTTTTTCAGCACGTATTTGGTGAGGATCTCCTGGCGGGACAGCCCGGCCCCTTCCTGCTGCTGGGCGATCTCCATCTCGTCGTGCCGCCAGTCGCCCACCGGTGGAAGGCCGACGGTTTGCGGCCTGTCGCGCAGGCGCCAGCAGAGGAACAGCCCGGCAATAATCGCCAGGCCACCGGCAATCATCATCCCCGCGCGCCAGCCGTAGTGCAGCGCCGCGGCACCCACCACCATCGGGATCAGCGCCCCGCCGACGTTATGCGCGGTGTTCCATATCGCCCACCAGCCGCCACGCTCGTTGCGTGAGTACCAGGCGGTCAGCAGGCGGGCGCAGACCGGCGCGCCCCAGCCCTGGAAAAAGGCGTTCAGCGCCCACAGCAGGGCGAAGGCCCAGAGCGAGGTGGAGAAGCCAAACAGAATATTCACCACGCCGGTGGCAATCAGCCCGACGCCCATAAAATAACGCGCGTTGGAGCGATCGCTGACGATGCCGGAGAAGAACTTCGACAGGCCGTAGGTGATATAAAACAGCGTCGCCAGCAGGCCGATATCGGTGCGGGTCATCACGCCGCTGGCGAGAATTTCAGGCGCGGCGGCGTTGAAGCTTTTGCGGGTAAAGTAGAACAGCGCGTAGCCGAGCCAGATGGTAATCAGGATATGGCGACGCCAGTAGCGGTAGCGGGAGTCGATTTCCGCTTTGTTGCTTAGCGGGGCGACGCTGGCGGGGGTTTTAAACATGATGCGTCCTTAACGGCAAACTGACGCTGACGCGCGTCCCGTGGGTGCAGGAGAGGCTCAGCGTGCCGCCAAGCGCCTTTACGCGCTCGCGCATGCCCGCCAGGCCAAAGCCCTGCTGCCCGGAGCCCGGCGGCAGGCCGCAGCCGTCGTCTTCAATCACCAGCATCAGGCGCTCGTCCTGCTGCCAGCCCTGGATCGTGACCGCGCTGGCACTGGCATGTTTGACGATATTGTTCAGCCCCTCCTGACAGACGCGGAACAGGGTTACGCGCTGGCCTTCGCTCAGCGCAGGTTCGCTAATGCGCCAGTCGAGATGGCTGACAATGCCGCGGCTTTCCAGCTCCATCTCGCGCATCAGAGAGCGTACCGCCTGCTCCAGGGAGAGATCGTCAAGCTGGCGCGGGCGCAGCCGCCCTAACAGGCGACGAACGGAATCATAGACGCCCAGCGAAAGCTGTTCGATATGCGCCCCGCCCTGCTTCACGCCCGCGTTTTCTGCCGCCAGGCGCTGAACAATGCCCGCCTGGGTACGGATGGCGGTGATGGTCTGGCCGATGTCGTCGTGCAGCTCGCGGGCAACCTCTTGCCGCACGCTCTCTTCCGTCTCCAGCAGACGCTCCGCCAGACGGCGGTTGCGCGCCAGCTCGTTTTGCAAGGACTGGTTCAGCTCGCGCAGGCGCTGTATGCCCGCGCCGAGCAGCAACCCGGTCAGGCTCTGGGCCAGCAGGGAAAGCAGTAAATCTACCGGATGATCGTGCCAGGTCTGGCTGGCAATCAGCGCGATGGCGTTCATCAGCGTGGCGATCAATGCGCCCTGCCAGCCGTAGTGCCAGGCAAGGGCGATGATCGGCAGCGCCAGACAAAACGGCGTGAAGCGTGATAATTCAGCGGGGAGACCAAGCTGGAGCCACAGGCTCACCACAAACAGCAGCAGATACCAGATGAGATGCCGGGCGCGCCAGTTCACCGGCTGGGAGACCAGCGCCGGGCCGAGCGGCTGCCAGACAGTGCTTGTAAGATAATGCCAGATCACAAGGCAGGTCGGGGCCAGCGTCAGGCCGCCGGTAAGGGTCAGCAGCAGGGCGTTAAGCACCTCCTTTTCACCCACCCACGGCAGGGACTGCAACAGCGCGGCGGCAATTAGCGCCGCCCCCTGACGCAGCAGCGTGCGCCAGTCGCGCTGGTGACGGTAGCGGGAAATCAGGGCGACCGGGATAAGCGTGAGCAGGCTTCCGGTCATCAATAACGGCAGATGCGCCAGCGCCACTTCCTGCGCCAGCCAGATCAGCATCAGCCACTCTGCGCCCAGCAGCACCGGCCAGTAGCCGCGCGGGCATTGCAGCATCAGCCCCAGACGCAGGCCAAAGGGGAACAGCAGCACCGCCAGCTCCGGGCGTTCCACCAGATGCAGGCTGATACTCCACAGGCAGAACCACGCGGCGGAGAAAATAAAAAAGCTGGCGACAACGGCGATCAGCCGCGAAAAAAGGGAGTTCATTGCCAGCTGTCAAACATACGGCGCGCCAGCTCGACATCGTTACTGACGTTGAGTTTTTCCATCAGGTTGGCGCGATGAACGTGAACGGTCTTTGGCGACAATCCCAGCTCTACGGCAATCTCTTTCACCGACATGCCCTGGGCAAGTTTCTCTGCCACCTGACGCTCGCGTCTGGTGAGTGGATCCTGCCGTCCCGCCGCCAGCTTGATGGCGATATCCGGCGTCAGGTAGCAGCCGCCGGTGGAGACGGTGCGCACGGCGGCGATCAGCTCATCCGGGCTACAGCGTTTTGAGAGGAACCCGCGCGCCCCCGCGTTGAGCGCCTGCTCGACCAGCGCCGGGCTGTCGTGGACCGAGAGCATAATGGTCGCCATTCCTTTCGGCAGCTGGCTTAACAGCTCAAGCCCGGAGAGATCCGGCATTGAGATATCGCAGATACAGACCTGCACCCCGCGCCCCGGCAGGCCCGCCAGCGCCTCGCGACCGGAGCCAAACTCGGCCACGACCTGGAAATCCGGTTCGAGGTTGAGAAGCTGGGCAAAGCCAGAGCGGACGATAAGGTGGTCGTCGATAAGGGCGATGGTGGTCATGTGTGTTCCTGCGGTCTGAAAAAGCCGGATGGCGCTGCGCTTATCCGGCCTACAAGAGCGAAAGACGCTTACCTTAAGCGATCTATTCGAAGAACACCGCAATTTTGTTAAACATGGTGGGATCGGACTGGTTGCGCGCCACGTTGGTGACGTCTTCCAGCTTGTCGATCTGCGCTATCATCTGCTCCAGACGCTGGTCGTCGTTGACCAGTAGCCAGATGCGGCTGTGCTCGCTGCCCTGAATCGGCAGGCAGAGAATGCCTTCCACGTTAAATGCCCGGCGGGCAAACAGCCCGCAGACGTGGGTCATGACGCCAGGGTGGTTGCGGACGGTGAGTTCCAGAATGACGTTATCATGTTGTTTCTGCATGGCTTATTCTCCCACCATCTCAGTATTTGCCGCACCCGGCGGCACCATCGGATACACTTTTTGTTCAGGGTCGATACGCACGTGGATCAACGCCGGGCCAGGGCGAGAAATCGCATCCTGCAACGCCGCGTGGGCATCTTCTTCGGCGTTCAGATCGCAGGTGTGCAGGCCAAAACCAGCGGCAATCTGCATGAAGTTGATCATCCCCGGATAGGTCGCCGCAAACACGCCCTGCTTATAGAACAGGCTCTGCTGCTGGTGTACCAGACCCAGCGCCTCGTTGTTCATCAGAATGATTTTGACGTCTAACTGGTTTTCGGCCGCCGTCGCCATCTCCTGAATATTCATCATCAGGCTGCCGTCACCGGAGAAGCAGATCACCTTACGGTCCGGGTTGGCGAGCGCCGCGCCAACCGCTGCGGGCAGGCCGAAGCCCATGGTGCCAAGGCCGCCGGAGGTCAGCCACTGGCGCGGGCGGTTCAGCGGATACGCCTGGGCAGTCCACATCTGATGCTGGCCGACGTCGGTGGTGATAATCGCGCTGTCATCCACGCAGGCGGCAACAGCGTTGATAAGACCATAGTGGCTCAGCGGGTCGCCCTCGGTTGGGATAGCGCCCGGGAACTCGCGTTGCAGATCGGCCACCAGCTGGCGCCAGTCGGCGCGGTCGGTTGCCACCGTCTGCGGGATCAGCTGCGCCAGCACCTCGGCCACGTCGCCCTGGATCGCCACGTGCGGCTGCTTGATTTTACCCAGCTCGGCGCGGTCGATATCCACGTGAATGATTTTGGCGTTCGGGCAGAACTGCTCGGTTTTGCCAATCGCCCGGTCATCAAAACGCGCCCCCATAACTATCAGCAAATCCGCCTCTTGCAGGATGTAGTTGGTGCTGCGCGCGCCGTGCATGCCCAGCATCCCTAAAGACAATGGATGCGCTTTGGGCAGCATACCCAGCGCCATCAGGGTCATGGTGGTCGGCAGGTTGGCTTTTTCCGCAAACTGGCGGATTTCATCCGCGGCGTTGATCGCCCCGCCGCCCAGATACAGCACCGGGCGTTTGGCGGCGTTGATCATTGCCGCCGCATCGCGCACGCTCTCAGCGCTGAACTCCGGCGCGGAGGCACGCTCGCCCGGCTCCGGCAGAATGTCGATCTCGATCTCTGCGGTCTGGACATCCTTAGGAATGTCTATCCACACCGGGCCCGGGCGGCCAGACTGCGCAATGCGGAACGCATCGCTGATAACCTGAGGCAGCTCGCTGATATCGCGAACTAAATAGTTATGTTTGGTGATGGGGATAGAGATGCCGTAGGTATCGACTTCCTGGAACGCATCGGTGCCGATCATCGAGGACGGCACCTGGCCGGTAATGCAGATCAGCGGAATGGAGTCGAGACGCGCGTCGGCGATGGCGGTCACCAGGTTAGTGGCGCCCGGCCCGCTACAGGCCATACAGACCGCCGGTTTACCCTGGGTACGCGCCATGCCCTGGGCGATAAAGCCTGCGCCCTGCTCGTGGCGCGCCAGCACGTGGCGGATCTGTGTGCTTTGGCTTAACGCATCATACAGCGGCAGCACCGTGCCGCCAGGGATGCCCGCAACCGTGGTGATGCCCTGTCGCTCCAGCAGATGAACGATCAGCTGCGCGCCGGTAAAACGCGTCTTGGTGGATGTTGTGCCCGAACTTGCCATGCTCCAGTCCTTTTCTTCTGAGCCAGCTTTACGCGTCGTAGTTCAGGTTGCAGATGCGTTGGCTGCGTTCCCTCACCCCAGTCACGTACCTATGTACGCTCCTGGGGATTCGCTCACTTGCCGCCTTCCTGCAACCCGAACTACTTAGCGTATCCGGGAGGGGTCCTAAACGAAAAACCCCGCCCGGTTTGCGCCGGCGGGGTTTTGGATTCGTGTGTTGATCCAGTCCCTACGGCGCATTGCCGACGACCACCACCACACGCACGACGACCACTGCGGCAGGTTGCGCAGTTTTTAGTAGGGTCGAAGTGAAGATGGATGAAGTCATTGGGGACCTGTGTTTGGAATCATTGATTGAATTTATACAAACACAGGTTTTCGGATGTGACAATGGAAATATTTTCATCTGCGCAAAAATGCGTCAGGGATCACGTTTCGTTTGTTGGGTGGTGACACTCAATAAATAGCGCAGGTGATACCCCAAATCTGACCGCCAGCTTTTTAATATGGTTCAGGGTAAGCTGTCTCTGACCATTCAGAACCCGTGAAACCATCGATTTACTACCAATTTCATCCTGAAAATCCGATATCGTCAGATTGTATTGATCCATCAATGTTCTTAAAACTGCAATTCCGACAGGAACAGACTCCATCTCCTTGCGTAATGCGACTATCTCTGGCCGATTAGCTTCGTAACGGCTAATTCTGGCGCACACAATATCCAGCAAGGGGCTATTGGGCTCGTTCATAAGGAGATACTCAACCAGCTCAAGCGCATCCTTATAATCTTTCTCGCTCGGCTGTTCACCCAGTAAAGGAACGGCCGCAACAAGGGCGTGCGTAGCTTTCATTGCATCAGCGACGATCATCATTTCTTCCCCTTAGTGCGATGTTTCTCCGTAAAACGGTCATATTCCTTATGAGTAAAAACATGGCGCACATAAAACTTTTGGCTTTCAAAGAAGATGAGAGCCACTACTCTGAGATTGTTATTTGCAATATCAATAACATAATGCTTATCAAGATACTTGAAGTTATCCAGCGTTGGGAAAAGTTTTCTCAGTGCAGCGGGCGTCGGGCAGTGGCTCTTTTCAATAACTCGTCCTAAAAAGAGAAGCTCTTCTCTGTGTTGCGGGAACTGGCTTACCGCATCCAAAATTGCCTTCATTGAGATTAAATGCATCCTGCTTGCCTGCCGCGTCCATTGCCATTATGGCAACGATAACACCTGTTGCCAATAAGTCAACGAAGGGTACTATTTTCACTTCGTCAGAAAACAAAAAACCCCGCCTAAGCGAGGTTTTTATCAGGGTTTTGCGGTTGGTCGCCGCAGAACACACTGTGTTACGTCAACGCGAAAAGTATACGCGATTGAAGACGAACGCGCAATTCCGGCACGGATTTTGACGTTTTTGAGTATGGATCGCCTTCCAAAATTTGTCCATAAAATACTGTTCATGCATACAGTATTTATCTATACTGAGGGTGTTCGCAGTGAGCGAGGGGGCCGCAGTTTACCGGCGCAACGAAGTCCTGGCTGAAACGGGTGGTGCCGTCAGTGCCTTAACCCCTGAAGTGAGCACACTGTGTTACGTCAATCCAGGTGCTGGCCACAGGCGGCGGAAAGGTACGCCAGCATCGTGCTCCTTTTAACCAAAAGGAGACGCGTATGAGCGTCGTGGATATGGTCATACTTGTCCTCAAACTCATTGTTGCTGTATTGCAACTGCTTGATGCTGTCCTGAAATACGTTAAGTGATTCAGGTTCAAGTCGCACCTGAGAGGGGCGGGCAACCGCCCCTCTTTAATAACGAGGGAATGCTATGTCGCGTCTGTTAATTGAGCCTGTTACGCCTGATGAACCGGGCTATATCGCCCTGAAGGCCGAGAGTATCGCGTTGAATTTCAATATGCTGCGCAGGCTGGAAGAGAACTGGCAGCGCGGTGAGAATCGCTTTAACGCGCCGGGTGAAAAGCTGCTGGGGGCGTTTCTTAACGGCAGGCTGGTGGGCGTGTGCGGCCTCAACCGCGATCCGTTCAGCCAGCAGCCGCGCGCCGGACGTATTCGTCATCTCTACGTCAGCGAAAAGTGCCGTGGACAGGGCATTGGCACACAACTTTTGACCGTGGTGATGGCGGATGCCAGCATCTGGTTTGATTTTCTTAATACCCATGCGCCGGAAACCGCGTACGGATTTTACCATCGGGCGGGCTTCAGGCTGGTGTCAGACGAACCCCGGGTGACGCACCGCCTTTTTTGCGCAGTGTAAGCGGCTGGCAGCATCGACGGGTGAATGTTACAGTTGGATGACATTTCACCAACCGATACGCCATGACCATCACCGTTTTCTGCATTTTACTGTTCGCCGCACTGCTGCATGCCAGCTGGAACGCCATCGTTAAAGCCGGAACGGATAAACTCTACTCGGCGATCGGCGTCAGCGGTTCAGCCGCGCTTATTGCCCTGATTTTACTGCCCTTCTCTCCTCAGCCAACTGCCGCAAGCTGGCCATATTTGTTCGTCTCCTGTGCGTTACAGGTGGTGTACACGGTACTGGTGGCAAAAACTTATCAGGTCTCCGACATGAGCCAGACCTACCCCCTTATGCGCGGGACGGCCCCTCTGCTGGTGGCGCTGATCAGCGTAATGGTGCTCGGGGATCATCTCTCCTGGCTTGCGTGGTCCGGCATCGGGGTCATTTGTCTGTCGATTCTGGCGATGGCGATGAACGGCCGCATGCAGTCACGCAAGGGGATCTGGCTGGCGCTGCTGAACGCCTGTTTTATCGCCGGGTATACCCTGGTGGACGGCACCGGTGTGCGACTCTCGGACACTGCGCTGGGCTACACGCTCTGGACCTTCTTCATGAACGGTTTCTGTCTGCTGAGCTGGGCAATGGTGGCGCGGCGTCGCGAAGCGTCCAGCTATCTGCGCCTGCACTGGAAAAAAGGGCTGCTCGGCGGCGTCGGGACGATGGGATCTTACGGTCTGGCACTCTGGGCGATGACCCAGGCACCGCTGGCTGTGGTCGCCGCACTGCGTGAAACCTCTATTCTCTTCGGCGCATTAATCGCATTTGTGCTTTTAAAAGAGAAGGTTGCCGGCCTGCGCATCGCGGCGGCACTGGGTATTGCTGCCGGTGCGATCCTGCTGCGCCTGGCGTAATTCGCTGGCAACATTAGTTGCCGATCTTGTTTACAAATCCTGCCTTCACGTCTTCTTTCATTCATCACAGTAATGCTTAAATTGTCATCTCTCTGTGGTAGATTCCTCGCGCATTTATGGGAATGCATAGTTACTTATTCTTCATTTATCTCTTTTGGCAAAAGTATTCAGCGACATGAAAAAGCAACGGAACGTGAACTTATTGTTGATGCTGGTGTTACTGGTGGCCGTCGGGCAGATGGCGCAAACCATCTACATTCCGGCGATTGCCGATATGGCAAAAGATCTGAGCGTCCGCGAAGGTGCAGTCCAGAGCGTGATGGCAGCCTATCTGCTAACCTATGGCGTTTCACAGCTGGTTTATGGTCCCCTGTCCGATCGCGTCGGGCGTCGTCCGGTCATTCTGGTGGGCATGAGCATTTTCATGGTAGCGACGATGATCGCCATAACCACTCACAGCCTGACCGTCCTGATTGCCGCCAGCGCCCTTCAGGGTGTGGGCACCGGCGTCGGCGGGGTTATGGCGCGTACCCTGCCGCGTGATATGTACCAGGGCACACAGCTTCGCCACGCCAACAGTCTGTTAAATATGGGTATTCTGGTCAGCCCGCTGCTGGCCCCGCTGATTGGGGGTCTGCTGGACACCGTCTGGTCCTGGCGCGCCTGTTATGCCTTCCTGCTGGTGCTGTGCATTATTGTCACCTTCAGCATGGGGCGCTGGATGCCGGAAACCCGCCCAAAAGACGCGCCGCGCACGAAGCTCATCGCCAGCTACAAAACGCTGTTCGGTAATGGGTCCTTTACCTGTTATCTGTTGATGCTAATCGGCGGCCTGGCGGGCATTGCGGTGTTTGAAGCCTGTTCCGGCGTGCTGCTGGGCGCGGGCCTTGGCCTGAGCAGTATGGTGGTGAGTATTCTGTTTATTCTGCCGATCCCGGCGGCGTTCTTCGGCGCATGGTTCGCCGGACGTCCGAACAAGCGTTTCTCCACCCTGATGTGGCAGTCGGTGATCAGCTGTCTGCTGGCCGGGCTGATGATGTGGATCCCGGGGCTGTTTGACGTGATGTCGGTCTGGACGTTGCTCATCCCGGCAGCGCTGTTCTTCTTCGGCGCGGGCATGCTGTTTCCCCTCGCCACCAGCGGCGCGATGGAGCCGTTCCCGTTCCTCGCAGGCACGGCAGGCGCGCTGGTGGGCGGTTTGCAGAACATCGGTTCCGGCGCGCTGGCCTGGCTTTCGGCTATGATGCCGCAGACCGGGCAGGCGAGTTTAGGCTTGCTGATGACCCTGATGGGGCTGCTGATTTTGCTGTGCTGGCTGCCGCTGGCGTCGCGTGTCTCGCATCACGAACAGCCGGTTTAACCGCATGATGGCCCGGCTTCTCGCCGGGCTTTTCACAGACGGGCGCAATCATCGCCTGCAATAGCCGCTCTGGGGCAGGCCGCCACGCCCCCTCTTCCCCGTCATAAAACTGAACATCGGCGTTTATCGCATACGGGATGTTGGCATGTTGCATCTCGCACGCCATAAACGTGGCAAACGCCATCTGCGAGGCAGTTGGCGTCAGGCTTTTCGATTCGCCCACCCCCCAGCCGCCAACCCAGCTCACATGCCCGGTTTTTTGTTGCCAGTGCAGCGCGGCGTTAATTCGGTTACGGATAGCCGCTTTCTCAGCCGCAGTTCCGGACGTCCACGGGTATTTACCGTTCGTTTTCAGCGGACCCCAGGGGAAAATATGCCACTCCGCCAGCAGGTAATTCTGGCTGTGCGCGGGCAGCTTCAGGGTGGATAAATCCTCCGGCGCGGCGCGCAGACGAGGGGCGATAAAAATCATGCGGCTGGCATCAATGGCGTGAATGTCTTTGATCGCTTTCTCATACACCCGGTTGAGCGAAGCAACGTTGTGGTTGAGCTTGTCCGCCGGTTCGTAGATCAGGTCAAAGCCCAGCAACGGCGAGCGCTGACCAAAATAGTGCGCCACGGCAATCCACCAGTTAATCACCTCTTTTTCGGTATCCGCTTTCGGGTCGTTTTTATATTCATCGGCCTGATAAGCGATGATGGGGATGACGCCGTATTGCTCGCATGCCTCCACCAGCTTACGCAGGTGAATCAGCCGCGCTTCCGTCGGTTCGCCCGCCACCCGAATACGTACATGGTGTATGCCTTTCGCCTGAAAATCACGGACCACCAGCGGGTCGAATTCGCGTATGCCGCGCTCGGTGCGTGCCCAGTCCACATCCATCCCGACGCCCAGCATCTGCGCGTAACGGGCAGCCGTCAGCGGCGGCTCAGCGGCAGTCGCCCAGCCGGAAGAGAGTAAGATCGCAGTGGCAATAAAAGGCTTTAACACGGTTTACCCTGGAAAAATCAAAAGCATTACCTGTATTTAGCACGCTTTTTCACATTTGGTGTAGAGCGAAAGCGTAATAATTCTTCAACCCGCCAGCTCTCTTAGCCAGCCGATAAAGGCGTCAATTTTCGGCCACTGACGGCCGGGAAGCGTTGAGACGTAATAATGCTGATGGCACTTGAGGGTTTCCCCATCAAAGGGTGCGATCAACTCCCCCCGTTCGAGACGTTTTTGCACCAGCCGCTTTCTCCCCATCGCCACCCCGACATTACTCATGGCCGCGATAATGGCTAAATCAGAACGATCGAAGCCAATACCCGATGATAACGGCATATTCACCGCGTAATGCTGCGCCCAGCTCAGCCACTCATCCGTACCGGAATCATTGCTCCAGGCCTGACGGTCGTGCAGTAACGTGCAGTGGCTGAGGTTATGGGGGTTTTTCAGCAGTTCATGCTCCCGGGCATACGCTGGCGAGCAGACGGGCAAAATCTCTTCATCCATCAAAAAGTGATGAGAAAGGTGGTTTGGCGGCGTATCGTCGAAATAGAGCGCCAGATCGATGCCGGTTCGCTGCATGTTGACGTAATCATTACCAGTCAGAATAGTAAGTGAAATCGACGGGTAGCGGCGGGTAAAATCCCCCAGCATCGGCACCAGCCAGCACTGGGCGATCGAGGGCCGGGAGTACACCGTTAGCGTACCTGACAGCGCCTGGTTTTTAATGTCCAGGATCTCCTGATTCAGGGTGTCGAGGGACGATTTCAGCGTCCAGTAAACGCGCTTGCCTTCCTGCGTCAGCTCCACTTTACGGTGTGAGCGGACAAACAGCTGAATGCCCAGCTCCTCTTCCAGCAGGTTAATGCGGTGGCTCACCGCGCTGGGGCTGAGCGACAGCTCCGCCGCCGCCAGGGCGAAGGACTCATGCCGGGCAGCCACTTCAAAGGTGTACATTTTCGACAGCTGCCAGCCGTTTAAAAGCCGGTTTCTGCCTTCATTCGCATCGGTCATCACAATTCCCACACGTAATTTCTGCGTTCAGCATACCGCTCAAGAATGAATTTATGTGAACCAGCGGCAAAATAAGTGCGCCTTTTAGAGTCCAGTCACTCAGTTGATCCAATCTGGCTCATCTGAACGCCAATTTATATCGTTTGTCAGCCCACGCCGTTTTTTCGTCCAATACCCCCAGATGACATAAGGGTGAGGTGAGATATGGGATCTCAGGTCTGGGTTGTGGCAACGCTGCTTGTCAGCATCGTGTTGATTGTTTTAACCATCGTAAAACTGAAGTTTCACCCGTTCCTCGCGCTGCTGCTGGCAAGCTTTTTCGTTGGCGCGATGATGGGAATGAGCCCGCTGGATATGGTTAACGCCATTGAGAGCGGGATTGGCGGTACGCTGGGCTTCCTGGCGGCGGTTATCGGTCTTGGCACTATTCTCGGCAAAATGATGGAAGTCTCCGGCGCGGCAGAGCGCATCGGGATTACGTTGCAGCGCTGCCGCTGGCTGTCGGCGGACGTGATTATGGTCCTGGTCGGCCTGATCTGCGGCATTACGCTGTTTGTTGAAGTGGGCGTGGTACTGCTGATCCCGCTGGCGTTTTCCATCGCCAAAAAGACCAACACGTCGCTACTCAAGCTGGCCATTCCGCTCTGTACCGCACTAATGGCAGTGCACTGCGTGGTGCCTCCGCATCCGGCCGCACTATTTGTCACCAACAAATTAGGGGCGGACGTCGGGACGGTGATTGTCTACGGTCTGATGGTGGGCCTGATGGCGTCTCTGGTTGGTGGCCCGCTGTTCCTGAAGCTGCTCGGCAACCATCTGCCCTATAAGCCGGTTCCGGCGGAATTTTCAGACCTGAAGGTGCGGGAAGAGCACACTCTGCCGTCGCTGGGCGCCACGCTGTTCACCGTGCTGCTGCCGATTGCCCTGATGCTGGTGAAAACCATTGCCGAGCTGAACATGGCAAAAGAAGGCTCGCTGTATACCCTGCTGGAGTTTATCGGCAACCCCATCACCGCGATGTTTATCGCCGTGTTTGTCGCCTACTACCTGCTGGGGATCCGCCAGCACATGGGCATGGGCGCAATGCTGATCCATACGGAGCACGGCTTTGGCTCTATCGCCAACATTTTGCTGATTATCGGTGCGGGCGGGGCGTTCAACGCCATCCTTAAAATCAGTGGTCTGGCGGAGACGCTGGCGCATATTCTCTCGAACCTGCATATGCACCCTATCCTTCTCGCCTGGCTGGTGGCACTGGTGCTGCACGCCGCCGTGGGTTCGGCAACGGTAGCGATGATGGGTGCCACGGCGATAGTGGCGCCGATGCTGCCGCTCTACCCGAACGTAAGCCCGGAGATCATCACCATTGCCATCGGGTCCGGCGCTATTGGCTGCACGATCGTGACCGATTCTCTCTTCTGGCTGGTTAAGCAGTACTGCGGCGCGACCCTGAATGAGACCTTCAAATACTATACGACGGCGACGTTTATCGCCTCGGTGCTTGCACCTGGCGGCACATTCCTGCTTTCTTTCATTATCTGAGCGCGAAGAGACGTATTATGGAAAACGCAACTATCACTACTTTAACCGCACAGTTTCCTCTGGTTGAGGATCTGATTGCCCTGAAAGAAACCACCTGGCTTAACCCGCGCACCACGACGCTGGCGGAAGGATTGCCGTATGTCGGGCTGACGAAAGCCGACGTAGACGACGCGCACGCGCGCCTGAAACGCTTCGCGCCGTATCTGGCGAAAGCGTTCCCGGAAACGGCGGCAACGGGCGGGATTATCGAATCCGACCTGGTCGCGATCCCGGCGATGCAGGCGCGGCTGGAGAAAGAATCTGCGAAGCCTGTTACAGGCACGCTGCTGCTGAAAAAAGACAGCCATCTGCCGATTTCCGGCTCGATCAAAGCGCGCGGCGGCATCTATGAGGTGCTGACCCATGCGGAGAAACTGGCGCTGGAAGCCGGGTTGCTGAGCGTTGAAGACGACTACAGCGTTCTGCTGGAGCCGCGCTTTAAGGACTTCTTCAGCCAGTACAGCATCGCGGTGGGCTCAACCGGCAATCTGGGGATGTCCATCGGCATTATGAGCGCACGCATTGGCTTTAAGGTGACGGTGCATATGTCCGCCGACGCCCGCGAGTGGAAGAAAGCCAAACTGCGCAGCCACGGCGTGATCGTCGTGGAATATGAGCAGGATTACGGCGTGGCGGTAGAGCAGGGACGCAAAGCGGCGGAAAGCGATCCGAACTGCTTCTTTATTGACGATGAGAACTCACGCACGCTGTTCCTGGGCTATGCGGTTGCTGGCGAGCGCCTGAAGGCGCAGTTTATCGAACAGGGCCGCGTGGTGGATGCCGATCATCCTCTGTACGTCTACCTGCCGTGCGGCGTCGGCGGTGGTCCCGGCGGCGTGGCGTTTGGCCTGAAGCTGGCCTTTGGCGATAACGTCCACTGCTTCTTTGCGGAGCCAACGCACTCACCGTGCATGCTGCTGGGCGTTTATACCGGGCTGCACGATGAAATCGCCGTGCAGGATCTGGGTATCGACAACGTGACGGCGGCGGACGGTCTGGCGGTAGGACGTGCCTCCGGCTTCGTGGGCCGCGCGATGGAGCGCCTGCTCGACGGGTTCTATACCCTCTCCGATCAAAGCATGTACGACATGCTCGGCTGGCTGGCGCAGGAGGAAAGGATTCGCCTGGAGCCGTCGGCGCTGGCGGGGATGGCCGGGCCGCTGCGCGTCGATGCCGATGAGAACGTTACCCACCTGGTGTGGGCGACCGGCGGCGGCATGGTGCCGGAAGACGAGATGGCGAAATATTTAGCGAAAGGGAAGTAATTATGCCGGGTGGCGGCTGCGCCTTACCCGGCCTACAGGTGCAAAATTTGTTGAATGTGGGTTACCGCAAACAGCAGTGACAACGACAGCACGGCCAGGGCGATGAGGAACTTATCCCGCACCGCTTTCGGCTGCGCAAAGTCGTTCTGCGCCACGTCCATCAGGTTACGGCTGCGGGTGTAGCGCCATAAAATGATGGCTACCAGCGCCAGCACAACAATGGAGATCCAGAATGGCGCCCCCGTGCGGTGCCAGTTGTGCTTAATGGCAAGAGCGATCAGCGCGCCATACCCCAGCAGCGTGCGCAGCCAGGCCAGCGAGGTTCGCTCTGGCTGAAGGCCGGGGTCCGCTTCCCGCCGCGCTTTGCGGCTATCCGGCATACAGCACCAGTAACATCACTACGCCCGCAACCATCAGCAAAATCGTACTGATAATGAGCAAGCCGCGCGTGTAGGGGAGATCCTGCTTCAGACGCATCGCCTTTTCATTTCTCAGCCAGCGCAGATAGCCATAAATCGCCAGCACGCCGGCAATCAGGCACAGCAGCAGGGCCAGCACTTCGCGAATCAACGGGGTGGCAAAATCGGGGGCGAGCTGATCAAGGCCGACGCCTGCGGCCAGAAAGCCCAGGGCGGTGCGGATCCACGCTAAGAACGTGCGTTCGTTAGCCAGTGAGAAGCGGTAGTCCGGTGCTTCACCGAGGCGGGAAATGTTCATGAAAGTTCCTTGTCGTGCTGCATGCAGGCTTCAGCATAGCGTAATTCAGCCACGACAAGGAGACCGGCATCAGGCGATGCCGGTCAGAAAGATTAGTGCAGCTCTGGCCAGTAATCTTTATTCGCTTCAATCAGATCGTCCAGAATCGCCTTCGCCACCGATGCGCTCGGTACGGTTTTCGACAGGGTAATCGCCTGCCAGAGTTTCTGATACGAGCGCTGCTCCCAGGCGTCCACCACCAGTTTTTCCACCGCCACCTGCTGGCTCATGAGTCCTTTCTGGAAGTGCGGAATATCACCCACGGTCAGCGGCTCCGGTCCGTTGTGGCCGACCAGACAAGGGATTTCTACCATCGCGTCAGCATCAAAGTTATGGATAGCCCCATTGTTAGGCACAATCAGCAGCATGCGTTCCTGGGTGTTAAAGGCAATCGCGGTCGCCAGATCGACGATGTACGACGCATGTTCGTCAATTTCCAGTTCACCGGCAGAAGAATGACCGGCTTCGATAATCGCCCGACATGAACTGAATACATGCTTCTCACGGTGATCCATCACTTCATTGGCGCGGGTACGCTCCGGATTGGAATGGGCGACCACATAGTCCGGGAACAGGTAATACTTCAGGTAGGTGTTCGGCATGGTGTCCGGATCCAGCGCCTGTACGTCTTTGGCCTTGGCGAAGGTATCGTTCCAGCTCGCTTCAGTATGCACATCTTCCGAAGGCGGAACATAACCGTTTTTCGCCACGTATTCGCGCAGCTTCGGCATCAGATCGTTGCCGTTCTGATCTTCAATCGACGTCCACCAGCCGAAGTGGTTCAGACCGTAGTAGCGCACGCGCATCTCTTTGCGGTCTTTCAGGCCGACGATTTGCGCCATACGTCCTTCAATGCCGATCGGCATGTCGCAGATGTTGAGAATTTTCGCGTTCGGACGCAGGCGGCGCGTGGCTTCCGCGACAATCGCCGCCGGGTTGGAGTAGTTCAACATCCACGCGTTCGGGGAGTACTGCTCCATGTAATCCACCAGCTCCAGCACGCCGCCGATGGAGCGCATGCCGTAGGAGATGCCGCCCGGCCCGCACGTTTCCTGGCCCAGCACGCCGTGGCGCAGCGGGATTTTTTCATCTTTTTCACGCATGGGATATTTGCCAACGCGAATATGCGCCATCACGAAATCCACATCGGTAAAGGCCGCTTCAGGATCGGTGGTGTAACTAAATTCAATCTCCGGCGCCTGCTCCTTAAGGATGATTTTACACGCCTCGGCGATGATCTCCTGACGTGCTCCGTCATTGTCATAGAACTTCAGCGCACGCAGCGGGAAACGGTCACGGTTGGCTAACAGCATCAGGACGATACCAGGCGTGAATGTACTGCCGCCGCCTGCAATAACAACTGAGAATTTTTTCATGATATAGCCTCTGTCAGAGTGGTTTGTTCGTTTGTTAAAGGGGTTTTCATCAGCGATTCCAGCTGGTCGCGCACCTGAGGAACGTGCAGACCGACAATCACCTGTATGCCGTTGCCGCGCCGCACCACACCGTGTGCGCCCAGGGCTTTGAATACGTCATCGCTTTGGGTTTTCGTCATATCCACCAGGGCGATACGCAGGCGGGTGGCGCAGTTATTGATACTTTCGATATTCGCTGCGCCGCCGAGCGCCTGTAAGAACCCAGCGGCCTGTCCGACCTGCTGGCTGGCTGCCGCCGGGGCGGTGGTTTGCCCACGAGCGGCCTTATAGTCGGCCTTGCTGTAGAGCTTGATTTCGCTCTCTTCCCGGCCCGGCGTTTTGAGATTCAGACGTTCGATAAGCGTTCTGAAGACCACGAAGTAGATCCCGGTGAAGCAGAGGCCGATGCCAATCTGGGTGAATACCGTCGAGGCGTGGTTATGGAACATCGGGATCCAGTTTTGCGGCAGGAACTGGTCCAGCAGACCGCCGCCCATGTTCCCCACCACCCCGAAGATATACATCACCGTCGCCATCGTTGCGGCCAGCACGGCGTGGATGGCAAACAGCAACGGCGAGACAAACAGGAAGGTGAACTCCAGCGGTTCGGTAATGCCCACCAGCACGGCGGTAAGCGTGGCCGGGATCAGCAGACCTGCCACTTTGACGCGGTTCTCCGGTGACGCGGTATACCAGATAGCCAACGCAATACCGACTGAGCCAAACACCTTAGAGTTGCCGTGCAGCGCGAATCCGCCCTCCGGGAACAGCGTTTTAAGCGGCACAGTGCTCTGGCTGAATTCCTGAAGGTGCTGTGCCCAGTAGACCTGAATGCCGCCTTCTACCGCAGCCGGGCCGAAGATAAACGGGCCGTAGACAAAGTGGTGTAATCCGGTTGGGATCAGAATGCGTTCCAGGAAGGTATAAACCCATACGCCCAGCGCGCCAGCGGTACGTAGAAAGGCCTGCAACGACTCAATGCCCATCTGCACTTTCGGCCAGCCCAGCAGCGTCAGCCAGGCGCAGGGGATCATGACGAAGAACGCGAGGATAACGACAAACGAGGTGCCCTGGAAAATCCCCAGAAAGACCGGCAACGGCTTGTCGAAAAATCGGTTGTGGATGGCGGTGACGAGCCCGGAAATGATAATCGCCCCGATGATGCTGGTATCAAGCGTTTTGATTCCGGCAATCATCGCCAGCCCGCTGCCGGCAGTGGGTTCAGCAGAGAAGTCGACGCCAAAGAAGTGACCCCAGGTCATCCCCATCGCATTGATAAAATAGTTCCAGGTCAGGAAGCTAATCAGCACCGCCAGACAGGCGCGGCCCTGCGCCTGCTTTGCCAGGCCAATCGGTAAGCCGACAGCAAAAATCAGCGGCATATTACGGAACACCGCCCAGCCGCCCTCTTCGATGATGTGAACAATTTGCGCGAACAGATTATCAGGCGCGGTTAAGGCCTCACCGACAAACAGCGGATTGCGAAGCATGATGGCGATCCCAACCACGATCCCGGCAAAGGGAAACAGCAAAACCGGGGTGAACATGGCGCCGCCAAAACGTTGTATTTGACTGAGCATTTTTAAATCCTCATGAAACAACCTGTAGGGGATAGAGGCCTTTATGGTTTTTTACTGGCCTGAGGTGAGCATAAGAAGTTACTGATGCGGGAACATGGCGTGCCGCTGCGATTCGTGATCGCATTCATGGTTTTAATTTGACCAATCAGGTCTACTTTTTAAACCAAACATGGACAAGTTAAGACGTATTCCACGCCATGATGTGCGCAGAGAGGTCTACTGGTGATCTACAAATCAATTGCCGATCGGCTACGGCTGCGGCTGAATTCTTCGGACTACAACATTGGCAGTCCGTTACCCGGAGAAAAAGCGCTGGCAAAGGAGTTTGGCGTAGCCCGGATGACCGTCCGCAAAGCGCTGGATCTGCTGGTAAGCTGGGGGCTGGTTGAACGTCGACACGGCAGCGGGACGTTCGTGGCGCGCAAAGACGTTCATCATGAAACGACTAACCTGACTGGGCTGGTGGAGGTATTGCGCCAGCAGGGGAAAGAAGTGCAAAGCAAGGTGTTGCAGTTTGAAGTGATGCCCGCGCCGCCCGCCATCGCCAGCCAGCTGCGGATTCAGGTTGATGAGCGGATCTATTTTTCAAGGCGGGTGCGTTACGTGGACGGAAAACCGCTGATGCTGGAGGACAGCTTTATGCCGGTGAAGCTGTTCCGCAATCTTTCCCTGGCGCATCTCGAAGGGTCTAAGTTTGATTACATCGAGAAGGAGTGTGGGATCACCATCAGCGGCAACTACGAGAGCCTGACGCCGGTGCTGGCTGATAAACAGCTGGCCGGTTATATGAATGTGCCGGAACAGACGCCGCTGCTGCGCATCACCTCCCTTTCCTACAGCGACAGCGGCGAGTTCCTCAATTATTCCGTGATGTTCCGGAACACCAGCGATTACCAGGTGGACTACCATCTGCGGCGCATCCACCCGGAAGACTTATTAGCCCATCCCCCAGAATAGCACCGCCAGTAGCTGCGGGGTGATGATGCGCAGAAACATCACCAGCGGATAAACCGTGGCGTAGGATAACGCCGCCGCGCCGCTGGTGGCGTGCAGGTTATTGGCGAACGCCAGCGCGGGCGGATCGGTCATGGAACCGGCCAGCATGCCGCACAGCGTGAGATAGTTCATTTTAGCGAACATACGCGCCAATAATCCGACAGTTATCAGTGGGATAGCGGTAATAAATATGCCGTATCCTACCCAGCTCATCCCTTCGCCGTTCACCAGAGTATCGACAAAATCACCGCCGGATTTCAGCCCCACCACCGCCAGAAACAGCACGATGCCCAACTCCCGCAGCGCCAGGTTAGCGCTCGGCGGCATAAACCAGTAGAGCTTACCGATGGAGCCGATACGCCCGAGGATCAGCGCCATAATGAGCGGCCCGCCTGCCAGACCCAGCTTCAGTGCTACCGGGAAGCCGGGCACGTACAGGGGGATGGAGCCAAGCATGACGCCAAGCCCGACGCCGATAAAGACCGGCAGCATCTGCACCTGCTGGAGTTTTTGCTGGGCGTTGCCCACCATGTCCGCTACGGCATCAATAGATGAAGGACGCCCGACGAGGTTGAGAATATCACCGAATTGCAGGCTGGCATCCTGGCTGGCCACCAGCTCGACACCGGCGCGGTTAAGCCGGGAGATCACCACGTCATAACGCTCTTTAACCTGCAAATCGCGTATTTTCTTGCCCAGAACCTTCTCATTGGTCACTACCACGCGCTCCACGCGCATGTCCGTTCCACGGGTTGAGAGTGAGGTATCCACCTCCTGACCGATCACCAGCCGGGCATTGTTTAAATCCGCCGGTTGCCCTACCAGATGCAGGAGATCGCCGTGCTGAATAAGGGTATCCGGTGAAGGCACCATCAGCGTGTCATCACGTTTCAGGCGGGAACAGATAATGGTCGCGCTGTTCAGAATGGGAACATCCTGAATCGCCATATTGTTCAGATTAGGGTTTTCGACGCGAATGTTGATGGTTTTAATGAGCGCATGGCCGTTGGTCAGCGTGCTTTCATGCTCCTTCGCCTCCTGTTCAACGTTAACGCGGAACAGCACGCGCACCAGCCACATCGAGAGCAAAATACCGCAAATGCCAAACGGATAGGCCATGGCGTAGCTCATCCCCATCTGATCGACGACATCAGCAGGGATACCCAGATCGCGCAGAATTTGCTGGCCCGCCCCGAGCGCGGGCGTATTCGTGACGGCACCGGAGAAGATGCCCAGCACGACGGGCAGCGGAATAGCGAAGAGTTTATGCAGGATTGCGGTGACCAGCCCACCCATCACAACAATGCCGAAGGCAAAGAGATTAAGGCGTAAACCGGAGACGCGCAGGGAAGCGAAGAAGCCCGGCCCCACCTGAATACCGATGGTATACACAAAGAGGATCAGGCCGAACTCCTGGATGAAATGCAGCATATCGGCGCTGAGCACCCACCCAAGCTGGTCGGCAAAATGGCCGACAAAAATCCCGCCGAACAGCACCCCGCCAATCCCAAACCCGACGCCGCGGATTTTGATATTCCCCAGCCATAGCCCCACTACCGCGACAAGGGCCAACACGCTGACGGTTAACGCGATATCACTCATGTTCCACATCCTGTGTATAACCTTAGTTATGATAAGGATTCTCTCAGAGCTGGCGGCGGTTGTATGGGCGATGGCGCACAAAAAAGCCGAAGGTAAACGCAAAACGGTCACCCGAAGGTGACCGTTTTTAATGTTTGCACCCTCTCCCACAGGGAGAGGGTCGGGGTGAGGGCACCAGCCCGCACACGATTAGCTATTCAACGCCGGGCGTTCGCTAATGGCGATGCGCTGAGGCGCAATGGCTTCCGGCACGTTACGGGTGAGGTCAATGTTCAGCAGCCCGTTAGTGAACGTCGCGCCAGAAACTTCCATATGGTCTGCCAGGGTAAAGCTCAGGCTAAACGGCTGAGTGACAAGCCCCTGATGCAGCCATTTGGTCTCGGTGTCTGGTTTTTCCGGTGACCCTTTCACGGTCAGGCGCGCACCCTCAAGCTGGATGTCGAGATCTTCCTGGCGGAACCCGGCCAGCGCAAGCGTGATGCGGTAGTGGTTATCATCGCTTTTTTCGATGTTGTACGGCGGAAAGGTCTGCTGTTCGGTTGCGCTTTGCAGCGCGTTAGCCAGTTTGTCAAAACCGATCCACTGACGCAGCAGGGGGGAAAAATCATAGTTACGCATACTAAATCTCCTTCTGAGAAGCGAGTTCGGCACAGTTTAATTTTGTGCACAGTTGTACCTGCAAACCCTTGCGGATTCGCATATGCTCCCTTTACGGCAAGCAATTTCAGGTGGGCCGCAGCCGCGACCCGCTTAATTAATTGATTTCGATACGACGCGGTTTTTTCTCTTCCGGAATCACACGTTCCAGTTCGATAAACAGCAGGCCGTTCACCAGGTTCGCGCCCTTGACGTGGATGTTCTCAGCCAGCTGGAACTTGCGTTCAAAGTTACGCTCTGCGATACCCTGGTAGAGGTAGGTTCGTTCTTTCTGCTCGCCCGCATGGGAGCCTTTCACCACCAGCAGATTGTCCTGCGCGGTGATCTCCAGTTCGCTCTCCGCGAAACCGGCAACAGCAATCGCAATGCGATAGTGGTTTTCGTCAACCAGTTCAACGTTGTAAGGAGGATAGCCGTTGCTCTGGCTCTGGTTGTTTTCTAAGTGGTTGAACAGACGATCAAAACCAATGGCAGAACGGTATAGCGGAGAGAGATCGAAATTACGCATAGATAAATGCTCCTGAAATCAGCGAGAAAATGTAGCCTTCCACCATGGACAGGCTTCTGCTTCCCCGAACACCCATCAGGCGTGTCCGTTATCGGGTTACATTCTTAAAATTGGTATGGATACGGCCTTTTCAAGCCTGTTGATGTGAGATTTTTTTGCACTTTGCTGGTTGTCGCATAGACTCAGGGGCACAGCACAAAGGGTTAAATTGCGATGGCGACCACAGTGCGGGAGTTTGGAGCTATCCATTTTGGACGCGCCTCGCTATAACCCTGAGTTGCAGGTCAATGCCGTGCTACTAATGATGACTGAGTGATGATGAGAAATGTTCTGATTAAGCTGGCGACGTTCAGCGGGGTTGTTTTACTTTGCGGGTGTTCGAGCGTGATGTCGCACACCGGCGGTAAAGAAGGAACATATCCGGGGACGCGCGCCAGTGCCGCAATGATCTCTGATGATGAGACAAACTGGGGTACCAAATCTCTGGCGATTCTTGATATGCCGTTTACGGCAGTTGCCGATACGCTTTTGCTGCCGTGGGATATGTTCCGCACCGACAGCTCAGTGCGTTCGCGCGTTGAGAAAAGCGAGCAGGAGACGCTGGCAACCAACTCCGTCATCCCGCCCGCAGCGATGCCTCCACGCTAATTCTGTGCGGTTTCCGTTAGCCACAGCTGGCGGAAACCGTCCTTCTCTTCCATCCATGCAATAAATCGTCCGTCCGGGGAAAACACCACAGCGTCAGCAGACGGCGGATTGCCATGATCGGAGGTCAAAAACGTCACCTCACCGGTCTGCGCATCGCAGCAGGCAATGCGGCTTTCGAGCACAAACCCAAGTGTGCGGCCAGAAGGATGCCAGTTAAAAGCCGACTGGATATCACTTTCACTGTGGGTCAGCTGGCGCGGCTCGCCGCCCTCAGGGGAGATAAGCCACAGCTGCACAACGCCGTTATCGTCCCGCATTAAAAACGCAACCTGCGTCCCCTGTGGATTGCTGCGCACCCAGTGGCGCGGCACGTTCACCAGCCCCGGATACGCCTTCTGATGGGTGAAGGTAAGGCGGCGTTGTATGACGCCCGCAGGCGGCGCGGGCATTGTATCCGGCGTTCCCTGCAACGGCGCATCGCCCGCTCGTTTCCAGCCCTGCTCGTCTTTGGGAAGATCGACAATAAACAGTTCGGGCACTTTCTCGCCTTTCGCAGACACCGTATCGCCGATAAACGCCAGCCTGTCGTTGCCCACCCAGCCCTCTTCATAGGCGCGGTTGATCTCATCGCTGCCCGGTTTCGGGTTCGGCGTTGTCCGGCTTACCAGTACGCTCCAGAAGGTTCCGGCATATTCCCGCGGATGGTTCCCCTGTGGGTTTACCGGACCACAAGGCGCCGCCACCCCGACGTTACGCAAATCCAGCTGCGGATCGCGCGCGTGCAGCACATGGTCGTTATAGGTAAAGCTGACGAACTGCCCGTTCGGGCTAAAAACGTGAACGTGGGTGCCGCCACGCAGCGCACCTGCCGTGTAAGGCGCAGTGATATCCATCGCATCAAGATTGCTCACCTGACCATTGTGCGCAATCACCCCCTGACGATGGTGAAAATCATACTGCCAGTCTGCATCCGGGTTTTTCGGGCCGTGGATAAAAACATATTTGTCCTGCGCCGGATGAACGGTTACCACGCCAACATGCGCGCCGTCAGTCGCACGGTAGATCGCCTCAACCTCGCCCGTACTAACATTGACCCGCTCAATGGTTTCACCGGTAAACGACGCGCCGGACGGGCGGACATCATAGACAAGCCACTGGCTGTCTGGCGTCCAGGTGTTGATGTTGGTGAGCTGGTGGTTGCGGGAAGCGAAGGTGATTTGTTTCATGAAAATACCCTGATGCGCGGTTATCGCATCAGGGTAAAACATCCGAAGGGATTAGCCTACTCGTTTCACGTCGCCGACCAGCAGGATGTAGGAGAGCGCCCCGATCAGCGCCACGGCAGAGATATACACCAGCGCCGGACCAAAGCCGTAGTCCTGCGCCAGGTAACCGATGACCAGCGGCACGGTGATCCCGCCCAGGCCGCCAACGAAGTTAAACACGCCGCCGGTCAGGCCAATCAGACGCATCGGCGCCAGCGACGACACCAGCGACCAGGTGATGGAGGCAAAACCGTTCCCGAAGAACGCTACCGCCATCAAGGTCATGATCCACACCGGATCGTTGGTGTAGTTCGCTCCCATGATGCAGGTAGAGATCAGTAGGCCGCAGATAATAGGCGTTTTACGCGCAACGCCCAGTGAGAAGCCTTTTTTCACCAGTTTGTCCGCCAGCCAGCCCGAGAGCAGGACGCCGAAAAACGCCGCAAGGAAGGGTACGGTGGTCATAAAGCCCGCCTTCAGCGCGGTAATCCCTTTTTCCTGGGTCAGATAGTTCGGGAACCAGGTGAGGAAGAACCACAGCGTGGAAGTCACCGCGAACTGGCCCAGATATACGCCCACCAGCTTACGGTGGAAGACCAGCTTCCAGTCCGCTCTGGTCAGCGGCTGGCGCGCCTCTTTTTTCACGGGCGCATCGCCGTCCACCAGGCCACCGCCGTCGCGGATGTAGTCCAGTTCGGCTTTGGTGATGCTTTTGGTCAGGCGCGGCGGCTGATAGACCTTAAACCAGATTAACGACCAGATAATGCCGATCCCGCCGGTGACGATGAACACCCAGTGCCAGCTCAGTAGCTCCTGGATCCAGATTAACAGCGGCGTCAGAAATGCCAGGCCAACAAACTGCCCGGAGGTGTAAAAACCAACAGCGGAAGCGCGTTCGTGTTCCGGGAACCAGCTGGTCACCATGCGGTTGTTGGTCGGAAACGCGGGCGCTTCAAACACCCCGGTGATGGCGCGCAGGCCAATCAGTGACATCAGCCCGGTGGCGAAGCCCTGGAACAGGGTCGCCACGGACCAGCCAAAAATAGCGATAAAGTAGGTCAGACGCGACCCCACGCGGTCAAGGAACCAGCCACCCGGGATCTGGCAGAGCGTATACAGCCAGGCAAACGCCGAGAAGACGTAGCCCATTTCCGCTTTGGTGATGCCAAACTCTTCCTGAATATGAGCCGATGCCACGGCAAGGTTGGCGCGGTCGACATAACAGATGACCACGGTAATAAAGATCATGATCAGCGTCAGGTAACGACGACGCCCGGTTTTTGCAGCAGTAACTGGAATATCCATCGCAATCTGTCTCCAGATTTTGGGCATAGCGAAGCCGCTCACCATGCCCTGTAATTTACAGAGGGTGTATTTGGTTTTTTTAATTAAAAACGTAAACGGAATGCGCTAAATAATTCGTGCTGGGGGAAGGCGGCAAGTTTTCGCATCCCCGGGAGCATACAAAAGTATGTGACCGGGGTAAGAAAACGCAGCCAACGCATCACCAGCGCGAAGTATGACGCGCATTTACCACTCGGCTACGGAACCGTCTTCATGACGCCACAGTGGGTTACGCCAGTCCGGCGCACATTTACTCAGCTCAATGACTTTGGCTTCGTCGATCTCCACGCCAAGGCCCGGCTTCGTTAACGGTTTAAAGAAACCGCCTTCCATGCTGAAGTCTTCCTTGTTTTTCACAAAGTCGAGCAGCTCCGCGCCCTTGTTATAGTGAATGCCCATGCTTTGTTCCTGGAACACCGCATTGCGCGAGACGAAGTCGACGTGCAGGCAGGCCGCCAGCGCAATTGGCCCAAGCGGACAGTGCGGGGCCAGCGCCACATCGTAGGCTTCTGCCATTCCGGCAATTTTGTAGCATTCGGTGATGCCACCCGCGTGGGAGAGGTCCGGTTGCAGGATCGCAATGCCGCCCGCTTCCAGCACGCGTTTAAACTCGAAGCGCGAGAACATGCGTTCACCCGCCGCGATGGGAATGTGCGTCTGTTCAGCCAGTTTCGGATAGTATTCCGCCTGCTCGGCCAGCACCGGCTCTTCGATAAACAGCGGGCGATACGGCTCCAGCTCTTTAATCAGCACTTTGGCCATTGGCGCGCTGACGCGGCCGTGGAAATCCAGGCCAAACTCAATCTCGTTGCCGAAAGCCTCGCGGATTTGCGCCACGGTGTTCACCGCCCGGTCTACCGCGCGCGAGTTGTCGATAACGCCCATCTCTTCGCAGCCGTTGAGTTTGAAGGTGTCAAAACCGATGTTGCGCAGTTGCCGGATACCGTCGATCACTTCCGCAGGGCGGTCACCGCCCACCCAGCTGTAGGCTTTGATTTTGTCGCGCACCAGGCCGCCCATTAATTGCCAGACCGGGGCATTCAGCACTTTGCCTTTGATATCCCACAGCGCCTGATCAATACCGGCGATGGCGCTCATCAGGATCGGACCGCCACGGTAAAATCCCGCCCGGTACATGACCTGCCACAGGTCGTTGATGCGCGCCGGATCCTGGCCAATCAGGTATTCGCCCAGCTCGTGAACCGCGGCTTCAACGGTGCGCGCACGGCCTTCAATCACCGGCTCGCCCCAGCCAACCACGCCTTCGTCGGTTTCGATTTTCAGGAACATCCAACGCGGGGGTAAACGGTACGTGGTGAGTTTGGTTATTTTCATTGCACTGCCTCTCGATACGCTTTCACAAATGCTGCCGCCTGCTGTGCGGTACGCTCAACGGGCTGTCCGGCACGATAGAGATCGCTGCCCAGCCCGGCGCCCACACAGCCCGCTTTTATCCACTGCACCAGGTTTTCCGGCGTGACGCCGCCCACGGCAAAGACCGGCACGCTGGCGGGTAAGACCGCTTTCAGCGCTTTGATGTAATCCGGACCAAAGGCCGACGACGGGAAAATTTTGAGAGACTGTGCGCCTGCATCGAGGGCGGCAAAGGCTTCTGTAGCCGTGGCGCAACCCGGGCAAACGGTCATGCCGTACTCCACCGCCCGGCGGATCACCTCGGGGTTGATATTCGGTGTGACGATAAGCTTGCAGCCCATCTTCGCCAGTTCATCCACCTGCTCCGGCTGTAATACGGTGCCAGCGCCAATCAGCGCCTTATCACCAAACGCCTTCACAATTGCCGGAATGCTTTTTTCCCACTCCGGGGAGTTGAGCGGGATTTCCACCGCGTCGAACCCGGCGTCGATCACCGCGCCAACGTGCGCTAAGGCCTCACCGGGCGTGATACCGCGCAAAATCGCGATCAGGGGAAGTTCAGTTTGCCACTGCATGAGCGATGCTCCTTATGCCTGCCTGAAATGCCGTGTCGCCTTCCACCGCAGCAACATCCCGTCCGATAGCGTGGAACGCCTGGCGGTAACGAGACGTCAGCGATGAACCCGCGACGAGCGTGATGGCCTGCTGCCCGGCGAACGCGTCGCTCAGGGTGGCGACCTCTGCGCCAATCAGCAGGCCGGACAGAAATTCGCTGACCTGTTCGCGCGGAAGATTTCCCAGCACGTGCGAGGCGCGAACCTCAAAAAGTTGCGGCAAAACGGCAGGGGATGCGATCCCGCGCTCAAGCCCGGCGGCAAACGCTTCCGGCGAAGGGGTCTGCTCCGGCAAACCGGCCCCCACCAGCGAATGCTTAAGCAGCAAGTGGTGCAATTCGCCGGTCATCACGGTGCGAAAGTCATGAATTTGCTCAGCATCCGCCTGGACCCATTTGCAGTGCGTCCCGGGCATGACGTAGACAGAAGAAGGAGAAAGCGTGCGCGCCCCGAGCAGTTGCGTCTCTTCACCGCGCATCACGTTATGGTTATCGTCGCGAGAGACGCATAAACCGGGGATAATCCAGACATTGTCGCCAACGGACGTTAACTGCTCGCCAACGGCAGTGAAATGCACCGGAACCGACAGATAAGGCGCAACCTTCCAGCCTACGTTACTGCCGACCATTCCGGCCATCACCACTGGCGTAGTACCGTCGCGCCAGTTTTGTGTCACCTCTGCTAACACCGCTGCTGGGGATTTACCGTTCAGGCGCGTCACACCTGCTTCTGATTGCCTGCGTTCCAGGCACTGCTCACCCTGGTAGAGCCAGGCGCGCAGATTGGTCGATCCCCAGTCAATTGCGATGTAGCGTGATGTCATGTGATTTCCTTCAACCTTCGTGTCGAGCTGGCGATCATGGTCAGCGCCGCCTGCTCTGCCGCATCGCCGTCCTGATGCCGTATCGCATCGAACAGCGCTTTATGTTCCTGAAGCGTTTTCGGCATGTTGGCCTCATCACCCATCCAGGTACGTTCAAATACTGCTCGCTGTAGCGAGCTGATCGCCACGCTAAGCTGCTGTAACACCGGGTTATGCACCGACTGCAATACCGCCTCGTGGTAGCGAATGTCCGCCTCGTTGAACGCCTCCCGATTCTGGTTATTGGCGATCATGTCGTTTAAAGCCGACTCAATCTGTGCCAGGTCACCTGACGTTGCGCGCTCAGCCGCCCAGCGGGCAATGGCCGGTTCCACCAGATTTCGGACTTCGCTCATCGCGCCGATAAGCCGTGGGTCGTAGTCGTTTTCCAGTACCCATTGCAGAACATCGGTATCGAGGTAGTTCCACTGGTTACGCGGCGCCACAAACGCGCCGCGATAGCGCTTCATTTCAATCAGCCGCTTCGCCATCAGCGAGCGGAACACTTCCCGGATGATGTTGCGCGAGGTTTCAAACTCCTCGCACAGTTCCGCCTCTGCTGGCAGCGGCGAACCGGGAACGTATTTGCCACCCACAATCTGAGTGCCCAGCGTGATGACAATGCGATCGGTTTTATTGAGTGTCATGGAGAGTCCTTGTGCTCTGTAAGTCCATCACTACTTTACCGCGACCGCTGAATTTCGCCTCACTTTTGCAGTACAAACGTGAGGCCTTTCGTCTTTGCCGTGGTGACAATGTAGTACAATCAGTTAATGTTGTACTACAATCCAGATCACAAAAAGAACAATCCGATAAATTCAGGGCCAAAAAAAGCCCCGGTAGATAACCGAGGCTGATGATTACAGACAGCTGCTAGGAGAGGACAAATTTCTCGATCGCCCAGGCAACGCCGTCTTCCAGGTTAGATTTGGTCACGAAGTTCGCCACTTCTTTTACCGACGGGATCGCGTTATCCATCGCCACGCCCATGCCAGCATATTCGATCATCGCAATATCGTTTTCCTGGTCGCCCAGCGCCATGATCTCCTCAGGCTTGATGCCCAGCGCATCGGCAAGCGATTTGACGCCCGTGCCTTTATTGACGCGTTTATCGAGAATTTCGAGGAAGTACGGCGCACTTTTCAGTACGGTGTATTTCTCTTTTACCTCAGCCGGAATGCGTGAAATGGCTTTGTCGAGAACCGCAGGTTCATCAATCATCATCACTTTCAGGAACTGTGTCGCCGGATCCATTTTCTCCGCTTCACAGAACACCAGTGGAATGGTTGCAACGTAGGACTCGTGCACCGTGTAGTAGCTGATATCGCGGTTGGCGGTGTAAAGCGTATTGCGATCGAGCGCGTGGAAGTGAGAGCCCACGTCGCGGGAGAGTTTTTCCAGGAACCGGTAGTCATCATAGCTCAGTGCCGTTTGCGCCACCGTGCTGCCATCGGCTGCCTTTTGCACCAGCGCGCCGTTATAGGTGATGCAGTAATCGCCAGGCTGGTTCATGTGCAGCTCTTTCAGGTAACTGTGCACCCCGGCATACGGGCGTCCGGTGGTGAGCACCACGTTCACGCCTTTTTCGCGTGCGGCGGCGATCGCATTTTTAACGGCAGGAGAGATAGTGTGGTCTGGCAGCAGCAGCGTGCCGTCCATATCGATTGCAATGAGTTTGATGGCCATGGGGTCCCCGGGATAAATGAGTGCTACCTCATGCTAACGCGATTAAGCACACAAAAATAGAGCTACCTTGCGCAACAAAAAGCCCCTTTTACGTTTATTCCGGGAACGGGAACTCACTCGCGGGTGAGAACGATTTTGCCAAACGCACCGCGATCCAGATGCTCAAGCGCCTGTTCCAGCTCGTCAAAGCGGTAGCGATGCTCAATCACCGGTTTTAACTCCGTGACATCAACAGCACGGACAAAATCTTCCAGCGCCCGGCGGTGTCCAACCCCAATCCCCTGAATGACGGGGGATTTCAGCAACAGCTCGCTTGCAGGGAGAGTAATCTCTGTCCCGGCCAGCACGCCAATGACCGATATCCGCCCATGAACGGCAACGGCGCGCAGGGAATGTCTCAGGTTCTCCCCACCCACGGTTTCGATAATATGGTCGATGCCGCGATCCTGCGTCAGTGCCAGCGTATTTTCAGCCCAGTCGCCTTTCAGTCGGTTGATGCCCTGGCTGGCCCCCAGCTTTTTGGCCCGCGCCAGTTTTTCATCACTTCCCGAGGAGACAAACACCTCTGCGCCGTGCGCTTTTGCTATCTGCAAAGCGAATAGCGCCACACCGCCCGTCCCTTGTACCAGCACCGATTGCCCGGCGCGTAAATGACCGCGCTCCACCAGCGCGAACCATGCGGTAAGCCCCGCGCAAGGAAGCGTGCTGGCCTCAGCGTCATCCAGGCTTTCCGGGGACGCCACCAGCGCGTTTTCACTCACAATCACATATTCGGCCAGCATGCCCTGGAAGTATCCACCGGACGTTTTATAAGGCAAATCGCGCGCGTCTGCCTGCGGCTTGCCGTCGATCCATTCCGGGAAGAAGGTTGAGATGACGCGTGCGCCGGGTTTGAAACGCGTAACGCCTTCACCGATGCTGTCCACCACGCCTGCCATGTCAGATGCTGGGGTAAACGGGAAGGAAAGCGGAATCGGCATCGTGCCTTCAATCACCATTTTATCCCGGTAGTTGAGCGCAACGGCATTTACCCGTACGCGGACCTCTCCCGGGCCTGGCTGTGGAACAGGCTCCTGAATGAGCCTGAGGCTTTCACGACCAAGGGCATCCATTGACCAGCGTTGCATTGTTGCTGTCATTTTTTTCTCCTGTCATCAGATGATTTTCAGTTCTGACAGTCTACCGTTGACTCAGCGTCACCAGTGGCGATAAGTTTTCCCTTCATTGATGACCAAATTGATACAATTCATCCATGACCGATACGCTGAAAGATATTCCCGTTTTCGTTGCCTCCGTTGAGGCAGGAAGTTTTGCCCAGGCCGCCGTCCGTCTGCATTTGTCGCGCTCGGCGGTAGGAAAAAGCATTGCTCGTCTTGAAGAGAGGCTGGGGGTTCGTCTGTTTCATCGGACCACCCGCAGCCAGAGGCTGACCGATAACGGCGCGCTTTTTTATGAACGCTGCCTGCGCGCGCTGGAAGAGATCCGTGGCGCTGAATCGCAGCTTGAAACCGGAAAACATCAGGTCAGCGGTCGGCTGCGTGTTGCCATGCCGGTGCTGTTTGGTCGCCAGTGTATCGCCCCGCTGCTAATAGAGCTGGCGCAGGAGCATCCCGGGCTTGAGCTTGAAATGTCCTTTAGCGACCGCATCGTGGATCTTGTGGAAGAAGGGTTTGATATGGCGGTGCGCAATGGCAACCTGGCTGACAGCGCCGTGCTGGTCGCCAGAAGGCTGGGGGTGCACCGAATGGTTCTGTGTGCCGCGCCGGATTATCTGATTAAGAATGGCCAGCCGCAAAGCGTTGATGATTTACGCCAGTATACGGCCATTAACTACACGCGTGCGGGCAGAGTCTTACCCTGGCAGCTGATGGATTACGATGGCACGTCGCGCACGTTTATTCCCCGCTCATCCCTCAATATGGATGATTTGCAGGCGATCTGCGACGCGGCGCTGGCCGGCCACGGTATTGCATGGTTACCCTGCTGGATGGTCATCAAAGAAATTCATCAGGGAAATCTTGTCCCGCTCTTTAAGCAGGCCCCGGATGTACGCTTCGACGTTCATGCCGTCTGGCAGCAGACGCCACACCTGCCGCTAAGGGTAAGAATTGCCATAGATATGCTGGTCAAACGTTTACCGGCAGTGATGTCGCTGGAGTTTCCTGCGTCCATAAAAAAGCCGCGCTAAAGCGCGGCCAGTTATGTTGTCGTAAAGCGACGATTAAATATCGATATTCGCCGCCTTCAGGGCGTTCTCTTCGATGAAGGCGCGACGTGGTTCAACCGCATCGCCCATCAGGGTCGTGAACAGCTGATCCGCTGCGATTGCGTCTTTAACGGTGACGCGCAGCATGCGACGGCTTTCCGGATCCATGGTAGTTTCCCACAGCTGATCCGGGTTCATTTCGCCCAGGCCTTTATAACGCTGAATAGAGAGGCCGCGACGGGACTCTTTCACCAGCCACTCCAGCGCCTGTTCGAAGCTGGCTACCGGCTGACGACGTTCGCCACGTTCGATAAACGCGTCGTCTTCGATCAGACCGCGCAGCTTCTCGCCGAGGGTGCAGATACGGCGGTATTCCGGACCGGTAACAAACTCGTGCTCCAGCGGGTAGTCGGTATCGACGCCGTGGGTACGCACGCGCACGATCGGCTCGAACTGCTGCTCAGCGTTCTGCTGAACGTCGAACTTCCACTGGCTGCCGTGCTGCTCTTTCTCGTTCAGCTCGCTCACCAGGGTGTTCACCCAGCGGGTGACGTTCTGCTCGTTGCTCAAATCGGCTTCGGTCAGGGTCGGCTGATAAATCAGCTCTTTCAGCAGCGCTTTCGGATAGCGACGCTCCATACGGCCAATCATTTTCTGCGTGGCGTTGAACTCGGAAACCAGACGCTCCAGCGGCTCACCGGCCAGCGCTGGCGCGCTGGAGTTTGCGTGCAGGGTCGCACCATCAAGGGCGATCGCGATTTGGTACTGATCCATCGCGTCGTCATCTTTAATGTACTGTTCCTGCTTGCCTTTTTTCACCTTGTACAGCGGTGGCTGCGCAATGTAGACGTGGCCGCGCTCAACGATTTCCGGCATCTGACGATAGAAGAAGGTCAACAGCAGCGTACGGATGTGCGAGCCGTCGACGTCCGCATCGGTCATGATGATGATGCTGTGATAACGCAGTTTGTCCGGGTTGTACTCGTCGCGACCAATGCCGCAGCCGAGCGCGGTGATGAGCGTCGCCACTTCCTGAGAAGAGAGCATCTTGTCGAAGCGCGCTTTCTCAACGTTGAGGATTTTACCCTTCAGCGGCAGAATCGCCTGGTTCTTGCGGTTACGGCCCTGCTTTGCAGAACCGCCCGCGGAGTCCCCTTCCACAAGGTACAGTTCAGACAGCGCCGGGTCGCGTTCCTGACAGTCAGCCAGTTTGCCCGGCAGGCCTGCCAGGTCCAGCGCGCCTTTACGACGGGTCATTTCACGCGCTTTACGCGCCGCTTCACGGGCACGCGCCGCATCGATAATTTTACCCACCACGATTTTCGCGTCGGACGGGTTTTCCAGCAGGTATTCGCTCAGCAGTTCGTTCATCTGCTGTTCAACCGCCGATTTCACCTCAGAAGAGACCAGCTTGTCTTTGGTCTGTGAGGAGAACTTCGGATCCGGCACCTTCACGGAGACCACGGCAATCAGGCCTTCACGGGCATCGTCACCGGTGGCGCTGACTTTCGCTTTTTTACTGTAGCCTTCTTTGTCCATGTAGGCGTTCAGGGTACGGGTCATCGCCGCGCGGAAGCCCGCAAGGTGCGTACCGCCGTCGCGCTGTGGAATGTTGTTGGTGAAGCAGTAAATGTTTTCCTGGAAACCGTCGTTCCACTGCAAGGCCACTTCCACGCCGATACCGTCTTTTTCAGTAGAGAAGTAGAAGATATTCGGGTGAATTGGCGTTTTGTTCTTGTTCAGATACTCAACGAACGCCTTGATACCACCTTCGTAATGGAAGTGGTCTTCTTTGTTGTCGCGTTTGTCGCGCAGACGAATCGACACGCCGGAGTTCAGGAACGACAGTTCACGCAGGCGTTTCGCCAGAATGTCGTACTCGAATTCGGTGACGTTGGTGAAGGTTTCAAGGCTCGGCCAGAAACGCACCATGGTACCGGTTTTCTCGGTATCGCCCGTGACGGCCAGCGGCGCTTCAGGCACGCCGTGCTGGTAGATCTGACGGTGAATTTTGCCTTCGCGCTGGATAACCAGCTCCAGCTTCTGCGACAGGGCGTTTACTACGGATACGCCTACGCCGTGCAGACCGCCGGAAACTTTATAGGAGTTATCATCGAACTTACCGCCTGCGTGCAGAACGGTCATGATCACTTCCGCAGCAGATACGCCCTCTTCCGGGTGAATACCGGTTGGGATGCCACGGCCGTCATCGGTAACGGACACGGAGTTGTCCGCATGGATCGTGACCACGATGTCTTTACAGTGACCCGCGAGCGCTTCGTCGATAGCGTTATCTACCACCTCGAATACCATGTGGTGCAGACCGGTGCCGTCATCCGTGTCGCCGATATACATACCCGGGCGCTTACGCACCGCATCCAGCCCTTTCAGGACTTTGATACTGGAGGAGTCATAAGAATTCGACATCAACGTTTCTCGCTCATTTCAACTTGGGTTAATCCGTTATTTTACCCTTTTCCACGGTAAACATCTTCGAATTTTCGTCCGACATGTCCATAACGTGTTCAGCGCTAATGGCGCTGACGAAAACCTGCGACTGCGTGGCTTTCAGGCGGCTGGCAAGCAGCCCGCGCCGCGCGTCGTCAAGTTCCGAGGCAAAATCATCTATCAGGTACAGGCAGCGTCGCCCACTTTCGCGGGTGAGGAACTCCCCCTGCGCCAGGCGCAGCGCACACATCAGGAGCTTCAGCTGCCCGCGCGACAGCGTGTCTTCCACCGGCGCACCGTCGGCACGAATGCGGAAATCCGCCTTGTGCGGGCCGTGCGCGGTGTAGGTCAACATGCGATCGCGCTCGAAGCTTCTCTCTAACACCTCGGCATAGTCCGTCTCTTTCTCCCAGCCGCGCTGGAAAGAGAAGGTGAGAGAGAACTCGGGTAAAAACTGTTTGCAGGTGTCGGCCATGTCTTCGGCGATACCTGCGCTGTATTCGGCACGCCAGCGGCTGATTTGTTCCGCTAGAGGGATGAGTTCCATGTCCCACGGACGCAGCTGGGCGTAGCGCGTGACCTGGCGCAATGCGGCGTTACGCTGTTTAAGCAGACGCTTCAGGTTGCTCCAGGCGTTAAAGAAACCGGCTTCATTGTGAAAGCATCCCCAGTCGAGGAACGCTCTTCTGTATTTGGGGCCGCCGTTGAGTAAAGTAAACCCCTCGGGCGTAATCAGCTGCATCGGCATCAGCAGCGCCAGCTCCGCCACCTTGTGGCCATCGGTGCCGTCGATACGCACCTTGCTGTCGCCCTGCTTGTCTTTGGTCAGGCCGATGGCTGTCTCCCGCTCCTCTCCCTGCAAACGCCCGTGCAGAACAAAAGAATCCTGCTCGTGGCGAATCACGCGACCAATCTGCAAACTGCGAAACGCCCGGCCGTGGCCGAGCGTATAGATGGCTTCCAGCACGCTGGTTTTGCCGCTGCCGTTCGCGCCAACCAGGAAGTTAAAGCCAGGGGATAAAGCGAGATCCGCGCTTTCGATATTGCGAAAGTCGCGGATCAACAGACGGGTGAGCGACATTACAGTCTCATTGGCATAACAACATAAGCAGCCGACTGTGATGCGGCATCTTCAATCTGTACGCTCGAAACGGAGTCAGTCAGCAGGATGCGAACGTTCTCGCATTTCAGTGCATTCAGCACATCCAGCACGTAGCTGACGTTGAAGCCGATTTCCATCTCAGCCCCGGCGTAGGTGACGTCCAGAATCTCTTCTGCCTCTTCCTGCTCCGGGTTGTTGGCGGTGATTTTGATCTGGTTTTCACTCACGTACAGACGTACGCCGCGGAATTTCTCGTTCGAGAGAATAGCGGCACGCGCAAACGCCTGCTTGAGGATGTCGCAACCCGTCTCCAGCGTTTTGTCCGGATTCTTCGGCAATACGCGGCGATAATCCGGGAAACGACCGTCTACCAGCTTCGATGTGAAGACAAAATCGCCCACGTGGGCACGAATATTGTTGCTGCCAATCTGCACGCGCAGTGGGGTATCGCCGCCGTCGAGCATGCGCATCAGTTCAATTACGCCTTTACGCGGTACGATCACCGAATGGTTTGGCAGTGAATCGCCAATCGGCATGGAACAGACCGCCAGACGGTGACCGTCGGTCGCCACGGTACGCAGCTCTTCACCTTCGGTTTCGAACAGCATGCCGTTTAAATAGTAACGAACGTCCTGATGCGCCATGGAGAACTGCGTGGCTTCAATCAGACGCTTCATCGTCGCCTGCGGCAGGGTAAATTCAACTTCGCTCTGCCAGTCATCCAGGTTCGGGAAGTCCGCAGCGGGCAGCGTGGAGAGGGAGAAACGGCTGCGGCCAGAGCGCACCAGCATGCGGTCGCCCTCCAGCTGCACGGCGATTTCAGCGCCTTCCGGCAGCCCACGGCAAATATCAAAGAATTTACGTGCCGGAACCGTGGTCGCGCCCGCGTCGTGCGGCTGAGTCAGCGTAACGCGCGCGATCATTTCCATTTCCAGATCTGTGCCGGTCAGCGACAGCGTACCGTCCGCGACCTGAAGCAGCAGGTTTCCAAGAATAGGCAGCGTAGGGCGGCCGCCTAATGGGCCACTCACCTGTTGCAGCGGTTTTAATAAATGTTCACGTTCAACGGTAAATTTCATAGCGTCACGATGATAATGTTCTGATTAAATTGGAAAAATCTTCTTTTATGTCGTGGCTTTCTTCGCGTAGCTGCTCGATCTTGCGACAGGCGTGCAGCACGGTCGTATGGTCACGGCCACCAAACGCATCACCGATTTCCGGCAGGCTGTGGTTGGTGAGCTCTTTTGCCAGCGCCATCGCCATCTGACGCGGACGCGCCACCGAGCGGGAACGACGTTTAGACAGTAAATCTGCCACTTTGATCTTGTAGTACTCAGCCACCGTCTTCTGAATATTGTCGATAGTGACCAGTTTTTCCTGCAAAGCCAATAAATCGCGCAGTGCTTCACGCACAAAATCGATGGTGATCGCACGACCGGTGAAGTTGGCGTTAGCGATAACGCGGTTCAGCGCCCCTTCCAGCTCACGCACGTTGGAACGCAAGCGCTTGGCAATAAAGAACGCCACTTCACCCGGCAGGCGAATGTCGTTCTCGTCGGCTTTTTTCATCAGGATCGCGACGCGGGTTTCCAGTTCCGGCGGCTCGATCGCCACGGTCAGGCCCCAGCCGAAGCGGGATTTGAGACGATCTTCAACGCCGTTGATCTCTTTTGGATAACGATCCGAGGTCAGAATGATCTGCTGATTACCTTCCAGCAGGGCGTTAAAGGTATGGAAAAACTCTTCCTGCGATCGTTCTTTATTGGCAAAGAACTGAATGTCATCGATCAGCAGCGCATCAACGGAACGGTAGTAGCGTTTAAACTCTTCGATCGCATTGTTTTGCAGGGCTTTTACCATGTCCTGAACGAAGCGTTCGGAGTGCATATACACTACTTTGGCATTGGGCTTACGCGCCATAATGCCGTTGCCCACCGCATGCAACAGGTGCGTTTTACCGAGACCCGTGCCGCCATACAGGAACAGCGGGTTGTAAGCGCCACCGGGGTTATCGGCAACCTGGCGAGCCGCCGCGCGCGCCAGCTGGTTCGACTTACCTTCAACGAAGTTATCGAACGTGTGTTTCACGTTAACGTTAGAGCGGTAGGTAGGCTCAGCGGGGGCTGGAACGTTATCCCAGACCTGACGAGCCGGTGCAACGCGAGGCGCTGGAGCGGGCGCCGCCTGTGCAGGGGCTGCCACATTGACAACTTCACGAACGGTTTGGGTGACCGGCTTTGTGCCCACTTCAAAACGCAGCTGTGGGGCATCTGACCCGCAGAAATCATTCAGCAGTCCATTGATGTTATTAAGGTATTTATCCCTTACCCAATCGAGCACGAAACGGTTTGGCGCATACAAAGCCAGCGTGTTATCGCTCAGTTCCGCCTGCAACGGGCGGATCCACATACTGAATTCTGTGGCTGGTAACTCATCCTGCAATCGGGCAAGACACTGCTGCCAAAGCGAAAGTGACACGGCGGACTCCACTCGAACAATAAAAGAAAACTATTGAATATTCATGATTGTTGGCGCACATCGACATGACCCCATCAGGGTGATGTGCGAACCGCTATCTGCGGTTATACACGCTATCGTTGATACAGCCTGAACGATGTTGTGTTTATGCCCGACCAGGATCGCTGGATCCCGATCGGGACCGCGGATCATAGCCTAAACTGAGCCAGAGATCTTCTGTTTCTCACAGATTCTTCCCGATTTATCCACAGGAAGATCCGGAATCGGGTAAGTGTAAACGATCCTGACGCGAGTGCCTCGCGATTTAGGCCGCATATTGGAAAATTTAATGAGCACAGACAATTTTTGGCTTAAATGATCTAACGAAGATCCGGGACGATCCTTGCGCTTTGTTGGCGAGCCCGTATAATCCTCGACCCGGCGCGTGATGCTCATCTTCCTGCGTCGTCCGCTGCTCATTTTCCACGCGAAATCGTGCGGAAATACGCGGGAAATAAGGAAAGAGAATTGACTCCGGAGTGTACAATTATTACAATCCGGCCTCTTTAATCACCCACGCTGAGGCGTTAGTCGTTCGAATCTCGTTCGGGTATACGCAAAAGTCAGTGAATTTATTCAAGTTTAGGTAGAAATCGCCATGAAACGCACTTTTCAACCGTCTGTACTGAAGCGCAACCGTTCTCACGGCTTCCGTGCTCGTATGGCTACTAAAAATGGTCGTCAGGTTCTGGCACGTCGTCGTGCTAAAGGCCGCGCTCGTCTGACCGTTTCCAAGTAATAAAGCTAACCCCTGAGTGGTTAAGCTCGCATTTCCCAGGGAGTTACGTTTGTTAACTCCCACTCATTTCACTTTCGTCTTCCAGCAGCCACAACGGGCTGGCACGCCGCAAATCACCATCCTCGGCCGCCAAAATTCGCTGGGGCATCCCCGCATCGGTCTCACAGTCGCCAAGAAAAACGTTAAGCGTGCGCATGAACGCAACCGGATTAAACGTCTGACGCGTGAAAGTTTCCGTTTACGTCAGCACGAACTGCCTTCAATGGATTTCGTGGTGGTGGCGAAAAAAGGGGTTGCCGACCTCGATAACCGTGCTCTCTCGGAAGCGTTGGAAAAATTATGGCGCCGCCACTGTCGCCTGGCTCGCGGGTCCTGATAGCCCTCATTCGGGTCTATCAACGCCTGATTAGTCCGCTACTCGGGCCACACTGCCGTTTCACGCCAACATGCTCAAGCTACGGAATTGAGGCATTGCGCAGGTTTGGAGTGATAAAAGGCAGTTGGTTGACGGTGAAACGCGTATTAAAATGCCACCCTTTACACCCAGGTGGAGACGACCCCGTCCCTCCAGGACCTTTTGATACCAGAGAACACTAACGATGGATTCGCAACGCAATCTTCTTATCATCGCTTTGTTGTTCGTGTCTTTCATGATCTGGCAGGCATGGGAGCAGGATAAAAATCCTCAACCCCAGCAGCAGACCACGCAGACCACGACCACCGCAGCGGGTAGCGCCGCCGACCAGGGCGTACCGGCCAGTGGCCAGGGGAAACAGATTACGGTTAAGACCGATGTGCTTGAGCTGACTATCAACACCCGTGGTGGTGATGTTGAGCAGGCGCTGCTGTTGACCTACCCGAAAGAACTGAAGTCTACCGAACCGTTCCAGTTACTGGAAACCACGCCTGAATTTATCTACCAGGCGCAGAGCGGCCTGACCGGTCGTGATGGCCCGGATAATCCGGCTAACGGTGCGCGTCCACTGTATAACGTCGAGAATGACACGTTTGTACTGGCTGATGGTCAGAACGAACTGGTTATCCCGATGACCTACACCGACGCGGCAGGCAACACCTTCACCAAAACCTTCACCCTGAAACGCGGTGAGTATGCGGTGAACGTGGGCTACAGCGTACAGAACGCCGGTGCGAAACCGCTGGAAATCTCTACCTTTGGTCAGCTGAAGCAGTCCATCAATCTGCCGTCTCACCGTGATACCGGAAGCAGCAACTTTGCGCTGCATACCTTCCGTGGCGCGGCTTACTCCACGCCAGATACCAAGTACGAGAAATACAAATTCGACACCATTGCCGATAACGAAAACCTGAACGTCAGCTCTAAAGGCGGTTGGGTCGCAATGCTGCAACAGTATTTCGCGACGGCGTGGGTACCGAATAACGACGGTACGAACAACTTCTACACCGCGAACCTCGGCAACGGTATTGCAGCCATCGGCTACAAATCTCAGCCGGTTCTGGTGCAGCCGGGTCAAACCGGTAAACTGGCAAGCACCCTGTGGGTCGGCCCGGAAATCCAGGACAAAATGGCTGCCGTTGCGCCGCACCTGGATCTGACCGTGGATTACGGTTGGTTGTGGTTCATCTCTCAGCCGCTGTTTAAGCTGCTGAAGTTCATTCACAGCTTCCTGGGTAACTGGGGCTTCTCCATCATCGTTATCACCTTTATCGTTCGTGGCATCATGTACCCGCTGACTAAAGCGCAGTACACCTCCATGGCGAAGATGCGTATGCTACAGCCGAAGATTCAGGCTATGCGTGAGCGTCTGGGCGATGACAAACAGCGTCAGAGCCAGGAGATGATGGCCCTGTATAAAGCAGAGAAAGTGAACCCACTGGGTGGTTGCTTCCCGCTGCTGATTCAGATGCCAATCTTCCTTGCGCTGTACTACATGCTGATGGGTTCCGTTGAGCTGCGCCACGCGCCGTTCGCCCTGTGGATCCATGACCTGTCCGCACAGGACCCGTACTACATCCTGCCGATCCTGATGGGCGTGACGATGTTCTTCATTCAGAAGATGTCTCCGACCACCGTGACCGACCCGATGCAGCAGAAGATCATGACCTTTATGCCGGTCATCTTCACCGTGTTCTTCCTGTGGTTCCCGTCAGGTCTGGTGCTGTACTATATCGTCAGCAACCTGGTGACCATCATCCAGCAGCAGCTGATTTACCGTGGTCTGGAAAAACGTGGCCTGCATAGCCGCGAAAAGAAAAAGTCCTGATTCGGTAACTTAACGCTAAAATAAGGGCGGTCGATTGACCGCCTTTTTTATTTGTATTGAACGAGAGCAACCATGAGCCATAACGACACTATCGTCGCCCAGGCAACCCCACCGGGACGCGGTGGTGTAGGCATTCTGCGTATCTCCGGCCTGAAGGCGCGTGAGGTGGCCGAAGCGGTGCTGGGTAAACTGCCAAAGCCGCGCTACGCTGATTATCTGCCGTTTAAAGATGCTGACGGCACACCGCTGGACCAGGGCATCGCGCTGTGGTTCCCCGGCCCAAACTCCTTTACCGGCGAAGATGTGCTGGAACTTCAGGGCCACGGCGGCCCGGTGATCCTCGACCTGCTGTTAAAACGTATTCTGACCCTGCCTGGCCTGCGCATTGCGAAGCCGGGTGAGTTCTCCGAGCGTGCTTTCCTCAACGATAAGCTCGACCTGGCGCAGGCCGAGGCGATTGCTGATCTGATCGACGCCAGCTCCGAACAGGCGGCCCGCTCCGCGCTGAACTCGTTGCAGGGCGCGTTTTCCGCACGCGTGAATCACCTTGTGGAAGCACTTACTCACCTGCGAATCTATGTCGAAGCGGCTATCGACTTCCCGGACGAGGAGATCGACTTCCTCTCAGACGGTAAAATTGAAGCTCAGCTCAACCAGGTGATGAACGATCTCGATGCCGTCCGCGCCGAAGCGCGCCAGGGCAGCCTGCTGCGTGAAGGCATGAAGGTGGTCATTGCCGGACGCCCCAACGCCGGGAAATCGAGCCTGCTGAACGCCCTGGCGGGCCGTGAAGCGGCGATCGTCACCGACATAGCCGGCACCACCCGCGACGTGCTGCGCGAGCATATCCACATCGACGGAATGCCGCTGCACATCATCGACACCGCTGGCCTGCGCGATGCGAGCGATGAAGTCGAGCGTATCGGTATCGAACGCGCCTGGCAGGAGATCGAGCAGGCCGACCGCGTGCTGTTTATGGTGGACGGCACCACAACCGACGCCGTTGACCCGGCTGAAATCTGGCCAGACTTTATCGCCCGTCTCCCGGCTAAACTGCCGATCACCGTGGTGCGCAATAAGGCCGACGTGACCGGCGAAACGCTGGGCATCAGCGATGTGAATGGTCACTCACTTATTCGCCTGTCGGCCCGTACCGGTGAAGGCGTGGAAGCCCTGCGTAGCCATCTCAAACAGAGCATGGGGTTCGACACCAGCATGGAGGGTGGCTTCCTGGCGCGTCGTCGTCACTTGCAGGCGCTGGAAGAGGCGGCTCGCCACCTTGAGCAGGGTAAAGCCCAGCTGATCGGCGCGTGGGCCGGTGAACTGCTGGCGGAAGAGCTGCGTCTGGCGCAACAGAATCTGAGCGAGATCACCGGGGAGTTTACGTCGGACGATCTGCTGGGACGGATTTTCTCGAGCTTCTGCATTGGTAAGTAATTCACGTTAATACAGGGTGATTTCCTCCAGGGAAATCACCATTGTCCAAATGGCAACTCGCCTAATCCCCTTTCACCCCCTATCCTGCATGCCTGCATCTATGGGGGGTTTATGGCGCGTTTTCTGTTTTGTAGTTTCGCATTAGTTCTGCTTTATCCGTCCGGCATTGATATGTATCTGGTGGGGCTACCGCATATTGCCCGCGATCTGGGTGCCAGCGAGGCGCAACTGCACATCGCGTTTTCGGCCTACCTCGCGGGAATGGCGTCGTCGATGGTATTTGCCGGGAAAATCGCGGATAAAGCAGGCCGCCAGCCCGTCGCGATTACGGGTGCAGTTATCTTTGCGCTGGCATCAGTACTCTGTTCAGTGGCTCAGGAAAGCACAATGTTCCTGTCAGGACGTTTTATCCAGGGCATTGGCGCAGGCGGCTGTTACGTGGTGGCCTTTGCCATTCTGCGCGATACCTTGAGCGCCCAGCGCCGCGCCAAGGTGCTGTCGATGCTGAACGGCATTACCTGCATCATCCCGGTGCTGGCACCGGTTGTAGGCTACCTGATTATGCTTAAATTTCCGTGGCAGAGTCTTTTCTGGACCATGGCAGCCATGGGCGCCATCGTCTTTATCCTGTCCGTGACGGTGCTGAAAGAGACCCATCCCGGTTCGCAACAGCCATATCACACCGCAACCCTCCATCCGGCTGAAAAGCTGGTGAATCGCTTTTTCCTGAGTCGGCTGGCAATCACCACGCTTAGCGTGGCGGTGATCCTCACCTATGTAAACGTTTCCCCGGTGTTGCTGATGGAGACGATGGGCTTCGATCGCGGTGAGTATTCAACGGTGATGGCGCTAACCGCGATGGTGAGCATGGCGGTTTCATTCTCAACGCCCTTTGCGCTCAACATCTTCCGCCAGCGCACGCTGATGCTCACCTCACAGACGCTGTTTCTCGCCGCAGGCGTGATCCTGGCGACCGCCACCTCACACGCTGTAATGCTGGTGGGCATTACTCTGATCTGCGCCGGATTCTCCGTCGGCTTTGGTGTGGCGATGAGTCAGGCGCTTGGCCCCTTCTCGCTGCGGGCAGGCGTGGCCAGCTCGGTGCTGGGCATTGCGCAGGTCTGCGGTTCTTCGCTATGGATTTGGCTGGCGGCGGTGATCGGCCTTAACGCGCTGAATATGCTGATCGGGGTTCTGATTGGCTGTAGCATACTCTGCATTACCTTACTTATGGTCATCCAGCCCGCGGCGCACTATGAAGAAGCCCATCAGCAGTCTCGATCTTAATCTTTTACTTTGCCTGCAACTTTTGTTGCAGGAGCGCAGCGTCACCAAAGCCGCGAAGCGGATGAACGTGACGCCGTCCGCGGTGAGTAAATCGCTGGCGAAGCTGCGCGACTGGTTCGACGATCCGCTGTTTGTGAAAACGCCTTTAGGGCTACTGCCCACGCCTCTGACGGTGAGTCTGGAACAGGATTTGGCCGACTGGATGCAGATTGGCAATCAGATCCTCGATAAATTCCACCATAGCTCTCCAGGCGGGCTTAAGTTTGTGCTCGCCGCCGAAACACCGCTGATGCTGATCCGCTTTAATACCCTGCTGGAGCAGGTGAACGAGCGCTACCCACAGGCGACGGTGAAGCTGCGGCAATGGGATTACGATTCGCTGGACGCCATTACGCGCGGAGAAGTGGATCTGGGCTTCACCGGGCGTGAAACGCACCCTCGCTCGCGCGAACTGCTAAAGCTGATGCCGTGGTTTATCGACTACGAAATCCTGTTCAGTGACCGTCCGTGCGTGTATTTGCGCGAGGATCATCCCGCGCTCCAGGAAGCGTGGGATCTGGAGACGTTTCTGCGCTACCCGCATATCAGCATCTTCTGGGAACGCAGTGACACCTGGGCGCTCGACGAGGTGCTAAGGGAGATGGGCCGGGAGCGTAACATCGCCATGAGTTTGCCCGGTTTTGAACAGTCGATGTTTATGGCGGCCCAGCCGGATCACAACTACATAGCCACTGCGCCGCACTACTGCCATCACTACAATCAACTCCACCAGCGTAATCTGGTCTGTCTGCCCATTCCCATCGATGAGGCGCAGGCAGAAAAGCTCACCGTACCCTTCACGCTGATCTGGCATAAACGGAACAGCCATAATCCGAAAATCCTCTGGCTGCGTGAGACGATTAAAGCGCTGTATACCGCACCAGATCAGGTTTTTGCCTAAGATAATGTAAAGTTCGGTGCTCAGGCTTCTCTTATTTCCATTTACTGATTAAAACAGAAGCTAAGTTAAGCGATAATCATGTAACCGTTTAACCGACTACGACCATTATCAAGGAGCGAAAAATGGCTACGCACTTTGCACGAGGAACATTAACGGAAGGGCATCTCGTATCGGCCAGACTTTCTTCAGCCTGTCACAGTGAGGCGCTCAAACTACCTGAACACCGCAGGACGCGGTTTTTAGCTTCCAGAGCGCTCCTCGCAGAACTGCTTTTTATGCTCTACGGCACTAGCGAACTACCGGACATACTCACCCAGCCAGAAGGTCGCCCGGTTTTTGCGGACCCGGCACTCCCCCATTTTTCCATTGCGTACACCGGCAACATTGTTGGCGTCGCGCTGACGACTGAAGGTGATTGTGGCCTGGATATGGAGCTGCAACGCGTCACGCGTAGCTTCCATGGTGCTAACGCGCTCGATGAATACCCGCTCTCCAGCAATGAAAAGCTGTGGATACGTAACCAGAACGACCCTGTTGAAGCCAGAGCGCAGCTCATCACCCTTCGCCAGAGCATCCGCAAACTGAACGGCGCGGCGTCAGACGACGCCAGCCTGTTGCAGCTGCTCCCCGGCTCCGGACGCCTGCGCGCGACAAAAGCCTCGCTGGTAGAGGCGCTCAGCGACGCTGAGGACGTACTGATCTGGTCCGTTGCGGTGAGCCCCGCCATCGAACGGCTGAAAATCTGGGAATTTGACAGTATTCGCGGTTGGCGTAGTCTTCCGGATGTCCCTGAGCGCGCCAACGAGCCCGCCGCGCGCCTGATGCGATTAACCAGTTTACCGGCAGAAAAAGCATACACCCATAGCTGATCCGTCCAGGGTCATCATGATGAAACAGGAGTAATCATGTCTGATACGTTGAAAGTTGTTACGTTACTGGGAAGCCTGCGCAAAGGTTCTTTTAACGGGATGGTTGCCCGTACGCTGCCGCAGCTGGCGCCTGCGGGAATGGAGATCAGTGCCCTGCCGTCCATTGGCGACATCCCGCTTTATGATGCTGACGTTCAGCAGGAAGAAGGGTTCCCGCAAAGCGTGGAAGCGATAGCCGAGCAGATCCGTCAGGCTGACGGCGTGGTGATTGTGACGCCTGAGTATAACTACTCGGTGCCGGGTGGTCTGAAGAACGCCATTGACTGGCTGTCCCGTTTACCGGAGCAGCCGCTGTCTGGTAAACCTGTGCTGATCCAGACCAGCTCAATGGGCGCCATTGGCGGCGCGCGCTGCCAGTATCACCTGCGTCAGATCCTGGTGTTCCTGGATGCGATGGTGATGAACAAGCCGGAATTTATGGGCGGCGTGATTCAGAACAAGGTCGACCCGCAGACGGGTGAAGTGGTGGATCAGAGTACGCGTGACCATCTCTCTGGCCAGCTGACCGCGTTTGGGGATTATATTAAGCGGGTGAAGGCGTAAGCCCTCACCCTAACCCTCTCCCACAGGGAGAGGGAACTTTGCCCGTAGGCCAGGTAAGCGAAGCGCCACCTGACACCACCAGCATTTTAGTGTGAATCAATAAACACAATCTTCAGCACAAACAGCAGCGCAACAATAATCACGCACGGGCTGAGTTCGCGGAAGCGGCCGGTACCGATCTTCATCACGCAGTAAGAGATAAAGCCCAGCGCGATACCTTCGGTGATCGAGAAGCTGAACGGCATCATCACCGCGGTAATAAACGCCGGAACGGCTTCCGTCAAATCTTCCCACTTCACGCGCGCCAGGCTTGAGGTCATCAGCACGCCGACGTAAATCAGCGCGCCGGCTGCCGCGTATGGTGGCACCATCCCCGCCAGCGGAGAGAGGAAGATCACTAGCAGGAACAGCAGACCCACAACTACCGCCGTCAGGCCAGTACGACCGCCCACGGACACACCGGAAGAGGATTCAATGTAAGCGGTAACAGACGAGGTGCCGATGAAAGAGCCAGCGACGGACGAGATGCTATCCACATACAGCGCCTGCTTCATGCGCGGGAATTTGCCTTTTTCATCCGCCAGACCCGCTTTGTCGGTCACGCCAATTAGCGTACCGGAGGAGTCAAACAGGTTGACCAGCATGAAGGAGAAAATCACCCCGGCCAGACCCAGGTTCAGCGAGCCCGCCAGATCAACGTGGCCAATCACGGTAGAGACGCTTGGTGGCGCAGAGACGATACCGTTGTAATGTACGTCACCCAGCATCCAGCCCAGCAGCGTGGTCACAATGATAGAGACCAGCACCGCAGCATGGATGTTGCGCGACGCCAGGATCGCGATGATAAAGAAGCCCAGCACGCCCAGCAGCACGCTGTGAGAGGTCAGGTTACCAATGCTCACCAGCGTTTCCGGGTTCGCCACGATAACGCCAGCGTTTTTCAGCCCCATCATGCCGATAAACAGACCGATACCGCTGGTGATACCCACGCGCAGGCTCACGGGAATGTTCGCAATCATCCAGTAGCGCACGCGGAAGATGGTCAGCAGCAGCAGGCCGACCGCGCCCCAGAAAATAGCGCCCATCCCGACCTGCCACGGCAGGCCCATCGCCTGAACCACCACGAACGCAAAGAACGCATTCAGACCCATTGCCGGGGCCAGCGCCACGGGCAGATTAGCGAAAACGCCCATCAGGATGCTGCCAAGCGCCGCGATCAGACAGGTGGTCACGAAGACGGCGCTGGTGTCCATGCCAGCCACGCCCAGAATTTGCGGGTTAACGAAAACGATATAGACCATCGTCAGGAAGGTAGTAAAACCGGCGATCACTTCGGTGCGTGCCGTTGTGCCGTGCTCGCGCAGTTTGAACACGCGCTCAAGCAGCCCCTGACCAGACGTCTGGGTAGTGTGTTGTTGACTCATCATCAATTTCCGAACAAGGAGGGAAAATTCGTCGCTATCCTATACCAAAATGCGACAATAGTGGCGGTTACGGGATACTTTTTTCATTGATTTTGCTTATACGGCAACGATTGCGTCCCGGTGAACTGCCGTACGAAAACGTTAAACTTGTTAAAAGGGAAAGGCATGTCCGGAATTGAAGCGGTATTTTTCGACTGTGACGGTACGCTGGTCGACAGTGAGGTCATTTGTTCCCGCGCGTATGTCGCCATGTTCCAGGAATTTGGTATTACGCTCGATCTCGAAGAGGTGTTTAAACGCTTTAAGGGCGTGAAGCTGTACGAGATCATCGACATCATTAACGAAGAGCACGGGGTGGATCTGGCGAAAGCGGATCTGGAACCGGTGTACCGCGCCGAGGTCGCACGCCTCTTCGACGCCGAGCTGGAAGTTATCGCTGGCGCTAACACGCTGCTGGATGCGATGACGGTGCCGATCTGCGTGGTCTCTAACGGCCCGGTCAGCAAAATGCAGCACTCGCTCGGCAAGCTGAACATGTTGCACCACTTCCCGGAAAAACTGTTCAGTGGCTACGATATCCAGCGCTGGAAGCCGGATCCGGCATTGATGTTCCACGCGGCGAAGGCGATGAACGTCAACGTGGAGAACTGCATCCTGGTGGATGACTCGTCTGCGGGCGCGCAGTCGGGGATTGATGCGGGGATGGAGGTGTTTTACTTCTGCGCCGATCCGCACAACAAGCCGATCGATCATCCAAAAGTGACGACCTTTACCGATCTGGCGCAACTGCCAGCGTTGTGGAAGGCGCGCGGGTGGGATATTACTCGCTGAGTTTTCCCCTCACCCCGGCCCTCTCCCACAGGGAGAGGGAGAAAACCGAATGGTCCCCTCTCCCTGTGGGAGAGGGTTAGGGTGAGGGTAAAAATCACTCTTTCGGATCTTTGCCCGCCAGCAGCTTGTCCAGCTCGTCGCCGCCCACGTGTCGGAAATCCTGCCCCTTCACGAAGTAGAAGATGTATTCGCAAATGTTCTGGCAGCGGTCACCGATACGCTCGATTGAGCGCGCGCAGAACAGCGCGGTGAGTACGCTTGGAATGGTACGGGAATCTTCCATCATGTAGGTCATCAGCTGACGCACTATGCCTTCGTATTCCTGGTCAACTTTCTTGTCTTCACGGTAGATACGGACCGCTTCGTCCAGATCCATGCGCGCGAAAGCGTCCAGCACGTCGTGCAGCATCTGCACGGTGTGGCGACCGAGAGACTCCAGACTCACCAGCAGCGGCTGGTGCTGCTGGGAGAATTTCTCCAGCGCGGTGCGGCAGATTTTATCCGCCACGTCACCGATACGCTCCAGCTCGGCGATGGTTTTGATGATCGCCATCACCAGACGCAGGTCGCTCGCCGTCGGCTGACGCTTCGCAATGATGCGCACGCAGGCTTCGTCGATGGCGACTTCCATCATATTGACGTTGTGGTCGCCTTCAATAACGCGCTTCGCCAGCTCGCTGTCCTGGTTGTGCATCGCCGTGATCGCATCAGAAAGCTGCTGCTCGACCATGCCGCCCATGGTCATCACCTGGGTGCGAATGCTTTCCAGCTCTGCGTTAAACTGGCCGGAAATGTGTTTATTAAGATTGAGGTTGTCCATGGTTTCTCCACATGCACTAAGGCAAATCAACCGTAGCGGCCAGTAATATAATCTTCGGTTTGTTTCTTCGCCGGACGGGTGAACAGCGCATCCGTATCGCTGAACTCAATCAACTCGCCCAGGTACATAAACGCCGTGTGGTCAGAACAACGTGCAGCCTGCTGCATGTTGTGGGTCACGATCACCACGGTGTAATCCTGCTTCAGCTCGGTGATCAGCTCTTCGATACGCCCGGTTGAGATCGGGTCCAGGGCTGAGCACGGCTCATCCAGCAGCAAGACTTCCGGGCGAATGGCGATACCGCGCGCAATGCACAGACGCTGCTGCTGACCACCGGAGAGAGAGTACCCGCTCTGGTGAAGTTTATCTTTGGTTTCGTTCCATAATGCGGCCTTGGTCAATGCCCACTGCACGCGCTCGTCCATATCCGCACGGGAGAGCTTCTCAAACAGACGCACACCAAAGGCGATGTTGTCATAGATCGACATCGGGAACGGCGTGGGTTTCTGGAATACCATCCCCACTTTCGCACGCAGCAGGGCGATATCCTGGGTATTGGTCAGGATGTTGTCACCGTCCAGCAGAATTTCACCTTCTGCGCGCTGCTCCGGATAGAGCGAATACATTTTGTTAAAGGTGCGCAGCAGCGTGGATTTACCACAGCCGGACGGACCGATGAATGCCGTTACCTGGTTCTTCGCGATATCCAGATTGATATTCTTCAGGGCATGGAATTTGCCGTAGTAGAAGTTCAAATCACGAACCTGAATCTTACCCGGGGCAGTATCAACCATACTCATTGACTCATTTCCTCATTCGGCGCCGCGAGCTGCCGCGCCGTAAAAATTTAACCGTGTTTCTTCTTCGCGAAAATGACGCGCGCCAGAATGTTCAGCAACAGTACGCAAAGGGTGATGATCAGCACCCCGGCCCAGGCCAGCTGCTGCCATTCCGCGAATGGGCTCATCGCAAATTTAAAGATCGTCACCGGCAGGTTGGCGATCGGCTGCATCATGTCCGTGCTCCAGAACTGGTTGGAGAGGGCGGTAAACAGCAGCGGTGCGGTTTCACCGGCGATACGGGCGATAGCCAGCAGGATACCGGTCATGATCCCCGAGACGGATGCTTTCAGGGTGATCGCCGAAATCATTTTCCATTTCGGCGTGCCCAGCGCGTAAGCCGCTTCACGCAGGCTGTCCGGCACCAGTTTCAGCATGTTTTCAGTAGTACGAATAACGATAGGCACCTGCAACAGCGCCAGCGCAATCACACCCGCCCAGCCGGAGAAGTGTTCCATTTGCGCCACCACGATGGTGTAAACAAACAGACCCACGACAATCGACGGGGCAGAAAGCAGAATGTCGTTAATAAAGCGGATGACTTCAGCGATCCAGGACTTGCGCCCATACTCCGCCAGATAGATACCCGCCATAATGCCCAACGGTGTACCGAAAACGGTCGCCCACAGGATCAGCAGGCCGCTACCCGCCAGGGCGTTTGCCAGACCACCGCCCGCCGTGTTCGGCGGCGGCGTCATTTCCGTGAACAGCGCCAGGGACATTCCATCGATGCCGCGGGTGATGGTTGACATCAGGATCCAGATCAGCCAGAACAGGCCAAACGCCATCGTCGCCATGGAAAGCGTCAGCGCAATGCGGTTTTTAATCCGGCGCTTTGACTGCATTTTGCGACGGGATTCCGCAAGCTGAGCGGTATTTTGCATATCGAGAGTCGCCATTAGCGTGCCCCCTCGTTTTTAGCCAGACGCATAATCATCAGCTTGGAGATAGCCAGCACAATAAAGGTGATAACAAACAGGATCAGGCCCAGTTCCATCAGCGCCGCGACGTGCAGCCCGGATTCCGCTTCGGCAAATTCGTTCGCCAGCGCAGAAGTAATACTGTTCCCCGGCATATAGAGCGAAGCGCTATCGAGCTGGTAGGTGTTGCCGATGATAAAGGTGACCGCCATGGTTTCACCGAGCGCGCGACCTAAGCCCAGCATAATGCCGCCAATCACTCCATTTTTGGTGAACGGAAGGACGATGCGCCAGATAACCTCCCAGGTGGTGCAGCCGATGCCGTAGGCGGACTCTTTCATCATCACCGGGGTTTGTTCGAAGACATCGCGCATGACCGCCGCAATGTACGGAATAATCATGATGGCGAGGATCACACCCGCCGCCAGAATGCCGATACCGAATGCCGGGCCGGAGAACAGCGCCCCCACAAACGGAACGGCAGAAAGCACGTTACCGACCGGCTCCTGGAAGTACGTTGCAAACAGCGGAGCAAAAATAAACAGGCCCCACATGCCGTAAACGATACTTGGGATGGCCGCCAGCAGTTCAATGGCGATACCCAGCGGACGCCGCAGCCAGCCTGGCGCCAGTTCCGTCAGGAACAAGGCAATACCGAAGCTCACCGGAACCGCAATTAGCAGGGCGATAAAAGAGGTCACCAGCGTGCCGTAAATCGGCACCAGCGCACCGTAAATATCGTTCGGCGCATCCCACTCTTTGGTCCACAGGAAGGCGAAACCAAATTTTTGAATGCTCGGCCAGGAGGAGAAAATCAGGGACACGATAATGCCGCCCAGCAGCAATAGCACAATCAGCGCAGCCAGTTTCACCAGCGCGCTGAAAATCATGTCACCTTTTTTACCCGGAGGGTTAAATGCAGGCTTGGTTGCAGCCATAAATTACTCTTCTTTATGAGACGTCTTACGAATATGCCCGGTGGCGCTGACGCTTACCGGGCCTACAGAGTAAACCGTAGGGCGGGATCGCTGCGCGCCACCCGCCATCTTCGTTAAAAATATCCTGTTAGTACAGCGCTTTACCGCTGCTGTCTTTCACGTTGGTTTTCCATGCAGCACGAATCTGCTCAACCACGCTGTCTGGCAGGCTGGCGTAATCCAGGTCATTAGCCTGTTTGCCGCCGTTTTTGTATGCCCAGTCGAAGAACTTCAGCACTTCTGCGCCCTGCTCTGGTTTCTTCTGCTCTTTGTGAACCAGAATGAAGGTGGTAGAGGTGATTGGCCACGCGTCTTCACCTTTCTGGTTAGTCAGGTCCTGAGCGAAGGATTTGCTCCAGTCAGCGCCTTTGGCGGCGTTGGCGAAGTTCTCTTCGGTCGGGCTAACCGGTTTGCCGTCGGCAGAAACCAGTTTGGTGTAGGCCAGATTGTTCTGCTTAGCGTAGGCGTACTCTACGTAGCCGATAGAGCCAGGCAGACGCTGTACGAAGGCTGCGATACCGTCGTTGCCTTTACCGCCCAGACCGGTTGGCCAGTTAACGGTAGAGCCGGAACCGACTTTAGATTTCCACTCTTCGTTCACTTTCGCCAGGTAGCTGGTGAACACGAAAGAGGTACCAGAGCCGTCAGCACGACGAACCACCGCGATATTCTGCGAAGGCAGCTTAACGCCTGGGTTCAGCTTAGTGATGGCTTCGTCATCCCATTTTTTGATTTTGCCCAGGTAGATGTCACCCAGGGTTTTGCCGTCCAGCACCAGCTCGCCTGATTTCAGGCCAGGGATGTTAACAGCCAGCACAACGCCGCCAATCACGGTCGGGAACTGGAACAGGCCTTCCTGATTCAGTTTCTCATCAGACAGCGGAGCGTCGGATGCGCCGAAATCAACGGTATTCGCGGTAATTTGTTTTACGCCACCGGAGGAGCCGATACCCTGATAGTTGACCTTGTTACCGGTCTCTTTCTGGTAGGTATCCGCCCATTTGGCATACACCGGCGCAGGGAAGGTTGCACCAGCGCCAGTCAGGCTTGCTGCTGCGAAGGCAGAGAAAGCGCTCATCGATAAGGTCGCGGCGACAACAGTTGCGACAGTGGTACGCATAACTTTCATAATGTCTCCTGCAAGGATTTCGTAAATCATTGTTTAAGTGGCTACGATGAGCAAAATAGGACAAACAGGTGACAGATAAATGTACGAAATATGACAGTTTTATGACAATCAAGGCGTTGGATATAAGTCATTGAAAATGATAATTATATATTCAACCCCCTGCCATAAAATTGTCACAATAAGCATGTTTAGTCTGGTTCAAAAAGCGCAATATGACAACGGCTGTCATAAACAGCCGTTGACGAATCAGTTTTTAATTTCCATCGTAATGGTGGCAGTCGCGGTAAACGTTCCTGGCTCAGGCCTGGCTCCCGTCGCGCTCGCCGGCGCAGCAGAAAAATTAAACTCACCCGTCTCCACACCCAGTCGAGAACGGGTTCCCATGTCCGTTTCCATGCGTCCGCCGTTAACATCCACTTCTTGATTAAACTCGTCGTAGACCTTAATACCCACATCCTGGTTTGTTGTCTCAATCATGGTTGAAAACGCGCCTGCCTGGGTGGCATGGAGTGAAACTTCAACATCTTGCCCTGAGCTCATCCCAGTGCATCTTACCGACGCCTTGATGGGTATTTTCTTATCGGAAAGGCCAGTGCCCGCTACAGATGAAAATGAAGACGCAGAGATTTTACCAAAATCCACTTCAATGATTTGACCGCCGTTAACTTCACACTCCTGCGGCGCGGTAATATCCCCTTGAATAAAAACATCAGCCAGTTTATTGCCATAGTCGGTGGCTAATACACTAGAAGTATTAGCATACAGCGAAGCGAGTAACGTCAACGGAATAGTAACGGTGCCGATAAACGGTTCTTTGACATAAAAATAAATGGTTGCGTCGGAACCGCTTGTAAAGGTGGTCGTATTAAGGGAATTAACGCAGTTGTAATAACCACTGGGGTTGTTAGGCCGGTCCTCAAAGGGAACGTTGATATAACCGCGCCCCATGATCATGATCGACAATCCAACATCTAAATACTCATCTAATACATAGTATTGCACTTTATTTCGGCTGACGCTTTTCTGCAAGGCGGGGTTATCTTTGGCTGTAAAGTAAACATAGTTATAATCGCGATTACAGTGGCATACCCCTTCATACTGACCACCGTTATCTACTTGTTTGCTAATTGTCTGGCCAGCTTTATTCTGTGAGGCGCTGAGCGTAGTGCCGGAAAACGAAAGTATGCTGTGGTGTGTACCGCCTTTAGCTTCGCAATATGTATCCGCAGACCATGCGTGCTGGCACACTGTGCAGATGCACAGCACGATGATTAATTTAACGATATTCAATTTGATACTCCGTTATTAGCGCATGTTACCGGCAGTTGTAACAGCCCATTGTCCTTTGGCGCTTCGAGATGATACTCAACCTGGCAGATGGATTGACCAGTAATATTAAAACGGCCAACTAAGGGCATTCCTGAAAGATAAAGCTCGCCGTTATCCCCCACAATCCCGGTTACCGTTCCCGTATCCAGATCGGCCGTCGCCATTGCGCCAAACGGCGCAGGTTTGCCGTTAGCCATAATGACGCTGAATAAAACGCGATAGCCGATGCGAGTTTTAAACGCTGCTTTCACTACCGCGCCGCGGGTAGGTACAAGATTAACAACGGTATTATCCAGTTCGACGTTAGCACGTGAAAAATAGTTGCTGTTAATCGCTATACGGTTTTCTTCGTAAGGATTAAGCTGCGTTTTGACGGTGTATCCACGCCAGTCCGTCGCTACCCCGGTCGTGTTTTCAATCGACAGGCCGCCCGCTCCTGGCGCTTCCACTAGCGCCACCGTTTCACCCAACTCCTGGGAAAAGGTCACGCCGTCGCGGTGAATCAGAATACCGCCACGCGCCCCGTAGTTTATACGCTGCGAATCCTGGCTATAGGCGTAGCTGCCATTTACCGATCCGTAGGTGCCGTCGTAGTTCAGGCTGGCATTGCTGCTATGGGTATTATTCGATGTATTCGTCCAGGACTCCTGCACGCTATACGCCAGATTGTGGCCTTCCAACAGAGTGCCGCCGATCCCGGCCTGCATGCTACTGTCGTTATGATTATTCTGGGTCATGGAGTAGTTAACGTAACTCCCTTCCAACCAGCCAGAGAGCGGCAAAGAAACCGTGAACATAAAAATATGTTCGCTATCGGTGTAGTCGTCGCTGTGGCTGCCGCTGGAATAGCGGTTGATCGAGTCGGTATAATTCCATGTCAGGTTCCATGATATCTGCCGCCAGTTATTGCTGTAACCAAGCTGAAGCAGACGCTCGACCTCATCGGTGTGCCAGTACTGCTGACGGCTCAGCGTCAGGTAGAAATTTCCCCGATCGGGCCCCAACGATTGGGTCCAGGTACCTTCCAGGCGACTACGCCGGTTTCCCATGTTCCAGAAATCAGAAACATCATTCTGGCGAGATGCCCACTCGGTTAGTGAATAAAAGCCTTCTGTAGAGTACCGGTATCCTACGAGACGAAAATTGGTATCTGTATCATCAAATCGTTTGGAATAGAGGAAACGGTATGATTGCCCTTTTTCCTCGTCGCCATTGTCAAAAGACGAGCGAGCCTGGGTTATATCTAGCGACATCGCACCCAGCGCACCCATATCCTTCCCCATCCCTATAGCTGCGGAGGCATAATCTTGCGCAACCTGCGTTCCACCGTAGAGCGTTAATCCCCACGGCATCCCGTGTAATACCTGCGCCTGTAACACATCGGGTGTAAAGCCGCTCTCAGCGCGCATTTCACCGACGCTGACATCAACGTCGGTCTGTCCTTCGCGTTTCAGTATTGCCAGAGAAGCGTAAGGCTGTGTAAAACGCTGCTCGCTGCCGTCTTCCTCTTTGATTGTTACGTCCAGATCGCCGCCACCGCTGGTGGTATTCAGATCGGTGATTTCAAACGCGCCCTGCGGTACCGCCGACTGATAGATCACATAGTTATTCTGGCGGATCGTCACGGTCGCGTTGCTTTTTGCGATACCGCGCACTATCGGCGCAAAGCCATTCTGACTGGACGGTAGCATGTCGTCATCGGTATAGAGTCTGACGCCGCGGATCTGCGTACTGTCAAAGATGTCGCTTGCGGTCCAGGTATCGCCAACCATGATCTGGCTGCGTAGCGCGGCGATATCTCGCTGCACATAGCTGCTGATGGAGTGGTACTCAGCGCTGCCTGCTGTCGAATCCACTGTGCTGTAGTTGCGAAGCCGCCAGGACCCGAGATTAAGACCATTGCGCAAATTCAGGTAGTAGCTGTCATCCTCCTCAGAATCATAATTTGATCGAAGAGTATGCGAACCGGAAAAGTCATAGTTGGTCATCAAGGCGTTAATGCCTTCATCCCATCGCGAGGGACTAATATAATCATACGCCGCTGAATCAAGATAAATTTGTGGAATGGAGATGTTCAACACCAGCTTGTTGCCGTCGAATAGCCAGCGTGATCCCTCCACCAACGGAGCGGGGTTGACGCAGGCGGTGCTATCCACTCCACGCAGCGTTTTCAACGCCTCAACCTTTACGCCGTAAGATATAAGGACATCATTGATAGCGACGTAGCAAGGATGGAGTTCGTCCTCGGGAGCATCCTGCACAAACGTCACTTCCTTACGTTCAAAAAATTTGCCGTTAATGAATACATCAACTTTATAGCTGCCAGGGGGAAGCGCGTTGGAACGGTTAAATTGACGAATATCGACATCGACCGGATGATCGATTTCCAGAAGTTTCGGGTTAAACAGGCTGTCCTGTGCTAATGACTGAACAGGAATGCTCAGACATAACCCCGATATCATGGCAATGCAGTGACGTAAGCCAATCATTAAGACATCCCTATCAGAATATTAAAGCACCTGTTTTACTGGGTTGCTGACGGCGCCGTAATCATTAATAAAACGCCAAACAAGCGTATGGCCTGCACTTCCTGGTGGTAATGTCAGCGAGAGTTTTTCAAAGGGTTTGATCATATTGACTGGTATGTCTTTACCATCAACTGATACATCCATGATATTGATATGGATAGGATTATTATTCTGAACAATAAGTTGCCGACCTTGTTTTGACCATGCGACGTTCGCTACCGCCTTCTCAGGGATTAACGTAATAGCCGCCGGTCGCCAGAACAGTTTGATACGTGTCTTAATCGCAATTTCCAGCGAGCTGGTCTCTTTTTTACTGCTGGATGGCGGAATATTTTTTATGTTCAGCCAAAAAACGGATTCGCGATCGGTAGGCAACGTCCCGGCCATTTTAAGTACGCGTAAGACCTTTTCTTGCATTGGCTCAAGCCTGGAAACGGGTGGTATGACGGTAAAAGGCGGTTTATGTTTATCTTCTTTGTCAAAGGGGTCGACCCAGGTTTGTATCAGGTACGGCAGATCGCTCTCTTTGTTGTAAATCGATATGGTGGCATCAGGACTATCAGCCAAAAAAATGACGCGCGTGCCGCCGACAATGATGCCTGCACAGGCTATTGACGAGCTGAGACACATTGTCGCAGCCATGAATGTTTTAAATAAACGTGTAAAAGCAACCATACAGCCTCTCATTAGTTGACGCCCTTAAAATGTTTATTATTAGCAACGCGAATAAGGGCGTCTTTTAACTAATAAATGTAATTATTTCACATATTCAACGGTGAACTGAGAGTCAGCGTTAGCTGTACCTGGCGTTACGGTCGTAGAGGTTGCAATATAACGTGCAATGAATTTTAAATCGGCCTTAGTATCCACAATATCAGTTGTGGCAGAATCTTTGTATAACTCAACCTGAGAGTTGTCTGCGCGGTTATAGATACGAATCGCTACGCCCGTTGCAGTGACCGCGTCGCCTGTACCCGTAAAGTCGCCTGGCGTGCCTGTTTTTTCCGGGTTACCTATCGCCAGATCGCCATTGCCAGCTTCAGTACCGTCAAATCGAACCGATGCCTTGGTATAGGTTGGCGGGCATTTCTCCAGGCTGATAGTGAATTGCGTTGGTGCGGAGGTGCTGCCTACACCGTTGAATGCCGTTTTACTGACTTTACCTAAATCAACGTTTTGTTCTTTCGTAACGGTGGTAATTTCACAAGCGCTATCAATGATCTCACCACGGAAATGTACAGTACCATCAGATGCCAGAGCAGCACCAGATAATATGGATGAAGACAAGATTATTGCGCTGGCGATAGCATTTAGTTTCATGACAACCCCTATTAATTTTATATCGCTGATATTTTATTTATTAACCAAATAAAATGATTAAATTTGAAGCGGCGTAATATTACGATCCTAAAAACGCCTCTGACAAATAAGTTTTCCAGCTTGTAATATTTTATTTTAAGAAGGATGAATGAAATGTATCAGATTCAATCATGTTATAAATATCAGCCACAAACAATAAATGCGATATCTACTGGCAGGAGGATTATTTTAGGAATATATTAATATCTTAATAATAAACAATTATTATTTGATCGTTTTTGCAACAGCACAAGTCCAAAAAACGGAGAGCGAAAAAAATGTAACCACATGTTTTACATGAAACATTTTACGCCATAGGGTACACAAGAAAGTAAAAATGAGGCGTGTAAAGAAGTAGCAACAAATAAAAAGGCTGCCACGCAAATGGCAGCCTTTTTACAGGAAGTGATTACTCAACGGTAACCGATTTAGCCAGGTTACGTGGCTGGTCTACGTCGGTGCCTTTGATCAGCGCGACGTGATAAGCCAGCAGTTGCAGCGGTACGGTGTAGAAGATCGGCGCAATCACCTCTTCCACATGCGGCATCTCGATGATGTGCATGTTGTCGCTGCTGGCGAAACCGGCATCTTTATCCGCAAAGACGTACAGAACACCACCACGGGCGCGCACTTCTTCGATGTTAGATTTCAGTTTTTCCAGCAGTTCGTTGTTAGGTGCCACCACGATAACTGGCATATCCGCATCGATCAGCGCCAGCGGGCCATGCTTCAGCTCGCCTGCCGCATAGGCTTCAGCGTGAATATAAGAGATCTCTTTGAGCTTCAGTGCGCCTTCCAGCGCAATCGGATACTGATCGCCACGCCCCAGGAACAGGGAGTGATGTTTGTCAGAGAAATCTTCAGCCAGCGCCTCAATGCGTTTGTCCTGAGACAGCATCTGCTCAATACGGCTCGGCAGCGCCTGAAGGCCATGCACGATGTCGTGTTCAACGGAAGCATCTTGGCCTTTCAGACGCGCCAGTTTCGCCACCAGCATCAGCAGAACGGTCAGCTGAGTAGTAAACGCTTTGGTGGAAGCCACGCCGATTTCGGTACCCGCTTTGGTCATCAGCGCCAGATCGGATTCACGTACCAGCGAAGAGCCCGGCACGTTACAAATGGCCAGCGAGCCGAGGTAACCCAGTTCTTTAGACAGACGCAGCGCCGCCAGGGTATCGGCCGTTTCGCCAGACTGAGAAAGGGTGATCATCAGGCTGTTACGACGCACCGCAGATTTGCGATAGCGGAACTCAGAGGCGATTTCCACATCACACGGCACACCCGCCAGGGATTCAAACCAGTAGCGCGAGACCATACCGGAGTTGTAAGAGGTACCGCAGGCCACGATCTGAATGTGCTCGACTTTGCTCAGCAGTTCGTTGGCATTGGCGCCCAGCTCGCTCAGATCCACTTCACCATGGCTGATGCGACCAGTCAGGGTGTTTTTAATGGCGTTTGGCTGTTCGTAGATCTCTTTCTGCATGTAGTGACGGTAAGCGCCTTTGTCGCCCGCGTCGTATTGCAGGTTTGATTCGATCTCCTGACGCTTAACCTGCTCGCCTTTCGTGTCGAATACGGTCACGCTGCGACGTGTCACCTCGGCAATGTCTCCCTCTTCGAGGAAGATAAAGCGACGGGTAACCGGCAGCAGCGCCAGCTGGTCGGAAGCGATAAAGTTTTCACCCATGCCCAGACCAATCACCATCGGACTACCGGAACGCGCGGCCAGCAGCGTGGACGGGTCGCGGGAATCCATGATCACCGTACCGTAAGCACCACGTAGCTGAGGGATAGCGCGCAGCACCGCATCACGCAGTGTACCGCCCTTTGCCAGCTCCCAGTGCACCAGGTGAGCAATCACTTCGGTGTCGGTTTCAGAGACGAAGGTATAGCCGCGCGCTTTCAGTTCTTCACGCAGCGGTTCGTGGTTTTCGATAATGCCGTTATGCACGACCACGATGTGTTCAGACACATGCGGGTGTGCGTTGCCTTCAGATGGCTCACCGTGGGTCGCCCAGCGGGTATGCGCAATACCGGTGCCACCGTGCAGCGGATGTTCTTCCGCAGCCTGGGCCAGCATCTGTACTTTACCGAGACGGCGCAGACGGGTCATATGACCTTCTGCATCAACGACAGCCAGCCCGGCTGAGTCGTAACCACGGTATTCCAGACGACGTAAACCTTCGAGAAGGATTTCAGCAATATCACGCTGCGCAACTGCGCCAACAATTCCACACATAGTTATATTTCCTGATTATGGCGTTATGCCATGCGTTGTCGCTGACCTGTATTTGCCCTTTCCGGGCGCCCCGAGCCTTGTAGAGAGTGGGGTTATTTTTATGGGTACTGCTTGTGGGGGGAGGATTATGTTATCCCCTCACCCCGGCCCTCACCCCAAAGGGGCGAGGGAGAAAAACACCGCACCGAACAATCCCCTCTCCCCTGTGGGGAGAGGGTTAGGGTGAGGGGTATAAATCCGTTACTTCTGCTTCACCGGGCGTTTCCAGCCCTGCTTGCTGACCTGCGGAACGCGGCTTAACACTAGCTCGTTCTCGGCCACATCGCGCGTAACGGTTGTCCCGGCGGCAATGGTCACGCCTTTGCCCACGGTAACAGGCGCCACCAGCTGGGTATCGGAGCCTACAAACACGTCATCACCAATGATGGTTTTAAACTTATTGGCGCCGTCATAGTTACAGGTAATCGTCCCTGCACCAATGTTTACGTTGTCGCCAATTTCCGCATCGCCCAGATAGGTCAGATGACCCGCTTTAGAGCCCTTACCCAGACGCGCTTTTTTCATTTCCACGAAGTTACCTACGTGAGCACCTTCCAGCAGCTCAGCGCCCGGGCGCAGACGCGCAAATGGGCCAATCGTACAGGCCGCCTCAAGATGGGCATCTTCCACCACGCTGTACGGGCTGATTTCGCAGTCATCACCGATCGCGCTGTTTTTAATCACACAGCCGGTGCCGATTTTGACGCGGTTGCCCAGCGTGACGTTACCTTCCAGGATAACGTTAGTATCTATTTCAACGTCGCGCCCGTGGGTCAGCGTGCCACGCAGATCGAAACGCGCCGGATCGCGCAGCATAACGCCCGCGAGCAACAGCTTTTCTGCCTGCTCGGACTGGTAAATACGCTCAAGACGGGAAAGCTGGAGACGGTTGTTTACCCCGTCCGTTTCGCTGATACGCGCCGGATGAACGGCAGCAATCTCACGCCCTTCCTGGTAAGCCATCGCAATGATGTCGGTGATGTAGTATTCACCCTGCGCGTTGTTATTGTTGAGTCTGGACAGCCAGCGCTTCATATCCGCACCGTTCGCAATCAGGATGCCGGTGTTGATCTCCTGAATCTGGCGCTGTTCGTCAGTGGCATCTTTATGCTCAACAATCCCCGTCACGTTGCCGTTTTCACGCGTAATGCGGCCATAGCCGGTTGGATCGTCCAGCACGACGGTCAACAAACCGATGCCACCCTGCGGTTTGGCTTCACGCAGGCGGGTGAGGGTTTCAACGGAGATCAGCGGGACGTCGCCGTAGAGCATCAGGATATCTTCATCATCAGCGAAGAAGGGTGCAGCCTGCTGCATTGCATGACCCGTACCCAGCTGTTCTGCCTGAAGCACCCAGTTGAGATTGTCGTCACGCAGCGTTTTTTTCAGCAGATTGCCGCCATGTCCATAAACCAGATGCACCTGGCTGGCGCCTAATTCATTCGCTGCATCAATAACATGCTGAACCATTGGCTTTCCTGCCAGCGTGTGGAGCACCTTAGGCAGATCGGAATACATGCGGGTACCTTTGCCTGCGGCAAGGATCACCACGCTCATCGCACTGTTTAACATACGCATCCTGACGGTAGTTTGTGTGAGAAGTAAAAACGTTTGATGCTTAAAATTCTACATCTTTTTCATCATGAATTAAGGCCGAAAAAAAAAGCCAGCCTGGGATCCAGACTGGCTTTTGTGCTTTTCAAGCCGGTGTTACATCGCTTTTTTGGTCAACTCGATAACGCGCAGTTTCGCGATCGCTTTGGCCAGCTCCGCAGACGCCTGAGCGTAATCCACGTCACCATGAGAGCTGTTAATGTGCTCTTCAGCCTTACGCTTCGATTCCAGGGCTCGCGCTTCGTCGAGATCCTGGCCACGAATAGCGGTATCGGCCAGAACGGTCACACTGCCTGGCTGCACTTCAAGAATGCCGCCGGACAGATAGATAAACTCTTCATGACCGAACTGTTTAACGATGCGGATCATACCAGGCTTAATGGCGGTGAGCAGCGGTGCGTGACCCGGGAAAATACCCAGTTCACCTTCACTACCCGTTACCTGGATTTTCTCGACCAGACCAGAGAACATTTGTTGCTCTGCGCTGACGACGTCCAGGTGGTAAGTCATTGCCATATCACCCTCCGATTAAGGCGTTAAAGTTTTTTGGCTTTTTCCACGGCTTCTTCGATGGAACCAACCATGTAGAACGCCTGCTCTGGCAGGTGATCGTATTCGCCTTCCATGATGCCTTTAAAGCCACGGATGGTGTCTTTCAGGGAAACGTATTTACCTGGAGAACCGGTGAATACTTCCGCAACGAAGAACGGCTGGGACAGGAAGCGCTGGATCTTACGCGCACGTGCTACCACCAGTTTGTCTTCTTCAGACAGTTCATCCATACCCAGGATGGCGATGATGTCTTTCAGTTCCTGATAACGTTGCAGCAGGGACTGTACGCCACGCGCGGTGTCGTAGTGCTCCTGGCCAACAACCAGTGGATCCAGCTGACGGCTGGTGGAGTCCAGCGGGTCAACGGCCGGGTAGATACCCAGAGACGCGATCTGACGGCTCAGTACCACGGTTGCATCTAAGTGAGCAAAGGTGGTGGCTGGAGATGGGTCAGTCAAGTCATCCGCAGGTACGTATACCGCCTGAACGGAGGTGATAGAACCAGTTTTGGTAGAGGTGATACGTTCCTGAAGAACACCCATCTCTTCCGCAAGCGTAGGCTGATAACCTACCGCTGAAGGCATACGACCCAGCAGTGCAGATACTTCAGTACCGGCCAGGGTGTAACGGTAGATGTTATCAACGAACAGCAGAACGTCACGGCCTTCGTCACGGAACTTCTCAGCCATCGTCAGGCCAGTCAGCGCAACGCGCAGACGGTTTCCTGGTGGCTCGTTCATCTGGCCGTAAACCAGGGATACTTTATCCAGAACGTTGGAGTCGGTCATTTCGTGGTAGAAGTCGTTACCCTCACGAGTACGTTCACCTACGCCCGCAAACACGGAGTAACCGGAGTGCTCGATCGCGATGTTACGGATCAGCTCCATCATGTTTACGGTTTTACCTACACCCGCACCACCGAACAGACCGACTTTACCGCCCTTCGCGAACGGACACATCAGGTCGATAACTTTGATGCCGGTTTCCAGCAGTTCCTGAGAGCTGGACAGCTCTTCGTAGGAAGGTGCCGCGCGGTGGATAGCCCAACGCTCTTCTTCACCGATGTCGCCTTTCATGTCGATTGGTTGACCCAATACGTTCATGATACGACCCAGTGTTGCTTTACCTACCGGGACTTCGATCGGGTGCTCAAGGTCTTTTACTTCCAGACCACGACGCAGACCGTCGGAAGAACCCATGGCGATGGTACGCACGATACCGCCGCCGAGCTGCTGCTGAACTTCCAGCACCAGGCTCTCGTTACCATTCTGTACCTCAAGCGCGTCGTACACGCGTGGTACGGCGTCCTGAGGGAACTCGACGTCCACCACGGCGCCGATTACCTGGACAATCTTTCCAGTAGCCATCTTGAATCCTCTACGTAATTCGTAAACCTGGTTAAACCGCGGCGGCCCCCGAGACGATCTCGGTGAGTTCCTGAGTAATGCTGGCCTGACGAGCTTTGTTGTAAACCAACTGCAGCTCTTTAATCAGGCTGCCGCCATTATCGGTCGCGGCTTTCATCGCCACCATTCGTGCGGCCTGCTCGCTGGCCAGGTTTTCTACAACGCCCTGATAAACCTGAGATTCAACGTAACGACGCAGCAGGGTATCCAGCAGCGGTTTCGGATCGGGTTCATACAGGTAATCCCAGGCTTTCTGTTTCAGCTCGTCATCTTCTGATGCCGGTAACGGCAGCATCTGAGTGAGCGTAGGCACCTGAGACATGGTGTTAATAAATTTGTTGCTGACAACGTACAGTCTGTCCAGACGGCCTTCATCGTAGGCCTGCAACATCACTTTAACCGGGCCGATCAGTTCGGACAGGGACGGGTTATCACCCATACCGGTCACCTGAGCGACAATGTTGCCACCAACGGAGTTAAAGAAAGAGACGCCTTTAGAGCCAATCAGTGCCAGATCGCACTGAACGCCTTTATCGGACCAGCCTTTCATATCCGCCAGCAGTTTTTTGAACAGGTTAATGTTCAAGCCGCCACACAGACCACGGTCAGTCGACACCACCAGGTAGCCCACGCGCTTAACGTCGCGTTCTTCCAGGTAAGGGTGCTTATATTCCAGATTACCGTTTGCAAGGTGACCAATCACTTTGCGCATGGTCTCTGCATAAGGACGGCTGGCCGCCATGCGATCCTGCGATTTACGCATTTTGGAAGCGGCGACCATCTCCATCGCTTTAGTGATCTTTTGCGTGTTCTGGACGCTTGCGATCTTACTACGTATCTCTTTTGCGCCGGCCATGAGCTTCTCCTCAATGCCAGACGGCTTGTCCTGAGACAAGCCGCCGGACGATTACCAGGATTGGGTTGCTTTGAAGGAATCGAGGATAGCTTTCAGCTTGCCTTCGATTTCGTCGTTATAGCCACCGGTCTGGTTGATCTCTTGCATCAGCGGAGCGTGATCACGGTCGACGTAAGCCAGCAGAGCGGCTTCGAAGCTACCGATTTTCGCCAGTTCCACATCTTCGAGGTAACCGCGTTCAGCCGCGAACAGTACCAGGCCCTGCTGAGCAACAGACATTGGCGCGTACTGTTTCTGCTTCAGCAGCTCGGTCACTTTCTGACCGTGGCTCAGCTGTTTACGGGTTGCTTCGTCCAGATCGGATGCGAACTGAGAGAACGCAGCCAGTTCACGATACTGTGCCAGCGCGGTACGGATACCACCGGACAGTTTCTTGATGATTTTGGTCTGAGCAGCACCACCCACACGGGATACGGAGATACCCGGGTTAACCGCCGGACGAATACCGGAGTTAAACAGGTTGGTTTCCAAGAAGATCTGACCATCGGTAATGGAGATTACGTTGGTCGGAACGAACGCAGAAACGTCACCCGCCTGGGTTTCAATGATCGGCAGAGCGGTCAGAGAACCTGTTTTACCCTTCACTTCACCTTTGGTGAAGTTCTCGACGTATTCCGCGTTAACGCGGGAAGCACGCTCCAGCAGACGAGAGTGGAGGTAGAATACGTCGCCCGGGAATGCTTCACGTCCTGGTGGACGACGGAGCAGCAGGGAAACCTGACGATAAGCAACAGCCTGTTTAGACAGGTCATCGTATACGATCAGCGCATCTTCACCGCGGTCACGGAAGTATTCGCCCATTGCGCAACCGGCGTATGGTGCCAGGTATTGCAGTGCAGCAGATTCAGACGCGGTTGCTACCACAACGATGGTGTTAGACAGTGCGCCGTGCTCTTCCAGTTTACGAACCACGTTGGAAATGGTGGACGCTTTCTGGCCGATAGCCACGTACACACATTTGATGCCGGAATCACGCTGGTTGATGATGGCGTCGATTGCCATCGCGGTTTTACCGGTCTGACGGTCACCGATGATCAGTTCACGCTGACCACGACCGATTGGGATCATGGCATCAACGGACTTATAACCCGTCTGTACTGGCTGATCAACTGACTGACGGTCGATAACGCCTGGTGCGATAACTTCGATTGGGGAGAAGCCATCGTGCTCAACCGGACCTTTACCGTCGATTGGCGCACCCAGGGTGTTAACAACGCGACCCAGCAGGCCACGGCCAACCGGCACTTCCAGAATACGGCCAGTACACTTAACCTTCATGCCTTCGGCGAGGTCAGCGTATGGACCCATCACAACGGCACCTACGGAGTCGCGCTCCAGGTTCAGTGCGATAGCGTAACGGTTACCCGGCAGGGAAATCATCTCACCCTGCATACAATCGGCCAGGCCGTGGATGCGGATAACACCGTCACTTACAGAAACAATAGTACCTTCGTTGTGAGCTTCACTCACAACATTGAACTGAGCAATGCGCTGCTTGATCAGTTCGCTGATTTCGGTGGAATTCAGTTGCATGCTCCAGTCCCCTTAAGACTGCAAGACGTCTGCAAGGCGCTCAAGACGGCCGCGTACGCTGCCATCAATGACCATATCACCCGAGCGGATGATTACGCCTGCCATTACAGACTTATCGATTTTGCAATTCAGCTTAACTTTGCGTGACAGACGTTTTTCCATCGCGGCGGTGATTTTCGCAAGCTGTTCGTCACTCAGTTCAGTCGCGGAAGTTACTTCAACTTCAGCGGTAGCTTCACTAAGGGCACGTAAGTGCTCAAACTGCTCGAGAACATCCGGGAGCACACGGAGACGACCATTTTCCGCCATCACCTTAATCAGGTTCTGGCCGTTGGCATCCAGTTGCTCTCCGCACACGGCGATAAACGACGCGGCGAGGGTTTCAGGCGCTAACGCACCAGAAAGCAACTCGGCCATTTGTTCGTTTTTCGTCACCTCAGCGGCAAACGCCAGCATATTCTGCCAGCGATCGACATTTTGGTGTTCGACAGCAAAGTCAAAAGCTGCTTTGGCGTAGGGGCGAGCTACCGTAACAAATTCAGACATCAGCCCCTCCCTCCTTACAGTTCAGCGACAAGTTTGTCCACGATGTCGCTGTTAGCAGCTTCATCCACGGAACGTTCGATGATCTTCTCGGCGCCAGCAACAGCCAGAATCGCAACCTGCTTACGCAGTTCTTCACGAGCACGTTTACGCTCAGCTTCAATTTCAGCCTGAGCCTGTGTCACGATCTTAGTACGTTCCTGTTCTGCTTCAGCTTTGGCTTCGTCCAGGATCTGAGAACGGCGTTTGTTAGCCTGTTCAATGATTACCTGAGCTTCAGCTTTCGCTTTTTTCAGCTGGTCTGTCGCGTTGGCCTGTGCAAGGTCCAAATCTTTCTTAGCGCGTTCTGCGGAAGCCAGACCGTCAGCAATTTCTTTCTGACGTTTTTCGATGGCAGCCATTAAAGGCGGCCATACATACTTCATGCAGAACCAGACAAAGAGAATAAACGCGATGGCCTGGCCGAGGATTGTTGCGTTCATGTTCACAGCACAATACCTCTTAAATTTCTGTGGCTTGGGGTTTTAAAACAACTACTACGCGACAGCAAACATCACGTACAGACCCAGACCTACAGCGATCATTGGGATTGCATCCACCAGACCCATAACGATAAAGAACTGAGTACGCAGCAGAGGAATCAGATCAGGTTGACGCGCTGCGCCTTCCAGGAATTTGCCCCCGAGGATGCCGATACCGATCGCAGCACCGATAGCCGCCAGACCCATCATCACAGCGGCAGCCATGTACAGCAGATCCATATTCAGGTTTTCCATGACAGTCTCCAGTTTGTTTCAATTAAAACGTAGTAGTGTTGGTAAAAAATCAGTGCTCTTCAGACGCCATCGACAGATAGACGATCGTCAGAACCATGAAGATAAAGGCTTGCAGCGTAATGATCAGGATGTGGAAAATGGCCCATGGCACATTCAGAATCCACTGTGACCACCACGGCAGAAGACCCGCGATCAGAATGAAAATCAGCTCACCCGCATACATGTTGCCGAACAGTCGCAGACCCAGTGAAACAGGTTTGGACAGCAGGCTAACGCCTTCCAGGATCAGGTTGACCGGAATAAACGCCCAGTGGTTGAACGGCTGCAAGGTAAGCTCTTTCACAAAGCCGCTTACGCCTTTCATTTTGATGCTGTAGAACAGAATGAGGATAAATACGCCCAGCGCCATCGACAGGGTGATGTTCACGTCGGCAGACGGAACCACGCGCAGTGCAGGCAGGCCGAGTACGTGCTCACCGATCCAAGGTAAGAAATCGATAGGCAGGAGGTCCATCAGGTTCATCAGGAAGACCCAAACGAACACGGTCAGGGCCAGCGGAGCAATCAGTTTGCTCTTACCATGGTACATGTCTTTCACGCTGCCATGGACGAAGCCGATGATCATCTCGATGAACGTCTGGAATTTCCCTGGAACACCGCTGGTCGCCTTTTTAGCAACGCTACGGAACATGGCCAGGAACAGAAGACCCAAAACCACCGAGAAGAACATGGAGTCGATGTTGATCGTCCAGAAGGTGGCCGGGGGGTTATGTGGATCCACCAGCGAGAATGTACGCAGGTCCAGCTGAAGGTTATTCAGATGGTGACCTATGTAATCCTGCGGCGTCATATTTTCTGAAGCCATGATGCCTTTTACCCTTTGTTATTGATTACAGCTGGAGCCAGAACTTGTACCACCAGCACCAAAACCCACGTTGCTATCAGCGGCATGAATACCACTTTCAAAACCGCCAGCGCCATCACCAGTAGAGCAAAGGTCAGCAACACCTTACACACTTCGCCGAGAGCGAAGGACCAGGCCACGCGGCCTTTGGCAGGTGTATGCGCCTGATGACGCCAGGCAAAAATCATAAACAACACGTTTGGCAGAACCACCGCCAAACCTCCGCACGCGGCGGAGATGCCCCAGAAGGGGTCTTTGAGGCTAAACAGCAGTCCACTTGCTATCACAGCCAGAAACTGAATGAACAGAAGCTTACGAGCAACGTTTCTACTCAAGAGCGACACAGACATCACGTTTTTACTCCTGCTCCCTTCGAGGTATGCCGCGTGTCGTATAAAACGTCCTTTAAGGCTCAGAGTCAAGCATCAAAAAGCGGTCAAATTATACGGTGCGTACCCGTGATTTCAAACATTAAGTAGCGAAAAGGTGAATAAATGTTTAAATATTTTTCCCCAGTCCTATTTTTCAACTTTTGACCCAAGCGTTGACCTTCAGGCAAAACTGCAAACAGCGCGGAAACGTTGGTGATAAAGCGTGCACGAGATCACAAAATACACATTTGCGATAAAATGGTATTTATCAAAGACGTAAAACGATTAATTTCATCTGCATGAAATTAAAGCAAAAAAACCGCAACTATTTTTAAAACAGAGCCGTATACAACAAAAACCTTTTATTGACATTCTTAATAAATATTTAACATTCCATTCTTGTTGCTTTTACCCACTTTTAGCAGACTGATAATTTCATGGTTGACTATCCTCTGAGTGAACGAATCACGTCAGGTTAACCATAAGAAAATCCATGGTAACAACAAGGTTAAATTAACGACGACCAAATCAGACTGGATGTGCTGCTTTTTAACACGATCAGAACAGCACAAATTCCACATTTTTTATTAATTTTTTAAAAAGTGTTTGGCTTAATTATCACCAGATGACGCTCACCTTCGAGCTGAGGGATCTGGAGTTTCTCAATGGATTCGACAACAAAACCGTCCGGAAGCTGCTCGATTTCGTCCCCCGGAAGTTGCCCTTTCAGCGCATAAAAACGCCCCTTCTCCGCTGGCAGGTGTTTGCACCAGCTCACCATGTCATTGAGTGAGGCAAACGCGCGGCTGATAACACCGTCAAACGGTGGCTCTGCCGGGAACTCCTCTACCCTGCTCTGTACGGGCGTAATGTTTTCCAGCTTCAGCTCATGCTGAACCTGGCGTAAAAAGCGTACGCGCTTGCCCAGGCTGTCCAGCAGCGTGAAATGACTCTCCGGTCGAACAATAGACAACGGAACGCCCGGCAAGCCCGGACCGGTGCCCACATCGATAAAACGTTCACCGTTCAGATACGGCGCCACGACGATGCTATCGAGAATATGGCGAATCAGCATCTCGTTGGGATCGCGTACGGAGGTGAGGTTGTACGCTTTATTCCATTTGTTCAGCATATCGACATAGGCCACCAGCTGATTTTTCTGGTGATCGGTGAGCGAAATACCTGCCTGTTCCAGCAGACGAGAGAGTTTATTGAGCACGGTGGATACCTGTTGAGAAACTTAAGTGGCGGGTGGCGCTTCGCTAACCCGCCCTACGGGTTCAGTAGGCCCGGTAAGCGCAGCGCCACCGGGCTATTTACAGAGCATTACGCGCTACGGCGCAGCATGCCCTGCTTTTTCAGCCACACCAGCAGAATCGAAATCGCGGCAGGTGTGACGCCAGAGATACGTGAGGCCTGGCCAATCGATACAGGTTTGTGATCGTTCAGCTTAGCGATCACTTCGTTGGAAAGGCCCGTCACCTGACGGTAGTCCAGCATTTCCGGCAGCAGCGTGTTTTCGTTGCGCTGCTGTTTTTCGATCTCATCCTGCTGACGCGCGATGTAGCCTTCGTACTTCACCTGAATTTCGACCTGCTCGGCCGCTTCAGCGTCTTCAAGGCCCGGTGCGAACGCCGTCAGTTTGACCAGATTCTCGTAGGTGACTTCAGGACGGCGCAGCAGATCTTCCCCACTGGCTTCGCGCGACAGCGGTGCTGTTAAGTGAGCATTCACTTCAGCAGCAGTTTCCGCCTGCGGATTCACCCAGGTGGTTTTCAGGCGCTGACGTTCCTGTTCAATGCGTTCCAGCTTCTCGTTGAAGCGCGCCCAGCGCTCGTCATCCACCAGACCCAGCTCGCGGCCCACCTCGGTCAGACGCAGATCGGCATTGTCTTCGCGCAGCATCAGGCGATATTCCGCACGAGAAGTAAACATGCGGTACGGTTCTTTGGTCCCCAGCGTGCAGAGATCGTCGACCAGAACGCCCAGGTAAGCCTGAGAACGCGCCGGTGCCCAGCCCTCTTTCTCGGCAGAGAAGCGAGCGGCGTTCAGACCGGCCAGCAGCCCTTGCGCGGCAGCTTCTTCGTACCCGGTGGTGCCGTTAATCTGGCCTGCGAAGAACAGACCCTGGATGAATTTGCTTTCCAGCGTCGGCTTCAGGTCACGCGGATCGAAGAAATCGTACTCAATAGCGTAGCCAGGACGAACGATCTTCGCGTTTTCCATGCCCTGCATTGAACGCACAATCTGCATCTGCACGTCGAACGGCAGGCTGGTGGAGATGCCGTTCGGGTAAATTTCGTTAGATGTCAGCCCTTCCGGTTCGAGGAAGATCTGGTGCTGATTACGATCGGCAAAGCGCATCACTTTGTCTTCGATAGACGGGCAATAACGCGGGCCGATCCCTTCGATCACACCAGCATACATTGGGCTGCGATCGAGATTATTGCGGATCACGTCATGGGTTTTTTCATTGGTGTGCGTGATGTAGCACGGCACCTGCTGCGGATGTTGCCCCGCATTGCCCATGAACGAGAACACCGGCATCGGGTTATCGCCGTGCTGCTGTGCCAGCACGCTGAAATCAATGGTGCGCGCATCAATACGCGGTGGCGTGCCGGTTTTCAGGCGGCTTACGCGCAGCGGCAGCTCACGCAGACGACGAGATAACGGAATTGACGGCGGATCGCCAGCACGACCACCGCTGTAATTGTCCAGACCAATATGGATTTTACCGTCCAGGAATGTCCCGACCGTCAGCACCACCGCTTTTGCGCGGAATTTGAGACCCATTTGGGTCACGGCGCCAACAACACGATCGTTCTCCACGATAAGATCTTCTACCGCCTGCTGGAAGATCATCAGGTTCGGTTGGTTTTCCAGCGCGGTGCGCACAGCCTGACGGTAAAGCACACGGTCTGCCTGTGCACGGGTGGCGCGAACAGCCGGACCTTTACTCGCGTTTAGTATCCTAAACTGGATGCCTGCATGATCGATCGCTTTCGCCATCAGGCCGCCAAGTGCATCCACTTCTTTTACCAGGTGTCCTTTCCCAATGCCGCCAATCGCCGGATTACAGGACATTTGTCCCAGCGTGTCGATATTGTGTGTCAAAAGCAGGGTCTGCTGACCCATTCGCGCTGCGGCCATTGCGGCCTCAGTGCCTGCGTGACCCCCGCCAATGATGATGACGTCAAAAGGATCCTGATAAAACATGGTGGTCTGCCTCGCGTAAAGCGGTATGAAAATGGATTGAAGCCCGGGCCGTGGATTCTACTCAACTTTAGTCTTTCGAGAAAGCATTGGGATCCTGGGCTATTAAAAAGAAGATCTTTTTATTTAGAGATCTGTTCTATTGTGATCTCTTATTAGGATCGCAGACCTTTGTGGATAAGTCCGATCCCATAAATAAGATCATGCAGTTAGGAAGGATCGTTTGCTGTGAATGATCGGTGATCCTGGACCGTATAAGCTGGGATCAGATCGCCACTTTATACACAGGTCAAAAACTAAACCAACGTTGTTATTTGGATAACTACGGCTTAATACGAGCTTTTAACCAGAGTTATCCACATCTGTTCGCACGATCTTTAATCGTTTTTGAGTAAATTTTTCCATTCCGCGAGCCAGATCTCGGCTGGATCTTCGGGAATATCATGATCGAGGATGTTGATCTTCAGCGTTTCACCCAGCTGTTTTGCTCCGCAGGCGGTCACCGCAGCTTCTACTTTCTCTATGGCGCCACAGAAAGTGTCATATTCACGGCTGCCGATCCCCACAGCGCCAAACCGGACGTTTGACAGATCGGGCTGTTGTTCCAGCAGTTCGTCATATAAAGGTTGCAGGTTATCTGGCAGATCGCCCGCGCCGTGCGTGGAGGTGATCAGCAGCCAGACCCCGTCAGTCGGGAGATCTTCCAGCAGCGGTCCGTGCAGCGTTTGTGTAGAAAAGCCCGCGTCTTCCAGCTTCTCAGCCAGATGTTCCGCTACATATTCCGCACCGCCCAGGGTGCTGCCGCTGATAAGAGTAATGTCCGCCATTGATCGCTCGCTCAGATAAAGAGGCGGCCATTGTACGCTGTGAACGAGCTGGGATCTACCTGTGGAAAATGTGGGAATGAAATTGCCCGATCACGGGCGGATAGTACGCATGATCGGGTTTTGCAGGGAGATCAGGGTTTCAGTGGACTGAATTTCATCGATTGTTTGGATCTTGTTGATAAGTACCTGCTGGAGGGCGTCAATGGATCGGCACATGACCTTTATAAAGATGCTGTAGTGCCCGGTGGTGTAGTACGCTTCAGTGACTTCATCCAGCGCGTTCAGTTTCTCCAGCGCGGAGGGGTAATCTTTGGCGCTTTTCAAAATAATGCCAATGAAGCAGCAGACGTCGTAGCCGAGTTGCTTCGGGCTGACATCAATGCGTGCGCCGGTGATGATCCCGGCCTGCTTCATTTTCTCTACGCGAACGTGAATGGTCCCCGGGCTGACGCCAAATTGTTTCGCCAGTTCGGCATACGCGGTGCGTGCGTTGGCCATGAGCGCTTCCAGAATGCCGCGGTCCAGATTGTCGATCTGATAATTTTCCATAGGTTTTTCTTATGAAGATTAATGATTCCTTCTATTCTAGCGTCTTATTTTAACGAATCAAAAGTGAAGGAGGCTTTTTGTTGATGAGTTATTGAATTAAGCGCCTGTTCTGTTGCTTAATCAGTATCAACAGGACGCAGGAGTATAAATAATGAAAACCGCTTACATCGCAAAACAACGCCAGATCAGTTTCGTTAAATCCCATTTTTCCCGCCAGCTGGAAGAGAAGCTTGGCCTTATTGAAGTTCAGGCGCCGATTCTGAGCCGCGTGGGTGACGGGACGCAGGATAACTTGTCTGGTTGCGAAAAAGCGGTACAGGTAAAAGTGAAAACACTGCCAGACGCCCAGTTCGAAGTGGTTCATTCCCTGGCGAAGTGGAAGCGTCAAACCCTGGGACAACACGACTTCAGCGCGGGCGAAGGGCTTTACACGCACATGAAAGCCCTTCGCCCCGATGAAGACCGTCTCTCCCCCATTCACTCTGTCTACGTTGACCAGTGGGACTGGGAGCGCGTAATGGGTGACGGCGAGCGCCACGTTGGCACGCTGAAGTCTACCGTTGAGGCGATCTACGCCGGGATCAAAGCGACCGAAGCGGCCGTGAGCAAAGAGTTTGGTCTGGCACCGTTCCTGCCGGAAACGATCCACTTTGTTCACAGTCAGGAATTGCTGAGCCGTTTCCCGGATCTGGATGCCAAAGGCCGTGAACGCGCGATTGCCAAAGAGCTTGGCGCGGTATTCCTGATCGGCATTGGCGGAAAATTGTCTGATGGTAAACGTCACGACGTCCGTGCGCCGGATTACGATGACTGGAGCACAGTGGGCGAAAGCGAATATGCTGGTCTGAACGGCGATATTCTGGTCTGGAACCCGGTTCTGGAAGATGCGTTTGAACTCTCTTCAATGGGGATCCGCGTGGATGCTGAAGCACTGAAGCGTCAGCTGGCCGTGACCGGTGATGAGGATCGTCTGCAACTGGAATGGCACCAGGCGCTGCTGCGCGGTGAAATGCCGCAGACCATCGGCGGTGGTATTGGCCAGTCTCGTCTGACCATGCTGCTGTTGCAACTGTCCCATATCGGTCAGGTGCAGTGTGGGGTCTGGCCGCAGCAGGTACGTGAGAGCGTCGGTTCTCTTCTTTAATTAACGTCGCCAGCGTCTGAGCAGGCGGCTACGCAACCCGGTATCAAAGCGCCAGATATGATCGAAGATGCGCATGATGCCGGGTTTTCCATGTGCAGACATCGCCACGGCATGGAAACGGTGCTGGTGCACGCGCTGCATCTCCTTCACTTTATTCACGACGTCGTCCGGCAGCCGCTGGGCAATAAAATCGGAAATCACCACCGCATCCGCGTCGTACCAGTCACCGCCCTGCATGCGCTCAATGATACTGCGAAAACAGCTGGCCAGATCGGTGCCGCCGCGAAAGCGCCGGCTTAAAAAGCGGATCGCCTGCTCCAGCCCCTGTGGGCTGGTCAGTTCATACCCCACCACTTCGCTGGAAAAGAGCATGATGTAGCAGCGACGACGATCGGCGAGCGCCACGCGCATCAGGGCCAGGCAGAACGCTTTTGCGCACTGTTCATTAAAGCCCCCCATCGATCCGGACGTATCGACGCAAACAATGAATGGGCCGCGCGGTTGCTCATCAAAATCCTGGTGCACCACCGGACGCTGGCTGATCTTCTCGCGCCAGGCTTCGCCATGCAGTCGATAGGTAATGAGCTGTTTTTCCACCAGCCGACGATAAAACTCATACTCCAGTTCGGTCATTCCCAGCGTGCTGAGTTCCGTTGGCAGCAGGCGCAGGATGTCATCGCTTTGCTGTAACCCGTCCACCTGCTCCGGTACGGTGGAGGGCTCGCGTACCAGCGTTCGGAAGGTCTCCATCGGCGCATCTTTCTTTGGGACCGACCGGGCCTCCCGGGAGCGGCCGAGCTGTTCTGCGAGCTTCATCAGCTCCGGCTGTTGCGCCAGAAAGTCGCCGTACTTCACGATCAGCTGATAATCGCCCCGCTTTAACTGGCCGGCACTCATATCCCAGAGTCGACCAGCGGCGTTTTCATTCTCCACCAGCACCTGTTCTAACTGGCCGCTCAGGGTCATTCGCTCCTGGACCTCACTGAGCAACTGTTCGCGCTCTTCGTCCAGCAACTGCTGATTGAGGGCCGTGGCCTGGACCACAAGGCTCAGTCGCCAGCGCTGTAAAAACAGCGTATGCAGGGCGGAAGTGAAGCTGGGGTTGTCCGTGACCAGCGCTCTGGCCTGGCTGGCAAACGGGGAGTGAACGTTATCAAGCAGCGTCAGAGTTTGCTGTAGCTGGGCAATAAACTGCGGCGTTGAAAGCCGCTGGCACTGCTGGTAACCAGCCACTTCCTCTGTCAGTTCCGGCGGGACTTCCGTCTCCTTAAACCGCTGGCGCAGGTTATCGCGCCAGCGGGGAAGATCGTCCGTCATTGCTTTTCGAAGCTTCGGGAATTTTTCAAAGAAGGCCGCCAGCTGCGGTGAAGCGAGCAGGGTAATGACGACCTCTTCGATCAACCCTTCCTCGCTAACCGCCAGCATGACGTTAAGCGTGTCCAGCGTTAGCATTGACGCGCCTGTTTAATCTGCGCGCTGACATCCTGCAAGCTGGCTTCAATGCGACCTAACCAGTCGCTATGGATAAAGAGGCATTTCTGCTGCTCGCTGAAGCGGGTGTGCTGCTGATGCCATTCGTTATCCAGCGCGTCGAGCTGCTGTTTGATCTCCTCCGGCACAGTGTCGGAGGCCGTGCCCGGCAGAGCCAGGCGCGATCCCTGAAGGCTGACGTCGCGGATCACAAGGTGCTGGCTGCTGTCGACTTCCATTGACAACGGCTGTGCAAAGCCGATACCGTTGAGTTTACCGCGGATCTCACCGCCCTTATCCAGCCACTGAACCAGCGCAACGCGTTCGATAGTCACATGCACAACCTGCATATCATGAAGCTTCAGCGGCTGCTGAAGAAGAAGCGTTAGCGAGGCGTCAGTCAGCCCGGCTGGCAGTTCGTAGTGCGGTTTACGGGCAAACATCCCGCCAAGACGGTTCACCTTCAGCGCGGTTTTGTCACTTTGCTGCTGCTGGAGCTGAAGGCGACGTTGAGCAATCGCCCCCAGTTGATTAAGCATGGATTGCTGACCCCACGCGTGTCCGGTCATCAAAACGTCCAGCTGCTGCTGCATCAGATTCATCCCTTCTGCGTCGTGCCACAGGCAGTCTTTCAGCAGGATCAGATCGATGGGAGCGACAGCATCGCGGCCGCTAAACAGCGCGCTTGCCTGGAGCAGACGAATGGCTTTTTTCCAGCGACGATCGGAGACGTACGGCGCGGAGGGCAGTAAATCAAGCTGCTGGCGCAGCATGAAGATCAGCTCAAAAACGGGATCGGGCAGTTTTATCTTGCCGATCTCCTCCTGCCACTGGTGGTATTCCTCGTCCGTGACCTGCAATGACGCTGCCACCGGATTTTCGTTTTCATCCTGCTGGCTTACCAGCATAGAACGGAAGTTTGATTTATCCTGGACTTTATCCAGCCACAGGCGGATCAACATACGGTCATACAGCGCTTCCAGGCTGCTGTCGGCTTCGGGCAGTTCGTTTGACGCGGCCACCAGCAGGCGCATGGGGATCTTCTCTTCGCTGGCGCCGTTGCGGAATCGGCGTTCGTTAATTGCCGTCAGCAGGGTATTCAGAATGGCCGGGCCGGCTTTCCAGATCTCATCAAGAAAGACGATTTCCGCTTCCGGGAGATAGCCCGCCGTCAGACGTTCATAGCGTCCCTCATCTTTTAGCGCCTGAATGGAGAGTGGGCCGAAAACTTCTTCCGGCGTGGAGAAGCGCGTCATCAAATACTCGAATGCGCGCGCGTTCTGGAAAGCGAATTTGAGGCGGCGTGCGATCAGACTTTTGGCAATGCCCGGCGGCCCCAGCAGAAACACGCTTTCCCCGCTCAGCGCCGCCAGTAAACAGAGGCGAATGGCGTGGCTACGCTCGTAAAGGCCTTTTTCCAGCGCACTGCTGAGACGGGAAATTCTTTCTGCTAATAAATGTGAGTGAGCCATAATAGTTTTGCATCCTTTCGCCGTTGTGGCGGCTAATTGAAGCGAGTATAGACGTTTCGGTCTGGCCTGGTAATAGGCTGAAGTGCGGCGCTATTTTCTTTGCGCTACATTAATGTGGCTGCATTTAGGGGTACGATTTTGCATTGAATCGTGCATACTGTGCGCTTTTTGTGGGCCAAGGGACTAAGCACACATTTGTTATTCAAACGAAAAGACTAGTCTATGAGCACTGATAATAAGCAATCATTACCCGCAGTAACGCTTGCGGCGATCGGGGTTGTCTACGGTGATATCGGCACCAGCCCGCTTTATACGCTTCGTGAATGTCTGTCCGGTCAGTTTGGTTTTGGTGTAGAGCGTGACGCCGTATTTGGTTTCCTCTCGCTCATCTTCTGGCTGCTGATCCTGGTGGTCTCCCTTAAATATCTCTCTTTCGTTATGCGGGCTGATAACGCGGGCGAGGGCGGTATTCTGACCCTGATGTCCCTTGCCGGGCGCAATACGTCTGCAAGAATGACCTCCGTGCTGGTCATCATTGGCCTGATTGGCGGCAGCTTCTTCTATGGAGAAGTCGTGATTACGCCGGCGATTTCGGTAATGTCGGCCATAGAGGGGCTGGAGATTGTCGCGCCACAGCTTGATACTTGGGTGGTGCCACTCGCTATTATCGTGCTGACGTTGCTGTTTGCTATACAAAAACACGGTACCGGGCTGGTGGGTAAGCTGTTCGCGCCTATTATGCTGGCCTGGTTCCTGATCCTGGCGGCGCTGGGCTTACGCAGTATTATCGCCAACCCGGATGTCCTGCACGCGCTGAACCCATTGTGGGCGGTGCATTTCTTCCTGGAATATAAAGTGGTGTCGTTTGTGGCGCTGGGCGCGGTGGTACTTTCCATTACCGGTGTTGAAGCGCTGTATGCGGATATGGGCCACTTCGGGAAACTCCCTATTCGCGTCGCATGGTTTAGCGTGGTCTTGCCTTCACTGGTGCTGAATTACTTCGGTCAGGGCGCGCTGCTGCTTGCACACCCTGAAGCGATTAAAAACCCGTTCTTCCTGCTGGCGCCGGACTGGGCGCTGGTTCCGATGCTGATCCTGGCGACGCTGGCGACGGTCATTGCCTCTCAGGCTGTCATTTCCGGCGTATTCTCCCTGACGCGTCAGGCCGTGCGGTTGGGTTATCTCTCCCCAATGCGCATTATCCATACCTCAGAGATGGAGTCTGGCCAGATCTACATTCCGTTCGTCAACTGGCTGCTCTACTTCGCGGTGGTGATTGTCATCGTCAGCTTTGAGCACTCCAGTAATCTGGCGGCGGCGTACGGTATCGCGGTAACCGGAACGATGGTGTTGACCTCTATTCTCTCCACCACCGTGGCGTACCGTAACTGGCACTGGAATAAGTTCCTCGTGGGGCTGATCCTGGTTGGCTTCCTCTGTATCGACGTGCCGCTGTTCTCTGCGAATCTCGACAAGATTGTCTCCGGTGGCTGGCTGCCGCTGACGCTGGGTCTGGTGATGTTTATTGTGATGACGACGTGGAAGAGCGAACGTTTCCGCCTGCTGCGTCGTATGCATGAGCACGGTAACTCTCTGGAGGCGATGATTGCCTCGCTGGAGAAATCCCCACCGGTGCGCGTGCCGGGCACGGCGGTGTATATGTCTCGCGCGCTGAACGTAATCCCGTTTGCGCTGATGCATAACCTCAAGCACAACAAAGTGCTGCACGAGCGCGTGATCCTGCTGACGCTGCGTACTGAAGATGCGCCGTACGTTCACAACGTGCGTCGCGTACAGATTGAACAGCTGTCGCCAACCTTCTGGCGCGTGGTGGCAAGCTACGGCTGGCGCGAAACGCCGAACGTGGAAGAGGTGTTCCACCGCTGCGGTCTGGAAGGCCTGAGTTGCCGCATGATGGAGACGTCGTTCTTTATGTCCCACGAGTCGCTGATCATCGGCAAGCGCCCATGGTATTTGCGCCTGCGCGGCAAGCTGTATCTCATTCTGCAACGTAACGCCCTGCGTGCGCCTGACCAGTTTGAGATCCCGCCTAATCGCGTGATTGAGCTGGGGACGCAGGTCGAGATTTAAGACTCCGTGCGGGCTGATGCCCTCACCCCGACCCTCTCCCACAGGGAGAGGGTGCAACCATAAAAAACGGTAACCTGACGGTTACCGTTTTGCATTTACCTCCTCTGCATTTCACTTAGCGAAACGTTTCGACGTTGATCACAAATCCGTTACGTCATGATGGTTTTCTGAACACTTCTGCGGCTACACTGTTTTTAGCGAAACGTTTCGCTAGTGGAGCAAAAAATGAAGAAAGGCACAGTACTCAACTCAGAAATCTCATCGGTGATTTCCCGTCTTGGGCATACCGATACGCTGGTGGTTTGCGATGCAGGCTTACCGGTTCCGCGCAGCACAACCCGTATCGATATGGCGTTAACGCAGGGCGTGCCCTCGTTCATGCAGGTACTGGAAGTGGTCACCGCGGAGATGCAGGTTGAGGCGGCCATTCTCGCGGCGGAAATCAAACAACATAATCCGCAACTCCACGAAACGTTGCTCAGCCACATTGAGCAACTGCAACAGCACCAGGGAAACACCATAGAAATTCGTTACACAACGCACGAGCAGTTCAAACAACAAACCGCAGACAGTCAGGCGGTGATTCGCAGCGGGGAGTGTTCCCCGTATGCGAATATCATTCTCTGTGCTGGCGTCACCTTCTGAGGCCATCATGGACGCATTACTGCAACTCAAAGGGATCGATAAATCGTTCCCGGGCGTAAAAGCCCTCTCCGGCGCGGCGCTGAACGTCTATTCCGGGCGCGTCATGGCGCTGGTGGGCGAAAACGGCGCCGGCAAATCCACCATGATGAAAGTGCTGACCGGTATCTACCAACGCGATGCCGGTTCGCTGCTGTGGCTGGGTAAAGAGACCACCTTCAACGGCCCGAAATCCTCTCAGGAAGCGGGCATCGGCATCATCCACCAGGAGCTGAACCTGATCCCGCAGCTCACCATTGCGGAGAACATCTTCCTCGGCCGTGAGTTCGTGAACCGGTTTGGCAAAATCGACTGGAAAACCATGTATGCCGAAGCGGACAAACTGCTGGCGAAGCTGAATCTGCGCTTTAAGAGCGACCGACTGGTGGGCGACCTTTCCATCGGCGATCAGCAGATGGTGGAAATCGCGAAGGTGCTGAGCTTCGAGTCGAAGGTCATCATTATGGATGAACCGACCGACGCCCTGACCGATACCGAAACCGAATCCTTGTTCCGCGTGATCCGTGAGCTGAAATCCCAGGGCCGCGGCATTGTCTATATCTCACACCGCATGAAAGAGATCTTCGAAATCTGCGACGACGTCACCGTCTTTCGCGACGGGCAGTTTATTGCCGAGCGCGAAGTAGCAACCCTGACCGAAGATTCGCTGATCGAAATGATGGTGGGACGTAAGCTCGAAGATCAGTATCCACATCTGGAGAAAGCGCCGGGTGAGATCCGCCTGAAGGTGGATAACCTCTGCGGACCGGGCGTGAATGACGTCTCCTTTACCCTGCGCAAGGGCGAGATCCTTGGCGTCGCGGGCCTGATGGGGGCGGGGCGTACTGAACTGATGAAAGTGCTCTATGGCGCACTGCCGCGCACCAGCGGCTACGTTACCCTTGACGGTCATGAAGTGGTCACCCGCTCGCCGCAGGACGGGCTGGCGAATGGCATCGTCTATATCTCTGAAGACCGTAAGCGCGACGGCTTAGTGCTGGGCATGTCGGTAAAAGAGAACATGTCCCTGACTGCGCTAGGCTATTTCAGCCGCAGCGGCGGCAGCCTGAAACACAAAGATGAGCAGCAGGCGGTCAGCGATTTTATCCGTCTCTTTAACGTTAAAACCCCATCGATGGAGCAGGCGATTGGCCTGTTGTCCGGCGGTAATCAGCAGAAAGTGGCGATTGCCCGCGGGTTGATGACGCGCCCGAAAGTACTGATCCTCGATGAGCCCACCCGCGGCGTGGACGTGGGCGCGAAAAAAGAGATCTATCAGCTGATTAACCAGTTCAAGGCCGACGGTCTGAGCATCATTCTGGTCTCTTCCGAGATGCCAGAAGTATTAGGCATGAGCGATCGCATTATCGTCATGCATGAAGGGCATCTCGGTGGTGAATTCACTCGCGAGCAGGCCACCCAGGAAGTTCTGATGGCTGCCGCTGTGGGCAAGCTTAATCGCGTGAATCAGGAGTAAGAAGATGACTACCCAGGCTGTTTCTGGTCGCCGCTATTTCACAAAGACGTGGCTGATGGAACAAAAATCGCTGATTGCCCTGCTGGTGCTGATCGCGATTGTCTCGACCATGAGCCCGAACTTTTTTACCGTCAATAACCTGTTCAACATTCTTCAGCAGACCTCTGTCAACGCCATTATGGCGGTGGGGATGACGCTGGTGATTTTGACCTCGGGTATCGATCTGTCCGTCGGTTCCCTGCTGGCCCTCACCGGCGCGATCGCCGCGTCGATTGTCGGTATTGAGGTCAACGCGCTGGTGGCCGTTGCCGCTGCGCTGGCGGCAGGTGCGGCAATTGGCGCCGTAACCGGCGTAATTGTGGCGAAAGGTCGCGTTCAGGCGTTCATCGCCACGCTGGTGATGATGCTGCTGCTGCGCGGTGTGACCATGGTGTACACCAACGGCAGCCCGATTAATACCGGCTTTACCGATAACGCCGATCTGTTTGGCTGGTTCGGTATCGGTCGCCCGCTGGGTGTCCCGACCCCGGTCTGGATCATGGCTATCGTTTTCCTGGCGGCGTGGTACATGCTGCACCATACCCGTCTGGGTCGTTATATATATGCGCTGGGCGGTAACGAAGCGGCAACGCGCCTGTCCGGTATCAGCGTTAATAAAGTCAAAATTATCGTTTACTCCCTGTGCGGCCTGCTGGCGTCTCTGGCGGGCATCATCGAAGTGGCGCGCCTCTCTTCCGCACAGCCAACGGCGGGTACGGGCTATGAGCTGGATGCCATCGCGGCAGTGGTTCTGGGCGGTACGAGCCTTGCGGGCGGTAAAGGTCGCATTGTTGGGACATTGATCGGCGCACTGATCCTCGGTTTCCTGAATAATGGTTTGAATTTGTTAGGTGTTTCCTCCTATTACCAGATGATCGTTAAGGCAGTGGTGATTTTGCTGGCGGTACTGGTAGACAACAAAAAACAGTAACTGACGACACTACAGGACATCTTAGATATGAACATGAAAAAACTGGCTACCCTGGTTTCTGCTGTCGCGCTGAGCGCAACCGTAAGTGCTAACGCCATGGCGAAGGACACCATCGCGCTGGTTGTCTCTACCCTGAACAACCCGTTCTTCGTCTCCCTGAAGGATGGCGCGCAGAAAGAAGCAGATAAACTGGGCTACAACCTGGTGGTGCTGGATTCTCAGAACAACCCGGCGAAAGAGCTGGCTAACGTTCAGGACTTAACCGTTCGTGGCACCAAAATCCTGCTGATCAACCCAACCGATTCCGACGCGGTCGGTAATGCCGTGAAGATGGCAAACCAGGCGAAGATCCCGGTAATCACCCTTGACCGTCAGGCAACGAAAGGGGATGTGGTCAGCCACATTGCGTCTGATAACGTACTGGGCGGAAAAATCGCCGGCGACTACATCGCGAAGAAAGCCGGTGAAGGCGCGAAAGTGATTGAGTTGCAGGGTATCGCCGGGACTTCCGCGGCCCGTGAACGTGGTGAAGGTTTCCAGCAGGCTGTAGCGGCGCACAAATTCAACGTGCTGGCGAGCCAGCCGGCAGACTTCGACCGTACAAAGGGTCTGAACGTCATGCAGAACCTGCTGACCGCGCATCCTGATGTGCAGGCGGTATTCGCACAGAACGACGAAATGGCGCTCGGTGCGCTGCGTGCGCTCCAGACTGCGGGTAAATCAGATGTGATGGTTGTCGGATTTGACGGCACGCCGGATGGTGAAAAAGCAGTAAATGATGGCAAACTGGCTGCGACCATCGCTCAGCTGCCTGAGCAGATTGGCGCGACTGGCGTGCAAACTGCCGATAAAGTGCTGAAGGGCGAAAAAGTTCAGGCCAAATATCCTGTTGACCTGAAACTGGTCATTAAGCAGTAAAGGCGATTCAGGCAGTCGCTGGCTGCCTGAGGGACACCAAATAAAAGAAAAGTGTGGCATACGCCACCGGGTAATACCGGTGGCGCTCTCAGATGGACACCTCAATACATGAAAACCGCAGGCAACCTCGTGGTCCTTGGCAGTATCAATGCCGATCACATTCTTAACCTTGAAACGTTCCCCACTCCGGGCGAAACCGTCACCGGCAATCAGTATCAGGTGGCGTTCGGCGGTAAGGGCGCAAACCAGGCGGTTGCCTCCGGACGCAGCGGGGCGAATATCGCGTTTATCGCCTGTACGGGTGATGACGATACCGGCGAGCGCGTACGCAAACAGCTCGCAAGCGACAACATCGACATCGCACCCGTCAGCGTGGTTGCAGGGGAATCTACCGGCGTGGCGCTGATTTTCGTCAATGCGGAAGGTGAGAATGTCATCGGTATTCATGCGGGGGCTAATGCCGCGTTAACGACTGAACGCGTCGAAGCGCAGCGTGGAATCATCGCCGGAGCGGAAGCCCTGCTGATGCAGCTGGAGTCACCGGTTGAAAGCGTGCTGGCCGCTGCGAAAATTGCGCATGAAAATCATACCTCTGTCGTACTTAACCCGGCACCTGCCCGTGTATTATCAGACGAGCTGCTGGCGCTGGTGGATATTATCACCCCGAACGAAACCGAAGCGGAAAAGCTGACGGGTATCCGTGTCGAAAATGATGACGATGCAGCGCGTGCCGCGCTTGCGCTGCATGATAAAGGCATCGGCACCGTGATCATCACCCTCGGCAGCCGTGGGGTGTGGGCTAGCGTCAATGGCGAAGGTCGTCGCGTGCCGGGCTTTAAGGTCAAAGCCATTGATACCATCGCCGCAGGAGACACCTTCAACGGTGCGCTGGTAACGGCGCTGCTGGAAGGAAAAGCAATGGATGACGCGATCCGCTTCGCGCATGCCGCCGCTGCGATCGCGGTGACGCGTAAAGGCGCTCAGCCTTCTGTTCCATGGCGTAAAGAGATTGATGAATTCTTAAGTCAGCAGGGGTAACGCTTGGCCACAATGAAAGATGTCGCCCGTATGGCGGGCGTTTCTACCTCGACTGTTTCCCACGTTATCAATAACGATCGCTTCGTCAGCGAGGCGATTCGGGAGAAAGTTGACGCTGCAATTAAAGAACTCAACTATGCGCCGTCTGCGCTGGCCCGCAGCCTGAAGCTCAACCAGACGCGCACCATCGGCATGCTGATCACGGCCAGTACCAACCCTTTTTATTCTGAACTGGTGCGCGGCGTGGAGCGCAGCTGCTTCGAGCGCGGCTACAGCCTGGTGCTGTGTAATACCGAAGGCGATGAGCAGCGCATGAACCGTAACCTGGAAACGCTGATGCAAAAACGCGTCGACGGGCTGCTGCTGCTCTGTACCGAAACGCATCAACCTTCGAAAGAGATCATCCAGCGCTACCCTTCTATTCCCACGGTGATGATGGACTGGGCGCCGTTCGACGGCACCAGCGATCTGATCCAGGATAACTCGCTGCTGGGCGGCGATATGGCGACTCAGCATCTGATCGATAAAGGTCATACCCGCATTGCCTGTATTACCGGCCCGCTGGATAAAACCCCGGCGCGCCTGCGTCTGGAAGGCTATCTTTCGGCCATGGAACGTGCGGGGCTTGCCATTCCTGATGGCTATCGCATCACCGGCGATTTCGAATTTAACGGTGGATTTGAAGCAATGCAGAAACTGCTGGCGCAAGAGCCGCGCCCGCAGGCGGTGTTTATCGGTAATGATGCGATGGCATTCGGAGCTTATCAGGCGCTTTATCAGGCGGGATTACGTGTCCCGGACGACATGGCGATCGTCGGTTACGATGATATCGAACTGGCGCGCTACATGACGCCGCCGCTGACCACCATCCATCAGCCGAAAGATGAACTGGGCGAGCTGGCCATCGATGTGTTGATCCACCGCATGGCCCAGCCCACGCTGCAACAGCAACGTTTGCAGCTTACTCCTGTTCTGATGGAACGCGGTTCGGTTTAGCCTTCTCTTTGTGACGCTCTTTAATCAGGTTCCGGCCGTCTTTTGGTTTTAACAACATAAAGACCACCGCTGATACCACGGTAAGCGCGCCCATGGTGATAAAGGTATAGTGGAACTGCTCAACGGTATTTGTACCGTCAACCCCTTCATAAAACCGCAGTACCGCCGCGCTTACGGCAACCCCGAGGCTGATCGACAGCTGTTGAGTGACCGCCAGTACGCTGTTGCCGCTGCTGGCATTCTCGTCGGTGAGGTCCGCAAGGGTGATGGTGTTCATCGACGTAAACTGCGTCGACATGGCCATACCCAGCACAAACAGCGGCAGGATCAGCATCCAGATTGGTAACGCCGCAGATTGCAGAGAGAACTGCGCAATCATCAATCCGATAAAGATCGTCACGCCAACCAGCGTCTTACGATAGCCAAACCAGCGCAGCACCTGCGTGACCGTCGATTTTGCCAGAATCGAGCCCATCGCCGTGGGCGCCATCATGCAGCCAGCAATCAGGGCCGGATAGCCGAAACCGACCTGGAGCATCAGCGGCATCAGGAACGGTACGCAGCCCGTGCCCAGACGTGAGGCAATGTTGCCCGCAATCCCGACGGAGAACGTTCGGGTGTTAAACAGAGATAAAGAGATAAGCGGTGTCGGATGGCGACGCGCATGACGTATATATAGAAGGAACAGCAGAATCCCGCTAAGGATGACGGCCAGCGCCAGCCACGTCGCTACGATTTTCTCGCCAAACAGCTCCATCCCGCTGGAGAACAGGACCAGGCTCAGGCCAAACAGGAAGAAGCCGCCCATATCGAAGCTGCGTCTTGGCGTGGTGAAGTTCGGCATATATTTACGGGCATAAATCAGCCCTGCCACACCAATCGGAATATTAATAAGGAAGATCCAGTGCCAGCTTGCCCAGGTCACCAGTACGCCACCGAGAACCGGGCCAAGTATCGGGCCGACCAGCCCCGGCATAGTCACAAAGTTGAGCACCGGGAGCAGTTCGCTGCGCGGATAGGCGCGCAATAACGCCAGACGCGCGACGGGCATCATCATCGCGCCGCCTATCCCCTGTAGAACGCGGAAGATAACCAGTTCCGTCAGAGAGGTGGAGAGGGCGCAAGCCAGAGAACCGAGGGTGAACAACGTCACCGCCAGCATGAATACTTTACGCGTGCCGAAACGATCGGCCAGCCAGCCGCTGACCGGAATAAGCATCGCCACCGTCAGGGTGTAGCTGATGATGGCGGATTGCATCGCCAGCGGGGAGCGGTTAAGGCTTTGTGCTATGGCGGGAAGGGCGGTATTGAGGATAGTGGCATCAAGTGCCTGCATAAAGAACGCCATGGCTGCAATCCACGGCAATCCGGCCATACTGCGTGCTTTTTTCTCTGTCATTTATTTACCTGCTGGTGGGTTGGCGCGGCCAGCAACGCCTGGCACGCACTCAGGGCTCGCTGCCCGTCGCTCTCCTGAATGGCATCGACTATCGCCTGATGCAGATCCAGCTTCACCACCTCATCCTGTGTGATAGAGGTAAAGTAAGTGTGGTACACAGAATGGAATAAAGAAGCAAAGGAGGTCAGGAAAGGATTTCCGCTCATATTATAGATATGTTCATGCCAGGCCATATCGACCGCTATCCAGCGCTCGCGGTTAAAGTGCTTTTTCAGATCCACCATCTCTTCCATCAAAGTATTGAGCTGCGCTTTTTGCTCTGCTGTGCCGAGCGTGGCGGCAAGCAGACAGGCCTGAGGTTCAAGACTGCTGCGCATGACCAGAAAGTGATCGACGACCTGATTAAAGTTATCTTCGGTCATCCACCAGGTGAGCAACTCCTGATCGAGAAAGTTCCAGTTTCCCTGAGGCATAACGCGGGTGCCAATGCGCGGGCGTGGAAGCACCATCCCTTTCGCCGTTAATGTTTTTACCGCTTCGCGAACGGCTGTACGGCTAACGCCAAACTGATCTCCCAGCTCCATCTCGCTGGGCAGGATGCTACCTGGAGCATATTTACCCGCTAAGATCAGCTGCGCCAGTTTCTCTGCCAGCACATAGGACAGGTTTTTTTGAGCTGCCAGCTGTTGTGCGCTTAATGGCATCGCTTTTATTCCTTAGATATTGATGCGGCTAATTATGCCATCTCAGGTGTGATTGTGGTTGCAGATACATCAAATAGAACAATTTGTAGCTGGATCTCATCGCTTTTGGTGAAAAAAAACACGGTCAGAAATTTTTTTTAAATTTCCTCTTGTCACTTCAGAAGAACTCCCTATAATGCGCCTCCACTGACACGGAACAACGGCACGCAAGCCGCCGGGTCAGCAGAGAAAAGCAAAACAAACGCTTGACTCTGAAGCGGGAAAGCGTAATATGCACACCCCGCGCCGCAGCGAAAACGAAGCGGCACTGCTCTTTAACAATTTATCAGACAATCTGTGTGGGCACTCAAAGTGACATGGATTCTTAACGTCCTCGGACGATAAATGAATACCAAGTCTCAACGAGTGAACACGTAATTCATTACGAAGTTTAATTCATTGAGCATCAAACTTTTAAATTGAAGAGTTTGATCATGGCTCAGATTGAACGCTGGCGGCAGGCCTAACACATGCAAGTCGAACGGTAACAGGAAGCAGCTTGCTGCTTTGCTGACGAGTGGCGGACGGGTGAGTAATGTCTGGGAAACTGCCTGATGGAGGGGGATAACTACTGGAAACGGTAGCTAATACCGCATAACGTCGCAAGACCAAAGAGGGGGACCTTCGGGCCTCTTGCCATCGGATGTGCCCAGATGGGATTAGCTAGTAGGTGGGGTAACGGCTCACCTAGGCGACGGTC
>NZ_QFLS01000012.1:0-74979 GCF_004136695.1 Enterobacter cloacae complex sp. 677-3DZ2D5B | reverse complement strand
CGATTCTCAAGCGCCACTCCGTTCAGGCCGACGTTATGCGTCGTCCCGTTATTGCTGCTGGCGTTCATGCCATAGTTAGCCGATGTCTGCGGCAAAAATTTATCCAGCGGAATGCTGACGTTGAACGCCATGGAGGCGCATTATAGGGAGTTCTTCTGAAGTGACAAGCACTAAATACAAAAAACTTTTCGTTCGCTCATTTTTCAAACTCAACGCTTATTAAACCCGCGCATCGTCCGTTAAATGCGCAATTTCACGGGCAAAACTGGCGACCTGAGCCCAGTCGGTATAAACCACTTCTTTACGCGTATCCGTTTCCCCGCCCGTCATTTTCATGATCAGGCGGATCATAAAGCGGTCGTACCAGCGGTAACGCGGGTAACGCAGCGCGCCAGCAAAGACAGAACAGATATCGGGCTGCCATGGCGAACTCAGCAAAAACTTGCGCGTATAGCTGTTAGTCTGCGGCGTACGCTTCTCTGCTTTACGGGCAACCAGGTTGACCGAGTAAAACGCGCCAGGCAGCTGAGCGAGTTCCGCCGTATGCTTTTTCACAAAGCGATCCAGCGCCGGATGGAAATGGCCGTAACGAATTGAAGCGCCAATGACCACGCGGTCGTAATCCTGCCAGGCAATCTGTTCAGTGCGATTCAGGTTCACCACATCAGAATAAATGCCCAGCTCTTTGAGTTCAGAAGCCAGATATGAAGCAATCTCACGCGTTTGTCCGTCACGCGTTGAGAAAAGAATTAACGTTTTCACCAATGTCTCCTTACTCACGCCAGAATGTTGGGGTAAACAGCACCAGCAGCGTAAAGACCTCAAGACGCCCAAACAGCATATTGGCGATTAAGATCCACTTCGCCACCGGGTTCATACTGGCGAAGTTATCCGCCACGACGCCCAGCCCCGGCCCCAGGTTGTTTAACGTTGCCACCACAGAGGCGAAGGCAGAAAAATCATCCACGCCCGTGGCGATTATCGCCAGCATACTGACAATAAAGACCAGTGCATAAGCGGAGAAGAATCCCCACACCGCTTCGAGGATGCGTTCCGGCAGCGCGCGGTTCCCCAGCTTAATACTGTAAACCGCATTCGGGTGGACCAGACGTTTCAGCTCACGGTTCCCCTGCTTGAACAGCAGCAGAATACGGATCACCTTCAGACCGCCGCCCGTTGACCCGGCACAGCCGCCGATAAACGCAGAGCACAACAGCAGCACCGGCAGGAACAGCGGCCAACGCGCAATACTGTCCGTGGTGAAACCGGCGGTTGTTGCCATCGATACCACCTGGAAGAAGGCCTGGTTCAGGGTCGTGACCGCCGAGTTATAAACATCGTGGAACCACAGTACCAGGGTACAGATGATCACCAGAGTCAGCTGGACGCCAATAAACATCCGGAATTCCGGGTCGCGCCAGTACACCTTCAGGCTCCGTCCGCTAAGCAACGAGAAGTGTAGACCGTAGTTACAGCCTGAGATCAGCAAAAAGATGGCAATGATGGTATTGATTGTCGGGCTGTCGAAGTAGCCGACGCTGGCATCGTGGGTGGAGAACCCGCCGATAGCAATAGTCGCAAAGCTGTGCCCGATGGCATCAAACGCAGGCATCCCGGCAAACCACAGCGCCAGCGCGCAGGCCACCGTCAGCAGGACATAGATAAGCCACAGGGTTTTCGCCGTCTCCGCAATACGCGGGCGCATTTTGTTATCTTTCAGCGGGCCGGGCATCTCCGCCCGGTAAAGCTGCATCCCCCCGACGCCCAGAATCGGCAGGATAGCCACCGCCAGGACAATGATCCCCATACCGCCGAACCACTGAAGCATCTGCCGGTAAAAGAGAATCGCATGCGGGAGCGAATCCAGCCCCACAAGCGTGGTGGCCCCGGTGGTCGTTAATCCGGAGAACGATTCAAAAAACGCATCCGTGACGGTGAGATTCGGTTGTTCGGAGAAGATAAACGGCAGCGCACCCACGCTTCCCAGTACCGTCCAGAACAGGACCACAATCAGAAACCCCTCCCGGGATTTCAGTTCACCTTTCTCACGGCGGTTTGGCCACCACAGCAGGGAGCCAATCGTCAGCGCGACAAAAAAGGTTTGGGTAAATGCACGCCCCGCGCCGTCCCGGTAGATGAGCGCCACCAGTCCGGGAATGATCATTGTCCCGGAGAAAAGTATGACCAGCAATCCAACGATTCGGGTAATGGCACGAAAATGCATCTCTGCCGCTTCCTTAGGTATTCAAAATTGTGAGGTGGGGATTATTCTTCAATCGGCAGTAATTGCAATGAACCGCGACTAAAATCAGCGAGTTTTGCTGAAAAAGCAGCCAGTTCCGCCTGAGGAAGCGCCACGCGTAATTGCACCATTGCCTGATAATCACTGTGTGCGATGACACCGTTAAACTGTTTAAGCAGTGCTTCGATACCCGATAGCTGGGCGTAATCGCATAACAAAGTATATTCCGTAAGTGGCGTTTTGCGGGTTGTTATCAGAAGATTAAGCGCCTGCTGGACACCACCTCCGTAGGCTTTGACCAGCCCTCCGGTGCCTAACAAAATGCCCCCGTAGTAGCGGACCACGACGGCGGTGATTTCACCCACGCCGCTGCCCATCAACTGGGAGAGCATCGGTTTTCCGGCCGTACCCGCCGGTTCACCGTCGTCAGAAAACCCGAGCTGCTGTGAGTCGTCTGGCGGCCCTGCGACCCACGCCACACAGTGATGGCGGGCATCCGGGTGCTGCGCGCGGACGGACTCGACGAACGCCTTCGCCGCCTCCACGCCGTCGGTATGCGCCAACAGCGTGATAAAGCGGCTTTTTTTGATTTCCTCAACAAAGGTGACCGGCTCGGCCGGTATCAGCCAGCTTTCCATCAGGCCAGCTTCAAATCTCGCGTCATGTTCTCAATGCTGTTCTCGTGAATAACCACGTTATCCTCGATACGAATGCCGCCATAAGGCTTCAGCGCTTCAATTTTCTCCCAGTTGAAGTGCTTGCTGAATTGCCCTTCGCGCCACGGCGCCAGCAGGGATTCAATAAAGTAGATGCCCGGCTCGATGGTCAATACCATACGCGGCGCCAGAACGCGGGTGCAGCGCAGATAAGGATATTTAGACGGTGCCGCCAGGTGCGTGCCGGTATCATCCTGCATAAAGCCCGCGACGTCATGAACCTGCAAACCCAGCGGGTGGCCGATACCATGCGGCATAAATGGCCCGGTCAAATCGTTCTCAACCATCGCCTCTTCGCTCATGTCTTTGATAATCTGATGCTTACGCAGCAGTTTAGCGATGCGCTGATGGAACTGGATGTGATAATCCACGTAGCTGGTTCCGGCCTTCATGGTGCCAATCAGCGCCAGCTGTTCGTCGTTCACGTCTTTAATCAATTGCGCAAAATCGGTATCCGCATTCGCCGCCCAGGTACGGGTCAGGTCTGCCGCATAACCATTGTACTCAGCCCCCGCGTCCAGTAGGAAGCTACGCATCTCAGCCGGAACCTGATGATCCAGTTTGGTGTAGTGCAGAACCGAGGCATGTTCATTCAGCGCCACGATGTTGCTGTACGGCACGTCGGTATCGCGGTGGCCGGTCGCCGTCAGGTAAGCCTGATTGATATCGAACTCGCTCATACCGGACTGGAACGCTTCGTGCGCCGCACGGTGGCCATTCACCGCCGTTTTTTGCGCTTCACGCATGCAGTAAAGTTCGTAGTCGGTCTTGTAGGCGCGATAGTAGTGCAGATAATCCAGCACGCCTTTCGGGTTGAGTTTATCTGCCGGAATATCCAGACCCAGCGCGCGCTCAGGAACCGGACCAATGTAGCCGATGTTGCCGCGCGCCGCTGGCAGCTGGCTGCCTATGCCGTCTGCTTTTGGCAGCGCAATCACGTCAATTTCTTCGGTCCAGAATGAGGTCGGCAGCGGCTCCACGTTGTGCCAGTAATCGACCGGCAGGTAGAACCACAGTTTCGGCTTGTTCACGCCATCCACCAGCAGCCAGCAATTTGGAACCTGCGTGACAGGCACCCAGGCTTTAAACTGCGGGTTAACCTTGAAGGGATAAGCATGGTCATCAAGAAAAGTATTCATCAGCTCGCCGGAGTGGATCAGCAGGGCATCCAGCTTGAAGCGGGCCAGTACATCGCGGGTACGTTCATGTAGGGTAACGATATGATTTTTATAAAGCGAAGCCAGTGAGTCCATCATTCTTCCTTTCGTTTTTTTGACCTCAAGTCATCGCATCTTAGCACACCTCACTCCGGCTGCGTGATTTCCACCGACCGTGATCAGCGCAGCAATTTCTTAATGACTAATTTGCATTTTATTAACATAAATTCCACACTCCGTCTCATCTGGTATGACCAGATCCAATTGCTGGATTCAGGAGACCGACATGCTCTACAAAGGCGACACCCTGTACGTAGACTGGCTGGAAGATGGCATTGCCGAACTGGTGTTCGATGCCCCCGGCTCAGTGAATAAGCTTGATACCGCGACGGTGGCCAGTCTTGGCCAGGCGCTGGATGTACTTGAAAAGCAATCAGATTTAAAAGGGCTGCTGCTGCGCTCCAACAAAGCGGCCTTTATCGTTGGCGCGGATATCACCGAATTCCTGTCGCTGTTCCTGGTGCCAGAAGAACAGCTGAGCCAGTGGCTGCACTTCGCGAACAGCGTCTTTAATCGTCTGGAAGATCTGCCTGTCCCGACCCTTTCTGCCGTCAACGGTTACGCGCTGGGCGGCGGCTGCGAATGCGTGTTAGCCACTGATTACCGTCTGGCGACCCCGGACCTGCGTATCGGCCTGCCGGAAACCAAGCTGGGCATCATGCCGGGCTTTGGCGGCTCCGTCCGTATGCCGCGCATGCTGGGCGCCGACAGCGCGCTGGAGATCATTGCCGCGGGTAAAGACGTCGGCGCAGAACAGGCGCAGAAAATTGGCCTGGTCGACGGCGTTGTAAAACCTGAGAAGCTTGTTGAAGGCGCACTCGCCATTCTGCGTCAGGCCATTAACGGCGACCTCGACTGGAAAGCCAAACGTCAGCCGAAGCTGGAGCCGTTAAAGCTCAGCAAGATTGAAGCCACCATGAGCTTCACTATCGCCAAAGGCATGGTGATGCAGACGGCGGGTAAACACTACCCGGCGCCGATCACGGCGGTGAAAACCATTGAAGCGGCAGCCCGTCTGGGCCGTGATGACGCCCTGAAGCTGGAAAACCAGAGCTTTGTCCCGCTGGCGCACACCAACGAAGCCCGCGCGCTGGTTGGTATCTTCCTTAACGATCAGTTTGTGAAGGGCAAAGCCAAACAACTCACCAAAAACGTTGAAACGCCAAAACACGCGGCGGTACTCGGCGCGGGCATTATGGGGGGCGGCATCGCCTACCAGTCTGCCTGGAAAGGCGTGCCGGTGGTGATGAAGGACATCAACGAGAAATCCCTGACGCTGGGCATGACCGAAGCGGCCAAGCTGCTGAATAAACAGCTTGAGCGCGGCAAAATTGATGGTCTGAAGCTTGCAGGCGTGATCTCCACCATCCAGCCAGTGCTGGAATACAGCGGTTTCGACCGTGTGGACGTGGTGGTTGAAGCAGTCGTCGAGAACCCGAAAGTGAAAAAAGCGGTGCTGGCCGAAACCGAAGACAAGGTGCGTCCGGAAACCGTGCTGGCCTCTAACACCTCCACCATTCCTATCAGCGAACTGGCGAGCGTGCTGAAGCGTCCGGAAAACTTCTGCGGGATGCACTTCTTTAACCCGGTGCACCGCATGCCGCTGGTCGAAGTGATCCGTGGGGAGAAAACCTCCGACGAAACCATCGCCAAAGTGGTGGCGTGGGCGAGCAAGATGGGCAAAACGCCGATCGTCGTTAACGACTGCCCGGGCTTCTTCGTTAACCGCGTGTTGTTCCCTTACTTCGCCGGCTTCAGCCAGCTGCTGCGCGACGGCGCAGACTTCCGCAAAATCGATAAAGTGATGGAAAAACAGTTCGGCTGGCCGATGGGCCCGGCGTATCTGCTGGACGTTGTCGGCATCGATACTGCCCATCACGCTCAGGCGGTGATGGCGGCGGGCTTCCCGCAGCGCATGCAGAAAGACTATCGCGACGCCATTGACGCTCTGTTCGACGCCAACCGCTTTGGTCAGAAAAACGGTCTGGGCTTCTGGCGCTATAAAGAAGACAGCAAAGGCAAACCGAAAAAAGAAGAAGATGCGGCGGTGGATGGCCTGCTGGCCGACGTCAGTCAGCCGAAACGCGACTTCACTGACGACGAGATCATCGCCCGGATGATGATCCCGATGATCAACGAAGTGGTGCGCTGCCTCGAAGAAGGCATTATCGCCAGCCCGGCAGAAGCGGATATGGCGCTGGTGTACGGCCTCGGCTTCCCTCCGTTCCACGGCGGCGCGTTCCGCTGGCTGGATACGCTCGGCAGCGCTCGCTATCTCGATATGGCTCAGCAGTACCAGCACCTCGGCCCGCTTTATGAGGTGCCGGAAGGTCTGCGTAACAAAGCGCGTCATAACGAACCCTACTACCCAGCAGTTGAGCCAGCCCGTCCGGTTGGCGCGCTGAAAACGGCTTAAGGAGTCACAATGGAAAAGGTTGTCATTGTTGATGCGATTCGCACCCCGATGGGCCGTTCAAAAGGCGGTGCGTTCCGTAACGTGCGTGCGGAAGACCTCTCCGCGCACCTGATGCGTAGCCTGCTGGCGCGTAACCCGGCGCTGGACCCTGCTGCGCTGGACGATATCTACTGGGGCTGCGTCCAGCAGACGCTGGAGCAGGGCTTCAACATTGCCCGTAACGCGTCCCTGCTGGCGGAGATCCCGCACTCGGTTCCGGCCGTCACCGTCAACCGTCTTTGCGGTTCGTCGATGCAGGCGCTGCACGACGCGACGCGGATGATCATGACCGGCGATGCGCAGGCCTGTCTGGTGGGCGGCGTGGAGCACATGGGCCACGTGCCGATGAGCCACGGGGTCGATTTCCATCCAGGTATGAGCCGCAACGTGGCGAAAGCCGCCGGTATGATGGGCCTAACCGCCGAGATGCTCTCCCGTCTGCACGGCATCAGCCGTGAGATGCAGGATGCGTTTGCCGCACGCTCGCATGCCCGCGCCTGGGCCGCCACGCAGTCTGGTGCCTTTAAGAATGAGATCATCCCAACCGGCGGTCACGACGCAGACGGCGTACTGAAGCAGTTCAGCTACGACGAAGTTATGCGCCCGGAAACCACCGTTGAAGCGCTTTCTACCCTGCGTCCGGCGTTTGATCCGGTCACCGGCACGGTAACGGCGGGCACCTCGTCTGCCCTGTCCGACGGTGCCGCCGCGATGCTGGTGATGAGCGAAAGCCGCGCCCGCGAATTAGGCCTGACGCCACGCGCCCGCGTGCGTTCGATGGCGGTCGTGGGCTGCGATCCTTCCATCATGGGCTACGGCCCGGTTCCGGCGTCAAAACTGGCGCTGAAAAAAGCGGGGCTGAGCGCAAGTGATATCGACCTCTTTGAGATGAACGAAGCGTTCGCCGCGCAGATCCTGCCGTGCATTAAAGATCTGGGGCTGATGGATCAGATCGACGAGAAGATTAACCTCAACGGCGGCGCGATCGCCCTCGGACACCCGCTGGGCTGTTCCGGGGCGCGTATCAGTACCACGCTGATTAACCTGATGGAACGCAAAGATGCCCAGTTTGGTCTGGCAACGATGTGTATCGGGTTGGGTCAGGGGATCGCGACAGTGTTTGAGAGGGTGTAAATTAATTGAGAGAGTGTAAATAAGGAAAAGTATCTCAAAGCCAATGACGTCAGAACAAGGCGGCAAGCGAGCGAATCCCGATGAGCTTACATTAGTAAGTGATTCGGGTGAACGAGCGCAGCCAACGCAGTTATGGCGCCATTGGCGAAGAGAGACAGTTTAGTTGCCGTTCTTCCCGCCTGTCAGGGGCGGGTTTTTTACGTTATTGCAGCAGCGAAATATCCGCCACGCGCAGGAACAGCTCACGCAGTTTCTCAAGCATCGAGAGACGGTTAATCCGCAGCTCTTTATCTTCCACGTTCACCATCACCTTCTCGAAGAAGGCGTCGATGACGTCACGCAGCTCCGCCAGCTCCACCAGCGCTTCCTGGTAGCGACCTTCCGCGAAATACGGCTCCAGCTTGTCGCGCAGCACCACAACCTGCATCGCCAGAGAAATCTCTTCCGGCTCTTTCAGGGTTGCAGCGTTTACGCGATCGTTCAGCGTCTCGTCGGATTTCGCGAGGATGTTGGATACGCGCTTGTTAGCCGCGGCCAGCGCAGACGCCGCTTCCAGCGTACGGAAGTGGGATACCGCTTTCATACGCGCATCGAAATCTGCCGGACGGGTCGGACGACGCGCCAGCACCGCCTGAATGGTATCAACGGAGTAACCTTCGTCCTGATACCACGCGCGGAAACGACCGAGCATAAAGTCGATAACATCATCCACAACCTTCGCGTTGGTCAGCTTATCGCCGTACAGACGTACCGCTTCTTCGGTTAGCGTTTGCAGATCGAGGTTCAGGTTCTTCTCAACGATGATTCGCAGCACGCCCAGCGCAGCACGACGCAGCGCAAACGGGTCTTTGTCGCCTTTTGGATGCTGGCCGATACCGAAGATACCCGCCAGGGTGTCCATCTTATCGGCAATCGCCACGGCGCAGGCAACCGGATTGGACGGCAGATCGTCACCGGCAAAGCGCGGCTGATACTGCTCGTTCAGGGCTACCGCCACGTCTTCCGCTTCGCCATCGTGACGCGCGTAGTGCATACCCATCACGCCCTGGGTGTCGGTAAATTCGAACACCATGTTGGTCATCAGGTCGCACTTGGAGAGCAGGCCCGCACGGGTAGCGTGGTTAACGTCGGCGCCAATTTCACGGGCAATCCAGCCGGACAGCTCCGCGATACGGTCGGTTTTGTCGCGCAGCGTACCCAGTTGCTGCTGGAACAGTACAGTTTGCAGACGCGGCAGGTTATCTTCCAGACGTTTTTTACGGTCTGTGTTGAAGAAGAACTCGGCATCCGCCAGACGCGGACGCACCACTTTCTCGTTACCGGAGATAATCTGGCTCGGATCTTTCGATTCGATGTTCGCCACGAAGATGAAGTTTGGCAGCAGCTTGCCGTCGTTGGCGTAAACCGGGAAGTACTTCTGGTCACCCTTCATGGTGTAAACCAGCGCTTCTGCCGGAACGGCCAGGAATTTCTCTTCGAATTTCGCGGTCAGTACAACCGGCCATTCGACCAGCGAGGTCACCTCTTCCAGCAGGCTGTCGCTCAGGTCAGCGTTTCCGCCAATCTTGCGCGCCGCTTCTTCTGCGTCCGCTTTAATTTTGGCTTTACGCTGTTCGTAGTCGGCAATCACTTTACCGCGTTCCAGCAGGATCTGTGGATACTGGTCGGCATTGTCGATGGTGAACTCCGGCTCGCCCATAAAGCGATGGCCGCGGATCACGCGATCGGACGCCACGCCCAGAATGGTCGCCGGGATAACGGTATCGCCCAGCAGCAGGGTCACGGTGTGAACCGGACGCACAAAGTGAACGTCGGACGCGCCCCAGCGCATCAGCTTAGGGATTGGCAATTTTGCCAGCGAGGTCGCGATCATGTCAGGCAGCAGCGCTTCGGCGCTTTCGCCTTTCACATGGGCACGATACAGCAGCCATTCACCTTTGTCGGTGGTCAGACGCTCGGCCTGATCAACGGTGATGCCGCAGCCGCGCGCCCAGCCTTCTGCCGCTTTGCTCGGCTTGCCTTCCGCGTCGAACGCCTGAGCAATGGCCGGGCCACGTTTTTCAACTTCGCGATCCGGCTGGGACGCCGCCAGGTTTGCCACTTTCAGCGCCAGACGACGCGGCGCAGCAAACCACTCAATTTTACCGTGCGCCAGGCCAGCGTTATCCAGCTCAGCAGTGACGTTCGCAGCAAAAGATTCAGCCAGGCTGCGCAGGGCTTTTGGTGGCAGCTCTTCAGTGCCGATTTCCACCAGGAAAGTTTTCTCAGACATGGCCGCCTCTTATTTGTTTCGGTTGCACATCGGGAAGCCAAGGGCTTCACGGGACGCGTAGTAAGCTTCTGCAACGGCTTTGGTCAGGGTACGAATACGCAGAATGTAGCGCTGACGTTCAGTCACGGAGATCGCTTTGCGGGCATCCAGCAGGTTGAAGCTGTGGGCAGCCTTCAGAATACGCTCGTAGGCAGGCAGCGGCAGCGGAGTCTCCAGCGCCAGCAGCTGCTGGGCTTCTTTCTCGTACTGCTCGAAGCAGGTGAACAGGAAGTCCACGTCCGCGTATTCGAAGTTATAGGTGGATTGCTCCACTTCGTTCTGATGGAACACGTCGCCGTAGGTGGTTTTACCCAGCGGGCCGTCGCTCCAGACCAGGTCGTAAACGCTGTCTACGCCCTGAATGTACATGGCCAGACGTTCCAGACCATAGGTGATTTCGCCGGTAATCGGTTTACATTCCAGACCACCAACCTGCTGGAAGTATGTGAACTGGGTCACTTCCATGCCGTTCAGCCACACTTCCCAACCCAGACCCCAGGCACCCAGCGTTGGGTTTTCCCAGTTATCTTCCACGAAACGAATGTCGTGAATGGTTGGATCCATACCCAGCTCTTTCAGTGACCCGAGGTACAGTTCCTGAATGTTGTCGGGTGATGGCTTAATCACCACCTGGAACTGATAGTAGTGCTGCAAACGGTTCGGGTTTTCGCCATAACGGCCATCGGTCGGACGACGGGATGGCTGCACATAGGCGGTCGCCATTGGCTCTGGCCCTAACGCGCGCAAGCTGGTCATCGGGTGTGAGGTGCCTGCGCCAACTTCCATGTCCAAAGGTTGAACAATGGTGCAGCCCTGACGAGCCCAGTAATCCTGTAAGGTCAGGATCAGGCCCTGGAAGGTCTTGGTATCAAACTTTTGCATAGTATTTCGTGCTGGATACGTGTGGTTTTAAATGGAAGGGATCAGTATACCCGCTGGCTGCAAGATATACAGTACGAAACGGGGTTGTTTAGGGAAAATTGGGGAATAAGCCCTACAGCCAGAACCTGCGAAGGCTCTGGTTGCTGCTTATACGAGCAATTTAACGCATTGAGAGATGTAAAAACTGGCCGTCTGCATCAAAAGAGCAGACAAAGCCCTCTTTACGCGCCGTATAGCCTTTCAGTTCATAGCTGCCCTGAAAGCGCTCGAAGCCGTTTATATGAATTTTCTGTGCTTCGGAATTATAGCGGTGAGCCGCCTGATCCCTGCACAGCTGTTCCATATTCAGGGAACGCTCCGGGCTCATTTTCCCCTGCTGCGCTTTTTGGACAGGTATCTCCTCAGAAGCACTGCATCCTGTTAATAAGAGCAGCAGAAAGAGTGACACCCCACGCTTCATCATCATTTTTATTACCGCCCTGGTCAGTGGCTGTTATTTTTAGTAGCAACACGTTTATAGATTAAAGTCCGTCATTCTGCGAATCTCGCCAGCTCCCTACAAGTTAGCCTGGCTAAACTCAGAATTTTCCAAGGGAAAAGTTTTACGCAATCGCAGTCACACTTTCTTTATCAGGAATACAGAGGAACTGATGCAGTCAAAAATTAACTGGATTGATAACCTGCGGGGAATAGCCTGTCTGATGGTGGTGATGATCCACACAACGACCTGGTATGTCACGAACGCGCACAGTATCAGCCCTGTTAACTGGGATGTCGCCAATGTTCTGAACTCGGCCTCCCGCGTGAGCGTCCCGCTGTTCTTTATGATTTCCGGTTTTCTCTTTTTTGGCGAGCGTAGTGCACAGCCGAGACATTTCATCCGTATTGTCTCCTGTCTGCTGTTTTACAGCGCGATTTCGCTGCTCTATATCGTCCTGTTCACTTCAATTAACGCTGAACGTTCCCTGCTCAACTTGTTGCAAAAACCGGTGTTCTATCATCTATGGTTTTTCTTCGCGATAATCGTTATTTATCTTGTTTCACCGTTAATTCAGGTAAAAAACGTCAACGGTAAAATGCTGCTGGCGCTGATGGTGGTCATCGGGATCGTGGCCAACCCGAATACCGTCTCACAGAAAATTGATGGCTTTGAATGGCTACCCGTTAACCTCTATATCACCGGGGATACGTTTTATTACGTGCTGTACGGCATGCTGGGGCGCGCCATTGGCATGATGGAGACGCAAAAGCGAGGAATAAACTGGCTATGCGCGGCCGCGTTTCTCGTCGGTGTGTTTATTATCTCTCGCGGGACGCTGCATGAGCTGCAATGGCGCGGCAACTTTGCCGATACCTGGTATCTGTACTGCGGCCCGATGGTCTTTATCTGCGCAATCTCTCTGCTGACGCTGGTTAAAAACACCCTGAATGCCCGCCCGCTTCCGGTGCTGGGGTTTATCTCTCGCCACTCGCTGGGCATTTACGGTTTTCACGCGCTGGTGATCCACGCCCTGCGCACCCGCGGCGTTGAGCTTAAAAGCTGGCCGGTGCTGGATATTATCTGGATATTTACCGTTACGCTGGTTGTCAGCCTGCTGCTCTCAATGCTGCTGCAACGCATCGATACACGCCGGTTTGTGAGCTAACCCGGTTGAAGGCTGGCAGGCCGGGTAAGCGTTAGCGCCACCCGGCTCCTGTTTATGACATTAGCGGTAAAAGCTGCTGATAGATTTTGCGGAAAACGTCTCGTCTTTCAGCGTAGCGAGCATGATTTTTCGCATCAGGACGATGCTGCTGTTCAAGCGGCAGCTGGGGCAAAAGCTGGGGCAGTGGTTTATCCCGGTTCAGCGCAATTTGCGCCAGCCGTGCCGCACCGAGCGCCGGGCCGACATCGCCTCCCGTACGATAGTCCAGCTGCAACCCGCTGATATCGGAAAGCATTTGCCGCCAGTAGCTGCTTCGCGCACCGCCGCCAATTAACGTAATGCTGGATGGCGTAAGTCCACAGTCATGCACGACATCCATTCCGTCCGCCAGAGCATAGCCAACGCCTTCAAGCACCGCGCGCGCCAGCTCTGCCGGGCCGTGCTGATGGGTAAGACCGAAGAACACCCCTTTCGCTTCCGGGTTGTTATGAGGCGTCCGCTCGCCGGAAAGGTACGGTAAAAACCAGACCGCACCGGCATTATCATCCGCCTGCTGTGCCGCTGCGATAAGCGCCGGGACGTCCGCCATTCCGGTTAGTTTTGCCGCCCAGTCGAGGCAGGAAGCCGCGCTCAGCATCACCGACATTAAATGCCATTTACCCGGCAACGCGTGGCAGAAGCTGTGTACGGCGCTTCCAGGATTGCTACGATACCCGTCACTGACGGCAAAATAGACGCCGGAGGTACCGAGCGAGAGCATAGCCTGTCCTGCCTCGACCATCCCCACGCCGACCGCCCCCGCCGCATTATCGCCGCCGCCGGCGACGACGGGTACGGCTGGCATATTCCAGCGTTCAGCAACAGAAGGCTGCAAAGCGCCCGTGATTTCGCTGCCTTCAAACAGCGCAGGCATATGATCGCGCGTCAGCTGGCAGGCATCCAGCATCGCCTCGCTCCAGTCCCGTTTCGCCACGTCGAGCCACATCGTGCCCGCGGCGTCAGACATGTCGCTGGCAAAATCCCCCGTCATGCGAAAACGCAGGTAGTCTTTCGGCAACAGAACCTTCGCCACCTGGCGAAAAATCTCAGGCTCATGGCGCTGCACCCACAGGAGTTTTGGTGCGGTAAAACCGGGCATCATCAGGTTGCCCGTAATCTCGCGGGACGCAGGCACACGTTCCTCAAGGATCGCGCACTCTTCCGCACAGCGGCCATCGTTCCAGAGAATAGCCGGGCGCAGAACGCGATGCTGGCTATCCAGCAACGTTGCGCCATGCATTTGTCCGGCGATGCCCAGCGCTTTAACGTCGCGCAGGCTGTGCTGCTCGCCTAAGGCTGTCATCGCGCGGTCCGTCGCCTGCCACCACTGCTCCGGATCTTGTTCCGACCAAAGCGGATGCGGGCGTGAAACCTGCAACTTTTCAGTCTGCGTGGCTAACACATCGCCCTGCTCGCTTAACAGGATGGCTTTCACCCCCGACGTGCCAAGATCGATCCCGATATACATGTGGTGACTCCTTTGACAGAAATGCCCGGTGGCGCAGCGCTTACCGGGCATGAATGCTGTTATTTATCGAACAGGTAGTGATTGACCAGGTTTTCCAGCAGCTCCTGATGGCCGCTCTGATGCTGCGGCGCAAGCTGATGCTGTTCAGCGTACTTCGCGATCTCCGCAAGCGATAACTGACCTTTCAAAATTTGCTGGCCCAGCTCACTGTTCCAGCCGCTGTAGCGCTTCGCCACGCGCTTATCCAGCTCACCGTCTTCAATCATACGGGCTGCCACTTTCAGCGCCAGCGCCATGGTGTCCATCGCGCCAATATGCCCGTAGAACAGATCGTATTTGTCGGTGCTCTGGCGACGCACTTTGGCGTCGAAGTTCAGGCCGCCGGTGGTGAAACCGCCCGCTTTGATGATCTCGTACATCACCAGCGCATTCTCTTCCACGCTGTTCGGGAACTGGTCGGTATCCCAGCCCAGCTGTGGATCGCCACGGTTAGCATCGACAGAGCCGAAGATGCCCAGCGCAATCGCAGAGGCAATTTCGTGATGGAACGAGTGGCCCGCCAGGGTAGCGTGGTTAGCCTCAATATTCACTTTGATCTCTTTTTCCAGACCAAACTGCTTCAGGAAGCCATACACGGTGGCGACATCATAATCATACTGATGCTTGGTTGGCTCCTGTGGTTTTGGCTCAATCAGCAGCGTGCCGCGGAAACCGATTTTGTGTTTGTGGTCCACCACCATCTGCATAAAGCGACCAATCTGCTCACGCTCCTGACGCAGGTCGGTATTCAGCAGCGTTTCATATCCTTCACGACCGCCCCAGAGTACATAGTTCTCACCGCCCAGCTGATGCGTGGCGTTCATCGCAGTCACGACCTGGGTTGCCGCCCAGCTGAAGACTTCCGGATCCGGGTTGGTTGCCGCGCCCGCGCCATAGCGAGGGTTGGTAAAGCAGTTAGCCGTACCCCAGAGCAGCTTGACGCCACTTTGCTGCTGTTTTTCAGCCAGTACGTCGACCATCTGCGCGAAGTTGTTCAGATACTCTTTCAGCGATGCCCCTTCCGGCGACACATCCACATCGTGGAAACAGTAGTACGGCACGTTCAGCTTATGGAAGAACTCGAACGCGACGTCGGCTTTACGCTTCGCCAGCTCAATGGCCTCGCCCGGCTGTTGCCATGGACGGTCAAAAGAGCCCACGCCGAACATATCGGCACCGTTCCAGCAGAAGGTGTGCCAGTAGCAGGCGGCAAAGCGCAAGTGATCTTCCATGCGCTTACCCAGCACCAGCTCATCCGGGTTGTAGTGACGAAATGCTAAAGGATTGGTCGTTTTCGTGCCTTCGAAACGAACGCGATCGAGTTGGTCGAAATAAGCTTGCATATTGAGCTCCATAATCAGGGTATGCGGCGTGGTCTTGCTTCTGGAGTAATAGTGAATAGACATTGGAGGTTGCTCAATTACGTTATTTCACACTGCTATTGAGAGAATGCGCAATTGTGCGCTGGCTCGCAAAATAATGTGCAGACAAACTATTTTTCGGCGCGCATTCCAGAATCAAATGTAATTAATAGGTTACGCTTTTTAAAATCCGATCGCGGTCATAAATTCAGAAATAAACCAAATATCGTAATGAGAAGATAAAAATCTGTAATTGCCAGCAGGCCTTTCCACGTTAAAAATTTGCTGCGTCTCAGCAGTGAATGTTTCTTTTATCTCAGCTACACATACCCCTACAAAAAGGCCTAATAATTATGAAGATAAAGAACCTGACCCTAACGCTCTGCACTACTCTCCTGCTTGCAAGCTTTGCCGGCCACGCCAAAGAGGTCAAAATCGGCATGGCGATTGATGACTTACGCCTGGAGCGCTGGCAAAAAGACCGCGATATCTTTGTTAAAAAAGCGGAATCTCTCGGCGCGGAGGTGTTCGTTCAGTCCGCTAACGGCAACGAAGAGACGCAAATGTCGCAAATCGAGAATATGATCAACCGTGGCGTCGATGTGCTGGTCATTATCCCGTATAACGGCCAGGTATTAAGCAACGTGGTGAAAGAAGCGAAACAGGAAGGCATAAAAGTCCTGGCTTATGACCGCATGATTAATAATGCCGACATTGATTATTATATTTCGTTCGACAATGAAAAGGTGGGCGAATTACAGGCTAAAAGCCTGGTCGCAAAAGTGCCTCAGGGGAATTATTTCCTGATGGGCGGCTCGCCCGTGGATAACAACGCCAAACTGTTCCGCCAGGGACAAATGAAAGTGCTGAAGCCGTATATCGACGAGGGCAAAATTAAAGTCGTCGGCGACCAGTGGGCTGACGGCTGGTTACCGGAAAACGCGCTGAAAATTATGGAAAACGCGTTGACTGCAAATAACAACAAAATCGATGCGGTGGTGGCCTCTAACGATGCCACTGCGGGTGGCGCCATTCAGGCGCTGAGCGCGCAGGGTCTGGCCGGGAAAGTCGCTATTTCCGGACAGGACGCCGACCTTGCGGGTGTAAAACGCATCATCGCGGGTACCCAGACCATGACGGTGTATAAGCCCATTACCGAGCTTGCCAATACGGCCGCCGAAATTGCCGTTGAGCTGGGCAATGGCCAGCAACCTAAAGCAGACGCGACGTTAAATAACGGCCTGAAAGACGTACCTGCTCGCCTGCTTACCCCTATCGAAGTCAACAAAGAGAATATTGACGCCACCGTGGTGAAAGACGGTTTCCATAAGAAGAGTGAACTGTAATCCAGCGCAGCCCCTGCCCGGCAGGGGCGCATCGACCTGCCCTGTACATCTGTCGGGCCATGCGGAGCAGTTATGTCTTATTTACTTGAAATGAAAAGCATCACCAAAGCCTTCGGGGCGGTGAAAGCAGTCGATAACGTAAGCCTGCGGCTGAATCCCGGCGAAGTGATGTCGCTGTGCGGCGAAAATGGCTCGGGAAAATCCACGCTGATGAAAGTGTTGTGCGGGATCTATCCGCACGGCAGCTACGAGGGCGAAATCGTCTTTGCCGGCGAGGTGCTCCAGGCCACGCACATTCGCGATACCGAACGTAAAGGCATCGCTATTATTCACCAGGAGCTGGCGCTGGTGAAGCACCTTACCGTGCTGGAAAATATTTTTCTCGGCGCCGAACTCTCACGCCACGGCGTACTGGATTACGACACCATGACGCTGCGCTGCGAAAAACTGCTGGCCCAGGTGAGCCTGGCTATCTCACCGGATACGCGAGTGGGCGACTTAGGTTTGGGCCAGCAGCAGCTGGTGGAGATCGCCAAGGCGCTGAACAAGCAGGTACGCCTGCTGATCCTCGACGAGCCAACCGCCTCGCTCACCGAACAGGAAACCGCCGTTCTGCTCAATATCATCCGCGACCTGCAAAACCACGGTATCGCCTGCATCTATATTTCGCACAAGCTCAATGAGGTGAAAGCTATTTCCGACACCATCTGCGTCATCCGCGACGGGCAGCACATTGGCACGCGTGAAGCAGAAGGCATGAGCGAAGATGACATCATCACCATGATGGTGGGTCGCGAACTCACCGCACTGTATCCCAACGAACCACACACCATAGGCGAAGAACTCCTGCGCGTGGAAAACCTGACGGCGTGGCATCCCGTTAACCGCCACATCAAGCGCGTGGATAACCTCTCCTTCTCACTGCACCGCGGCGAAATTCTCGGTATTGCGGGTTTAGTGGGTGCCGGAAGAACCGAGGCCGTGCAGTGTCTGTTTGGCGTCTGGCCGGGGCGCTGGGAAGGCAAAATTTATATCGACGGTCAGCCGGTAAAAATCGACAACTGCCAGCAGGCCATTGCCAAAGGCATTGCTATGGTGCCCGAAGACCGCAAAAAAGACGGCATCGTGCCGGTCATGGCGGTGGGAAAAAATATCACGCTGGCGGCGCTCAGCCAGTTTTCCGGCGCGCTGAGCAGCCTGGATGATGCCGCAGAACAGCAGTGTATTCTTCAGTCACTTGCCAGGCTCAAGGTGAAAACCTCCTCGCCGGAACTGGCGATAGGTCGCCTGAGCGGCGGCAACCAGCAGAAAGCGATTCTGGCGCGCTGCCTGTTGCTTAATCCGCGCATTTTAATTCTGGACGAACCCACGCGCGGGATCGATATCGGCGCGAAGTATGAAATCTACAAGCTGATCAACCAGCTTGTGCAGCAAGGGATTGCCGTCATTGTTATCTCGTCCGAATTGCCTGAAGTGCTGGGGCTGAGCGACCGCGTGCTGGTCATGCATGAAGGGAAACTCAAAGCCAACCTGAACAACCAGAACCTGACGCAAGAGCAGGTGATGGAAGCTGCCTTAAGGAGCGAACGCCATGTCGAAAAGCAACCCGTCTGATATCAAAGTCGCTGTTCCGACGCCCGGTGCGTTCGCAGGACTTAAATCGCTGAATCTGCAAGTTTTTGTAATGATTGCCGCCATTATCGTGATCATGTTGTTCTTTACCTGGATGACCGATGGCTCCTATTTGAGCGCACGTAACGTTTCTAACCTGCTGCGTCAGACCGCCATCACCGGGATCCTGGCGGTGGGGATGGTCTTTGTGATTATCTCAGCGGAAATTGACCTGTCAGTAGGGTCGATGATGGGTCTGCTCGGCGGCGTGGCGGCAATTTTTGACGTCTGGCTCGGCTGGCCGCTGCCGCTGACGATTGCGGTCACGCTGGTACTGGGTCTGCTGCTGGGGGCGTGGAATGGCTGGTGGGTGGCCTACCGTAAGGTCCCGTCGTTTATCGTCACCTTAGCGGGGATGCTGGCCTTCCGCGGCATTCTGATTGGGATCACCAACGGCACTACCGTCTCCCCGACCAGCGCCTCGATGTCCCAGATTGGCCAAAGCTACCTCTCTGATGGCGTCGGTTTTACGATCGGCGTGGTTGGGCTGATGGCGTTTGTCGCGTGGCAATGGCGAGGACGCATGCGTCGCCAGGCGCTGGGGCTGGCCTCGCCTGCTTCAACCTCGGTTGTCGGCCGTCAGGCGCTTACTGCGGTGATTGTACTGGGCGCCATCTGGCTGTTAAACGATTATCGCGGCGTCCCAACGCCCGTTTTGCTGCTGGCGCTGTTGCTGTTAGGTGGGATGTTTATGGCCACGCGTACCGCATTCGGTCGCCGTATTTATGCCATCGGTGGCAATCTCGAAGCCGCGCGTTTGTCCGGCATTAACGTAGAACGCACCAAACTCGCCGTCTTTGCCATCAACGGCCTGATGGTGGCCATAGCGGGGCTGATCCTCAGCTCACGTTTGGGGGCGGGCTCCCCCTCTGCCGGTAATATTGCCGAGCTGGACGCCATCGCCGCCTGCGTGATTGGCGGGACCAGCCTCGCCGGGGGCATTGGCAGCGTGGCGGGGGCGGTGATGGGCGCATTTATTATGGCTTCGCTGGATAACGGGATGAGTATGATGGACGTGCCGACGTTTTGGCAGTATATCGTCAAGGGTGCCATTCTTTTGCTGGCAGTCTGGATGGACTCTGCCACCAAGCGGCGCGCCTGATAACAGTATCGTGACTAATTTGGGAAATAAGCCATGTTTGAAAAGCGTCACCGCATTACGTTGTTATTCAATGCCAACAAAGCCTATGACCGGCAGGTGGTTGAAGGGGTTGGCGAATATTTGCAGGCGTCGCAATCCGAATGGGATATTTTCATCGAAGAAGATTTTCGTACCCGTCTGGAGAACATCAAAGACTGGCTGGGCGACGGGGTCATCGCTGACTTTGACGACCCCGTGATTGAACAGTTGCTGAGTGGCGTTGACGTGCCTATCGTGGGCGTTGGCGGCTCTTATCATACACCGGAACATTATCCTCCCGTTCACTACATCGCCACGGATAACCATGCTCTGGTCGAGACCGCCTTCCTCCATTTAAAGGAGAAAGGCGTCCATCGTTTTGCGTTTTACGGATTGCCTGCCACGAGCGGAAAGCGCTGGGCGATGGAGCGTGAGTATGCCTTCTGCCAGCTGGTTGCCCAGGAGAAGTATCGCGGCGTCGTTTATCAGGGGCTGGAAACCGCGCCAGAAAACTGGCAGCACGCACAAAATCGTCTGGCTGACTGGCTGCAAACGCTGCCGCCCCAGACAGGGATTATCGCCGTGACGGACGCCCGCGCCCGCCACGTATTACAGGTGTGCGAACATTTGCATATTCCGGTGCCTGAAAAGCTGTGCGTGATTGGTATTGATAACGAAGAGCTTACGCGCTATCTGTCGCGCGTGGCGCTCTCATCCGTGGCTCAGGGTACCCGTCAGATGGGCTATCAGGCCGCAAAGCTGCTGCACAGACTGTTAGACAACGAATCCCTGCCGCTCCAGCGTCTGCTGGTTCCTCCCGTTCGCGTGGTCGAACGTCGCTCAACTGACTACCGCTCATTAAACGATCCGGCCGTGATTCAGGCGATGCACTACATTCGCAATCATGCCTGCAAAGGGATTAAGGTCGATCAGGTGCTCGATTCGGTCGGCATATCACGTTCGAATCTGGAGAAGCGGTTTAAAGAGGAAGTGGGTGAGACGATCCACGCCGTGATCCATGCGGAAAAGCTGGAGAAAGCGCGCAGTCTGCTGATCTCCACCTCGCTGTCGATCAACGAGATTTCACAGATGTGTGGCTATCCGTCGCTTCAGTATTTCTATTCGGTGTTCAGGAAAGAGTATGACACCACGCCGAAGGAGTACCGGGAACGGTACAGTGAAGTCCTGCTCTAGAAAAAAGAACGCCTTCCAGTGGAAGGCGTTTTTCATTACATATGTGCGGCAATCAGACGCTGGTTATCCTGGTACATGGAGAACAGGTAATTGTTATAACGCTGTCCCTGAGTGGAATAACCTTTCAGCTTATGGATCATCGCCGTGGCCGTCACTTCCTGATCCGCCTTACGCAGCTGAGCGCGTGACTTACGGAACGAGGAATAGGCCGGGTGGGTGTTCAGGTTCACCACGTAGGCATTCACGGAATCTTTCACCGATTCAAACTGTGAATAGCCCTTCACCTTGCCGGGCGCGTTAGTACAACGACCTTTTACGCATTTCATGCCAAACAGATTGTTGTTGTTGCGCGCCAGCTTCGAGGTGCCCCAACCGCTTTCGGCGGCGGCCATTGTCGCGACCATACTGCCTGGAATGATGTCCACACGTTCTAACAGTGAGTTCCAAGGCACGCGACGAGTGTTCCCGCTCCACTTCACTTTATAGCGTTTGGCGATATCTTTCAGGCGAGTGCGCTCAGACGGCGACCAGCGGCTGTCGTACTGTTTGGAGATCAGCCAGTTACGATCCGCAGTAATCGCGGCATTTTGGCTTTTAATGTAAGGCATTACCGTCCGGAGAAACGCTTTTTTCCTTGGTGTCCCGGAAGGGTATTTTCGCAAATCAGGAAGTGAACTACTCTTTGCACTATTGCGAGAATACTCTTGTTTACTGCTAACCTTACTGCTTGTCGTCTTTATTACGTGGGCTTTCTTACTCGTTGTATCCGTGTGCGTCTTTGCAAGCACCTCACCTGAAAATGCCATGGTGAGTAACATGAGTATCGCGGCCCCATATCGTCGAATGGGAGTCGATATCATTAGGTCTCCTGGTCGGATATAAACATTCCAACACCTTATTTTCTTCAAAAATTTGAGAGCGGAATCTCAAATCGTACCAAAAATAGTCTTCAAGAGCACGTCTATAAATAGTCCAATTCCGAAACTATGTCATCCGGAACATGCTCATTAAAGCATCAACGCTGGAAAAATGTGCGCGATATCGCAGATAACTGCCTAATTTTGCGCGGGATCACTCATCCCTTCGCGTCCTCCTGGCAGAAAGCCGTAGAGGAGGAGTTTTTCCCCTGAGCCGAATGGCACACTGGTCAAAAATGCCGCGACAGGAAAATGGAATGAAACGCACTGCATTAGCTGTTCTGATGTTACCCGCATTCGCGCATGCCGACTGGTCATCGCCGGGATTTAACGCGTTTAGCGCTGAAGGTACCGGCGTCTTTACCAGCCAGGCAACGCTTGCGAAGGGTACCCGCCCGCTGACGTTGAGTCTTGACAACGCGTGCTGGCAGCCGACAGGTGCCATTAAGCTCAACGAGATGCTGTCGCTCAAACCGTGCGAAGGCACCCCACCGCAGTGGCGGTTATTCCGTGACGGCGTTTATCAGATGCGTATTGATACGCGCTCGGGAACGCCGACGCTGATGTTGACGGTGCAAAGTGCGACGCCACAGCCTGTCGCAAACGTCACCCGCCAGTGCCCGAAGTGGGACGGCAAACCGCTGACGATCGACGTCGTTAACACCTTCCCGGAAGGCACGGTGGTGCGTGATTTTTACAGTAAACAGACCGCGACCGTTCAAAATGGCAAAGTGACTCTTCAGCCAGCCGCCAACAGCAATGGCCTGCTGCTGCTTGAGCGCGCCGAGACGGACAAACCCGCGCCGTTCAGCTGGCAAAACGCCACCGTCTATTTCGTGCTGACCGATCGCTTCGTGAATGGCGACCCCACCAACGACAACAGCTATGGCCGTCATAAAGACGGTATGCAGGAGATTGGTACTTTCCACGGCGGCGATCTGAAAGGGCTTACCAGCAAACTGGATTACCTTCAGCAGCTGGGCGTGAATGCGCTCTGGATAAGCTCGCCGCTGGAGCAGATCCACGGCTGGGTGGGCGGCGGCACCAAAGGGGATTTCCCCCACTACGCCTATCACGGCTATTACACTCAGGACTGGACGAAACTCGACGCCAACATGGGCAGCGAAGAGGATTTACGCCAGCTTGTCGACGACGCGCACAGGCGCGGTATCCGCGTCCTGTTTGACATTGTCATGAACCACGCGGGTTATGCGACGCTTGCAGATATGCAGGAGTATCAGTTTGGCGCGCTCTATTTGCAGGGCGATGAGCTGAAAAAAACCCTCGGCGAGCGCTGGACTGACTGGAAGCCAGGAGCGGGGCAAAGCTGGCACAGCTTCAACGATTACATCAACTTCAGTGACAAAGCCGCATGGGAAAAATGGTGGGGTAAAAAATGGATCCGTACCGATATCGGTGATTACGACAACCCGGGCTTTGACGATCTGACCATGTCGCTGGCCTTCCTGCCTGATCTGAAAACGGAATCTAAGATCCCGTCAGGTTTGCCGAACTTTTATCAACACAAGCCCGACACCAACGCGAAAGTGATGACGAATTTCACGCCGCGAGATTACCTGACTCACTGGCTTAGCCAGTGGGTACGTGACTACGGCATCGACGGTTTCCGGGTCGATACCGCTAAGCACGTTGAGCCTGAAGCCTGGCTGCAACTGAAAAACCAGGCCAGCCAGGCGCTGGCCGCGTGGAAAGCCGCCAACCCGGACAAAAAACTCGACGATGCGCCATTCTGGATGACCGGTGAATCCTGGGGCCACGGCGTGATGCAGAGCGATTATTACCGCCACGGCTTCGATGCGATGATCAATTTTGACTATCAGGAGCAGGCGGCAAAAGCGGTGGACTGCCTGGCCGATATGGATTTGACCTGGCAGCAAATGGCAGAAAAGCTGCAAAGTTTTAATGTGCTGAGCTATCTCTCCTCCCATGATACGCGTCTGTTCCGTGAAGGAGGCCAGCGCGCCGCTGAGTTACTGCTGCTGGCACCGGGAAGCGTGCAGATCTATTACGGCGATGAATCAGAGCGTCCTTTCGGCCCGACGGGCTCCGATCCGCTACAGGGAACCCGTTCGGATATGAACTGGCAGGACGTCACGGGTAAACAGGCGTTAACTGTCGCCCACTGGCAGCTTCTGGGGCAGTTCCGCGCCCGTCATCCGGCGGTGGGTGAAGGCAAGCAAACAACGCTGTCGATGAAAGAAGGCTACGGCTTTGTGCGCGAGCACAAGGGCGATAAGGTGATGGTGGTGTGGGCGGGTAATCAATAGACCCCCTCACCCCAGGCCTCTCCCCAAAGGGGAGAGGCCTGGGGTGAGGGGCATTCACCAGAACAATTCACCACACAAATACAAACCCGCCACATAAAACAACAAATCCGACCACATCCGCCGATTTGCACCAACACGGTGCTGGCGTTATGGTTACTGCCTTTCATATTAAGCTCGACAGATCACCTGCTATGACGTTTTCACTTTTCGGCGACAAATTTACCCGCCATTCAGGCATTACCCGCCTGATGGAGGACCTCAACGACGGGCTGCGCACCCCAGGCGCTATCATGCTTGGCGGCGGAAACCCGGCTCAAATTCCGGAGATGAACACCTACTTCCAGACGCTGCTGGCAGAGATGCTGGAAAACGGTAAAGCAACCGATGCGCTATGTAATTACGACGGCCCTCAGGGTAAAACAGAACTACTGACGCTTCTGGCGGCAATGCTGCGGGAAGCGCTGGGTTGGGATATCGAACCACAGAATATTGCACTGACAAACGGCAGTCAGAGCGCGTTTTTCTACTTATTCAATCTGTTCGCCGGACGCCGCGCCGACGGCACCACGAAAAAAGTGCTGTTCCCGCTGGCACCGGAGTATATTGGCTATGCCGATGCCGGCCTCGAAGAAGACCTGTTTGTTTCCGCACGTCCGAATATCGAGTTGCTGCCAGAGGGCCAGTTCAAATATCACGTCGATTTTGAACATCTGCATATCGGTGAAGAGACGGGCATGATCTGCGTATCTCGTCCCACCAACCCGACGGGGAACGTGATCACCGACGACGAGCTGATGAAGCTGGATGCGCTGGCGAATCAGCACGGCATCCCGCTGGTGATCGATAACGCCTATGGCGTACCGTTCCCGGGGATCATCTTCAGCGAAGCGCGTCCGCTATGGAACCCGAATATCATCCTCTGCATGAGCCTCTCCAAGCTGGGCCTGCCGGGCAGCCGTTGCGGCATTATCATTGCTAACGAGAAAATCATCACCGCCATTACCAACATGAACGGCATTATCAGCCTTTCGCCTGGCGGCATCGGCCCGGCGATGATGTGCGAGATGATCAGGCGTAACGACCTGCTGCGCCTGTCGAATGAGGTGATTAAGCCGTTTTACTCTCAGCGCGTTCAGGAAACTATAGCCATCCTTCGCCGCTACTTACCGGAAGAACGCTGCCTGATCCATAAACCGGAAGGGGCAATTTTCCTGTGGCTGTGGTTTAAGGATCTGCCCATTACGACAGAGCTGCTTTATCAGCGTCTGAAAAAACGTGGCGTACTGATGGTGCCAGGGGATTACTTCTTCCCGGGGCTGGATAAGCCGTGGCCGCACACGCACCAGTGCATGCGTATGAACTACGTCCCGGACCCGGAAAAAATCGAAGCGGGTGTGAAAATTCTCGCCGAAGAGATTGAGAACGCCTGGCGCGAGGCCGGTTAATAAAACCTCAGGCCAGATTACGCAGCCGTTCCGCGCGTAATCTGGCGGGGTCTATGCAGCGCAGCGCGTGGGTGGGACAGGCTTCGACGCAGGCGGGACCGCTCTCGCGATGCGCGCACAAATCACATTTCAGCGCCTGAACGCGATCTTCCACGACCCGAACCTGCATTGCCCCGAACGGGCACGCCACCATACAGCTTTTGCAGCCGATACAGCGCGATTGCTTAACGAGCCAGGCTCCCGCAGCGTGGTGAATGGCCCCCGTCGGGCAGACATTCGCGCAGGGCGCATCTTCACACTGGTGGCAGCCCACCGCCGTAGTGAAGGTTCCCCCCTTAACCACGCGGATCCGTGACGTAAACGCTACTGGCGTGGCGCTGCTTTGATGCGACATCATGCACGCTACCTCACAGGTACGACACCCGATACATTTTTCAGGATCCGCCAGGATAAATTGGTTCATCAGTTACGCCTCGCGCACGTTAAACCCCAGTTCTTTCGAGATAGCTTCCGCCGTGTCACGCAGCGGTTTTAGCAAGTTTTTCTCACCCACCTGCTTCATGCGCGACGTCGACAGCGAAATGGAGATGGCATAGGGTACGCGCCCGTGAATATCAAAGACCGGCACGGCGATACATGACACACCCAGCTCGTTCTCTTCTTTATCCATCGCCATACTGTGATCGCGAATTTCCGCCAGCTCATCATACATCGCGCTCAGTTCGGTGATGGTGTTGCGGGTCAAAGGTTGGATCTGTTCCTGGTGGCTTTCCCAGTAGCTCGCCACGTAATCCTGATGACCAAACGCCATATAGATTTTGCCCATTGCAGAACAATAGAGCGGCATATGCTGGCCGATATATGCGCGCGTGCGCAGCATACCGGTTGTCGGCTCAAGCTTATAAATCAGGATCGCGTGATCATCTTCACGGCTGGAGAAGTTGACCGTTTCGCCGGTGGCAATGTTCAGCGCCTCGAGGTGCGGCGCCGCCACGTGAATAATATTGAGAGATGAAAGCGCCTTTTGCCCGACGGCGATAAATTTGGTGGTCAGACGATAGCTCCCTGCCGCCGGCGCTGGCGTCACGTACCCGCACGACTGCAACCCCTGCAATAACCGGTGCACGGTACTTTTATTCAGCCCCGCCAGTTCTGATAAATGCGCAAGCGGACACCCGTTCGGATAGTTACTGAGGATTTCAATCAGCATCAGGCCGCGAAACAAGCTCTGGCTACCTGCTGGCCTCTCTTTTTCTTGCGTCATTTCGCTCTCTTTTATGCTCATCAAATAGCTCCTGTTTATTGCGCCCTGATGGTAGCGCAAAGTGTGGTTTAGTTCACGATCTCAACAGAAAAAACACAACCATTTGATTTTAATCGATTTTGAAAAACGTGAATGTCGTTGATCTGACAAAATTTGATCGTTATATTTGAAATCAGATTTCGCATAGTGAAATTTAGTGATAAAAAAGCACTCGCACTTGCCCCTAAAAAAACAGGAGAACAGGGATGAAAGTGACCTTCCAAGAGTTGAAAGCGGCGTTCAATCGGGTTCTGCTCGATCGCGGTGTAAAAGCGGATACCGCTGACGCCTGCGCCGAGATGTTCGCCCGCACCACGGAGTCCGGCGTTTATTCACACGGCGTCAACCGCTTCCCGCGATTTATTCAGCAGCTTGACGCAGGCGACATCATCCCTGACGCCCAGCCGAAACGCGTAACGACATTAGGCGCCATCGAACAGTGGGATGCGCAGCGTTCCATCGGCAACCTGACGGCGAAGAAGATGATGGACCGTGCTACCGAGCTGGCGTCCGATCACGGGATCGGCCTGGTGGCGCTGCGTAACGCGAACCACTGGATGCGCGGCGGCAGCTACGGCTGGCAGGCGGCGGAGAAAGGCTATATCGGCATCTGCTGGACCAACTCTATTGCCGTGATGCCCGCGTGGGGATCAAAAGAATGCTGCATCGGCACAAACCCGCTGATCGTCGCTATCCCGTCGAATCCAATCACCATGGTCGATATGTCGATGTCGATGTTCTCCTACGGCATGCTGGAGGTGAATCGCCTGGCCGAACGCGAATTACCGGTCGACGGCGGCTTTGACGATGAAGGCAATCTGACCAGAGAGCCGGGCGTGATTGAGAAAAACCGTCGCATTCTGCCCATGGGCTACTGGAAAGGTTCTGGCTTATCGATTGTGCTCGACATGATCGCCACCCTGCTCTCTGACGGCGCGTCCGTTGCGGAAGTGACCCAGGACAATAGCGACGAATACGGCGTATCGCAGATCTTTATCGCCGTCGAAGTGGATCGCCTGATCGACGGTCCAACCCGCGATGCCAAACTACAGCGCATCATGGACTTCATCACCACCGCAGAACGCGCTGATGAAAATGTCGCCGTCCGTCTGCCTGGCCATGAATTTACTCGCCTGCTGGAAGAAAACCGCCGGGACGGCATCACCATCGACGACAGCGTGTGGGCGAAAATCCAGTCTCTGTAAGGAGTGGGTCATGATATTCGGACATATTGCACAGCCAAATCCATGTCGCCTGCCGCTGGCGATAGAAAAGGCGCTTAATTTTCTGCGTACCACGAATTTCACCACCCTGGCACCGGGCGTGATCGAAATTGAAGGCCGCAACATTTTTGCCCAGGTTCTCGACCTCACCACAAAGGAGCAGCACGAGAACCGCCCTGAAGTCCATCGCCGCTATCTGGATATCCAGTTTCTGGCCTGGGGTGAAGAAAAAATCGGTATTGCTATTGATACCGGGAATAACAAAATCAGCGAATCATTGCTGGAGCAACGGGATATTATTTTTTATCACGACAGTGAACACGAGTCGTTTATCGAAATGATACCTGGCAGTTACGCCATATTTTTCCCGCAGGATGTTCACCGTCCTGCCTGTATTAAAAACAAGGGATCCGCAATTCGTAAAATTGTGGTGAAAGTGGCCATCAGCGAATTAGATTAATTTTCTGATAAATACAGGAATGCGAAATGACCAACACCGGTTTTATTATTGGTGCGTACCCCTGCGCACCCTCGTTTCACCAGAAAGGGGAGCAGGAAGAATACACCTTCTGGCGGGAACTTTCCGACACGCCAAATATTCGCGGGCTGGAACAACCTTGCCTTGAAAATCTCCATCCGTTTGGTGATGAATGGCTGTTTCGTCATACGCCGGGCAACTGGCAGATCGTTGTCACAGCCGTTATGGAAACCATGCGCCGCCGCGGCAGCAACGGCGCGTTTGGCCTGGCGTCCGCGGACGAAGAACAGCGTAAAGCGTGCATTGAATATTACCGCCATCTGCATCAAAAGATTGATGCCGTTAACACCCGCTTTCCCGGGAAAGTGGTCGCTCTGGAAATGCAGGCCGCACCGCAGGCGGGTAATGAATCTGTCGAGCAAGCGACAGAAGCATTCTCCCGCTCGGTACGGGAAATCGCGAGCTGGGACTGGGGCTGCGATCTGGTGCTGGAACACTGTGATGCGATGAATGGCCCGGCGCCGCGTAAAGGGTTCTTGCCCTTAGAGCAGGTGCTGGAGGTAGTGAAAGAGACCGATATCAGCGTCTGTATCAACTGGGCACGTTCGGCTATTGAAGGTCGCAACACCGCCCTTCCGCTGGAACATGTTCAGGCGGCACTCGCTGCCGGGAAACTGGGGGCGCTGATGTTTTCGGGCACGACCCCTCACGGTGAGTATGGAGAATGGCAGGATCTGCACGCGCCGTTTTCTTCGTTCTGCGCCGACAGTCTCATGTCCATTGAACATGTAAAAGCGCTGTTTACTGCGGCGAGCGCCGCAACATTGAAATTCTCCGGTATTAAATTACTGGAAATAAATGCTAATGCTGACGTCAGCCATCGCATCGCTATTTTGCGCGACGGCATTAGCGCTATGAATAAAGCATCACAATAAAAATAAAGAATACATTTTCCGGTTACCTTCACTGAGATATTAACTATGAATATTTCTTCTAATGCTCTACACGCGGACATTCCGCGTCAACGCTGGCTAAGGATCATTCCCCCTATTCTTATCGCCTGCATTATTTCCTATATGGACCGCGTAAATATAGCTTTTGCGATGCCCGGCGGTATGGATGAAGAGCTGGGCATTTCCGCCACGATGGCGGGCCTGGCGGGGGGGATCTTTTTTATCGGCTATTTGTTCCTGCAAGTTCCCGGCGGCAAAATTGCCGTGCACGGCAGCGGTAAGAAGTTTATCGGCTGGTCGCTGGTTGCCTGGGCGGTGATCTCGGTTCTGACCGGGCTTGTGACCAACCAGTATCAGCTGCTGGTGCTGCGCTTCTTACTCGGTGTGGCGGAAGGCGGGATGCTGCCCGTTGTGCTCACGATGATCAGTAACTGGTTCCCGGATGCCGAGCGCGGCCGCGCCAACGCGATTGTGATCATGTTCGTGCCCATCGCCGGGATCATCACCGCCCCGCTGTCGGGCTGGATTATTACCGCTCTCGACTGGCGCTGGCTGTTCATTATTGAAGGTCTGATGTCCGTTGTTGTGCTGGTGCTGTGGGCGTTCACCGTCTACGACCGGCCGCAGGAAGCGCGCTGGATCTCTGAGGCCGAGAAAAACTACCTGGTACAAACGCTGGCGGCAGAGCAGCAGGCCATTGCGGGTAAAGAGGTGAAAAACGCCTCGCTCAGCGCGGTGCTGTCTGATAAAACCATGTGGCAGCTGATCGCCCTCAACTTCTTCTACCAGACCGGCATTTACGGTTACACCCTCTGGCTGCCCACCATTCTGAAAGAACTGACGCACACCAGCATCGGCCAGGTGGGAATGCTCGCCATTCTGCCTTACATCGGCGCCATTGCCGGCATGTTCCTGTTCTCTTCACTCTCTGACCGCACCGGCAAGCGCAAGCTGTTTGTCTCCCTGCCATTGATTGGCTTTGCGCTCTGCATGTTCCTCTCCGTGGCGCTGAAAGAGCACACCTGGCTGGCCTATACCGCGTTGGTGGGCTGTGGCTTCTTCCTGCAATCCGCAGCGGGCGTGTTCTGGACTATCCCGGCGCGTCTGTTCAGCGCTGAGATGGCGGGTGGCGCTCGCGGCGTGATCAATGCCCTGGGCAATCTCGGCGGGTTCTGCGGTCCTTATGCGGTAGGCGTACTGATCACCCTGTACAGCAAAGACGCAGGCGTTTACTGCCTGGCGGTTTCGCTGGCGCTGGCATCGCTGCTGGCCCTGCTGTTACCGGCGAAATGCGATGCCGGAGCAGAGCCTAATCCCACGGTGACTCCACATAAACGTGCGGCCTGATGCCCTCACCCTAGCCCTCTCCCACGGGGAGAGGGAGAAAACCGAACCGTAGGCCGGGTAAGCGAAGCACCCGGCAATTAAGCGAGAAGAAGATGAGTGAAAAAGAGCCCTTCTGGCTGGGTATCGATTGTGGCGGTACTTATCTGAAAGCCGGTTTATACAACAGTCAGGGCAAAGAAGTCTGTATTGAACGCCGCTCAGTGGCCACGCTCAGCCCACGCGCCGGCTACGCCGAGCGGGATATGCACCAGCTCTGGCAGCACTGCCACATAACGGTCGCCCTGCTGCTCAAAAATTCAGGCGCTGACGGCGGTCAGATCAAAGGCGTTGGCATTTCAGCCCAGGGGAAGGGGCTGTTTTTGCTCGATAAACAGGATCGCCCCCTGGGTAACGCCATACTCTCCTCCGATCGCCGTGCGCTGGAGATCGTGCAACGCTGGCAGCAGGACGGTATACCCGAAAAGCTCTATCCGCATACTCGCCAGACGCTGTGGACGGGGCATCCGGCCTCGCTCCTGCGCTGGGTTAAAGAGAACGAGCCGCAGCGGTATCAGCAAATTGGCAGCGTGATGATGGCGCACGATTACCTGCGCTGGTGTCTGACCGGGGTCAAAGGCTGCGAAGAGAGCAACATCTCGGAATCCAATCTCTACAACATGAATACCGGGCAGTACGATCCGCAGCTCACGCGCTGGCTCGGCATCAGCGACATTGACGGTGCCCTGCCGTCCATTATCGGTTCAGCAGAAATTTGCGGGGAAATCACCGCTCAGGCAGCCGCACTGACCGGTCTCACGGCGGGTACTCCCGTCGTTGGTGGACTGTTTGATGTGGTTTCCACCGCGATCTGCGCCGGGCTGCATGACGAACATACGCTGAATGCCGTAATGGGGACCTGGGCCGTGACCAGTGGGATTGCCCACGGCATCCGCGACAACGAGCCGTTCCCCTACGTCTATGGCCGCTACGTCCATCCGCAGCAGTTCATCGTTCATGAAGCCAGCCCCACGTCGTCCGGCAACCTGGAATGGCTGACGGCCCAATGGGGCGATATGTCATTTGATGAGATTAACCACGCCGTGGCCAGCCTGCCAAAAGCTGAAAGCGATGTGTTCTTCCTGCCTTTCCTCTACGGCAGCAACGCCGGGCTGGAGATGACCAGCGGCTTCTATGGCTTGCAGGCGCTGCATACCCGCGCGCACCTCCTCCAAGCGATTTATGAAGGGGTGGTATTCAGCCACATGACCCACCTCAACCGTATGCTCGAACGCTTTCCCCATGTGCAGGCCCTGCGCGTGACGGGCGGCCCCACCCATTCGGACGTGTGGATGCAGATGCTCGCGGACGTCAGCGGCCTGGCGATTGAACTCCCGCAGGTGGAAGAGACCGGCTGTTCCGGTGCGGCGCTGGCCGCGCTCGTCGGTACAGGTCTCTATCCTGATTTTTACGCCGCTCAGCGCGCCCTCAGGCATGACATCCGGATGATTGAACCTGACATGCGTGCCCATGCCGCCTACCAGCGCAAATATCACCGTTACCAGCTACTGATTTCAGCATTACAGGGCTATCACGCCCGCGTTAAGGAGTACGACCTATGAGCCGACCATTATTGCAGCTGGCGCTCGACCACACCTCGCTTCAGGCCGCGCAGCGCGATGTCGCGACGCTTTCCGAGCACGTCGACATCGTCGAAGCTGGCACCATTCTGTGCCTGACCGAAGGGCTAAACGCCGTTCGCGCCCTGCGTGCGCAGTGTCCGGATAAAATTATCGTGGCGGACTGGAAAGTCGCCGATGCCGGAGAAACGCTGGCTGAACAGGCGTTTGGCGCAGGCGCAAACTGGATGACCATCATCTGTGCCGCCCCGCTGGCCACCGTTGAACGTGGCCACGAGGTCGCACTGCGCGGCGGCGGCGAGATCCAGATGGAGCTGTTTGGCAACTGGACGCTGGACGACGCGCGCGCGTGGCACCGCATCGGGGTGAAGCAGGCGATATACCACCGCGGGCGCGACGCACAGGCCAGCGGCCAGCAGTGGGGCGAGGCGGATCTCAGCAAAATGAAGGCGCTGTCCGATATCGGGCTACAGCTTTCCATCACTGGCGGTATCACCCCCGCTGACCTGCCGCTGTTTAAGCAGATCAACGTCAAAGCCTTCATTGCCGGTCGCGCGCTGGCTGGCGCCGATAATCCGCCGCAGGTGGCACAGGCATTCCATTCGCAAATCCGCGACATCTGGGGAGAGTAACCATGCGTCAGCATCCGTTAGGCATTTACGAAAAAGCGCTGCCAAAAGATCTCTCCTGGCCGGAGCGCCTGGTTCTGGCAAAAAGCTGCGGCTTCGATTTTGTGGAGATGTCGGTGGATGAGACCGACGAGCGTTTATCGCGCCTTGAATGGAGTACCACGCAGCGCGCCTCTCTGGTGGAAGCGATGCTGGAGACCGGCGTGGCGATCCCGTCGATGTGCTTGTCTGCCCACCGTCGCTTCCCGTTTGGCAGCCGCGAAGAAATCGTGCGCGAACGTGCCCGCGAGATCATGACCAAAGCCATCCGGCTGGCCCGTGATTTGGGTATTCGCACCATCCAGCTTGCGGGTTATGACGTGTACTACGAGGAGCATGACGAGGGCACGCAACAGCGCTTTGCCGAAGGGCTGGCGTGGGCCGTGGAGCAGGCTGCCGCCGCACAGGTAATGCTGGCGGTAGAGATCATGGACACCGCGTTTATGAACTCCATCAGCAAGTGGAAAAAGTGGGACGACATGCTCGCCTCGCCGTGGTTCAGCGTTTACCCGGACGTCGGCAACCTGAGCGCGTGGGGCAACGACGTCACCGCCGAGCTGACGCTGGGCATTGACCGCATCGCCGCTATCCACCTGAAAGATACCCGGCCCGTAACCGAAAAAAGCCCCGGCCAGTTCCGCGACGTGCCGTTTGGCGAGGGCTGCGTCGATTTCGTTGGCGTGTTTAACACGCTGAATCAACTTAACTATCGCGGCGCATTTCTGATTGAAATGTGGACCGAGAAAGCCAAAGAGCCGGTACTGGAGATCATCCAGGCGCGCCGCTGGATTGAAGCCCGAATGCAGGAAGGAGGCATGACATGTTAGAACAACTCAAAGCCGAGGTGCTGGCGGCAAATCTCGCCCTGCCCGCCCACCAGCTGGTGACGTTCACCTGGGGCAACGTCAGCGCTGTTGACCGTGACAGCGGCATGATGGTGATCAAACCATCCGGCGTGGAGTACGACGTGATGACCGCAGAAGATATGGTGGTGGTAAATATCGCCACGGGTAAAGTGGTCGAGGGGAGTAAAAAACCCTCCTCCGACGCCCCGACCCATCTCTCGCTGTATCGTCGTTACCCGGAAATTGGCGGCATTGTGCATACCCATTCCCGCCACGCCACCATCTGGTCGCAGGCGGGGCAGGATTTACCAGCGTGGGGCACAACGCACGCGGACTATTTCTACGGTGCGATCCCCTGCACGCGGCTGATGACCCCGGCTGAAATCGCGGGTGAATATGAATACCAGACGGGGGAAGTCATTATCAAAACCTTCGAGGAGCGCGACATAAGCCCGATGCAGGTCCCGGCGGTGCTGGTTCATTCTCACGGCCCGTTTGCCTGGGGCAAAGACGCTGCCGATGCGGTACACAATGCCGTGGTGCTGGAAGAGTGCGCCTATATGGGGCTTTTCTCACGCCAGCTTGCACCACAGCTTCCGGTTATGCAGCAGGAATTGCTGGATAAGCATTACCTGCGCAAGCATGGCGCAAATGCCTATTACGGCCAGTGATCATCCAGAATTAATATGCTCTTTACAGTACCGCCGTTTCCAGACGGCGGGCGTTAACCCGGTATGTTTCGAGAATATTTGCCGGAAATAACCCACGTCATTAAAACCGCACCGGGCGGCCACTTCAGTTAATGAGGCCGCATCGTTCAGCAGCAGTTTTTCAGCGGCCCTGACGCGCTGGCGGTGAATTGCCTCCGTCAGGGTTAAATGAAACGTCCGGCGAAATACTCGCCCCAGATAATCGGCGTTGCAGTGCAGCTCTTTCGCCAGCTGTGAAGTGGACAGGGGCAAATGAAAGTGCGTGCGGATAAGCTGCTTGGCCTTCCACGCCATTGCTGCGCCCGCATCATCCGCTTTATCTTCATATCCCGGCGAGAGCGATATCTGCTGCAAAATTAACAGCAAAATTATCTCCAGCGCCTGGCTACGCTGTAATTTTTCCTGCTCGCTTAAAAACTGACGGAATAACGCAATAACATATTGCGGATCCCGCACGCTACAGTGTTGCTCAATCGACAGCGGCGTCGCGCCTGGCAACACCGGCAAGCGTTCATCCACCTCAAAATGCAGCCAGTAAAATTTGAGATCGTCCGGAAAATCTTCCACGCCGACATGCCGTCGCTTCGGCCAAAGTAATAAACTCTCGCCAGCGTTTACCTCAAACAGCGTATTTTCCTCCTGGATCGTTAATGTCCCTTTTTCGACAAAAATTATCTCCCACGAAGATAATTTTCGTGCGGGATGACGGCCCACGCCCCGGGAGATAAATAACCCGCCATTTTGAACCCTGATCGGAAGTGCTATGGATAATTCAAGCATGGATATTCATTTTTCCGCTTTTATGGTGGCTAATATTGTCTTTATCCCTTGATTATTAATAAATATCAGCAGAACGGCTCGATCAAACTCACAGTTTTATCATCAGGTCGGAATTGTCACCTTTTTATACTTTTCCCTTCCCTTGTTGGTCTGCCCGTTGAATGCAGAATAAATGGGGTACCTTGCACAAATACGATAAAAAAATCGTTTATCGAGGAGTTACCCCATGACTTCCACACCGATTACAGACGCAGAAGTTGCAAAACAGGCAGCCGATGAACGGCTGTCAGTCCGCGAGAAAATTGGCTACGGCCTGGGCGACGCGGGCGGCACGGTAATTACCTGCCTGATCATGAACTTCCTGACCTTTTTCTATACCGATGTATTTGGCCTGACGCCCGCGCTGGTGGGCACGCTGTTTATTGCCCTTCGGGTATTTGACGCGATTTCCGATCCGGTGATGGGCGTGATTGCCGACCGCACGCAGAGCCGCTGGGGGCGTTTTCGTCCGTGGCAGCTGTGGGTCGCGCTTCCTATCGGGATCGTCGGCGTGCTGACCTTCACCGTCCCGGACGCCAGCATGGGCGTGAAAATCGCCTGGGCGTTCGGCACCTATCTGTTGCTTTCAGTGGGCTATACCGCCATCAACGTGCCGTATTGCGCGCTGATCAACACCATGACCACCCGCCACAACGAGGTTATATCCTGCCAGTCCTGGCGCTTCGTACTGTGCGGCGTGGCGGGCTTTCTGGTCTCCGTTGGCCTGCCGTGGCTGGTGTCAGAGCTGGGACAGGGCAATACCGCCCGGGGTTATCAGTTGGGCGTTGGCGTGCTGTGCGCCATCGCTGTGGTGATGTTCCTGTGCTGCTTCTTCTGGGTGCGCGAGCGCGTCCCGCTTGCGCTGATGGGTAAATTCACCCTGCGCGAGCACCTGGCTGGCCTGCGGAAAAACGATCAGCTGCTGCTGATGCTGGTGATGTCGTTTCTGCTGATCAACGTCTTCAACATTCGCGGCGGCGGATACATGTATTTCATCACCTACGTGCTTCAGGGCAGCACGGCGTACACCTCGCTGTTTTTCACCATGGTGACCTTTGCTGCCATTCTGGGCGCGGTGATCGTCAGCCCGCTGTCGCGGCGGATTGATACCGTCAAACTCTACTACTACACCAACCTGGTACTTGCTGCGCTTGCGGTGGGAATGTGGTTCCTGCCGGGTGGCCCGGCGCACCAGACGCTCTGGCTGATCGTGATTTTAAGTAACGGCGTGATCCTGGGCTTCACCCTGCCGCTGCACTTCTCACTGATGGCCTTTGCCGATGATTACGGCGAATGGAAAACCGGCGTGCGCTCCTCGGGGATGAACTTCGCCTTCAATCTGTTTTTCATCAAGCTCGCGTGGGCATCCAGCGCCGGGATCATCAGCCTGGTGTTTATTGCCGTGGCCTATCAGCCAGGCGCGGGTAACCAGACGCCCGCCTCATTGCAGGGCATCACCGCCATGGAGACGCTGCTCCCTGCCCTTTTCCACCTGCTGCTGGCGGTCGCTATCCGCTGGTGCAGGCTTAACAATCCCGTGATGTCGCGCATTGCCACCGATTTGCGCCAGCGTCATGTACAGTCCTGAGGAGAACGATATGACCATAATGGAAGCCGACCTGCATCAGCTGAAAATCAACGACCCGTTTCTTGGTCAGTACCAACGGCTGGTCCGCGATGTGGTGATCCCCTACCAGTGGGATGCGCTTAACGATCGCGTGGCAGAGGCCGAACCCAGCCACGCCATCGCCAACTTCCGCATCGCGGCCGGTCTGGAACAGGGGGAGTTCTACGGGATGGTCTTTCAGGACAGCGACGTGGCGAAATGGCTCGAAGCCGTGGCGTGGTCGCTGTGCCAGAAGCCGGATGCTGAACTGGAAAAAACCGCCGACGAGGTGATCGAGCTGGTCGCAGCGGCGCAGTGTGAAGATGGCTATCTCAATACCTATTTCACGGTGAAAGCACCGGCCGAGCGCTGGACCAATCTGGCCGAATGCCACGAACTGTACTGCGCCGGGCATATGATTGAAGCGGGTGTGGCGTATTTCCAGGGAACCGGAAAGCGCCGCCTGCTGGACGTGGTGTGCAGGCTGGCGGATCATATCGACAGCGTGTTTGGCCCGGGCGAAAACCAGCTGCACGGCTATCCGGGCCACCCGGAAATCGAGCTGGCGCTGATGCGGCTGTACGACGTCACGCAGGAGCCACGCTATCTCAATCTGGTGAAATACTTTATTGAGGAACGCGGCGCGCAGCCTCACTTCTACGATATCGAATACGAGAAGCGCGGCAGAACGTCATACTGGAACATCTATGGCCCGGCGTGGATGGTCAAGGACAAAGCCTACAGCCAGGCGCATCTGCCCCTTGCCGCACAACAAACGGCCATCGGCCACGCCGTGCGTTTTGTCTATCTGATGGCGGGCATGGCGCATCTGGCGCGCCTGAGCAACGACGAGGGGAAACGTCAGGATTGCCTGCGGCTGTGGAACAACATGGCACAGCGCCAGCTGTACATCACCGGCGGGATTGGCTCCCAAAGCAGCGGCGAGGCGTTCAGCAGCGATTACGATCTGCCCAACGATACGGTCTACGCCGAAAGCTGCGCCTCCATCGGCCTGATGATGTTTGCCCGCCGGATGCTGGAGATGGAGGCGGACGGCCACTACGCCGACGTGATGGAGCGCGCGCTGTACAACACGGTGCTGGGCGGCATGGCGCTGGACGGTAAGCATTTCTTTTATGTGAATCCGCTGGAAGTGCACCCGAAAACCCTGGCCTTTAACCATATCTATGACCACGTCAAACCGGTGCGCCAGCGCTGGTTCGGCTGCGCCTGTTGCCCGCCGAATATTGCGCGCGTGCTGACCTCGCTGGGGCACTACATTTATACCGTTCGCCCGGACGCGCTGTTGATCAACCTGTACGTGGGGAACGACGTCGCCATTCCGGTTGGGGATAACATCCTCCAGCTGCGGATTAGCGGGAACTATCCGTGGCATGAGCAGGTGAAAATCGAGATTACCTCACCAGTTCCGGTGACTCACACGCTGGCCCTGAGGCTGCCGGACTGGTGTGCGGAACCGGCTGTTTCGCTCAATGGTCAGGCCATTACAGGCGAGGTCTCCCGTGGATACTTATACCTCAACCGCAGCTGGCAGGAAGGCGACACGCTGACGCTGACGTTACCGATGCCGGTCCGCCGCGTGTACGGCAACCCGCAGGTGCGCCAGCAGGCGGGGAAAGTCGCATTGCAGCGTGGGCCGCTAATTTACTGCCTGGAAGAAGCCGATAACGGCGCAAATCTGCATAACCTTTCTTTGCGCCAGGACAGCGCGTTTCGGGTATTTGAAGGCAAAGGCATTTTCGCGCACAAGATGCTGATACAGGCAGAAGGGATCGGGTGTCAGGCGAAGGACACTGATGCCCTGTGGCAGTACGACCACTCACCGGTAGAACGTCAGCCCCGGACGCTGACCTTTATTCCGTGGTTCAGCTGGGCAAACCGGGGAGAAGGGGAAATGCGGATATGGGTGGATGAAAGCTGAATAACTGCGGCCTGTTGCCCTCACCCCAGCCCTCTCCCACGGGAGAGGGAGTAAAAAGTAGGCCGGGTAAGGCGAAGCCGCCACCCGGCTTTAACCCGGCTCAGGCCACCCCACTCGGGACGGCCTGAGCCCGGAGATTAAAACAACCCCAGCGGTTTATCGGAGTAGCTGACCAACAGACATTTCGTTTGCTGGTAGTGCTCCAGCATCATCTTATGGGTTTCACGCCCGATGCCCGACTGCTTGTAGCCGCCAAACGCCGCATGAGCCGGATAGGCGTGATAGCAGTTTGTCCATACGCGTCCGGCCTGAATGCCCCGGCCCATTTTATAGGCCAGATTACCGTTACGGCTCCAGACGCCCGCCCCCAGGCCATACTGCGTGTCGTTGGCGAGCTCCAGCGCCTCGTCCATGGTTTTAAACGTGGTGACGGCCAGCACCGGTCCAAAAATTTCCTCCTGGAAAACGCGCATGTTGTTCTTACCGAACAGGATGGTCGGCTCAAGGTAGTAGCCCTCCTGCAAATCGCCGCCCAGCACCTTACGACGACCGCCGGTCAACACATCGGCCCCCTCTTTTTTACCGATATCAATATAGTTGAGGATGGTTTCCAGCTGGCCATGCGATACCTGCGCCCCCATCTGGGTAACGTTATCCAGCGGATTACCGCTGCGAATCGACTCCACGCGCCGGATCGCCCGCTCCATAAAGCGCTCATAAATGGATTCCTGCACCAGCGCGCGGCTCGGACAGGTGCAGACTTCGCCCTGGTTAAACGCGAACAGCGCAAACCCTTCCAGCGCTTTGTCGAAGAAGGCGTCCTCTTCGTCCATCACGTCGGCAAAGAAGATGTTCGGCGATTTGCCGCCCAGCTCGAGCGTGACCGGAATGATGTTCTGGGTCGCGTACTGCATGATCTGCTGGCCCACTTCCGTTGAGCCGGTGAACGCCACTTTGGCGATACGTTTTGAGGTAGCCAGATATTCGCCGATCTCTCCCCCGGCCCCGTTGACCACGTTAATGACCCCCGGCGGCAACAGGTCGCCAATCACCTCCATCAGCAGCAGTACCGAAAGCGGCGTTAAGCGAGCGGGTTTCAGCACAACGCAGTTACCCGCCGCCAGCGCGGGCGCCATTTTCCAGCTAGCCATCAGCAGCGGGAAGTTCCACGGAATAATTTGCCCCACCACGCCGAGCGGCTCGTGGAAGTGATACGCCACGGTATCTTTGTCAACTTCACTTATTCCCCCCTCCTGGGCACGAATGCAGGACGCAAAATAGCGGAAATGGTCAATCGCCAGCGGCACGTCCGCCGCCATGGTTTCCCGGATCGGCTTGCCGTTGTCCCACGTTTCTGCGGTCGCCAGCAGCTCCAGATTCTGCTCTATCCGATCGGCGATTTTGAACAAAATGGCCGCTCTGTCCTGAACGGACGTTTGTCCCCACTTATCTTTCGCCTTATGCGCCGCATCCAGCGCTAAATCTATATCCCGCTTGCCCGAACTGGCAATTTCACACAGCGGCTGGCCGGTAACGGGCGTCAGGTTGGAATAGTATTCACCGTCGACGGGCGCCACCCAGTCGCCGCCGATAAAGTTGTCATAGCGGGGCTTCAGCTTAAGGGGAAAACCATACTCGCCTGGCTGGATACGCGATGAGGGAGGATTGTTTGTCATGACCGTCTCCTTGCAGTAGGTGTACAACAAGGGTAGTTCCGGCTGGTGGTTTTCTCGCCAGTCGGTAACGGGTTTACGAGCCGTATCACGGATTACCGTACTTTACGTTTCGTTTCTGCCGCCAGAGCCATACTTAATAGCTCAGGGGCTCATGAGGAACGATGCAATGCAGCTATTTATCGGCTTTGACGTGGGCGGAACCCACATCAAACACGGCGTGATTAACGAAAACGGCGAAGAACTGACATCCGATGAATATGATACGCCTGACGATGAAAGCACCTTCAAACAGAAGTGGAAAGCGGTGGTGGATAAGTACCGCCAGGAGCATGAGATCGTCGGCATCGGCGTGAGTTTTCCGGGCCACATCAATCACCATACCGGCGAAGCGGCCAAGGCCGGGGCGCTGGATTACCTTGACGGTGAAAACCTGTGCGAGCTTTTCGCACAGCTGACCGATCTCCCCGTAACAACCGAAAATGACGCCAACTGCGCGGCGCTGGGCGAACGCTGGCAGGGCGCCGGCAAGGACTATGAGCATTTTGTCTGCATCACCATCGGCACCGGCATCGGCGGCGGTATCGTCATGGAGGGCGATCTCTACCGTGGGTCGCACTACCGGGCGGGTGAGTTTGGCGTGCTGCCCGTTGGCAACAACGGCGAGCCGATGCACGAAGTGGCGTCAGCCAGCGGCCTGATGAAAGCCTGCCGCCGCGCGCTGGCCGTGTCGGAAGATGAGATGCCTGACGGTGAGGAGCTGTTTAAACGCATGGACAGCGACGTGCATCTGCGTGAGGCCATAGAAGAGTGGGCGCATTTCCTCTCGCGCGGCATCTACAGCGTGATCTCCATGTTTGATCCGCAGGCGGTGCTGATTGGCGGCGGCATTAGCGAGCAGGAGAAAATCTATCTCCTGCTGGATAAATACCTACAGCGATTCGAGGAGTGGGAGGCGCTCCGGGTGCCCATCCTTCCCTGCGAGCTGGGTAACCAGGCGGGAAGGCTGGGCGCGGTCTGGCTGGCTAAGCAGAAGCAGGCGCGCAGCGCTTAACGCTTACAGAAATAACTGCGCGTCGCGTAGCACATGGTCATTGCCACGACGACGCGTAAACCCGATGCGGTTGAAATACTCCAGGATCTGAATCGCCAGTTTGCGTCCCACATTCAGCCGATCGCGGAAGTCTGCGGCGCAGGTTGATCCGCGCGCCTGATCCAGCTCCCGGATCAGGTTCGCAAACGCTACGATCCGATCGTTGCGGTAATAACGATCTTTCACGATCGCCACAATCATCCCCTGCTGTGCCGCATGGCGCAGTACCTGACGCATCAGCTGCTCATCGGTATTGGTTTCACGCGCCAGATCGCGCACCCACCACGGTTCATCGCCAAACAGCGCCGCCACTTTTTGCCAGACCGCGTCCTGCTCAGCGGTAAAACCGGCCTTGTGTTCCGGCAGGTGTAGCCAGCCGTGATGACTTGCAATAACGCCGCTTTCACGCATGTTTTCAATCAGCAACAGCACCAGCGCGTCGTCTTCCATGGGCAACGCCATGCGCCGCAGACGTTCACGGCCCGGGCCGGGCTCATCCTGATGCTGTTCATGGTAGGTCGCCAGCGTGCTCAGCACTTTGCGCTGCCAGCGCGCCGCCACCGGCGCGTTCAGCAGGCTGTTCCCGGCCTGAATAAAACCTGGCTCCTGCGTCAGAAGACGCAATCCTTCGCCGCTGAGCTGGCGCGCCCAGGCGAACGCCGCCAGATCCACCGCGCCACGCTCAAGGTGGATATCTAACGCAGACTTATCATCGCGGGTCTGGGCCAGCGCGGCCAGCCACTGTAAATACTCGGGCTTACGTTTGCCGCGACGGGGCGGATCCAGCATGACCACGCGCGCGCCCGCCAGCGTTTCCCGCGCCGAAATATCGCGCAGAACCAGGCGGTCGTTATCCGCCAGCCAGAGCGGGGAGTCGAACACCAGTTCGGCGAGATCGTTTTCCAGCAGCGACACGCGTCCGGTGATGTGGCTGGCCGCGTGGTGGATATGCAGCGGCTGCCACTGGGTCAGCGGCGTATGGGTCTGGAGAGAAACGATAATCCGTTCAGAGGGCTCCGGCGGCGCGTCGGCCAGCAACCAGTCGCCGCGGTTAAGCTGGTCTTTTTCGGCATCACCGGCAATATTCAGCGCGATACGCTGCCCGGCGTGGGCCTGTTCCACCGGCTGGTTTTGCGCATGAAGCCCGCGCACGCGCATCGGTTTGTTCACGCCCGTGAGCCACAGGGTATCGCCCACGTTCACTTCCCCGCTCAGCGCGGTACCGGTCACCACCAGCCCAGCCCCTTTCACGGTAAACGCCCTGTCGATCGCCAGACGGAAGCGGTGATGGCTGGCCTGTTCACGAGACGGGATCTGCTGCAAATGGTTGCGAAGAGCATCGATACCGCGGCCTTCTGTCGCTACGGTGACAAACAGTGCGGCATCCTTAAAACCGTATTCACTCAGCGCCGCCAGCACCTCTTGACGCACCTCGTCGATACGCGCCTCATCCACACGGTCCGCTTTGGTGAGGGCGACGGTCAACTGCGGGTTTCCCGTCAGCTGGAGGATCGCCAGATGCTCGCGCGTTTGCGCCATCACCCCGTCATCGCACGCGACCACCAGCAGAGCGTGATCGATCCCGCCCACGCCCGCGAGCATATTGGAAAGAAACTTCTCGTGGCCGGGCACGTCGATAAAGCCCAGCACGCGACCGTCGGGCTGCGGCCAGTAGGCGTAACCCAGGTCAATGGTCATGCCGCGCTTTTTCTCTTCCGGCAGGCGATCGGCATTCACGCCCGTAATGGCCTGCAATAACGTGGTTTTGCCGTGGTCAACGTGACCGGCGGTGGCAATAATCATTTCAACATCATCTCCAGAAACCGCACTTCATCTTCCAGACAGCGTAAATCCAGCCACATGCGCCCGTCACCGATCCGGCCAATCACCGGCGTCGGTAATGCGCGCCAGCGCGCCGACAGCGCCTCAAGCTGGCTTCCGCGTCCGTCGCGCGGGGTGAACGTCAGCGCTTCGCTCGGTAACCTGTCCACCGGCAGCGAGCCGCTGCCAATTTGCGACAGGCAAGGCTCGATACGAACTTCAAACTCAGGGTAATGAGGAGCAACCTGCGGCAGTAGCGCTTCCGCCTGCGCGCGAACAGAGGCCGCGTCACGGCTCAGCAAACGCAACGTGGGCAGGCGGTCAGCCAGTTTCTCCGGGTGGAGATAGAGCCGCAGCGTGGCTTCCAGCGCGGCCAGCGTCATTTTATCGGCACGCAGGGCGCGCTTCAGCGGATGCTGCTGTAGCTGCGCAATCAGCTCGCGCCTGCCGACGATAATACCCGCCTGCGGCCCGCCCAGCAGTTTATCGCCAGAGAAACTGACCAGGCTTACGCCCGCGGCAACCATTTCCTGCACCATTGGCTCTTTTGGCAGACCATACTGGCGCATATCCACCAGCGACCCACTGCCAAGATCGGCAATCACCGGCACGTTTAGCTCGCGCCCGATGGCGGCCAGTTCAGCCTCTTCCACCGTTTTGGTAAAACCCTCAATGTGGTAATTGCTGGTATGCACTTTCATCAGCAGGGCGGTGTTTTCATTCACCGCCGCGCGATAATCTTTTGCATGGGTACGGTTGGTTGTGCCCACTTCATGCAGCGTGCAGCCCGCCTGGCGCATGACATCCGGAATACGAAACGCCCCGCCGATCTCCACCAGCTCGCCGCGAGAGACGACAACCTCTTTTCCGCTTGCGGTGGCCGCCAGCATTAACAGCACCGCCGCCGCGTTGTTATTCACAATGCAGGCATCTTCCGCGCCGGTGATCTGGCAGAGAAGATCCGCCAGTGCGCGATCGCGATGTCCGCGCCCGGCGCCGTCCAGATCGTACTCCAGCGTCACCGGCGAGCGCATGGCCCGGGTGACGGCCTCTATTGCCTCTTCTGCCTGCTGTGCCCGGCCCAGATTGGTATGCAAAACCGTGCCTGTCAGGTTAATAACCGGGCGCAACGCGCTTTGCGCGTGCTTGCTCAACCTCCTTTCAACTTCCTGCGCCCATGCCTCGCACCAGCCGGGTAGCGCGTTCTCAGCCTGAATATGGCGACGCGCATCGTCCTGAAGCTGGCGTAGCATGTCGACCGTTGCAGTATGGCCAAACTGCTCCAGCACCGCAGTGATGCGCGGGTCACGAAGCAGACGATCGGTAGCGGGGATCTGGCTGTAGAGGGAATGATGAGTAGTCATGAATGCGCCTGGCGAGTAAATATCTTCCCCCCTCCCGACGGGAGAGGGAGTTAACATGTGGGGGGATTGTACCGCCTCCCGCCAGGAAGTGTTATAACCCGCATCAAGCCTTTGGTGGTTCAGTCCGGGCGAAACTTTCGCGCTGGAAGAGCGTCTCCGCCAGTTTGACCAGCAGCGGACGATCCACGCACCAGCCCGGCGAGACGCGGCGGAAATTGAGGTAGCCGATGGCGCAGGCGATGGCGATCGTCGCCAGATTCAGGCTATCGCTCTGAATTTTCCCGTCGCGGATCAGCTGTTCGCACATATCCAGGCTGCGGCTGATTTTTTCGCGCTGGCGCAGCAGCTCATTTTCTGACTGCTGGGCGGCGGGCCTTGCCTGCTCGCGTACGGACGTTAATGCCGCATCCATAATGCCATCCGCCAGGGCTTCAATTTGCTTCATCGCCAGCGCTGCTTTTGGATCCGCCGGCAGCATGGCTGGCGCAACGCCAAGCAGCTCGATGTACTCCGCAATGATCGGGGAATCAAACCAGTAGTCGCCCTCGTCCGTTACCAGCGCCGGGACTTTCCCCAGCGGGTTGTACTGCGCAACGCCGTTCTCTGCGTTGTAGGGTTGTTCATTTACGAATTCAAATTCAATCCCTTTCTCCAGCAGGAGAATCGAAATCTTACGCACGAAAGGACTTGTATAACTGCCGATGAGTTTCATTGCTTATCCTTAATGCCCACAAAGAGGTCAGTATGGATCAAGCCGTGGTAAAAGGCAGGTGTGCGTATCGCATTCCTGTCGTGAGGGGATACGGGAGAAATCTGCATAAAAATATTTTGTGAATCAAATCACAATCTGAAAACAAACAGCCAACTTAACATTGTGATATTAATCACAAAAACCCGCCCATTTTGGCGTAATTCTGAACGATGTATTTTTTTTACACACTCATTATGTGATCGCGATCACTTCATTAATGTCCTCACCCCCTACATTCATGTGATTCAGATCACACAAAATTTCGCTGTCTGGACAGTTGAACGATTCAGTGCCAGATTTCACAGCATCAGAACAGGGCCCGGCTACCTCTGCCGCCGCACATTAACGATAAACCTCGGGCCACAAGCCTAAGCGTAAACATAAGAAGGGGTGTTTTATGTCATCCGATTTCAAGATCAAAGTGCAAAGCTTTGGTCGTTTCCTCAGCAACATGGTGATGCCTAATATCGGCGCGTTTATCGCGTGGGGTATTATCACCGCATTATTTATTCCGACAGGGTGGTTGCCTAACGAAACGCTGGCGAAACTTGTTGGCCCAATGATTACGTACCTGCTGCCGCTGCTCATCGGTTATACCGGTGGTCGTCTGGTGGGCGGTGACCGTGGTGGCGTCGTGGGTGCCATCACAACCATGGGGGTGATCGTCGGTGCGGATATGCCGATGTTCCTCGGTGCGATGATTGCCGGTCCTCTGGGCGGCTGGGCGATTAAGAAATTTGACGTCTGGGTTGATGGCAAGATCAAATCCGGCTTCGAAATGCTGGTGAACAACTTCTCCGCGGGCATCATCGGGATGATCCTCGCGATTCTGGCGTTCCTCGGCATTGGCCCGGCGGTTGAAGTGCTCTCCAAGCTGCTGGCTGCGGGCGTTAACTTCATGGTGGCGCATGACATGCTGCCGCTGGCGTCAATCTTCGTTGAACCGGCGAAAATCCTGTTCCTGAACAACGCCATCAACCATGGTATCTTCTCACCGCTGGGGATTCAGCAGTCACACGATCTCGGCAAGTCCATCTTCTTCCTGATTGAAGCGAACCCGGGTCCGGGTATGGGCGTTCTGCTGGCATACATGTTCTTTGGTCGCGGCAGCGCGAAACAGTCTGCTGGCGGCGCGGCGATCATTCACTTCCTGGGCGGTATTCACGAAATTTACTTCCCGTATGTACTGATGAACCCACGCCTGATCCTGGCCGTTATCCTCGGCGGTATGACCGGCGTGTTCACCCTGAGCGTACTGGGCGGCGGTCTGGTCTCTCCGGCTTCTCCAGGCTCTATCCTGGCGGTGCTGGCGATGACCCCGAAAGGCGCCTACTTCGCGAACATCGCGGCGATCTGTGCGGCCATGGCGGTCTCCTTCGTGGCCTCCGCTATCCTGCTGAAAACCAGCAAGGTGAAAGAAGACGACGATATCGAAGCGGCAACCCGTCGTATGCATGACATGAAAGCCGAATCCAAAGGCGCAACGCCGCTGGCGGCAGGCGATGTCTCTAACGACCTGAGCCACGTTCGTAAAATCATCGTTGCCTGCGATGCCGGTATGGGCTCCAGCGCAATGGGTGCGGGCGTGCTGCGTAAGAAAGTGCAGGATGCGGGTCTGACCAACATCTCCGTCACCAACAGCGCGATTAACAGCCTGCCGCCGGACGTTGACCTGGTGATCACGCACCGCGATCTGACCGAACGCGCTATGCGTCAGGTACCGCAGGCGCAGCACATTTCCCTGACCAACTTCCTCGACAGCGGCCTGTACACGAGCCTGACCGAACGTCTGGTGGCGGCGCAGCGCCATGAAGATAACGAAGTGAAAGTACGTACCAGCCTGCAAGACAGCTTCGACGAGAGCAACGCGCATCTGTTCAAACTGGGCGCAGAAAACATCTTCCTTGGCCGCACGGCGACCAATAAAGAAGAGGCCATTCGCTTCGCCGGTGAGCAGCTGGTGAAAGGTGGCTACGTTCAGCCGGAATACGTTGAGGCGATGCTGGAGCGTGAAAAGCTGACCCCAACCTACCTGGGTGAATCCATCGCGGTTCCACACGGTACGGTGGAAGCCAAAGACCGCGTGCTGAAAACCGGCGTGGTGTTCTGTCAGTATCCTGATGGCGTGCGCTTCGGTGAAGAAGAGGACGACATCGCCCGTCTGGTGATTGGTATCGCCGCTCGCAACAACGAGCATATCCAGGTGATTACCAGCCTGACCAACGCGCTGGATGACGAAACGGTTATTGAGCGTCTGGCCAACACCACCAGCGTTGAAGAAGTTCTGGCCCTGCTTAACAAATAACGGTACTCCTCCCTCTCCCCCCGGGGAGAGGGCTAGGGTGAGGGGAAAACGTTCCTCACCCCAGCCCTCTCGGGTAAAAACATTGATGAAGGTTAACACTATGAAAGCATTACATTTTGGCGCAGGTAATATTGGTCGTGGCTTTATCGGTAAACTGCTGGCAGACGCGGGCATTACCCTGACATTCGCCGATGTGAATCAGGTGGTTCTGGATGCCCTGAATGCCCGTCATAGCTATCAGGTTCACGTGGTGGGTGAAAACGAACAGGTTGAAACGGTCTCTGGCGTCAACGCGGTAAGCAGCATTGGCGACGATGTTATCGATCTTATTGCCAGCGTTGATCTGGTCACCACAGCCGTGGGTCCGGTGGTGCTTGAGCGTATCGCCCCGGCGGTCGCGAAAGGCCTGGCGAAGCGTAAAGCACAGGGCGTTGAAACGCCGCTGAACATCATCGCCTGTGAAAACATGGTGCGCGGCACCACGCAGCTGAAAGGCCACGTTCTTGCGGCCGTCGCCGACGAAGATAAAGCCTGGGTTGAAGCGCACGTAGGTTTTGTTGATTCCGCCGTGGATCGCATCGTTCCGCCGTCAGCATCCGCCACCAACGACCCGCTGGAAGTGACCGTGGAAACCTTCAGCGAGTGGATCGTTGATAAAACCCAGTTTAAGGGCGCGCTGCCGACCATTCCGGGAATGGAATTAACCGATAACCTGATGGCATTTGTCGAACGTAAACTCTTCACGCTGAACACCGGGCATGCTATAACCGCGTACCTCGGAAAATTGGCCGGTCATCAGACCATTCGTGACGCGATCCTCGATGAGAACATCCGTGCGGTGGTCAAAGGGGCAATGGAAGAGAGCGGCGCGGTGCTGATCAAACGCTACGGTTTTGATGCTGATAAACACGCAGCATACATCCAGAAAATCCTCGGTCGTTTTGAAAACCCGTATCTGAAAGATGACGTTGAGCGCGTGGGTCGTCAGCCGCTGCGTAAACTGAGCGCGGGCGATCGCCTGATTAAACCGCTGCTGGGCACGCTGGAATACGGCCTGCCGCACGCTAACCTGGTGAAGGGAATCGCTGCCGCAATGCACTACCGCAGCGAGCAGGACCCGCAGGCAATTGAGCTGGCTCAGCTGATTGATGACAAAGGCGCGCAAGCTGCGCTGGCGCAGATCTCCGGTCTGGATGCCAACAGTGACGTAGTTGCGGAGGCGGTCAGCGCATACAACGCAACCAAATGATGCAGAGTCCGGCGCAGGTGAGCCTGCGCCCGAATAACAGATTGTCAGATATGCAGGCAATAATGGAACAAACCCAGGCCTTTGAAAATCTTGTGCTTGAGCGTCTGAATGCTGGCAAAACCGTACGAAGTTTCCTGATTACCGCCGTCGAGCTGTTAACCGAGGCGGTAAACATTCTGGTGCTTCAGGTGTTTCGCAAAGACGACTACGCGGTAAAGTACGCTGTAGAACCGTTACTGGACGGAGACGGACCGCTGGGCGATTTATCGGTACGGCTGAAGCTGATTTACGGTCTCGGCGTGCTGAACCGTCAGGAGTATGAAGACGCCGAGCTGTTAATGGCGCTGCGCGAAGAGCTCAATCATGACGGCAATGAGTACACCTTTACCGATGATGAGATACTGGGGCCCTTCGGCGAACTGCACTGCGTATCCGCGCTCCCTCCCGCACCTCAGTTTGATAACAGCGACCCAGAGCTGTACGCGATGCAAAAGCTGCGTTATCAACAGGTTGTCCGCTCCACCATGGTGCTTTCCCTGACTGAGCTGATTTCTAAAATCAGCTTAAAAAAAGCGTTTCAGAAGTAAGCCCGCACACATTGGTGTATCCTTCCCTGTAAATTCCCCGTTTTCAGAGTTATTTGTCATGAAAGAAGTCGAAAAGAACGAAATTAAACGCCTGAGCGACCGTCTGGATATGATCCGCCATCAGATGGCCGGCCTCTCCCTTGTTGATTCCGCCGAGAAATATGCCGAGCTGGAAAAAGAGTCCGTGAAGCTGGAGGCGGAAATTGAACGCCTGCGCGAAGTGAAAGGCCAGAAGCTGAGTAAAGAAGCGCAGAAGCTGATGAACATGCCGCATCGCCGCGCGATCACCAAAAAAGAGCAGGCCGACATGGGCAAGCTGAAGAAAAGCGTCCGTGGCCTGGTGGTGGTGCACCCGATGACTGAGCTTGGTCGCGAAATGGGCCTGAAAGAGATGACGGGTTTTTGTAAGACCGCGTTCTGATCGTCCTCCCCTGCCGCTGCGGCAGGGGAAACTCAGTTGTAAATCAGGTTAAACGTGGCCATCGCATCCGCTTTTCCCGCCGTCACGTTCGCTTCCGTCTGAATGTAATGCGCATCAAACCAGAAGGTTTGCGTCTGGTTATCCCCTACTTGCCCAAGCGCTGACACCTGCGGGGTGTTCCACGGTACCACCTGCCCCTGAACCGAACCGGTATTGTCACCGTAAAGCAGTTCGATCCCGACACCGCTGGCGCTATCCTCCTGCTTCGTCAACGCCAGCGCCCGATCGTTGCCCGGCGTGGTATCGCCAAAGAAACCCATCTTCACCGCCGTGTTATTTTCGCAAGTCACCGGAATGCTGAAGCGTCCGCCCCCGGCGCGGGAGCCGATGCCGTGAAATTCACGCTGGCTCACGCTCCCCATGGGAACAAGAATGCTGCGAGAGCCCACTGAACAGCTGGTACGCCTGACGGTGAAGCTGGCGAGATGAATCTGTACTGGTGTCGCCACGTTGGTGGCGCTGGCTTGATTTTCTCCCGCCTGCAATATCAGCGATCCGACATTTTGCTCCTGGGAGTTGGCGTTATCGTCAGGCATGGGGCTGGTCGTCGGGATTTTGTAAAACACCACCCAGAACTGCAATTTATACGTTGGGGCGCTGGCAAAGGCAGGATTCTGTGAGGCATCACAGATACGCCGGGACTCGTTGCCGTCTACCGGGCTGGTGCCGTCAATATAGCGTACCGCATCGGCGCCGCAGTACTGCTGTTCCCGGAACCCCAGCGCGTAGCCGATGCCGTCGATCTGAGTTTTATAGACGTGACGTGACGCGCCGTCTTCCCCCACCACGGTGCCGACGGGGTTATCCATGTCGACAAAGCCGATACTACGCCAGGCTTCATTCCCGCCATCACAGCTGTAGAAATCCGCCCCGGTAGACTGTATCGGCGCAGATATCGGCGTCCAGTCAGACGTGCCGGGCGCATACCCAATGGCATAAGGCACCTGAACGACCCACTGATCGCGCGTGGTGCGGCAGGTTGAAGTCTGGGCATGGGCATGAAAACTCAGCATGCCAAAAAGCGAAAGAAGGCTCAGATAGAAAAACCAGTGAATAAAACGACGCATGATATTCCTCTAATGGCACTCTACGGGCAGCGTGGCGATACCGGGGGCCATATGAGCTTTCCCCAGTCTGAAAGGTGTCTGGCATTGCTGCTGCTCCCCGTTTTCATACCAGGTGATGCGCAGGGTGCCGCGCTCGGGTACTCCGCTCAGGTAGGCCTGACCGCCGTCAGCGACCATGCTTCGGTTTGCAGAATGGCGGTTCTGCTCCACCACTTCAGCCTGCGCGCCAAACGGCAACGGTTCACCGTGGTAGCGCAGGGAAAAAAGAACGCGATAACCAATGTGGGTTTTGTAATTGGCCAGCACCACCGCGCCGCTGGTGGGAATGAGCGTCAGACCGCTCTGCTCAACGTCGACGTTCTCACCCAGCGTCGCCGTATCAAGGCTGACGGTATTTTTGCGATACGCCGAGAGCGTTGGCATGACCGCATAGCCGCGGCTGTCGGTATGGATCCCGTTGTAACCCTCCGGCTCAACGTTCGCCGCACCGGGCACGCGCAGCAGGGCGACGGTATCGCCCAGCGGCTCGCTAAGCGTGACGCCATACTGCGTGGCGATAACGCCTCCGGCGAGTCCGAGGCTCGCGTTGCTACCGCTTCGGCTGTGGTCATAACCGAGGCTGACGTTGCCGTAGCCACCGTTGTATTGCAGCGCCAGGCTGGTACTGTCGGCTTGTCCCTCGCTGGCCTTACTCTGCTGAACGCTGTAATTAAGGTTGCGATTCGCCAGCGCGCTGCCGTTGAGAGACATCTGCTGCGTGGTCATTCCACGATTGTTGTGGTTGATGAAGTAACTGACCGAGCTGTCCGGTAACCAGTGGCCAAGCGGAACATTGACGTTAAACGACACGGTGCGATCGGGATGCTGCTCACGCGCTGAGTCGGTGTAATCATATCCCGCGCCCCAGGAAATGCCCCGCCAGCTGGTGTACCAGCCAATGTGGATGGTTTTATCCTGCCCGGACGTATGCCAGTAATCCTGCATCCATGCCGAGACGCTGAGGCTGCCGAACTGACCCAGCGTCTGTGAAAAGGTGACCTGCGAGCGGCTACGGCGATTATTGAGTTGCAGCTGTTGGCTGTCAGACTGATTCAGTTCACTAAATTCATAGTAATTGCGCGAGGCATAGCGATAACTCGCCAGGTTGAAGGCGGTGCCGGTAGCGCTGAAATCTTTCTGATACTGAATGCGCCACGCCTGCCCTATCGCGTTTTTGCCGTCGGGTAAATGGCTTTTTGCCAGCGTATCGTCAATGCCCAGCGAGCCAAATGCGCCAAACCCTCTGCCTATGCCAATTGCACCGGCCTGGTAGTTGCTCGCCGTACGAAAGCCGCCATACACCGTCATCCTGGAGAGCAGACCGTAGAAAAAAGCGCCTTCAACAAACTCAGGCGAACGCGCATCGCTGGAGCCGGAATGAAACCGTCCTGCATTGAGACTGTATTTCAGGCTGCCCTGGCGTCGCATAAACGGCACCGCAGAATAGGGTTGGGTAAAGACGCGCGTTGAGCCGTCACTTTCCGTGACCGTAACCTGTAGATCGCCGCTTTGTGCGCCGGGGAACAGATCGTTAATGATAAATGGCCCGGCGGCCACCCAGGTTTCATAGATCACATAGCCATTTTGCGAAACGGAGACTTTAGCGAAGCTGTGTGCAACGCCGCGGATGGTTGGTGCGAAGCCGCGCTGGCTGTCGGGTAACATGCTCTCGCTGGACGAGAGCTGAACCCCGCGAAACGCCACGCTATCGAAGACGTCGCCTGCGGTCCAGGCATCGCCGATCCGTAGCTGGCTGTTAAGACGGCGAATATCCCGGCTCAGCCAGCTACTTTGCGACTGAAAATGGTTGCCGCCCGCGTCGCTGTGGCTCCAGGCCGAAGTGTTGCGCAACCGCCACGCCCCCAGATTGATGCCGTTACGCAGGCTCAGATAGCTGGATGTCGTGACCCCGCTCTGATGACGGGCCTGACCGCCCGACAGACTGTAATCAGTAAATGCCGCCGGGATACCATCGTCCCACTGCGACTGCGGCACGTAGCCACGGCTGCGGTGTTTCATCGCCGCCTGCGGCAGGTTGAGAAAAAGGCGCTGTTGGTTGAAATCATAGGAGGTTCGCGCTGCCGGAATAAAATCCTCGAGGTGCGTGAACGTTTCTCCCTCCTGCAACCGGGAGAATGCAGGAATGGCCCCTACATTTACGCCAAGCGCTTCCAGCAGCGATACGCTAAAAACGGGTTGCAGGCTGCCTTTCTCATTGACGAAGGTGATCTCCTGATGCCGCTCCTCGCGTCCGTTAATCTCCAGCGTCACGAGCCAGGTGCCTGGCATCTGCCCGCCCTTTTCAGAGAAATAGTGCAGATCCGCCGTTTTCTGTTCAGTAGAGGAAAGCTCCAGCGCGGCGGGATCAAAGTAATCCTCGGCCATCCCCGCACGGCTGAAGCTAAGCAGCAACACTGAAAGCGGCGCGTAACGAAACAGGCGAAAAGGCATGATCTTAAAGAGGCTGGGTGTGGGTGGCGGTGATGGCACCAAAATCATTAATAGCCGACCAGCTTACGCCCCCGGAGGCGGACACAGACCATTCACGGGTTTCCCCTGGACCGATCATGCCCGGCTGCTCAATTTTATGCCCGCCAACGGTCAGCCGATAAAAAGAGACGTAGTATGGCGTCGGGTTAGCGGCCTTAAGCCCTTTTCCCGTCCGCGAAAACGTTATTTTCTGCCAGGCAGTTGCAGCGTCCCCTTTCAGATTGTCCGGGCGGTGGAAAATTTTAAATTTCGATTTAACGTTAACTTGTAATTCGTTGCTGCTCTCTTTTGGCTTTGGCGCAATCGCTTTAATATCGAGCCAGAATACAGATTCACGATCTGTGGGCAGCGGAGCGCCGGTATATTGAATACGCAGCGTGTTGGTCTGCTCCGGATCAAGTCTGAACAGAGGTGGCGTGACAATAAATGGCGCAGCGTTATTTTTACCCTGCCCATCCCCTTCAACCCACGACTGAATAAGATAGGGAACCGCACTTTCCATATTAGAAACAGAAAATGCCACCTCCTTGCTATGTTGTGGGTATACGATCCGTGTTCCCCCCATTACAACGCCAGCGGAAACTGACGCAGAACTAACCATTAATGCAATGAGCATAATATACGATAAACGTTTCATCATTATTATCTCTGGAGGTGGCTGACAGTGAAATCAGTTATAAACCATCAGGAAGTTAGAAACGGCGTTAACATCGCCGGCGTTGATTTCTGTGCCATCTTTGTCAAGTGCGGCATAGAAAGTTAATTCAGCATTGCCTTCATCATCCGGTGAGGTTGTTTCAGATACCGTACCCGGTTTAATCGCCGTGCTGCGATCGCTGTTATAAAGCTTCACGCCGACACCCGTCGCCATACCTTCACCTGGCGTAACCTGAAGCAGTGTGTCATTCACCGTATCTTTGGTTCCGTCAAACAGTACCGCAACCGATTCAACCGTCTCCGGGCAGTTTTCCACGTTGATTTTGAACTCGCGCGGCGTCGTTTCGTTGTGATCGTCAAAGTAGCTTTTTGCCCACGCCCCAAGGTCTACCGTTTTGTTTTTAGAGGCCGGAGTAATATCACAGGAAATAAGGGTAATCTTCCCGGTAAAATTGATCACCCCGCCCGTACTTTGCGAACCCGCACCGGTATCCAGAGAAGCATTAACGCCAGAATCACTGCTTGCCAGTATCGATTGAGAAGATAACAGCAGCCCCGCCGCGGCAATCGCCAGCGCCACATTTTTGATTTTCATTTGGAACACTTTCCCCTCTGTAAATTAAACAGATATAGACTTGTTGTACCAGGTACAATAACCGCTATAAGGATTTAAAAACGCCACCGAAAGGGTTTTAGCAGAATGGGTGACGCGACCTTATAGAATAAAGCAGGGTCCATCCCATGGTGATAATCCGTATATTTTCAGAAGGCCATACACAGATATCCTTCAACTGAGGAATGACTTCTGGCCGAAAATAACACTGAATACGTTGTGGTTAGTAATAAATTTAAAATCTTCTGTTACGTTGCTTCTGAATAAATAGTAAATCAAATGCCTTTTAACGTCTACGTATTGAAAAGTAATACGCCGCGCTTGTAAACATTCTGAAATTAACACTCAGCTAACAAATTTAACCCCTTTCCATTGCCCTAATAATTATTAATCTGCTTTTAATACCGCAACTAAATAACAAGAGAGTTAACTGATCATTGTTTGATCAATTTATTTCAGAATATTATTAGCCAAAAAATGTCACTTCAGCAAAAAATTCTTTCACTTTATCCTGAAAAATCACGGTTAAACAGGATATTTCCTTATCGATCAGCAATTGATCGTTTGTAATACACTGTTAAAATCTATATGTGAAATTTACCTTAATTAAAATTTTTTGCTACAGCTTCGATTTCGCATTTTTAACCAAAAAAATTTTTTATTTATAGGAAATATATCACTCTGATCACACATATACAGATTTTCAAAAACATAAACAAAACAAACAAACCTCATTTGATTCACGCAATATTATCACATACCCATTTTATTCAACCTCTTTTACGCGCCGTATCTGCTCAAAAGGCGAATGTAATGCCCTCCACCTGACTACCGCTCCCAACGCACGCGGTGAGTTGAACTTGCGGTTTTGGTCCTACCAATCATGCGCAAAGCTATCCATCGTTCACAGTTTCGATGCTCCACTTCACAAAAGCATTGCTGAATAGCAACACTTGGTTAACCATTTATTGCCATTAACCCTACATCACAATATTGGAAGGACCACTTTTACACTAAGTGTGACGCTGAGATGAGCAGAGACTCACCCGACGAACACCTGTGTGGTCCTCAGGAGACCTGCATGAGCCTCTGGCAACAAAACTACGATCCGGCCGGGAATATCTGGCTGTCGAGCCTGATCGCATCGCTACCGATCCTGTTCTTCTTCTTTGCGCTGATAAAGCTCAAGCTGAAGGGCTACCTTGCCGCAACGTACACCGTTGCCATCGCCCTGCTGGTGGCGCTGTTCTTCTATAAAATGCCGGTCGATCGCGCGCTGGCCTCCGTGGTGTATGGTTTCTTCTACGGCCTGTGGCCGATTGCGTGGATCATCATCGCCGCCGTCTTTGTCTACAAAATCTCGGTGAAAACCGGGCAGTTCGACATTATTCGCTCGTCGATTCTCTCTATTACACCGGACCAGCGTTTACAGATGCTGATTGTCGGTTTCTCCTTCGGGGCGTTCCTTGAAGGGGCGGCAGGATTCGGCGCGCCGGTGGCGATCACCGCCGCTCTGCTGGTCGGGCTGGGCTTTAATCCGCTGTATGCCGCTGGCCTGTGCCTGATTGTGAACACCGCCCCGGTGGCGTTTGGCGCGATGGGCATTCCGATTCTGGTGGCGGGCCAGGTGACCGGGCTGGACAGCTTCGAGATCGGCCAGATGGTGGGCCGCCAGCTGCCGTTCCTGACCATTATCGTGCTGTTCTGGATCATGGCGATTATGGACGGCTGGCGCGGCGTGAAGGAGACCTGGCCTGCGGTGATGGTAGCGGGCGGTTCGTTCGCCATTGCCCAGTATCTCAGCTCCAACTTCCTCGGCCCGGAACTGCCGGACATCATCTCTTCCCTGGTGTCGCTGGTCTGCCTGACGCTGTTCCTGAAACGCTGGCAGCCGGTACGTATCTTCCGCTTTGCTGACATGGGCGCATCGCACGTGGATCAGACGCTGGCGCGCACCGGCTATACCGCCGGACAGATTGTGCGCGCGTGGTCACCGTTCCTGTTCCTGACCGCCACCGTGACGCTGTGGAGCATTCCGCCGTTTAAAGCCCTGTTCGCCCCGGGCGGCGCGCTGTACGACATGGTGATTAATATCTCCGTGCCGTTCCTCGACAAAATGGTCGCCCGTATGCCGCCGGTGGTGCACGACGCCACGCCGTATGCGGCAGTGTTTAAGTTCGACTGGTTCTCAGCCACCGGTACGGCCATCCTGTTTGCCGCTATCCTTTCCGTTGTGTGGCTGCGCATGAAGCCTGCCGCCGCGGTACAGACCTTTGCGGCGACGATTAAAGAGCTGATGCTGCCGATTTACTCCATCGGCATGGTGCTGGCGTTCGCGTTTATTTCGAATTACTCCGGCCTGTCGTCGACGCTGGCGTTAGCGCTGGCGCATACCGGCCACGCGTTTACCTTCTTCTCGCCGTTCCTCGGCTGGCTGGGGGTGTTCCTGACCGGTTCAGATACGTCATCTAACGCCCTGTTTGCTGCCCTACAGGCCACGGCCGCGCAGCAGATTGGCGTCTCGGACGTGCTGCTGGTCGCCGCGAACACCACCGGCGGCGTGACCGGGAAGATGATCTCACCGCAGTCCATCGCCATTGCCTGTGCTGCGGTGGGGCTGGTAGGCAAAGAGTCGGATCTGTTCCGCTTTACCGTTAAACACAGCCTGATATTTACCTGCATGGTGGGCGTGATCACCACATTGCAGGCCTATGTCTTAACCTGGATGATTCCATGATAGTGATGCCCAGACGCCTGTCCGACGAGATTGCCACTCGCGTACGGGCGCTGATAGAAGAACAACAGCTGGAAGCGGGCATGAGATTGCCCGCCGAGCGTCAGCTTGCCGCTCAGCTTGGCGTGTCGCGCAACTCACTGCGCGAGGCGCTGGCGACGCTGGTCAGCGAAGGGGTGCTGCTGAGCCGTCGCGGTGGCGGCACCTTCGTGCGCTGGCAGCATGACGACTGGTCCGAACAAAACATCGTGCAGCCGCTGAAGACGCTGATGGAAAACGACCCGGACTACAGCTTCGACATCCTCGAAGCGCGTCACGCCATCGAAACCAGCACCGCGTGGCACGCGGCGATGCGGGCAACCGACGCCGACAAAGAGAAGCTCAAAGCCTGTTTTGAAGCCACGCAAAGCAGCGACCCGGACATCGCCTCCCAGGCGGACGTGCGGTTCCATCTGGCGATTGCCGAGGCCTCGCACAACGTGGTGCTGCTGCAAACCATGCGCGGGTTCTTCGACCTGCTGCAATCCTCCGTGAAGCAGAGTCGCCAGCGCATGTATCTGGTCCCGCCGGTATTTGCCCAGCTGACCGAACAGCACGAGGCGGTGCTCAACGCCATTCTGGCCGGTGATGCCGAGGCCGCGCGCAAGGCGATGATGGCGCATCTCGGCTTCGTGCATACCACCATTAAACGATTCGATGAAGATCAGGCCCGACAGGCGCGTATTACCCGTCTGCCTGGCGAGAGTGATATTTCCAGGGAGAACAAAGCATGATTATTTCCGCAGCCAGTGACTATCGCGCCGCGGCACAGCGCATTTTGCCGCCATTCCTGTTCCACTACATTGACGGCGGGGCGTACGCCGAATATACCCTGCGCCGCAACGTGGAGGACCTGTCGGAAGTGGCCCTGCGCCAGCGCGTGCTGAAAAATATGTCTGACCTGAGCCTTGAGACGAAGCTGTTTAACGAGACGCTCTCCATGCCGGTAGCGCTTGCGCCCGTCGGTTTATGTGGCATGTATGCCCGTCGCGGTGAAGTGCAGGCCGCCGCCGCCGCAGATGCCAAAGGCATTCCGTTTACCCTTTCCACCGTGTCCGTCTGCCCGATTGAAGAAGTCGCCCCGACCATCAAGCGCCCGATGTGGTTCCAGCTGTACGTCCTGCGCGATCGCGGTTTTATGCGCAACGCGCTGGAGCGCGCCAAAGCGGCGGGCTGCTCAACCCTGGTCTTTACCGTCGACATGCCGACCCCCGGCGCGCGCTACCGCGACGCCCACTCCGGCATGAGCGGCCCTAACGCGGCCCTGCGCCGTTACTGGCAGGCGGTGACGCACCCGCAGTGGGCGTGGGATGTCGGGTTGAACGGCCGTCCGCACGATCTGGGCAATATTTCGGCCTACCTGGGTAAACCGACCGGGCTGGAGGACTACATTGGCTGGCTGGCGAACAATTTCGATCCGTCGATCTCCTGGAAAGACCTGGAGTGGATCCGCGAATTCTGGGACGGCCCGATGGTGATCAAAGGGATCCTCGACCCGGAAGATGCCCGCGACGCGGTGCGTTTTGGCGCCGATGGGATCGTGGTCTCTAACCATGGTGGCCGCCAGCTTGATGGGGTGCTCTCCTCCGCCCGCGCCCTGCCGGCCATTGCCGATGCGGTGAAAGGCGATATTGCGATCCTGGCCGATAGCGGCATCCGTAACGGGCTGGACGTGGTGCGCATGATTGCGCTCGGCGCCGACAGCGTGCTGCTGGGCCGTGCTTACCTGTACGCGCTGGCCACCAGCGGCCAGGCGGGCGTGGCGAATCTGCTGAACCTGATCGAGAAAGAGATGAAAGTAGCGATGACCCTGACCGGGGCGAAGTCGATTAGCGAAATCAGCAAAGACTCTCTGGTGCAGGAGCTCAGTAAGCTGCCTGCGGCGCTGGCCCCTCTTTCCCAAGGAAACGCGGCCTGATCTTCCCCGGTTAGCCTCCCCTTCTTCCGCGCCCGACTTTCCCCTCGGGCGCTTTTTTTGTCGAAAATAACACCTGAGTAACATTCTTGATAAGAAAATTTGACACACCCCGCCCCTCCGCAATTGTATAGACAAGCAAATACAAGAACACAAAAACAACATCACATCGGAGGGGAACGTATGACGTATTCAGGTCGGGTGGATATTCAGCAGGTGATCGATGAAAGTCCTTTTTCAGGGTTTCACTGGCTTCTTATTGTGCTGGGCTTTCTGGTGCTGGCGATCGATGGGTTTGATACCGCAGCGATGGGTTACATTGCGCCTACGCTGTCGACGGAGTGGGGAATACATAAACAGGATCTGGGGCCGGTGCTGAGTGCGGCGCTGCTGGGGCTGTCGCTGGGAGCCCTGATTGCAGGTCCGGTATCGGACCGGATGGGACGCAAGCGCGTGCTGGTCTTTTCGTGTCTCTTCTTCGGCCTGGCGAGCCTGGGCACGGCCTGGGCGCAAAGTCTGAATACCCTGACGCTATGGCGATTTCTGACCGGTCTCGGGCTGGGCGCCGCGATGCCTAACGCCATCACGCTGATCTCAGAGTTTGCCCCCCAGCGCTGCCGCGCCATGGCAATTAACACCATGTACTGCGGCTTTCCGCTGGGTGCGGCGGGCGGCGGGGCGATCTCGTCCTGGCTTATCCCTCACCATGGCTGGCGAAGCGTGCTGCTGACCGGCGCGATTGCGCCGCTGATTTTAACGGTGCTGCTGGCGCTGCTGTTGCCGGAGTCGGTGAAGTTTCTGGTGCAGCGCGGGAAAGACGTCGCCCAGGTTCGCCGCATCGCCAGCCGGTTCGCCCGCAGCACGCTGGATAGCGTCACGGGCTTTTTCCTGACAGAGGAGAAAGTCGCGTCGAAAAAAGGCAGCGTGTCGCAGCTGTTTTCCATGCCCTGGCTGCCCGGCACCCTGATGCTGTGGGTCACCTACTTTATGGGACTGGTGATTTATTACGTCCTGCTGAGCTGGATGCCGACGCTGATGCAGGGGATGGGGTATGCGCTGGCGGAATCCGCCTGGCTCACCTCGCTGTTCACCTTCGGCGGCACCGCTGGCATTTTGCTCGCGGGCTGGATGATGGATCGCTGGGAAGCGCACAAGGTGGTCGCGTGTGGTTTCGTGCTGACGATGGGCCTGATTCTTTTACTCGGCATTGAGCATAACCATATCGCCCTGTTTGGCGGGTTAATTTTCCTGATGGGGATCGCGATGAACGGCGCGCAGTCGGGCATGCAGACCCTGGCCGCCACCTTTTACCCTACCGAGTGCCGCGCGACGGGTATCGCCTGGATGCAGGGGATCGGCCGCTTCGGCGGCGTGGCGGGCACCATGACCAGCGCCCAGCTTCTTTCCATGCAGTGGCAGGCAGACAGTATTTTAATGATCCTCAGCGTGCCTGCTCTCGTGGCCGCGGCGGCAACCGTCTACAAAATGCTGTATAGCCGCGCGCAGGAGCCGGGCGTCGCCTAGTCCCTCTCTTTTCTGCTATTCTGCCCCCGCAATTAAGGGGGCAGCATGCTTAACATCGTCTTATTCGAACCAGAAATTCCGCCGAACACCGGCAATATTATCCGCCTGTGCGCCAACACCGGTTTTCGTCTGCACATCATTGAGCCGATGGGCTTTACGTGGGACGACAAACGTCTGCGCCGCGCGGGGCTGGACTACCATGAGTTTACCGCCGTCGTTCGTCATCACGATTACGCCGCGTTTCTGGGATCCGAAAAACCACAGCGCATGTTCGCCCTGACCACCAAAGGCACGCCAGCGCACAGCGCCGTAAGCTATCAGGACGGGGATTATCTGATGTTTGGTCCGGAAACCCGCGGCCTGCCGGCCACCATTCTGGATGCCCTGCCAGCCGAGCAGAAAATTCGTATTCCGATGATGCCGGACAGCCGCAGCATGAACCTGTCGAATGCGGTGTCGGTGGTGGTGTATGAGGCGTGGCGCCAGCTGGGTTATCCCGGCGCGATACTGCGTAGCTAAAACAGTTCGGGTGGCTTGCGCCACCCGATTCATCGTGTTTAGCCTGCTACCGCGATACGTTTCATATCGGTCATGTAGCCACGCAGTTTCTGGCCCACTTTCTCGATTTCGTGGCTGCGAATCGCTTCGTTAACGTCACGCAGCTGCGCGTTATCAACCGCACCTTCCGCAATCGCCTGGCCCAGATCGCCCGCTTGCAGGGTGGTCATGAACTCTTTCAGCAGCGGTACGCAGGCGTAAGAGAACAGGTAGTTACCGTACTCGGCGGTATCGGAGATCACCACGTTCATCTCATACAGACGCTTACGGGCGATGGTGTTTGCGATCAGCGGCAGCTCGTGCAGCGATTCGTAGTACGCAGACTCTTCAATGATGCCGGAATCCACCATAGTTTCGAACGCCAGCTCAACGCCTGCTTTCACCATCGCAATCATCAGGACGCCTTTATCGAAGTACTCCTGCTCGGTGATCTTGCCGTCGTACTGTGGTGCGGTTTCGAACGCGGTTTTACCGGTCTCTTCACGCCAGGTCAGCAGTTTCTTATCGTCGTTCGCCCAGTCTGCCATCATGCCGGAGGAGAACTCGCCGGAGATGATGTCGTCCATATGTTTCTGGAACAGTGGCGCCATGATGGTTTTCAGCTGTTCAGAGAGTGCGAACGCGCGCAGTTTTGCCGGGTTGGACAGACGGTCCATCATCAGCGTAATGCCGCCCTGCTTCAGCGCTTCGGTGATGGTTTCCCAGCCGAACTGAATCAGTTTTTCCGCGTATGCCGGGTCGGTGCCTTCTTCCACCAGCTTGTCGAAGCACAGCAGAGAGCCAGCCTGGAGCATGCCGCACAGGATAGTCTGCTCGCCCATCAGGTCAGATTTCACTTCCGCAACGAAGGAAGATTCCAGTACGCCCGCACGATGGCCGCCGGTGGCCGCTGCCCAGGCTTTGGCAATCGCCATGCCTTCGCCTTTCGGATCGTTTTCCGGGTGAACGGCGATCAGCGTCGGTACGCCGAAGCCACGTTTGTACTCTTCACGCACTTCGGTGCCCGGGCACTTCGGTGCCACCATCACCACGGTGATGTCTTTACGGATCTGCTCGCCCACTTCAACGATGTTGAAGCCGTGGGAGTAACCCAGCGCGGCGCCGTCTTTCATCAGCGGCTGTACGGAACGCACAACGTCAGAGTGCTGCTTGTCCGGCGTCAGGTTCACCACCAGATCCGCCTGCGGGATCAGCTCTTCGTAGGTGCCCACTTTGAAGCCGTTTTCGGTCGCTTTACGCCATGAAGCGCGCTTCTCGGCAATCGCTTCTTTGCGCAGGGCGTAGGAGATATCCAGCCCGGAGTCACGCATGTTCAGGCCCTGGTTCAGACCCTGTGCGCCACAGCCGACAATGACCACTTTTTTACCCTGAAGGTAGCTCGCGCCATCAGCAAATTCATCGCGCGCCATGAAGCGGCATTTGCCCAGCTGCGCCAGCTGCTGGCGCAAGTTCAGTGTATTAAAGTAGTTAGCCATGGGTGATACCTCGTGATGTTGTGTTGTTTATTACTCTATGGATTTCACGTTTTAGGAAGGCGTCAAGTCTGCGAACCCCCAGGAGCTTACTCTAGTAAGTGACTGGGGTGAGTTGACGCAGACAACGCACCTACAACGTGAAAGACGACGAGTAATTTATTGTTCGGTTCGCCTTTCAGCGACAATGTACCCACATTACAACAGGAAATTTATTGCGGAAATTGATATATTCACAACGTCACATTGCAATTTATGCAATGTAAAAAGAGGGAGTGGAATCGGTGGATTTACGCGATCTGAAAATGTTCCTGCACCTGGCGGAAAGCCGTCACTTTGGCCGCAGCGCCCGGGCGATGCACGTCAGCCCCTCCACGCTGTCGCGCCAGATCCAGCGCCTTGAGGAAGACCTCGGCCAGCCGCTGTTCGTGCGCGATAACCGCACCGTCACCCTCACGGAAGCCGGCGAAGAGCTGCGCATCTTTGCCCAGCAAACCTTGTTGCAGTATCAGCAGCTGCGGCACACCATCGACCAGCAGGGGCCGTCGCTTTCCGGCGAGCTGCATATTTTCTGTTCCGTGACCGCTGCCTACAGCCATCTTCCCCCCATTCTTGACCGCTTCCGCGCGGAACATCCGTCGGTTGAAATTAAGCTCACCACCGGCGATGCCGCCGACGCGATGGAAAAAGTGGTAACGGGCGAAGCGGATCTGGCGATTGCCGGAAAACCTGAAACGCTGCCGGGGGCGGTGGCGTTCTCGATGCTGGAGAATCTGGCGGTAGTGCTGATTGCCCCGGCGCTGCCCTGCCCGGTGCGCAACCAGGTTTCGGTGGAGAAACCGGACTGGTCCACGGTGCCGTTTATCATGGCCGATCAGGGGCCGGTGCGCCGCCGCATTGAGCTGTGGTTCCGCCGCCAGAAGATCAGTAACCCGTCGATTTACGCCACGGTCGGCGGCCATGAGGCGATGGTGTCGATGGTGGCGCTTGGCTGCGGCGTGGCGCTGCTGCCGGAAGTGGTGCTGGAAAACAGCCCGGAACCGGTGCGCAACCGCGTGTTGATTCTGGAGCGCAGCGACGAGAAGACGCCGTTTGAGCTGGGCGTGTGCGCACAAAAAAAGCGGCTGCATGAGCCGCTTATTGATGCGTTCTGGACGATATTGCCGAACCACTAGCCAGCCAGAAAGAACCTGAAAGCCGGGTTATGGGTTTCGTCATGACATTCATAGCCCAGCTCGTTCAGGCGCGTTTCGAAATCCGGCTCGTGCTCGCCCAGTTCGAACGCCGCCAGCACGCGGCCATAGTCGGTGCCGTGGCTGCGGTAGTGGAACAGAGAGATGTTCCAGTGCGTGCCGAGCGTGTGCAGGAACTTGAGCAACGCGCCCGGTGATTCCGGGAACTCGAAGCTGAACAGGCGTTCCTGGAGCGGCTTGGAAGGACGGCCGCCGACCATGTAACGCACGTGCAGCTTCGCCATCTCATCGTCAGAGAGATCGACCACGCTGTAGCCGCCGTCGTGCAGCAGGCTGAGGATCTCTTTGCGCTCCTCCACGCCACGGCTCAGACGCACGCCGACAAAAATGCAGGCATCTTTGGCGTCGGCAAAGCGGTAGTTGAACTCCGTTACCGAACGGCCGCCCAGCAGCTGGCAGAACTTCAGGAAGCTGCCCTTCTCTTCCGGAATGGTCACCGCCAGCAGGGCTTCACGCTGCTCGCCCAGCTCACAGCGTTCGGACACGTAGCGCAGGCCGTGGAAGTTCACATTAGCGCCGGAAAGCACGTGCGCCAGACGTTCGCCGCGAATGTTGTGCTGGGCGATGTATTTCTTCATCCCCGCCAGCGCCAGCGCGCCGGACGGTTCCGCCACCGCACGCACATCCTCGAAGAGATCTTTCATCGCCGCGCAGATAGCGTCGCTATCAACCGTGACGATATCGTCGAGATACTCCTGGCACAGACGGAACGTTTCGTCGCCAATGCGCTTCACCGCCACGCCCTCGGCGAACAGCCCGACGCGCGGCAGATCCACAGGATGTCCGGCGTCCAGCGCCGCCTTCAGGCAGGCAGAGTCTTCCGCTTCAACCGCAATCACTTTGATCTGCGGCATCAGCTGTTTGATCAGCACCGCCACACCTGCGGCTAAGCCACCGCCGCCCACCGGGACGAAAACGCGGTCGAGATGGGCGTCCTGCTGCAACAGCTCCAGCGCCAGCGTACCCTGCCCGGCAATCACCATCGGGTGGTCGAACGGCGGCACCCAGGTGAAGCCCTGCTGCTGCGCCAGCTCAATCGCTTTGGCTTTGGCTTCGTCAAAGTTAGCGCCGTGAAGCAGCACTTCTCCGCCGAATCCGCGCACCGCGTCGACCTTGATATCGGCGGTAGCAACCGGCATCACGATCAGCGCCTTAAGCCCCAGACGGGCAGACGAGAACGCGACGCCCTGGGCGTGGTTGCCCGCCGACGCGGTAATCACGCCGCGCGCTTTTTGCTCGTCGGTCAGCCCGGCCATCATCGCGTAGGCTCCGCGCAGCTTGAAGCTGTGCACCGGCTGCCTGTCTTCACGCTTCACCAGAATGACGTTGTCGAGGCGCGAAGAGAGTTTTTCCATTTTTTGCAGGGGCGTGACCTGCACGGCTTCATAGACCGGCGCGCGTAGCACCGCTCTCAGGTATTCCGCCCCCTCAGGGGCGGCGGATAAGGGTTGTGACTCGGCCATCGTTAGCCCCCCAGTTTAGATTTATCGCGCACCGCGCCTTTATCTGCACTGGTTGCAAGGCTCGCGTAGGCGCGCAGGGCGAAGGAGACTTCGCGCTGGCGATCTTTCGGCGTCCAGGCTTTGTCGCCGCGGGCTTCCTGCGCTTCACGACGGGCCGCAATCTCCTGGTCGCTCAACTTCAGCTGAATGCCGCGGTTTGGAATGTCGATTTCAATCAGATCGCCATCTTCGATGATCGCGATATTGCCGCCGCTTGCCGCTTCCGGGGAGACGTGGCCGATGGAGAGACCAGACGTGCCGCCGGAGAAACGACCATCGGTGATCAGCGCGCAGGCTTTGCCGAGGCCCATCGATTTCAGGAAGGTGGTCGGGTAGAGCATCTCCTGCATGCCGGGACCGCCTTTCGGTCCTTCGTAGCGAATGACCACCACGTCGCCTTCTACCACTTTGCCACCGAGGATGGCGTCTACCGCTTCGTCCTGGCTTTCATACACTTTTGCCGGACCGGTGAATTTCAGGATGCTGTCGTCCACGCCAGCGGTTTTCACGATACAGCCATTTTCCGCAAAGTTACCGTACAGCACGGCCAGGCCGCCGTCTTTGCTATAGGCATGTTCCAGCGAGCGAATGCATCCTTCGGCGCGATCGTCATCAAGCGTGTCCCAACGGCAATCCTGCGAGAACGCCTGGGTGGTACGGATGCCCGCCGGACCGGCGCGATACATGTTTTTCACCGCGTCGTCTTTGGTCAGCATCACGTCGTACTGCTCCAGCGACTCCGGCAGCGTCAGGCCGAGCACGTTTTTCACGTCGCGGTTAAGCAGCCCGGCGCGATCCAGCTCGCCGAGAATACCAATCACGCCACCCGCACGGTGGACATCTTCCATGTGGTACTTCTGGGTACTCGGCGCGACTTTACACAGCTGCGGCACTTTGCGGGAGAGCTTGTCGATGTCGCTCATGGTGAAGTCGATTTCAGCTTCCTGCGCGGCGGCCAGCAGGTGCAGAACGGTGTTGGTGGAACCGCCCATGGCGATATCCAGCGTCATGGCATTTTCGAACGCCGCTTTACTGGCGATGTTGCGCGGCAGCGCGCTGGCATCGTCCTGCTCGTAGTAGCGTTTGGTCAGCTCAACGATGCGCTTGCCCGCGTTAAGGAACAGCTGCTTACGGTCGGCGTGGGTCGCCAGCAGCGAGCCGTTGCCCGGCTGAGACAGGCCCAGCGCTTCGGTCAGGCAGTTCATGGAGTTGGCGGTGAACATCCCGGAACAGGAGCCGCAGGTCGGGCACGCGGAGCGTTCCACCTGGTCGCTCTGCTCGTCAGAGACTTTCGGGTCCGCGCCCTGGATCATCGCATCGACCAGGTCGAGCTTGATGATTTTGTCGGAAAGCTTGGTTTTCCCCGCTTCCATCGGGCCGCCGGAAACGAAGATCACCGGAATGTTCAGACGCAGGGAGGCCATCAGCATCCCCGGGGTGATTTTGTCGCAGTTGGAGATACAGACCATCGCATCGGCGCAGTGGGCGTTAACCATATACTCCACCGAGTCGGCGATCAGCTCGCGCGACGGCAGCGAATAGAGCATCCCCCCGTGGCCCATTGCGATACCGTCATCCACCGCAATGGTGTTGAACTCTTTCGCCACGCCGCCGGAGGCTTCGATTTGCTCGGCAACCAGCTTACCGAGATCGCGCAGGTGCACGTGGCCCGGCACAAACTGGGTGAAGGAGTTCACCACGGCGATAATTGGCTTGCCGAAATCGGCGTCGGTCATTCCGGTGGCGCGCCACAGCGCGCGGGCACCGGCCATGTTACGGCCGTGGGTGGTGGTGGCTGAACGATACTTAGGCATGCTTTATTTACTCCCGTCTGACTATTTAATGGGACGGTGCGTGCCGTCCCAAATTTATATTTAGTGATTAACCTGATCCAACCAGCCGTATTTATCTTCTGTCTCGCCGGTGAAGAGGCCAAAGAACGCTTGCTGAATGCGTTTGGTCACCGGGCCACAGCGGCCTTCGCCCACCTGAATGCCATCGACGCTACGCACCGGCGTAATTTCAGCCGCGGTACCGGACATAAACACTTCGTCAGCCAGGTACAGGGATTCGCGGGACAGCACCTGCTCGCGCACTTCGATACCCAGATCTTTTGCCAGCTTGATGATGGCGTCACGGGTGATGCCTGGCAGCGCGGACGAGGTAAACGGCGGGGTGAACAGAATGCCGTCTTTTACTTCAAACAGGTTTTCGCCCGCACCTTCGGAGATGTAGCCATTCACATCCAGCGCGATACCTTCCTGGTAACCGTGACGGCGCGCTTCGCTGCCGACCAGCAGTGAGGACAGGTAGTTACCGCCCGCTTTAGCCGCAGTCGGGATAGTGTTTGGCGCCACGCGGTTCCAGGAAGAAACCATTGCGTCGATCCCCTGATCCAGTGCTTCCGCGCCCAGGTAGGCGCCCCACGGGAACGCAGCAATAATCACATCGGTGTTATAGCCAGCGGGCGGGTTGACGCCCATGCCGACATCACCCACGAAGACCAGCGGACGAATATAGGCGCTGGTCAGTTTGTTCTGGCGAATCACCTCGCGGCAGGCTTCCATCAACTCATCAACGCTTTGGGAGACCGGGAAACGATAAATTTTGGCTGAGTCATGCAGACGCTGCATGTGTTCACGGTGGCGGAACACCACTGGTCCTTTGTGAGAGTCGTAGCAACGGATCCCTTCAAACACGGAGGTGCCGTAGTGCAGCGCGTGGGACATCACGTGAACTTTCGCGTCTTCCCAGCGAACCATCTCACCATTGAACCAAATGTAATCAGCTTTTTTTGTCGTCATTTTTTCGTCCTGTCACGCTTAAGCGCGGATTTGTTGTGATGTGGTTGTGCTCTGGCAGATGGCAACATGGGCAACGTCTACCAGTTTTGATAACTGACTAAACAGTAAGTCGACCGGCCGCGGGCTGGCAACGGTTAATTCGATACTGATGTTCTGTGCGTCGGTAGCCGTTTCCATATTCATAGAGCAAATCTGAAAGCCACGGTGGCGAACCACGCGCAAAACGCGTTCTAATGTTTCCGGGTTGAAGCGAGCCTGCACGGCGACCTGATGTTGCATCATGATAATTTCTCCAGCATTTGTGAGTTACTGGCACCGGGCGGTACCAACGGCCAGACGTTCTCAAGCTCATCGATTGAGACATGAAGCAGGTATGGCCCTTCGCTTGACAGCATGGTGTCGAGTGCCGCTTCAACCTGGTCTTTACGGGTGATGTGCTGGCCAGGAATGCCGAAGGCGCTGGCCAGGGTGAGGAAATCGGGGTTATCGGTCAGGGTGGTTTCACTGTAACGTTCCTGGAAGAACAGCTGTTGCCACTGGCGAACCATCCCTAAACGCTGGTTATCGAGCAACACGATCTTCAACGGTAACTGCTTGCGCTTCACGGTGCCGAGCTCCTGAACGTTCATCATGAAGGAGCCGTCACCGGAGATACAGATAACGGTATCGTTCGGGCGGGCAACCTGTGCACCAACGGCGGCTGGCAGACCGAAGCCCATCGTCCCTAACCCGCTGGACGTGATGAAGTTTTCCGGACGGGTGTAGGTCATGTGCTGGGCAGACCACATCTGATGCTGGCCGACATCGGTCGTCACCACGCTGTCGGCGGGCTTACGGTCGGACAACTGCTTCAACAGCAGCGGCGCGTAGATGGCCTCGCCGGGGTGGTCGTAACGCCAGGCGTGTTCAGCGCGCATATCGGCGGTGTGCTGACGCCATGGGTTAATATCCAGCGGCTGCTCCAGGGCCGGTAACAGCGCGTTAAGATCGCCCTGCAACGCGACATGCGCCTGACGCAGTTTGTTCATCTCCGCCGGGTCGATGTCCATATGGATCACTTTGGCGTTTGGCGCGAAGGTGTTCAGCTTGCCGGTGACGCGGTCGTCAAAACGCGCGCCGACGGCGATGAGCAGGTCACACTCCTGCACCGCCAGGTTTGCCGCTTTGGTACCATGCATCCCCAGCATGCCCAGATAGTAGGGGTAATCAGCATCTACCGCACCCAACCCTTTCAGCGTGCAGGTGGCAGGCATTTGCGTTGCCGCGATAAATTCGCGCAGGGCAGGAACCGCCTGCGCCATACCTACGCCACCACCAACGTACAGCATCGGTTGTTTGGCCTGCACCATCATCTGACGCGCCTCTTCCACCTCTGCATGCGGGAATGCATCATCGCTTTTCACGGTAGAGAAATGCGGTTCCAGATCGCCGAGTGCAACCTGGATATCTTTCGGGATATCAACCAGAACCGGGCCAGGACGGCCAGAGCTGGCAACCTCGAACGCTTCGGCCATCACCCGCGGCAGCTCTTCAAGAGACTGAACGAGGAAGCTGTGTTTGGTGCAGGCCAGCGATAAACCGAGCACATCCACTTCCTGGAAGGCATCGGTGCCGATGAACGGAGAGGCAACCTGTCCGGTGATGGCAACAACGGGAACAGAATCCAGCAGTGCATCAGCAAGACCGGTGATCAGGTTCGTTGCGCCCGGACCTGAGGTCGCCATACAGACACCGGTTTTACCGGTGGCACGGGCATAACCGATGGCGGCCATCGCTGCGCCCTGCTCGTGTCGGCACAACAGGTGCTCCACGCCGCCGTCATACAGTGCATCGTAAATCGGCATAATTGCGCCACCCGGATAACCGAATACTGTCTCGACTCCCTGCGCGCGCAACGCATGTACTACCCACTGTGCCCCATTCATAGTTAGTTCCCCGTCATAAATCGGGAGAAACAGAATTTTGTGCTACTTGTCATTCTCTGCTCCTCATTTACGTTTTTTAGTCATAAAAAAACCCCCGGACCTTTCGGTGCGGGGGTCTTAGTTCGTTAAGGCTTGATTTCTAAGCCTTTCCTCGTCCAAGTGCAGCCCCGCACGGTGGGATAATAATCACCACCACGCTAATCACGACCAGGCTAATCACTCGTAGAAGGGCTGTCATTTTCAGTTCTTTTTGCATCTAGTTCGAAGGAATACCTAAAGAGTTACCACAGATATTTCATCTGACACAAGATTTTTTTATGACCTATTTCTGTAGCAGGCGAACTATTTCTTTCAAAATCGTTGTTTTATATAGGGAAAAAATAGAAATGAAGATTTTTCATTTTTTTTGTCCTGTTTCATCAGGCAAGGCGCGCATGATTCCTTTTCTGCGAGGCCGATTCCACCGACATGTAATGATTACATTTAGGCGCTAAAAGGCTGGAACGAGCACCGTAATTCAGTGAATTAGCGCTAAACAGGAAAAAATGATGCTGGCATAGTCACCGCCAAGGAGGGCTTATGTCACTGTCAGTTGTTTATACACGCGCGGCCATCGGCGTGAAGGCACCGCTTATTTCTGTAGAGGTTCATTTAAGTAATGGACTGCCCGGACTGACGCTGGTCGGCTTACCAGAAACGACCGTTAAAGAGGCGAGGGATCGCGTGCGCAGCGCAATTATTAATAGCGGTTATGCTTTTCCGGCGAAGAAGATCACCATCAACCTTGCGCCCGCCGATTTGCCAAAGGAGGGAGGGCGATATGATTTACCTATTGCTATAGCGCTTCTCGCGGCTTCTGAACAGCTCAATACGCCAGGGCTAAGCTCGTGCGAGTTCGTGGGTGAATTAGCGCTTACAGGCGCGTTAAGAGGCGTTCCCGGAGCAATCTCGGGTGCGCTTGAAGCCATACGCGCGGGAAGACAAATCATTGTGGCCAATGAAAATGCCTCTGAAGTAAGCCTTATCGCCGAAAAGGGATGTCTTGTCGCGGGACATTTGCAGGAGGTTTGCGCCTGGCTGGAAGGCCGACACGAGCTTGCCGAGCCGCAGGAGAATGACGAGGTGGCGCCAGATTCGCCCGAGGATCTCAGCGATATTATGGGTCAGGAACAGGGTAAACGAGCGTTAGAGATAACGGCCGCGGGTGGGCATAACCTGTTACTGATAGGTCCGCCAGGCACGGGGAAAACGATGCTGGCGAGCAGATTGAACGGCCTGTTGCCACCCCTCAATAATCACGAAGCGCTGGAAAGCGCCGCGATATTTAGCCTGGTCAGTTCTACGTCGCTGCATAAACAGTGGCGCCGCCGTCCTTTCCGCTCTCCACACCACAGTGCGTCTCTTACCGCGATGGTGGGCGGGGGTTCGATCCCCGGTCCGGGTGAAATCTCACTGGCGCACAACGGCATTCTCTTCCTGGATGAATTGCCAGAGTTTGAACGCCGAGTGCTGGATGCATTGCGGGAGCCGATTGAATCCGGCGAAATCCATCTGTCTCGTACACGGGCCAAAATAAGCTACCCTGCGCAGTTTCAGCTGGTCGCCGCGATGAACCCTAGCCCTACGGGTCATTATCAGGGCAATCATAACCGCTGTACGCCGGAGCAGACGCTGCGCTATCTGAGTAAGCTGTCCGGCCCCTTCCTCGACCGTTTTGATTTATCTCTCGAGATCCCCCTGCCCCCGCCCGGTCTGCTGAGGCAAACCGGTATCAAAGGCGAAAGCTCAGCAGCTGTGCGTGAACGGGTTATTGCGGCGCAGGCGCGGCAGTATGCTCGTCAGAACAGGCTGAATGCCCGGCTGGATAACAGCGGGATCCGACAGTTTTGTTCTCTCAACGCTGAAGATGCAGGCTGGCTGGAAGAGACACTGACGCGGTTTGGGCTATCCATTCGCGCGTGGCAGCGTTTGTTGAAAGTTGCGCGCACGGTCGCCGACGTGGAGGGCTGCCCCGGAATAGAGAGGCGGCATTTGCAGGAGGCATTAAGTTACCGTGCGATCGATCGGCTGCTGTTGCATCTGCAAAAAATGCTGGCGTAAAAAAAAGGGGCCGTAGCCCCTTCTCTTCTTAATCGTCAGACTCGGTGTAGTCTTCTGCACCTTCCATCTGCGGCTTGCCGCCAGACAGCGTATGGAAACGCTTAGGACGCTTAATGCGAGCCATATACTTGATCCATACACGTTCTGCATCAGATTGCGGCTCACGCTCACCACGGCAAACAGAGACAAACTGTTTTTCATCTTCGGTTGCCGGTTCACGTTTACCCAGATCCAGCTCGTTAAAGGCATAACCATGGCGCTCAAGAAGTTGAGCTTCTTTGATAGTGAAATCGCCGTGACGAGAGAACCCGCGCGGATAATGTTTATTGTCGAAAAAACGATTAGTCGTCGTAAAGCTTTCCGCCATCCTACACGCTCCTAATTCTTTGGCCGAGCTATTTATGGCGCGGAGTATTAGTTACGCTTGACAGAGTGTAAAACAAAACATTTAAATCATAACGACAAATAATTTTGCGGAGAAAGATGTGGATACGGAATTGCTAAAAACTTTCCTCGAAGTGAGCAGAACGCGACACTTTGGGCGAGCAGCTGAAGCCCTCTACCTGACGCAGTCAGCAGTCAGTTTTCGTATTCGACAGCTGGAAAATCAACTGGGTGTGAACCTTTTTACCCGCCATCGCAACAATATTCGTTTAACCCCGGCCGGTGAAAAGCTATTGCCTTATGCAGAAACCCTGATGAATACCTGGCAGGCAGCGCGGAAGGAGGTTGCGCACACCTCCCGGCATAATGAATTCTCGATCGGTGCCAGCGCTTCACTATGGGAATGCATGCTCAGCCAGTGGCTTATGCGGCTATATCGCTCACACAACCATCTGCAATTTGAGGCGAGGATTGCGCAACGCCAGTCGCTGGTTAAGCAACTCCACGAGCGGCAGCTTGATCTCCTGATCACCACAGAAGCGCCCAAGATGGACGAATTTAGCAGCCAGATTGTTGGACAGTTTAGCCTGGCGCTCTATGCATCCGAGCCTGCAATGATGAAGGCCGACCTGAATTATTTACGCCTGGAATGGGGGCCTGATTTTCAGCAGCACGAGACGGGGTTAATTGCCAGCGATGATATCCCGCAACTCACGACAAGCTCTGCGGAGATCGCATGCCAGCATCTTCCCGCATTGAAAGGCTGTACATGGTTACCTGTTCGCTGGGCGGATAATAAACCCGCACTCCATGTTGTCACCGATTCGACAACTCTCTCCAGGCCGCTGTATGCCATTTGGCTGCAAAACAGCGATAAGCAGTCGCAGATAAAAGATCTGTTAAAAACCAGCATACTGGATTAACGCAAAAGCCTGCGGAAACGCAGGCTGCTTATTCTTCAGGAAGGTGTTGAGCTGTTTTGCAGGCAAAAAAAAATCCTTTGCCGAAGCAAAGGATTCTATATGGCAGGGGCGGAGAGACTCGAACTCGCGACACCCGGTTTTGGAGACCGGTGCTCTACCAACTGAGCTACGCCCCTAAAGTTTTTGCCATTAAGCCTGCCGAAAGGGCAGGCTTAATGTCTTAATAAGTGGCGGAACGGACGGGACTCGAACCCGCGACCCCCTGCGTGACAGGCAGGTATTCTAACCGACTGAACTACCGCTCCACCGAATACTTCTGTAACCACCGGATTAATGCACCGGCTTACTACTTAATTTGATGCCTGGCAGTTCCCTACTCTCACATGGGGAGACCCCACACTACCATCGGCGCTACGGCGTTTCACTTCTGAGTTCGGCATGGGGTCAGGTGGGACCACCGCGCTAAAGCCGCCAGGCAAATTCTTGTGCTCTGTCCTGTGTCTTTCGCACTGATACTGCGTTGGCTGCTCTCGTAAAGTCAGTCACATACCTCAGTATGCTCCTTCCTTTCCTTCGTTTGCCGCCTTGTCTCAGCGCAAAATCCTTCGGACTCTGAATCTAAGCTGAAAATTTCGTCTCTTCGCCAAAACACCTT
>NZ_QFLS01000011.1:0-261044 GCF_004136695.1 Enterobacter cloacae complex sp. 677-3DZ2D5B | reverse complement strand
CTCCACCCCGCGTCCGTCTTTTTGCTTCGTATTTCAAACCACATCTGCGTTGACTTTCCTCGTTCACCTCAGTCACTTACTGGAGTAAGCTCCTAAGGATTCACTGCGTCGTCGCCTTGCTGTGATTCGAACTACTTCGCAAAAACTTCTACAGTCGTAGAAGATACTTCATCAAATTTTAATTGGTTGCGGGGGCCGGATTTGAACCGACGACCTTCGGGTTATGAGCCCGACGAGCTACCAGGCTGCTCCACCCCGCGTCCGTGGAAGCGCACTATACTCGGATAGGTTTGTGATGCAACCCCTTTTTCACATAATTCATTATTTTGTATGCAAAATGAACGGCAAAAGCCACTTTGGACTATTTTTTGTGCAGAATTTGCCAAAGGGAAGGCGATTGCATTTCATTAACACGGTGGGTTTGTTATCTTCATCTCGCGGAATTGGGCAACTAAAAGACGAGATATAATGAAAGGACGTTGGGCGAAGTATCTGATGACAGGCGCAATGGTGGCGATTCTTGCGGCCTGCTCTTCCAAACCGACCGATCGCGGTCAACAGTATAAAGACGGGAAATTATCCCAGCCTTTCTCTTTAGTTAACCAGCCCGATGCCGTGGGTGCTCCAATCAATGCCGGGGATTTCTCCGAGCAGGTGTACCAGATCCGCAAAGCGTCGCCGCGCCTGTATGGCGCACAGAACAACGTTTATAGTGCCGTGCAGGACTGGCTGCGTGCAGGCGGTGATACCCGCAATATGCGCCAGTTTGGTATCGATGCCTGGCAGATGGAGGGGGCGGATAACTACGGTAACGTCCAGTTTACCGGTTACTACACCCCGGTTGTCCAGGCGCGACACACGCGCCAGGGCGAGTTCCAGTATCCCATTTACCGTATGCCGCCGAAACGCGGTCGTCTGCCGTCCCGCGCCGAGATCTACGCCGGCGCGCTGAGCGAAAATTATGTTCTGGCCTACAGCAACTCGCTGATGGACAACTTCATTATGGACGTGCAGGGCAGTGGCTATATTGATTTTGGCGACGGCTCGCCGCTGAACTTCTTTAGCTATGCCGGTAAAAATGGCCATGCCTATCGCAGCATCGGTAAGGTGCTGATCGACCGTGGCGAAGTGAAACGAGAAGATATGTCGATGCAGGCTATCCGCGAATGGGGCGAAAAGCACAGCGAAGCGGAAGTGCGTGAGCTGCTTGAGCAGAACCCATCGTTTGTCTTCTTCAAACCGCAGAACTTTGCGCCGGTGAAAGGGGCGAGCGCCGTCCCGCTGATTGGCCGCGCTTCTGTGGCATCGGATCGTTCGATTATTCCGGCGGGTACCACGCTGCTGGCGGAAGTTCCACTCCTCGACAACAACGGCAAATTCAACGGCAAATATGAATTACGCCTGATGGTGGCGCTGGACGTGGGTGGGGCGATCAAAGGCCAGCACTTCGACATTTATCAGGGCATCGGCCCGGATGCCGGCCATCGTGCAGGCTGGTATAACCACTACGGACGCGTGTGGGTGCTGAAGACAGCGCCGGGTACCGGAAACGTATTCAGCGGCTGATTGTGGTATTCTGAGCGCAAGACGGATTACGGTTCAGGGTGAGGAATACCTCACCCTTTTTACATCTGAGGTTTTATGTCTGTGGTAATCAGCGATGCCTGGCGCCAGCGTTTCGGCGGCACGGCACGGTTATATGGTGAAAAAGCCCTGCAACTGTTCGCGGATGCGCATGTCTGCGTGGTGGGCATTGGTGGCGTGGGTTCGTGGGCGGCAGAAGCGCTGGCGAGAACCGGCATTGGCGCAATTACGTTGATTGATATGGATGATGTCTGCGTGACTAACACTAACCGTCAGATCCACGCCCTGCGTGATAACGTCGGTCTGGCGAAGTCCGAGGTGATGGCGGAGCGTATTCGTCTCATCAACCCGGAGTGCCGGGTGACGGTGATCGACGACTTTGTGACGGCAGATAACGTCGCGGAGTACATGAGCAAAGGCTACAGCTATGTGATTGACGCCATCGACAGCGTGCGGCCAAAAGCGGCGCTGATCGCTTACTGTCGTCGTTACAAGGTGCCGCTGGTCACGACCGGCGGCGCGGGCGGGCAAATCGATCCGACGCAGATCCAGGTGGCGGATCTGGCGAAAACCATTCAGGATCCGCTGGCTGCCAAGCTGCGCGAGCGCTTAAAAAGCGACTTCAACGTGGTGAAGAACAGTAAAGGTAAGCTGGGCGTGGACTGTGTGTTCTCGACAGAAGCGCTGGTTTATCCGCAGGCGGATGGTTCGGTCTGTGCAATGAAAAGCACGGCGGAAGGGCCAAAGCGGATGGATTGTGCCTCAGGGTTTGGAGCGGCCACCATGGTGACCGCCTCCTTCGGCTTTGTGGCGGTCTCTCACGCCCTGAAGAAGATGATGGCGAAGGCGGAACGTCAGGCCTGAGCCTGACGGGCGGCATCCAGCACCGCGTCGTTTAGCGCAATCAGTCCCTGACCGCGCGAGGCGCTAAGCTGTGCGCGAAGTCCCAGCTCATCAAACAGCGCCAGCGGAGAATGCGCCAGCAGCTCTGCGGCGCTTTTCCCTTCGATTGCGGTCAACAGCACCGCCAGCAGACCGCGAACAATGCGTCCCTCGCTGTCGCCGAAGAAATGCAGTTTCTCACCGGATACGCTAAACCCAAGCCAGACGCGGTTCTCGCAGCCTGCGATCTCCTTCGCCTGTAATTTCAGCTCGTCTGACAGTGCAGGCAACTGTTTGCCCAGCAGGATCAGCTGACGATATTTATCTTCCCACTGCGTGAGCGGGACAAAGGTCTGTTTTAACGTCTCTTCAGTAATAACGGTGCCGAACGGGTGTCCGGCTAAAGCTGAACTTGTCATTAATCCACCAGTAATTCCAGGGCGCGGTCGACGGCGGAAACCAGCGCATCGACGTCACTTTTTGTATTGTACGGTGCAAACGAGGCGCGCAGGGTACCGCTCACGCCAATAGCCGCCAGCAGCGGCTGGGCGCAGTGCTGTCCGGCACGCAGGGCAATGCCGTATCCGGCAAGTAGCGTTACCATGTCGCTATGGTGCACGCCCGCGAAATCAAAGGCGAGCAGGCTGGAGTCCTGCACGCGGAACGAGCGAAAACCCGGACGTTTTTTCAGTTCTTCTTCCGCCAGCGTCGCCAGACCCCGGCTCCAGCTTTCAGCCTGAACCACGTCCGTTTCTGCCAGCCATTCGAGCGCCGCGCTCAGGCCAATAACCCCGGCCACGTTCGGTGTACCGGCTTCCAGGCGGTAGGGCACATCCTGCGTTTTAAAACCGTCGAAGGTGACTTCGGTAATCATCTTGCCGCCGCCGAGCCACGGCGTCATCCGGGCCAGCAGTTCAGGTTTGCCGTACAGCGCGCCGATACCGGTTGGCCCGTACAATTTGTGCCCTGAGAAGGCATAGAAGTCGATATCCAGCGCCTGCACATCAGCCGGAAAATGCACCACACCCTGCGCACCGTCGACCATCACCACCACGCCGCTGGCATGGGCAATCTCAATGGCACGCGCCAGATCCGGACAGCCGCCGGTGACGTTGGACATCTGCCCCAGCGCCAGAATACGGCTGCGCGGCGTAATCAGCTCAGGCAGACGCGCCACGTCAGGCAGGAAGTCCGCACCCAACGGGAGCTTTACAACCTGTGCCCCGGTTTGTTCGGCCACCATCAGCCAGGGCACCAGGTTGGCGTGGTGTTCCGCCTCGCTGACGATGATCTCATCCCCGGGTTGCAACAGCGGACGCGCGTAACATTGCGCAACCATGTTAATGGCCTCGGTGGTGCCCCGCGTCCAGACGATGTTCTTACCGCTGTCAGCATTGATCAGGCGCGCGACCTGATCCCGTGCGGCTTCGTATTGCGCCGTTAAGCGCTGCGCGTCGGCATACTGGCTGCGGTGCACGTTCCCGGCGCTCAGGCTGTAAAACTGGCGGGTTGCCTCAATCACCGCCTGCGGTTTAAGGGCCGTGGCAGCGCTATCAAGATAAATGCCGGCATCGGCCAGCGCGGGAAACTGTGCGCGAAACTGCGCAGGACTGAAAGCGTTCATGGAATTCCTCATATCGATTCTACGATCGTCGCGCAAATTCATCGGCAGGGCAAGGAAGTTGATATCTATCAGATTTGTCTGCTTATCCTGGCGAGTCTGAAAAAGCAGGTTATGCTAAATAGTGTTAGGCGGATGTTTTAGCCTGTTATAAATCGAGGTTTGAATAGCATTAATTGCTAAAGGAGATAATCATGAAAAAGACAGCTGCAATCATTTCTGCCTGTGCGTTGACCTTTGCCCTGAGCGCCTGTTCTGGAAATAACTACGTAATGCATACCAACGATGGTCGATCTATCGTCTCTGAAGGGAAACCGACAACCGATAATGATACCGGGATGATTTCATACAAAGATGCTAACGGGAACAAACAGCAGATCAATCGCACTGACGTGAAAGAGATGAAGGAAATCGAGCATTAACAGTTAGATAAGCGAAAAAAAAGCACCGCAAGTTGGCGGTGCTACATTAATCACTATGGACAGACAGGGTAAATGTACAGGAAGTGAAAAATTGGTAGCGTTGCTACCGTGGTCTGAATCGCAGACCAATTGCAAACACAACAACACAACATCACAACCGTAAGCCAAAAGCCCTTCAGAACACGCATTCCAAAAAAAGCTTTTCGTTCCGGCTCAGGAAGTGCCGCCACTATAGGTATTTGCTGGTAGTTCCTCAACGGACAAATTATAATGGCTCAGATAAAAAAAACTAATAGGTTAAACGTTGTTTCCTATATGTTAAATCTCGTTAACATCTAAGCCAGATAACCATGTCCAAGCGATTGCCACCCCTTAATGCATTACGTGTTTTTGATGCAGCAGCACGCCACCTCAGCTTCACCCGCGCAGCCGATGAGCTTTTTGTGACACAGGCCGCAGTAAGTCATCAAATCAAGTCTCTGGAGGATTTTCTGGGGCTTAAGCTGTTCCGTCGACGCAACCGTTCGTTGCTGTTGACCGAAGAGGGGCAGAGCTATTTTCAGGATATTAAAGAGATTTTTTCCCAGCTGACGGAAGCCACTCGCAAACTTCAGGCCCGGAGCGCAAAAGGCGCCCTGACTGTGAGTTTATTGCCCAGTTTTGCCATTCAGTGGCTGGTGCCGCGACTCTCAAGCTTTAACTCAACTTATCCGGGAATCGATGTCCGAATCCAGGCAGTGGACCGTCAGGAAGACAAGCTTGCAGATGATGTGGACGTGGCGATTTTTTACGGTCGCGGTAACTGGCCGGGCTTGCGTGTGGAAAAATTATACGCAGAATATCTGTTGCCGGTCTGTTCACCGCTGCTGCTGACGGGGGATAAAGCGCTCAAAACGCCCGCCGATCTGGCGCAACATACGCTTTTGCACGATGCGTCGCGTCGCGACTGGCAAACTTATACCCGCCAGTTAGGTCTTAATCATATAAACGTGCAGCAGGGGCCCATTTTTAGCCACAGCGCGATGGTGCTACAGGCTGCCATTCACGGGCAGGGCGTGGCGTTGGCAAACAACGTTATGGCGCAGTCCGAAATTGAGGCAGGCCGTCTGGTTTGCCCATTTAACGATGTACTGGTCAGCAAGAATGCATTTTATCTGGTTTGTCATGACAGTCAGGCAGAACTGGGTAAAATAGCCGCTTTCCGGCAGTGGATACTGGCGAAAGCGGCAAGCGAGCAAGAAAAATTCCGCTTCAGGTATGAACAATAACGTTTGTGTGCCGGGCACGCATCAATTCAGGACTTAAACATGACCAGCCGATTCATGCTGATTTTCGCCGCGGTGAGTGGCTTTATTTTTGTAGCTCTGGGCGCGTTTGGCGCGCATGTCTTAAGCAAATCTCTGGGCGTTGTGGAGATGGGGTGGATCCAGACCGGCCTTGAATATCAGGCGTTCCACACGCTGGCAATTTTTGGGCTGGCGGTGGCGATGCAGCGCCGCATCAGCATCTGGTTTTACTGGAGCAGCGTCTTTCTGGCGCTGGGTACCGTACTGTTCAGCGGCAGTCTTTACTGTCTGGCGCTGTCGCATTTACGCCTGTGGGCGTTTGTTACACCTGTCGGCGGCGTCAGCTTCCTGGCGGGTTGGGTGTTAATGTTTATCGGAGCTATCCGTCTGAAACGCAAGGGCGTTGTTCATGAATAAGGTTGTTTTATATTGTCGCCCGGGGTTTGAGAAAGAGTGCGCCGCGGAAATCACCGATAAAGCGGCGAAGCGTGAAGTCTTTGGATTCGCTCGCGTCAAAGAGAACGCGGGCTATGTGGTATTTGAATGCTATCAGCCTGATGATGCCGACAAGCTGGCGCGCGAACTGCCGTTCAGCTCATTGATTTTCGCCCGTCAGATGTTTGTCGCGGGTGAACTGCTGAAAGATCTTCCGCCGGAAGATCGCATCACGCCGATTGTTGGCCTGTTGCAGGGAGTGGTGGAGAAGGGCGGCGATTTGCGCGTGGAAGTGGCCGACACCAACGAAAGCAAAGAGCTGATGAAGTTCTGCCGTAAGTTCACCGTGCCGCTGCGCGCGGCGCTGCGTGATGCGGGTGTGCTGACAAACTACGAAACGCCAAAGCGCCCAGTCGTGCATATCTTCTTTATTGCGCCAGGATGTTGTTACGCAGGCTACTCGTATACCACCAATAACTCGCCGTTCTTTATGGGGATCCCGCGTCTGCGCTTCCCGGCAGATGCGCCGAGCCGTTCAACCCTCAAGCTGGAGGAGGCGTTTCACGTCTTTATCCCGGCGGACGAGTGGGACGAACGGCTGGCAAACGGCATGTATGCCGTCGACCTTGGCGCGTGCCCGGGCGGCTGGACCTATCAGCTGGTGAAACGCAACATGTGGGTATCGTCCGTTGATAACGGCCCAATGGCGCAAAGCCTGATGGACACCGGACAGGTCACCTGGCTGCGTGAAGACGGTTTCCGCTATCGCCCGAACCGCAACAACATCTCCTGGATGGTGTGCGACATGGTTGAGAAACCGGCGAAAGTGGCCGCGCTGATGGCCTCCTGGCTGGTGAACGGCTGGTGTCGCGAGACCATTTTCAACCTCAAGCTGCCGATGAAAAAGCGCTATGAGGAGGTGTCGCAGAACCTGGCCTACATTCAGCAGCAGCTGGATGAACACGGGATTAACGCGGAAATCCAGGCGCGTCAGCTTTATCACGACCGCGAAGAAGTGACGGTGCATATCCGTCGCTGGTGGGCGGCCGTGGGGGGGCGTCGCGACGAGCGATAACGTTTGTAACGCCCGGTGGCGCTGCGCTTACCGGGCCTACAAAATCGTGTAGTTGTTTTAACGCTCTAACCTTAACTGCTGTAAATTCCCGTCCAGTTGTAAATCCGTCTGTAGCGTCGCCACCTCCCGGCAGATAAACGCCATTTCTTTATGCGCCTCCAGCTTTTTGCGCCATTTATCCGGCACCTCGTTCAGCCGGGCGTACATCCCTTCCAGACTCTGAAACTCCGTCAGCAGCTGTGCGGCGCTTTTGGGTCCAATACCGGCGACACCCGGCACTTTAGAGCTGCTGATCCCCGCCAGCCCCCAGTAATCCGGCAGTTGCTCAGGCGATACGCCAAACTCGCTGGCAATGAACGGCGCGTCCAGCCAGCGTTTTTGAAAATAGTCGCGAATACGGATAGTGGGGGAGAGCAGCTGGCAGTAGCCTTTGTCGGTTGAAACGATAGTCGCCTGATGTCCGGCGCTCGCGACTTTAACCGCCAGCGTTGCGGCTAAATCGTCAGCCTCATTACCGTGGGCGCCCCAGCACGGAACGCCGCGCTGCTCAAAGGCCGCGCGGATAGCGGGCATTTCTGCGTGCAGATCGTCCGGCATCGGCGCACGCCCGGCTTTGTAGTCCGGCAGGCGCTGGTGCCGCCAGCCCGTGTTGCGGGCTTCGTCATCAAAAACCGCGACCGCATGGGTGGGTTCACTGTGGCGGATAAGCTGCTCCAGCGCGTGTAAACAGGTGTCCTTGCAGGGTGTGCCCTGTACCGCATGAATACGGCGAATCAGGTTAAGAGCATCGACGATAAGCAAATGAACGGCCACAGATAATCTCCCTTCTGTCTAATGGGTGAAGGGTAACACTGAGCGCAGCATGAAACTATGAATGGTGGGGAAAACAGGAAGAAGCCTCGCAAAACGAGGCTTCCTGAGAGGCTTAATCGCAGGTGACGATCTTCATCGCCAGGCCACCGCGGGAGGTTTCGCGGTATTTGGCATTCATATCTTTGCCGGTTTCGTACATGGTTTCGATAACCTTGTCGAGGCAGACGCGCGGTTCGCTGGTACGACGCAGCGCCATACGGGCCGCGTTCACTGCTTTCACCGAGGCGATGGCGTTACGTTCGATGCATGGCACCTGGACCTGTCCGCCGACCGGATCGCAGGTCAGCCCCAGGTTATGTTCCATGCCGATTTCCGCCGCGATACAAACCTGCGCAGGGCTTGCGCCCAGCAATTCGGCCAGACCCGCCGCCGCCATAGAGCAGGCTACGCCCACTTCACCCTGACAGCCTACTTCCGCGCCAGAAATTGAGGCGTTCATCTTGTACAGTGAGCCAATCGCACTGGCGACCAGCAGGTAGCGTGCAAGTGAGTTTGCGTTCACTTCACGGATAAACTTGTCGTAATACGCCAGGACCGCCGGAACAATGCCGCACGCCCCGTTGGTTGGTGCGGTGACGACGCGGCCGCCCGCGGCGTTCTCTTCGTTCACCGCCAGCGCGAACATGTTGATCCAGTCGACGACGGCCATCGGATCGGTGGTGGTTTTGTCGGCGCTGACCAGCATGCGGCGCAGCGCAGCCGCACGACGCGGAACACGCAGTTTACCCGGCAGCACGCCTTCGGTGGTGATCCCGCGCTCAATGCCGCTGCGCATCACTTCCCAGACGTTAGCGAAGTGCTGTTCCAGTTCCTCTTTGCTGTGCAGGGCCAGCTCGTTTTTCATCATCAGGCCGGAGAGAGAAAGCCCTGTCTCCTGGCAGTGACGCTGTAAGTCGGCCGCGTTTTTGTAAGGGTACGGCACATCAACAGCAGAATTGGTGCTTTGACCAAAATGGTCCTCGTCGACGATAAACCCGCCGCCGATGGAGTAATACGTCTGGCTGTAAACCGCTTTGTCGCCGGCCAGCGCGGTAATGCGCATGCCATTCTCGTGCAACGACAGGTTATCCGCATGGAAATTCATGCAGTGATCAACCGGGAATTCAACCTCATGCTCGCCGTTCGCCAGCAGCAAACGACCGTGGGTGTTCACGTCCTGGATAAAGCCAGGTATTGCATCAATATCAACGGTATCCGGCAGATTACCCGCCAGCCCCATGATAATGGCAATATCGGTATGGTGGCCTTTACCGGTCAGGGAAAGGGAACCATATACATCGACAACCACGCGGGTGATGTCGTGCAAAATGCCGCGTGCAATCAAGTCATCCGTGAATTGTTTACCGGCTTTCATTGGTCCGACGGTGTGAGAGCTGGAAGGACCAATACCGATTTTGAAGATATCGAATACGCTAATCATGATGCGTCCATTGCTTCAGTCAGAGGGGAGAAGTGCGCCGTCCGCAGACGGCGCAGGAGGTATTAGCTGAACAGCGAGTAGAAAATAGCGGAGATGGCAATCAGGCCCATCACAACAACGAACACGTTGCTGATATGGCCGCTGTATTTGCGCATCGCAGGCACTTTCTGAATCGCGTACATCGGCATCAGGAACAGGATCATCGCGATAATCGGGCCGCCCAGGGTTTCAATCATGCCCAGAATGCTTGGGTTCAGGGTGGCTACCGCCCAGGTGGTCACCAGCATGAACAGTGCAGTGATTTTGTTCAGACGGTTGATTTCAATGGTCTTGCCTTTACCACGCAGAGATTTAATCACCATGCCGTTGAAGCCTTCACGTGCGCCCAGGTAGTGGCCCAGGAAGGATTTGGTGATGGCGATAATCGCGATGATCGGCGCCATCCACGCAATCAGCGGTGCGTTAAAGTGGTTTGCCAGGTAAGACAGAATAGAGATGTTCTGCTCTTTCGCCGCCGCCAGATCCGCCGGGGAGAGGCTCAGCACGCAGCTGAACACGAAGAACATTACGGTCAGTACCATCATGATGTGCGCGCGAGCCAGGATGCTGGAGCACTTCTTCTCTGCGCCATTGCCGTACTCTTCACGCTTCGCTACTGCGAAGGAAGAGATGATTGGCGAGTGGTTGAAGGAGAATACCATCACCGGGATCGCCAGCCACAGGGTCAGCAGCAGACCGTTGCCGGTCGTGGATGCGCTGCTCAGAGACAGGGTTTCCAGCGCAGCGCCGTTCCACTGTGGGATCAGGTACAGAGCCAGCACCATCAGAGCCGCAACAAACGGGAACACCAGCACGCTCATCGCTTTCACAATCATCTGCTCGCCGAAGCGCACGATGGTCATCATACCGACGATCAGGATCAGGGACAGAATCGCACGCGGCGGCGGGGTCATCTGAAGCTGGTGCATCATAAAGCTTTCAACGGTGTTGGTGATAGCAACGCTGTACACCAGCAGAATCGGGTAAATCGCGAAGAAGTAGAGCAGGGTAATCAGCTTACCTGCGCCGACGCCGAAGTGTTCTTCAACGACTTCAGTGATGTCTTCGCCCGGATTTTTACCGGACAGCACGAAGCGGGTCAGGCCGCGGTGTGCAAAGAAGGTCATCGGGAAAGCGATGAGGGCCATGATGATCAGCGGGATCATACCGCCGACACCTGCGTTGATAGGAAGGAACAGTACACCAGCGCCGATTGCTGTGCCGTACAGGCCAAGCATCCACATGGTATCCGTTTTGCGCCAACCGCTTCGGGATTCAATCGAAGCAACGGTGCTGGTTTGAGTGGTTTCCATCTGTATCTCCTGGAGGAAGCAAATTGTCAGGTTTTTAGTCAAATCCGATGAAAAAGTGCCTGACGGTAATATGAAATTCGTTCAGTGACGGTTTTTTAATAATTTTTGCCCGTAACTATTGGCGGGCGGAAAGATACATTCTAGTTATGAATCTATCAGTGATCGCGATCCCAAATGCAATAATCCACTTGTGATGTGGGTATCTTTAGACCATTTATCTGTTAAAAAAACATCAAAGAGAATTTACGGGCGCGAAGGCTACCATTAACGACATGTTTTCGAAAAGGTCGACCCGCGAGATAGGTGTCTTTCGCTGTAAAGAAATGGGATTTTAGGATTTTCTGGCGGGTAATTTCGATTAAGGCTGATTATTTACGGTTTCAAAAACGAGGTAATCGTTTGCGCAGGCGTCAGATTTGTTAATAACATTGAAGATCGCTATGAATTGCATCACTAATAAAAAAGCCGGATGACGATCCGGCTTGAGAGGAGAGAAATGTCGCTTTACTTGATGATTTCGTAACACGGAATATAGGCAGAGCCTGGAAGCTTCATGCGGTGCTGAGCGACAAAGCCCTGCAACATGTCATCCATGCGGCGCATCATCTCCGGGTCACCGTGGATCTTATACGGCCCGAACTCTTCAATTGCGCGGATCCCTACCTCTTTCACGTTCCCCGCCACGATGCCAGAGAAGGCGCGACGCAGGTCGGCAGCCAGCACTTCCACCGGCTGATCCGGATAGAGTTTGAGGTTCGCCATGTTCTCATGCGACGGCTCGAAGGGTATCTGAAGATCCGGTGCGATACGGATGGACCAGTTAAAACTGTAGGCATCCCCGGTATCACGACGATTCTCTTTCACCAGCGGCATCGATTTTTTCATCTGACGGGCCACTTCTGCGGCATCGTCAATAATAATGCGGTAGTGACGGCGCGCATCTTCGCCCAGCGTATGCACGATAAACTCGTCCAGCACGCGGAAGTAGTCGGCGCTCTCTTTCGGGCCGGTCAGGATCAGCGGCAGAACCTGATCTTTGTTGGCCGGATTCATCAGGATCCCCAGCAGATAAAGCAGCTCTTCCGCCGTGCCTACGCCGCCCGGGAAGATGATGATGCCGTGCGCGATACGGACAAACGCCTCAAGACGTTTTTCGATATCCGGCATAATAATCAGTTCGTTAACCAGCGGGTTAGGCGGCTCAGCAGCGATGATCGATGGCTCGGTCATGCCGATAAAACGGCCTTCTTTATAGCGTTGCTGTGCGTGTCCTACTGCCGCGCCTTTCATCGGCGCTTCCATCGCGCCAGGACCGCAACCGGTACAGATATTCAGTTCGCGCAGGCCGAGCTGCGTCCCTACGCGGCGGGCATACAGGTATTCGGTTTCGTTAATTGAGTGACCGCCCCAGCAGACGACCATGTTCGGCGCTTCGCCCACGTGCAGGGCACGGGCGTTACGCAGAATGGAGAAGACCAGGTTGGTGATATGAACGGAACTTTCCAGGTCAAGATGCTGGAAACGTCCGGCATTGCTGATCTGTCCGTTAACAAACAGAATGTCGCGCAGCACGGCAAACAGGTTGGCCTGAAGTGAGCGAATAATACGCCCGTCGACAAAAGCGTCTTCCGGCGGGTTGATCACTTCGAGCTTCACCCCGCGCTCGCGGCGCAGCACGTTGATATCAAAACTTTCGAAGCGGGACAGCAGCTCTTTACTGTTGTCGGTCAGGCTTCCGGAGTTCAGTACGGCAAGTGAACAGTTACGAAACAGTTGATAAAGGTCGCTACTGGCGGTGCGTTTAAGCATGTCCACTTCCAGTTGCGACAACATATCCATAGAGCCAAGCGGGCTAATATGTGTAATCAAGTGAGCTCCTTATGGGACGATTATCGTCTTTCCCTGTTGATTACAATAGCCCTGGCTTATGACGTTTCACAACACTTCGGGCGGAATACCGCCCGCATATTGTGAAAATATTTATCTTACTGGCGCACAAGTCGTCCGGTGGCAGGCACAAAATCGCTATTGGTGCGCCACGGGTTGATATCCAGGCCGCCGCGACGGGTGTAGCGGGCGTAAACGCTCAGCTTTTCGGGCTGGCAGAAACGCTGGATGTCGTTGAAGATGCGCTCCACGCACTGCTCGTGGAATTCGTTGTGATGACGGAATGACACCAGGTAACGCAGCAGCTTTTCACGGTCAATCTGCGGGCCGCGGTACTGGATCTGTACCGAGCCCCAGTCCGGCTGATGGGTGATAAGGCAGTTGGATTTCAGCAGATGGCTGACCAGCGTCTCGTTGACCACTTTTCCGCCCGCCGCGTTTTCCAGGTAGTCGCTGCTAAATTCATAGCTTTCCACCTCAATGTCCTGATCGTCGATGCAGGTGCCGTGGAAATGGGCGATGGGCTGACCTTCCAGCTCATGCAGACGGTATAACGAGACGGTTACGTTCCCCTGCGCGCACGCGCTTAAATCACGTTCAAGCGTCTGTTGCACCTCGTCCCAGCTGTTAAATTTGGTCTGGTTAAAGCTGTTGAGATAGAGCTTAAAGCTCTTGGATTCGACCAGGTTTACGCTGGCGTAATCCAGCTCGACGTGGCCCACGGCCACCTGCGGCAGACCGCGCGCATTCAGCCAGGAGAGTTCGTACAGCGTCCAGATGTCGCCGCCGACAAACGGCAGCGCGTCAGCGTGCAGCCCGAGCGGATCGCGGTTCAGACTGCGCGGCACGCCCTGCAACAGGCTTGCATCGTAGGTGTCGCGGTAATCGGTCGATTTTCCCAGCGTTAAGCCCGTTAACGCCTGATGATTTTCGTAAGACATGTTTCATAGCCACTTTACAGGTACACTTATGGGCTGAGTTTATCCTGTCTTACAAGAAGAGAGAAATCGGTGGATATCGAAACTGCAAATGCCCTGACGTCCTTCACGACCCGCTATTGCGATGCCTGGCATGAAAAGCGGGGGACGTGGCCGCAAAGTACTGACTTATATGGCGTGCCGTCACCGTGCATTATCGCTTCGCAGGATGATTACGTTATCTGGCAACCGAAACCGTTCATGGGCGAGCAGAATGTAAATGCGGTTGAACGCGCGATGGACCTTGTGATACAACCTGCGCTTCATGCATTTTATACCACGCAGTTTGCCGGGGATATGACTGCATGTTTTGCAGGACAGCCGCTGACGCTGCTGCAAACCTGGAGCGAAGACGATCTGCAACGCGTTCAGGAAAACCTCATTGGTCACCTGGTCACGCAAAAACGCCTTAAGCTCTCTCCGACTCTCTTTATTGCGACGCTCGACAGTGAACTGGACGTCATTTCTGTCTGCAACCTGTCTGGCGAGGTCATTAAAGAGACGCTCGGCACCCGCAATCGCGACGTTCTCGCGCCTTCACTTGCGGATTTCCTTACCCGAATTGAGCCTCTTCTGTAATCCATGATGCTACTGGGCGTGTGAGAGATCTCTTACACGCGCTGTGAGATATCGCCGAAACAATTAGCATTGTCTTAGGAATTTCAGATTAATATTAACTGCTCTTTCAATAAGTTAGTGGTTTTCTGAAAGGAAATCCCCCGTTTCGCCTGGCTTACATTGCTCACAAGGTGGGTTGTAAGACGAAGCAGAATAGCGGATTCTATCTGTGTCGACAGGATGCCGACACGAGAAACGAACATCAGGATGATGGCGTTTCTTACCAGGGATACGTCAGGATGACGCCGCAGGAAGGCTTCAGGATGAAGCAAAGTGGATCACGCAGGATGCGTAAGGGACACCTCCAGGAAGGAGAACGAGAGCCGGTCAGGATGGTCGGTGGGTCAGGATGGCCAGGACGTTTCAGGATGAAACCTACACATCAGGACGATGTGAGCAGGAAGCAAAAGGTAAAGGGATGACCAGGCCTTCGGGCATCAGGAAAAGTTGTCACGGATGAGCAGGGAGCACGTATTGTAGCTGGAATGCTGCGAAACGAACCGGGAGCACTGTTTTTACAGTGCTCCCTTTTTTATTTCTGTCTTCCGCAATGCTATGCTTCGCGCCATTCCGTTTTTCAGTTGAGGTATATATGTCGCATCATGACAGCGTTCGTGCGCAGTTGCACGCCATCGAAGCCCTTATGCGCCAGCATCAGCTGTGGCAGGATAACGCGCCGCAGCCAGACGCGTTCGCCAGCACCCAACCGTTTTGTCTGGATACGCTGGACCCGTTCGAGTGGCTCCAGTGGGTCTTAATTCCGCGTATGCACGCGCTGCTGGAAGGTGGCCACGCGTTGCCCGCGTCTTTTGCCGTCTCTCCCTATTACGAAATGGCGCTGGAAGCGACCCACCCGGCGCGTGCCATGATGCTGGTGGAGCTGGAGAAGCTGGATGCGCTTTTCGCCGGTGACGATGCATGACGCTTGAGATCCTTTATCAGGATGAGTGGTTAGTGGCGGTGAATAAACCGTCCGGCTGGCTGGTGCACCGTAGCTGGCTCGATCGCGATGAGAAAGTGGTGGTCATGCAAACCGTGCGCGATCAAATCGGTCAGCACGTTTTTACTGCCCATCGTCTCGATCGGCCAACCTCTGGTGTTCTGCTGATGGGGCTTTCCAGTGAGGCCGGGCGCCTGCTGGCGCAGCAGTTTGAACGGCACCAGATCCAGAAACGCTACCACGCCATCGTGCGTGGCTGGCTGATGGATTCCGCCACGCTTGATTATCCCCTGGTGGAGGAACTGGATAAAATCGCCGATAAATTTGCCCGCGAAGATAAAGGCCCGCAGCCAGCGGTGACCGACTATCGTGGTATGGCGACCACAGAACTGCCGGTGGCGACCAGCAAATTTCCGACCACGCGATATAGTCTGGTGGAGCTTTTGCCCAAAACCGGGCGCAAGCACCAGCTTCGCCGTCACCTTGCACATCTGCGCCACCCCATTATTGGCGACAGCAAGCACGGCGATCTGCGCCAGAACCGCAGCGCGGCCGAGCACTTTGGCTGTAACCGGCTGATGCTGCACGCCAGCGAGCTACGCCTGACGCACCCGTTTACCGGCGAACCGCTGACTATTCGCGCGGGGCTGGACGAGGTCTGGATGCAGGCGCTGTCACAGTTTGGCTGGCTGGGACAACTCCCCGAAAATGAAAGGGTTGAGTTTGCCGCAGGCAACGTTCAGGATGAACAGCAAGCGCAATAATTACGGGAGCAAAGCATGGCTGAAGTAGGCATTTTTGTCGGGACAATGTACGGCAACTCGCTGCTGGTGGCGGAGGAAGCGGAAGCAATCCTCGTAAACCAGGGCCATAAAGCAACGGTCTATGAAGATCCGGAGCTGGCGGACTGGGAAAAGTATAAAGATAAATACATCCTGGTGGTGACCTCCACCACCGGGCAGGGCGATCTACCGGACAGCATCGTCCCGCTTTTCCAGGGCATTAAAGACCAGCTTGGCTATCAGCCAGATGTTCACTATGGCATCATTGCCCTCGGCGATAGCTCTTACGCCAATTTCTGCGGCGGCGGTAAGCAGTTCGACGCGCTGTTGCAGGAACAGAGCGCTCAGCGCGTCGGAGAGATGTTGCTGATTGATGCAGGTGAACACCCTGAGCCAGAAAGCGAGTCAAATCCCTGGGTTGAACACTGGGCCACGCTCCTGAACTAACCCTGTACTAAACGAACGCCAGGCCGGGTAAGGCGAAGCCGCCACCCGGCAACGAAGCCGCACCCTATCCTCAATTCCGTGAAGTATCTTCCACCACTTTGGGCTTATGCCCCAAACCACGTTCCCCACGCCCGTCAATGTTGTGTTCCTGCACGGTGAGAGAACCGATCACTCCTTCATATACTTTTCCCGTCACTATAAAACGGCTTCTGGCCGTACCAAAACCAAACACAAATCTCTCATTCTGATTACCCTACAGGTGCTGTACAGAATGAACCAGGCGAAAGCTATGTTTCAGGAGTGCAACAATGAGTACATTAAGCCACGCGGCGAGCAGCGCTGAGAAGCGCACCAACGCCCGCTACTGGATAGTGGTGATGCTGTTTATCGTCACCTCTTTCAACTACGGCGACCGTGCCACGTTATCCATTGCCGGCTCTGAGATGGCAAAGGACATCGGACTTGATCCGGTGGGTATGGGGTATGTTTTCTCCGCATTTTCATGGGCCTACGTAATCGGCCAAATCCCTGGCGGCTGGCTGCTGGACCGCTTTGGCTCAAAACGGGTCTATTTCTGGTCCATTTTCATCTGGTCGATGTTTACCCTGTTACAGGGCTTCGTGGATATCTTTAGCGGCTTCGGCATTATCATTGCGCTCTTTACCCTCCGCTTCCTGGTGGGCTTAGCGGAAGCGCCATCGTTCCCTGGCAACAGCCGTATTGTGGCCGCCTGGTTCCCGGCGCAGGAGAGGGGAACGGCGGTAGCGATCTTTAACTCGGCGCAATACTTTGCGACGGTTATTTTCGCGCCAATCATGGGCTGGCTGACGCATGAGGTGGGCTGGTCACACGTCTTCTTCTTCATGGGCGGGCTGGGGATCGTCATCAGCTTCATCTGGCTGAAAGTGATCCACGAACCAAACCAGCATCCGGGCGTGAACAAGAAAGAGCTGGACTACATTGCTGAAGGCGGGGCGCTGATCAACATGGATCAGAAAACCCAGAAAGCTAAGGTCCCGTTCAGCCAGAAATGGGGGCAGATCAAACAGCTCGTCGGCTCACGAATGATGATCGGTATCTATCTCGGCCAGTATTGCATTAACGCCTTAACCTACTTCTTCATCACCTGGTTCCCGGTTTACCTGGTGCAGGCGCGCGGCATGTCGATTCTGAAGGCGGGGTTTGTCGCCTCCGTGCCGGCCATCTGCGGCTTCGTGGGTGGGGTGCTTGGCGGGGTCATCTCCGACTGGTTGATGCGTCGTACCGGTTCGCTGAATATTGCGCGTAAAACGCCAATCGTGCTCGGCATGCTGCTCTCCATGACCATGGTGTTCTGTAACTACGTCAGCGCGGAGTGGATGATTATCGGCTTTATGGCGATGGCCTTCTTCGGTAAAGGCATTGGCGCACTGGGCTGGGCGGTGATGGCAGATACCGCGCCGAAAGAGATCAGCGGCCTGAGCGGCGGTCTGTTCAACATGTTTGGCAACATTTCCGGCATTGTCACCCCAATCGCTATCGGTTACATCGTCGGCACCACCGGCTCCTTCAATGGTGCGCTGATTTATGTAGGCGTCCATGCGCTGGTGGCGGTACTCAGTTACCTGGTGCTGGTGGGTGACATCAAACGAATCGAACTGAAACCTGTTGGGGAGCGCGGATGATGACAACGCAATCAAGCCCGATCGTGACGGAGATGAAGGTCATCCCGGTGGCGGGGCAGGACAGCATGCTGCTCAACATTGGTGGCGCGCATAACGCCTGGTTCACCCGCAACATTGTGGTGCTGACCGACAGCGCAGGGAACACCGGCGTCGGGGAAGCGCCTGGCGGAGAGGTGATTTACCAGACGCTGGTCGACGCCATCCCGCAGGTGGTTGGGCAGGAGGTCGCCCGTCTCAACAAGGTGGTTCAGCGGGTGCATAAGGGCAACCAGTCGGCGGATTTTGATACCTTCGGCAAAGGTGCCTGGACGTTTGAACTGCGCGTTAACGCGGTGGCGGCGCTGGAGGCGGCTCTCCTCGATTTACTGGGCAAGGCGCTGAACGTGCCGGTCTGCGAACTGCTGGGGCCAGGCAAACAGCGTGATGCGGTAACGGTGCTGGGCTATCTGTTCTACGTTGGCGACCGGACTAAAACCGATCTGCCGTATCTGGAACGCTCGCCGGGTAGCCACGAGTGGTATCACCTGCGTCATCAGGAGGCGCTCTCTGGCGAGGCGGTGGTACGCCTGGCAGAGGCGGCGCAGGATCGCTACGGCTTTAAAGACTTCAAGCTGAAAGGCGGCGTTCTGCCGGGCGAGCAGGAGATTGACAGCGTGCGCGCGTTGAAAAAACGCTTCCCGGAGGCACGCATCACCGTCGATCCGAACGGCGCCTGGCTGCTGGATGAAGCTATCGCGCTGTGCAAAGGGCTGGGCGACGTGCTGACCTACGCGGAAGATCCGTGCGGTGCCGAGCAGGGCTTTTCTGGCCGCGAGGTGATGGCCGAATTCCGCCGCGCTACCGGGCTGCCGGTTGCGACCAACATGATCGCCACCAACTGGCGCGAAATGGGCCATGCGGTGATGCTGAATGCGGTGGACATACCGCTTGCGGACCCGCACTTCTGGACCCTTTCCGGCGCGGTGCGCGTGGCGCAGCTGTGCGATGACTGGGGCCTCACCTGGGGCTGCCACTCCAATAATCATTTCGACATTTCGCTGGCGATGTTTACCCACGTTGGCGCGGCGGCGCCGGGCAACCCGACCGCCATCGATACGCACTGGATCTGGCAGGAAGGCGAAGCGCGCCTGACCAAAAATCCACTTGAAATCAAAAACGGCACAATTGCCGTACCGGATGCGCCGGGGCTGGGCGTGGAGCTTGACTGGGATCAGATCCACAAGGCGCATGAAGCGTATAAAAAACTGCCGGGCGGCGCGCGCAACGACGCAGGCCCGATGCAGTACCTTATCCCCGGCTGGACATTTGACCGTAAGCGCCCTGTATTTGGACGTCACTGATAAAAGGATCGAACGATGAGCACATTTTCTACCCCTGTAGTTACCTCCATGCAGATCATTCCTGTCGCGGGACATGACAGCATGCTGATGAACCTGAGCGGCGCCCATGCGCCGTTCTTCACCCGTAATATTGTGGTGATCAAGGACAACTCAGGGCATACCGGTGTCGGTGAAATCCCGGGCGGGGAGAAGATCCGTAAAACGCTGGAGGACGCCATTCCGCTGGTGGTGGGTAAAACGCTGGGCGAGTACAAAAATGTGCTGACTCGCGTGCGCACGACCTTTGCCGATCGTGATGCGGGTGGCCGTGGTCTGCAAACGTTTGATCTGCGCACCACTATCCATGTGGTCACGGGCATTGAAGCCGCGATGCTGGATCTGCTGGGCCAGCATCTGGGCGTCAATGTCGCCTCCCTGCTGGGCGACGGCCAACAGCGCAGCGAAGTGGAAATGCTCGGCTACCTGTTCTTTATCGGCAACCGCAAACTCACCCCGCTGCCGTACCAGAGCCAGCCGGACGAAAAATGCGACTGGTATCGTGTGCGTCACGATGAAGCGATGACCCCGGACGCGGTGGTGCGCCTGGCGGAAGCCGCGTATGAAAAATATGGCTTTAATGACTTCAAGCTGAAAGGCGGCGTACTGGCGGGTGAAGAAGAAGCAGAGGCGATCGCCGCGCTGGCGAAGCGCTTCCCGCAGGCGCGCGTCACGCTGGATCCGAACGGTGCCTGGTCGCTTGATGAGGCGATCAAAATCGGTAAGCAGCTTAAAGGCGTGCTGGCCTACGCGGAAGATCCGTGCGGCGCCGAGCAGGGGTTCTCCGGACGTGAAGTAATGGCGGAGTTCCGTCGCGCCACCGGGCTGCCAACCGCCACCAACATGATCGCGACCGACTGGCGTCAGATGGGGCACACGCTCTCGCTGCAATCGGTGGACATTCCGCTGGCAGACCCGCACTTCTGGACGATGCAGGGCTCGGTTCGCGTGGCGCAGATGTGCCATGAGTTCGGCCTGACCTGGGGCTCCCACTCCAACAACCACTTCGACATCTCGCTGGCGATGTTCACCCACGTGGCGGCCGCTGCGCCGGGCAACATTACCGCCATCGACACCCACTGGATCTGGCAGGAGGGCAACCAGCGCCTGACCAAACAGCCGTTTGAAATCAAAGGCGGCATGGTGCAAGTTCCTGCTACGCCGGGGCTGGGCGTTGAGCTGGATATGGACCAGGTCATGAAAGCGCATGAGCTTTACCAGAAACACGGCCTGGGCGCGCGTGATGACGCGCTGGCGATGCAATACCTGATCTCAGAGTGGAGATTCGACAATAAACGTCCGTGCATGGTACGATAAGCTCATTGGGACCGCTCCCATGAGTGGTCCCTTACGTGGTGTATGCTTAACGTAACTAACATGCGTAAGGATGGCTTATGAAAATTGTTATCGCTCCGGACTCGTATAAGGAAAGCTTGAGCGCGCTGGAGGTGGCGACAGCGATAGAGGTCGGTTTTCGCGAAATTTTCCCGTCAGCGGACTATGTCAAATTACCGGTTGCCGATGGTGGTGAAGGGACGGTGGAAGCGATGGTGGCAGCCACGCATGGGCGTCTTGTCCATGTTCCTGTTACCGGGCCTTTGGGTGAACGCGTGGAAGGGTTTTTCGGGTTATCCGGAGACGGGAAAAGCGCCTTTATCGAGATGGCGGCAGCGAGCGGTCTGGAGCTTGTTGCTCCTGCAAAGCGTAACCCGTTAATCACCACCTCCTGGGGAACCGGGGAACTGATCCGTCATGCGCTGGATGCGGGCGTTAAGCATATCATTATTGGCATTGGAGGCAGCGCGACCAATGACGGTGGCGCAGGCATGGTGCAGGCGCTGGGCGTAAAACTGCTGGATGCGAAAGCGCAGCCCGTTGGGCCGGGCGGCGGCGAACTGGCAAGCCTTGCGCATATCGATCTTAGCGGGCTGGACAAGCGGCTGGCAGCCTGTCGAATTGAAGTGGCCTGCGATGTGACCAACCCCCTGATCGGCGAGACAGGTGCTTCTGCGGTATTTGGTCCGCAGAAAGGGGCGACGCCGGAGATGGTCAGGACGCTGGACAACGCGCTTGCGCATTACGCAAAAATTATCGCCCGGGATATGGATATTGACGTCTTAAACCTGGCGGGCGGTGGTGCGGCCGGCGGAATGGGGGCGGCGCTGTATGCATTTTGCAGCGCACAGCTCCGTCAGGGGATTGAGATTGTCACCGATGCCCTGCATCTCGATGAACAGGTCGCGGACGCCGATCTGGTGATCACGGGCGAAGGGCGTATCGACAGCCAGACGATCCACGGAAAAGTGCCCGTTGGCGTGGCGAGAGTCGCGAAACGCTATAACAAGCCGGTTATTGGCATTGCCGGCAGCCTGACGGCGGATGTTGGCGTGGTGCATGAGCACGGACTGGATGCCGTATTCAGCGTGATTTACACCATCTGCTCGCTGGAGGATGCGCTGGAAAATGCGCAACAGAATGTACAGATGGCCGCAAGGAATATTGCGGCGGTGATAAAGATGGGGCAGGGGATGTCGCGTTAACGTTCGTGCTCCTGTAGGCCCGGTAAGCGAAGCGCCACCGGGCTTTGGTCTTAGCTCCCCAACACCTTCATTGCTTCCCGCGTCACGTTGTCCATCTCGTCCAGCAGCTCCAGGAACTCCGGTTCGAGATCGGATTCTGGCGTACCCGCGCGGAGCTGCTGTTCAAGCAGCTGGCAGAGATTTTTCAACCGCGGTACGCCGCTGTAGCCGCAGCTGCCATGCAGTTTATGAATGGCTTCCAGCAGTCCTTCGGGGTTTTCACCCACCAGCTGTTCTTCAACCTTGTTACGGATCTCAGGCAGGAAGTCCACCAGCATTTGCAGCATATCGCGGGCCAGATCGGGTTTGCCTGCCGCCTGGCGCAGCGCCAGTTGCCAGTCAAACGTGGCATTCTGGTTAACGCTGATCTCCGGCGATTCAGCTGTAATGGTGTATGTCCCGCCAATGTGCCCCGGCTTGTAGCGCAGCAGCAGGCTGTGCAGCTTCTCTTCGTCGATCGGTTTCGCCAGATAATCGTTCATGCCCGCACCCAGCAGTTTCTCCTTTTGCCCCGCCATCGCGTGCGCCGTCACGGCAATCACCGGCGTCTGCTGCTGGTGCGGAAGCTGGCGAATCAACTCGCAGGCGCGGATGCCATCCATGCCCGGCATCTGAATATCCATCAGGATCAGGTCGAACTGCATCTGTTTGGCTTGTTCCACGGCTTCGGCGCCGCTGGTACACAGCTCAACATGCTGAACCTGATCCTCAAGCAGCACGCCAATCAGCTTCAGATTCGCCGGGTTATCGTCCACGGCCATCACCGTCATCGGCAGCTTATGTTCGTCGTTTTCCAGCGGCAGGGACTGATGCGTCAGACGGCAATATTCCGTCAACGCAGGTAACAGCCGTGTGGCGGTGAGGGGTTTCAGCAGACACGCCGCCGCTCCGTCGTTTTTCAGCTCTTCGGCGTTGATTTGGGCGTGGCACGGCAGCGCCAGCAGCAGGTAGTCCGTCATTGAGGCCGCCTTCGCCAGGCGTTCCTGCTGCATGGTCAGTTCTCCGGTAAACGTCACCGGAATCCCCAACAACAGGATATCGTAATGATCGTTCGCCAGCGCGGAGAAGGTCGGGCTGTAGATGACCTCCAGCGGCGTGCTGCTTAATACATCAAGCGTACACTGCGCTGCCGCGGCGTTCGGTTCCACATAGGCCAGACGCATCCCCTTCAGGCACCCGGTGACCGGGCCGTCGGTCTGCACGTTCGGGTTAAGATCAAGGTTGATATGGAACCAGAAGGTTGAGCCCCGGTTAGGCTGGCTGTGGAAGGAGATATCGCCTCCCATCTCTTTCACCAGCTTTTGGGTGATCACCAGCCCCAGGCCCGTTCCGCCGTGACGACGGGAAATGCTCGCATCGGCCTGGCGGAAAGCCTGGAACAGACGCGTCTGATCGCGCTCCGGAATACCAATGCCGGTATCCCGGATCTGCACTTCAATCTGGACTTTGTTATTACTGAGCGCCCTTTTTTCGACCAGAATGTCGATGTTGCCGCTCTCGGTGAACTTAATCGCGTTGCCCACCAGATTGGTAATGACCTGTTGCAGGCGCAGCGGGTCGCCAATGACGTTATCCGGCACATCATTTTTAATATTGAGCGTCAGTTCCAGACCCTTATCATGCGATGAGTGGGCAAGAAGCGTGACCACGTCATCCAGCGTGCTGCGCAGCGGGAAGGGAATACTCTCCAGAATCAGCTTGCCCGCTTCCAGCTTCGAGAAGTCCAGTACGTCGTTAATAATGGTCAGCAGGTTATTGGCTGAGCGTTCAATGGTATGCAGATGGTCACGCTGGGTTGGGTTAAGCTCGCTTTTGAGCGTCAGACGGGTAAAGCCAATCACCCCGTTCAGCGGCGTGCGCAGCTCGTGCGACATGTTCGCCAGGAATTCAGACTTAATACGCGCCGCCTCCTGAGCACGTTTTTTCGCCAGATCCAGCTCCACGTTCTGGATCTCCATCTGCTCCAGCGTTTCGCGCAGGTCAGAGGTGGCCTGGTCAACGTTGTGCTGCATCTCTTCGTGATAAGCCGCCAGCGACATCGCCATTGAGTTGATGCCGTTTTTCAGCATATCCAGCTCGCCGAGCATAAAGCCTTCCACGCGGCTGTCGAGCTGACCCCGGCGGATCCGGTCAACGGTATTCACCATGTTGCGGATAGGCCCCGTGACGTCGCGCATCAGTCGCCAGCCGAAGATCAGCGCTATGCCGATGCAGAACAGCATCATCACGCCGGAGATGAATATTTCTTTGTACTGCTGGAGCCGTACCGACTTAAGATCCAGCTCCAGCGCCACATATCCCAGCATATTATTGCTGGACTTCGCATCGGACTGGGCGGATTCATCGGGTGAATAGCTTTCGGAGATAATCGGCGTGCGCAGGATCATGATATCGCCTCGCCGCAACACCGTAAGATGACGCGGGAAGGGGGTACCATCCGGGATTTTCAGCGACGTGGGATCCAGATGGAAATTCGAGGTGACGAACAGACGGTTATGCTCATCGTAAACGGAAATGGCGCGCACAATCTCTGAATGACGGCGGTGCAGCACGCTGATTAACTGACCAATGGATTCACGGTTTTGCAGGTTCATACCGTACTCGCTGGAGACGGCCAGCGGTTCGATAATGCTGGCCCCGGCATCTTCAAGCTGTCTCTGCAAATCGTTATAGCGATGCACCACAAAGAAAATGCTCAGCAGCAAACCGATGAGAACGGTAGGAGCGAGGATCAAAATCATCATGCGCGCGCGCAGGCTGTAGTTGGTCATGGAGTTCCGTTATGGGACAATCAGGCTAATTATGTTTATTTGAGAACAATCTCGGCGATGGCGCAATTCTACTCTGCAAAACGACGCGTGACGACGCGTCAGATCATAACTGTTGAAGCCTCTGACCTCGATCCTTTTGGACAGGGGGTGGCGCGTCACAAGGGTAAAACACTGTTTATCACAGGTTTGCTGCCAGGAGAACGTGCAGATATTACGCTGACGGAAGACAAACGTCAGTATGCGCGCGGTCAGGTCAAGCGCCGTCTTAATGATAGCCCGGAGCGCGTGACGCCTCGCTGCCCCCATTTTGGCGTCTGCGGTGGCTGCCAGCAACAGCATGCCAGCACTGAATTACAGCAAAAAAGTAAAAGCAGCGCGCTGGCCCGCCTGGTCGGACACGACGTGAATGACATCATTGCCGATCGGCCCTGGGGCTACCGTCGCCGCGCTCGCCTGAGCCTCAGCTACCAGCCCAAAACCGAGCGGCTGGAGATGGGGTTTCGCAAAGCCGGCTCCAGCGATATCGTCTCTGTCACGCAGTGCCCTGTTTTGGTGCCCCATCTTGAGGCATTGCTCCCGGACGTGCACCACTGTCTTGCATCGCTGGATGGCGTGCGTTCGCTCGGCCATGTCGAACTGGTGTTGGCCAACAGTGCCCCGCTGATGGTGCTGCGCCACACCGCGCCGCTGTCAAAGGCGGATCGCGAAAAACTGGAACGCTTTTCGCATTCTCATGAGCTTGCGCTTTTCCTCGCGCCGCAAAGCGAGATACTTGAGCAGGTCAGCGGAGAAGCGCCCTGGTATGCGTCAGACGGGCTACGCTTAACGTTCAGCCCGCGGGATTTTATCCAGGTCAACGACGGCGTGAACCAACAGATGGTGGCGAATGCGCTGGAATGGCTCGACGTACAGCCCACTGACCGGGTGCTCGATCTGTTCTGCGGCATGGGGAACTTTACCCTGCCGCTGGCCCGCAGAGCAGCAAGCGTGGTCGGAGTGGAAGGCGTTGAGGCGCTGGTGGCGAAAGGCCAGGAGAACGCCCAACAGAACGGTTTGCAAAATGTGACATTCTTTCATCAAAATCTTGAGGATGATGTCACTCAGCAACCGTGGGCTAAGCAGGGCTTTGATAAGATCCTGCTCGATCCGGCGCGCGCAGGTGCGCCGGGCGTGATGCAGCATATAATTAAACTCGCGCCTGAACGCGTGGTCTATGTTTCCTGTAACCCGGCGACGCTTGCCCGTGACAGCGAAGCATTATTGAGCGGGGGTTACCAGATTCGGCGTCTGGCAATGCTGGACATGTTCCCGCACACTGGTCATCTGGAATCGATGGTGTTGTTCGAGCACATCTAATGAGTTTGGCTTGTCGACTTCGACAGGCCCTTGTCCCTAAAGGAGAGGACGATGGTTGCGGTAAGAAGTGCACATTTAAATAAAGCTGGTGAGTTTGACCCTCAAAAATGGATCGCAAGTCTGGGGATTTCCAGCCAGCAGTCGTGTGAACGCTTAACCGAAACCTGGGCCTATTGTTTACGCACAACGCAGGGGCATCCGGACGCTGAACTGCTGTTGTGGCGCGGCGTGGAGATGGTTGAAATTCTCTCCATGCTGAACATGGACATCGAAACGCTACAGGCCGCACTGCTGTTCCCCCTGGCGGACGCCGACGTGGTGACGGAAGACGTCCTGCGTGAAAGCGTCGGCCAGTCCGTCGTGGCGCTCATCCACGGCGTGCGTGATATGGCAGCCATTCGTCAGCTTAAAGCCGCGCAAACTGACTCTGTCTCTTCCGAGCAGGTGGATAACGTTCGTCGTATGCTGCTGGCGATGGTAGATGATTTCCGCTGCGTGGTGATCAAGCTGGCCGAACGGGTTGCCCATCTGCGTGAAGTGAAGGATGCGCCGGAAGACGAGCGCGTCCTGGCCGCTAAAGAGTGTACGAATATCTATGCGCCGCTGGCGAACCGTCTCGGTATCGGGCAACTGAAGTGGGAGCTGGAAGATTACTGCTTCCGCTACCTGCATCCGGCGGAATACAAACGCATTGCAAAATTGCTGCACGAACGCCGCATTGACCGCGAGCACTATATCGAGGAATTTGTCAGCGGGCTGCGCCAGTCGATGAAAGAGGAGAATGTGCGCGCCGAGGTCTACGGGCGTCCAAAGCACATCTACAGCATCTGGCGCAAAATGCAGAAGAAACATCTCGCCTTTGACGAGCTGTTTGACGTGCGCGCGGTGCGTATCGTGGCAGAGCGTCTCCAGGACTGCTATGCCGCGCTGGGGATAGTGCATACTCACTTCCGCCATCTGCCGGATGAGTTCGATGACTACGTCGCGAACCCGAAACCAAACGGCTACCAGTCTATTCATACCGTGGTGCTCGGCCCTGGCGGCAAAACGGTGGAAATTCAGATCCGTACCAAACAGATGCACGAAGACGCCGAGCTGGGCGTGGCGGCGCACTGGAAATACAAAGAGGGTACCTCCGGCGGCGGTCGCTCCGGTCACGAGGACCGTATCGCCTGGCTGCGTAAGCTGATTGCGTGGCAGGAAGAGATGGCCGACTCCGGCGAAATGCTCGACGAAGTGCGCAGTCAGGTCTTCGACGATCGCGTCTACGTCTTTACCCCGAAAGGGGACGTGGTTGATTTGCCGGCAGGCTCCACGCCGCTCGATTTCGCCTACCACATCCACAGCGATGTGGGGCACCGTTGCATCGGGGCGAAGATCGGCGGACGTATCGTACCGTTTACCTACCAGCTCCAGATGGGCGATCAGATTGAAATCATCACCCAGAAGCAGCCAAACCCAAGCCGCGACTGGCTGAATCCGAACCTCGGTTACGTTACCACCAGCCGTGGGCGCTCTAAAATCCACGCCTGGTTCCGCAAGCAGGATCGTGACAAGAACATCCTTGCCGGTCGTCAGATCCTGGACGACGAGCTGGAACATATCGGGATAAGCCTGAAAGAGGCGGAGAAGTTCCTGCTGCCACGCTACAACTTCAACGAGCTCGACGAACTGTTAGCGGCGATTGGTGGCGGCGATATCCGCCTGAACCAGATGGTGAACTTCCTGCAAGCGCAGTTCAACAAGCCAAGCGCAGCGGAGCAGGATGCGGCGGCGCTGAAACAGCTCCAGCAGAAAACCTACGCTCCGCAGCAGCGCAGCAAGGACAATGGCCGCGTGGTGGTTGAAGGGGTGGGTAACCTCATGCACCACATTGCCCGCTGCTGCCAGCCGATCCCGGGAGACGATATTGTCGGCTTTATCACCCAGGGGCGCGGGATCTCAATTCACCGCTCCGACTGCGACCAGCTTGCAGAGCTGCAATCGCATGCGCCGGAACGTATCGTGGAAGCCGTCTGGGGGGAGAGCTACTCGGCGGGTTACTCGCTGGTGGTGCGCGTCACTGCCAACGACCGCAGCGGCCTGCTGCGCGACATCACCACCATTCTCGCCAACGAGAAGGTCAACGTGCTGGGCGTTGCCAGCCGTAGCGATACCCGCGAGCAGCTTGCCACCATCGATATGACTATCGAAATCTATAACCTTCAGGTGCTGGGCCGCGTACTCGGCAAACTGAACCAGGTGCCGGATGTGATTGACGCGCGTCGTCTGCACGGCGGCTAAACATCCTCTTCTGTAGGCCGGGTAAGGCAACGCCGCCACCCGGCTCAGGCATTTAATGGAATCTGTTATGACTCAAATCGACCGCCTGCTCGGCATCATGAAACGCCTGCGCGACCCGGAAAACGGCTGCCCGTGGGATAAAGAGCAGACTTTCACCACCATTGCGCCTTACACGCTGGAAGAGACCTACGAAGTGCTGGACGCCATTTCGCGAGAGGATTTCGACGATCTGCGCGGTGAGCTGGGCGACCTGCTGTTCCAGGTGGTGTTCTACGCGCAGATGGCGCAGGAAGAGGGGCGCTTTAACTTTGACGATATCTGCGCCGCTATCAGCGACAAGCTGGAGCGTCGTCATCCGCATATCTTTGGTGATGCCTCCGCAGGCAACAGTGCGGAAGTGCTGGCGCGCTGGGAGCAGATAAAAAGCGCTGAACGCGCTGAAAAATCCCAGCACTCGGCGCTGGACGACATTCCCCTGAACCTTCCCGCGCTGATGCGCGCGCACAAAATTCAAAAGCGCTGCTCGGCGGTAGGGTTTGACTGGACCTCTCTCGGCCCGGTGCTGGAAAAAGTACACGAAGAGATCGACGAAGTGATGCATGAAGCGCAGCAGGCCGTTGTGGATGAAGCAAAGCTGGAAGAGGAGATGGGCGATCTGCTGTTTGCAACCGTCAACCTTTCACGCCACCTCGGTGTAAAAGCGGAAACCGCCCTACAAAAAGCGAACATTAAATTCGAACGACGCTTTCGCGAAGTTGAGCGGATTGTGGCCTCGCGCGGCCTGGAAATGAGCGGGATTGACCTCGACGCGATGGAAGAAGTCTGGCAGGAAGTAAAACGCCAGGAACATGATCTCTAACGAGATTTTGCGATCAAGCGCAATTTGTGTGATTTTTTAAATGACAAGCGCTTGATTTGCGTCAAAAACATTTACCCAAAAGGGGCTATTTTCTCACTCCTTATGTTTGTCATGGCCTGGAATGGAGACGGAGAATGAAAGTTTGTGGCGCTCGTCGTGTTCGGGTATACTACTTTCCCGTCCTGGTTATTCCATCGTTTCACCCTAACTTCTCAGGTTCAGCATGACAACGAACTATATTTTTGTGACCGGCGGGGTCGTATCCTCTCTGGGTAAAGGCATTGCCGCAGCCTCCCTCGCAGCCATTCTTGAAGCCCGTGGCCTCAATGTGACCATGATGAAACTGGATCCGTACATCAACGTCGATCCTGGCACCATGAGCCCAACCCAACACGGGGAAGTGTTCGTTACTGAAGACGGCGCTGAAACCGATCTGGATCTTGGCCACTACGAGCGTTTCATCCGTACCAAAATGACCCGTCGTAACAACTTTACGACTGGCCGTATCTACTCTGACGTTCTGCGTAAAGAGCGCCGTGGTGACTACCTGGGCGCGACCGTGCAGGTCATCCCACACATCACTAACGCCATTAAAGAGCGTGTCCTTGCCGGTGGCGAAGGGCATGACGTTGTGCTGGTTGAAATCGGCGGTACCGTGGGGGATATCGAATCCCTGCCATTCCTCGAAGCGATTCGTCAGCTGGCGGTAGATATTGGTCGTGAGCACGCGCTGTTCATGCACCTGACGCTGGTGCCTTACATGGCGGCAGCAGGTGAAGTGAAAACCAAACCGACTCAGCACTCTGTTAAAGAGCTGCTCTCCATCGGTATTCAGCCTGACATCCTGGTTTGCCGTTCCGATCGCGCGATTCCGGCGAACGAACGTGCGAAAATTGCATTGTTCTGTAACGTGCCTGAAAAAGCCGTTATTTCAATGAAAGATGTCGATTCCATTTATAAAATCCCGGGCCTGTTGAAATCACAGGGTCTGGACGATTATATTTGTAAACGATTCAGCTTGAACTGTCCGGAAGCTAACCTGTCTGAATGGGAGCAGGTGATTTACGAAGAAGCCAATCCGGGCGGCGAAGTGACTATCGGTATGGTCGGCAAGTACATCGAACTGCCAGATGCCTATAAGTCAGTTATCGAAGCGCTGAAACACGGTGGTCTGAAGAATCGCGTCTCTGTGAACATCAAGCTGATTGATTCGCAGGATGTGGAGACGCGCGGCGTCGAAATTCTCAAAGATCTGGATGCGATTCTCATCCCTGGCGGCTTCGGCTACCGTGGTGTTGAAGGCAAGATCGCCACTGCACGCTATGCGCGTGAAAACAATATTCCATACCTCGGTATCTGCCTGGGTATGCAGGTTGCGCTGATTGAATTTGCGCGCAACGTAGCGGGAATGGAAAACGCGAACTCTACGGAATTTGTGCCAGACTGTAAGTACCCTGTTGTGGCGCTGATTACGGAATGGCGCGACGAAGACGGTAACGTCGAAGTCCGTACCGAGAAGAGCGATCTGGGTGGCACCATGCGTCTTGGCGCACAGGCCTGCCAGCTGTCCGACGATAGCGTGGTACGCAAGCTGTACGGCGAGCCGGTCATCACCGAGCGCCATCGTCACCGCTATGAAGTCAACAACATGTTGTTGAAACAAATTGAAGCTGCGGGTCTGCGTGTTGCGGGCCGTTCCGGGGATGATCAGTTAGTCGAGATCATCGAAGTGCCTAACCATCCGTGGTTCGTGGCCTGCCAATTCCACCCGGAATTTACTTCAACGCCGCGTGACGGGCATCCGCTGTTTGCAGGCTTCGTGAAAGCCGCCAGCGAGTACCAGAAGCGTCAGGCGAAGTAAAAAAAGTTAGAACGGCAACGCGTACCTTTGGTACGCGTTGTTTGTCTGGAGTTTTAGTTTAACTTGTACTGAGGAAAATCTAATGTCCAAAATCGTTAAAGTCATCGGTCGTGAAATCATCGACTCCCGTGGTAACCCGACCGTTGAAGCTGAAGTTCATCTGGAAGGTGGTTTCGTCGGTATGGCAGCGGCTCCATCAGGTGCTTCTACAGGTTCCCGCGAAGCGCTGGAACTGCGTGATGGCGACAAATCCCGTTTCATGGGCAAAGGCGTACTGAAAGCGGTTGGCGCTGTTAACGGTCCTATTGCTCAGGCTATCGTTGGCAAAGATGCTAAAGATCAGGCTGGCATCGACAAGATCATGATCGATCTGGACGGTACTGAAAACAAATCTAACTTCGGTGCGAACGCAATCCTGGCGGTTTCCCTGGCGAACGCCAAAGCGGCAGCAGCAGCTAAGGGCATGCCACTGTTCGAGCACATCGCTGAACTGAACGGCACCCCAGGCAAATACTCTATGCCTGTACCAATGATGAACATCATCAACGGTGGTGAGCACGCAGACAACAACGTTGATATTCAGGAATTCATGATTCAGCCAGTTGGCGCGAAAACCCTGAAAGAAGCGGTACGTATGGGTTCTGAAGTGTTCCACAACCTGGCTAAAGTTCTGAAAGCTAAAGGTATGAACACGGCTGTTGGTGACGAAGGCGGCTACGCGCCAAACCTGGGTTCTAACGCAGAAGCACTGGCTGTTATCGCTGAAGCGGTTAAAGCAGCAGGCTACGAGCTGGGCAAAGACATCACCCTGGCGATGGACTGCGCAGCATCTGAATTCTACAAAGACGGTAAATACGTTCTGGCTGGCGAAGGCAACAAAGCGTTCACCTCTGAAGAGTTTACCCACTTCCTGGAAGACCTGACCAAACAGTACCCAATCGTTTCTATCGAAGACGGTCTGGACGAGTCTGACTGGGATGGTTTCGCATACCAGACCAAAGTACTGGGCGACAAAATCCAGCTGGTTGGTGACGATCTGTTCGTAACCAACACCAAGATCCTGAAAGAAGGCATCGAGAAAGGCATCGTTAACTCCATCCTGATCAAATTCAACCAGATCGGTTCTCTGACCGAAACGCTGGCTGCGATCAAAATGGCGAAAGACGCTGGCTACACCGCGGTTATCTCTCACCGTTCTGGCGAAACTGAAGACGCTACCATCGCTGACCTGGCTGTTGGTACCGCTGCTGGCCAGATCAAAACCGGTTCTATGAGCCGTTCTGACCGTGTTGCTAAATACAACCAGCTGATTCGTATCGAAGAAGCGCTGGGCGAAAAAGCACCTTACAACGGTCGTAAAGAGATCAAAGGCCAGGCATAAGCCTGAACCTTCGTTCTTACGAAAAAACCCGCTTCGGCGGGTTTTTTGTTTTCTATAGCAGAAGCGGCAACGTGGCGCTTGCCGTTTGCTGGCTAACGTCACCGTAATGGCTGTCTACTGCAATAAGGGAAGTGGTTAGCAGTTCAACCAGCAGCATCACGCCAACCTTGGCATTGAGCGCACCCGCGCTCAGCGGTCCCTCGGGTTTGGCTGCAACCAGCTGTAAATCGCTCAGGGAGGCCAGCGGGCTGCGGGGCGTATTGCTGAGCGCCAGTACCTTAACGCCCCGCTTGCGGGCTAGCTTCACGACGTGGAGTAAATCGCGGGTCGATCCCGAACTTGAGATAGCGACCACCAGCGTCTCGTCAGACAGCGTTGCCGCATTCATGGCCGCGCGATGCATATCGCTAAACAGCTGCGCGGGTTTGCCCAGCCGCAGGAGCTTGTAATGCAAATATTCCCCCAGAATCGCGCTGGCCGCCACTCCGTAAATTTGCACTGACTGCGCCTGATGCAGGGCCAGTGTCGCCTGTTCAAGCTGGGCCCGGTCGAGGAGTTTTGCGGTATCTTGCAGCGCCTGGACAGACTCATCCACCACGTTATCTATTGCATCTCCTGCCTGACGCTCCGGCAAACCCTGCTGAATATCCAGCGCAAGCGCCATTTTAAATTCGTTATATCCCTTACAGCCCAGCGTGCGGCAAAGGCGTGTGACGCTGGCCTCGCTGGTGCCGCTTTCACGCGCCAGCTCGGTGATCGTCAGGTAGAGCACCCTGGCAGGATCGTTGAGGACAAACTCCCCCAGTTTTTGTTGCGTTGGGCTGTACCCGGAAGCCTCCTGGCGTAGCTTCAGCAGCAGGTTTTCATGGTCCGACATGCTAGATCCTTAATGCGTTTCTCTGCCAACTAGTGTGGCGGAAAGCGGGGGAGAGATGCCAGTCATTTCGAAAAAGTATGATCGGTGTCCTGGTTTTTGGTGGTAATTTTCACAATTAAAAATATATGTGGTAAAAATTTTCATCAACAACCAGGGGGATAAAAAAATGATGCAAATGTTCAGCGGAGCGTCTTCCGGCGGATGGTTTGAAAAAGCGCAGCGCTTCGGCAAATCCTTTATGTTACCCATCGCCATACTGCCCGCAGCAGGTCTGTTGCTGGGGATCGGCGGGGCGCTATCGAATCCGAATACGCTTACCGCGTATCCATTTTTAGACGTTGGCTGGCTACAGGCCATCTTTACCATCATGAGCAGCGCAGGCTCGATTGTGTTTGCAAACCTGTCGGTACTGTTTGCTGTTGGGGTCGCCGTTGGGCTGGCGAAAAATGATAAAGGCACGGCAGGGCTGGCGGCGTTGCTCGCTTATCTGGTGATGAATGCCACTATCAATGCGCTGCTGATCCTGACCGGAAAACTGGCGCATGAGAACCCGGGCGCCGCAGGGCAGGGCATGACGCTGGGTATTCAGACGCTTGAAACGGGCGTGTTTGGTGGGGTAGTTATTGGGCTGGTGACCTGCGCACTGCATCATCGATTCAATAAAATCGCGCTTCCGCAATTCCTGGGCTTTTTTGGCGGCTCGCGCTTCGTTCCCATTATCAGCTCACTGGCGGCGATACTCGTCGGCGCGCTGATGACCGTGGTATGGCCGCATTTTCAGAAGCTGATCTTTGGCCTCGGCGGGCTGGTGGATGCCACCGGCTATCTGGGGACTTTGCTGTACGGCTTCATCCTGCGCATGCTTGGCCCGTTTGGTTTGCACCACATCTTCTATCTTCCGTTCTGGACCACCGCGCTTGGTGGCAGTGAAATCGTTAACGGTCACCTGGTTGAGGGCACGCAGCGGATCTTCTTCGCCCAGCTCGCCGACCCGAACACGCAGCATTTCTATGAGGGCACGTCGCGCTTCATGTCCGGGCGCTTTATTACCATGATGTTTGGCCTGCTGGGCGCCTGCCTTGCGATGTACCACACGGCCAGGCCGGAGAATAAGAAGCGCGTCGCCGGGCTGCTGCTTTCTGCGGCGTTAACTTCTTTCCTGACCGGCATTACTGAGCCTGTCGAGTTCTCATTCCTGTTTATTGCCCCGGTGCTGTACGTCATTCATGCGCTGTTTGACGGGCTGGCGTTCATGCTCGCGCACATTCTGCACATCACCATCGGACAAACTTTCTCCGGCGGGTTTATTGATTTCGTGCTGTTCGGCATTTTGCAGGGGGAAGCGAAAACTAACTGGATGTTCGTCCCGCTGGTGGGCGTACCGTGGTTCTTCCTTTACTACTGTACCTTCCGCTATCTGATCAAACGTTTTGATTTTGCCACGCCGGGCCGTGAAAAGGAGGCGTTGGCTGACGAGGCTACCCTGCCGCAAAGCGAGCGCGCCGCGGCGGTGATCGCCGGGCTGGGAGGAAAAGACAATCTGGATGACGTTGACTGCTGCGCCACGCGCCTTCGCGTCACGGTGAAAGACGGTAGCAAAGTCAATGAATCTGCACTGAAAGCGACCGGCGCCCGCGGCGTAATCGTCCGCGGCAACGGTGTCCAGGTCATCTATGGACCGCACGTCACCATTATCAAAAACGAAGTAGAAGAGATCTTATCGTAATGAAAACTGTACTGGATAACCTGAAAGGAAAACTGGTCGTCTCCTGCCAGGCGCTGGAAAACGAACCGCTGCACAGCCCGTTTATTATGTCGCGAATGGCGCTGGCGGCGGCCCAGGGCGGTGCCGCTGCGATCCGCGCCAATAGCGTGGTGGATATCGAGGCTATCAAAGGGCTGGTCTCACTGCCGGTCATCGGCATCATCAAACGAGACTATCCGGACAGCGAGGTGTTCATCACCGCGACGCTCAAAGAAGTGGATGAGCTGATGGCGGTCGCCCCGGAGATCGTTGCGCTGGATACGACCGCCCGGAAACGGCCCGGTGGCGTATCGCTGGACATGCTGATCGCGCAGATCCGCACCCGTTACCCTTCGCTGCTGCTGATGGCGGATATTGCCACCGTGCAGGAGGCCGTGACCGCGCAGGCGCTGGGGTTTGATTGTGTCGGAACCACCCTTTACGGTTATACGGCGGAGACCGCGGGCCATTCGCTACCGGAAAATGACTGCGCGTTTTTGAAAGAGGTGCTGTCTGCCGTCACGATCCCCGTGATTGCCGAAGGTAACGTGAATACCCCCGATCGCGCGGCCAGGTGTCTGGCGCTGGGGGCGCACACGGTTGTCGTCGGCGGGGCGATCACCCGACCGCAGCAAATTACGGAACGGTTTATGGCGGCAATTGGCGCGCAAAGCACCGATGGAGCATGATCATCTGACGGGGATCTGCGATACTTATCGTTTATCCCCTTAACAGAGTTGACTATGCAGTACCCGATTAACGAGATGTTCCAGACCCTTCAAGGCGAGGGTTACTTTACCGGCGTTCCCGCTATCTTTATTCGTTTACAGGGATGCCCGGTTGGCTGCGCCTGGTGTGATACCAAACATACGTGGGATAAGCTCGCAGATCGGGAAGTGTCGCTGTTCAGCATTCTGGCGAAAACCAAAGAGAGCGATAAATGGGGCGCGGGCAGCGCGGAAGATCTGCTTGCCATTATTGGTCGTCAGGGCTGGACGGCGCGGCACGTGGTGATCACCGGCGGGGAACCCTGCATTCATGATCTGATGCCGCTCACCGAACTGCTCGAAAAGAACGGCTATAGCTGTCAGATTGAAACCAGCGGTACCCATGAAGTGCGCTGCTCCCATTCAACGTGGGTAACGGTTTCACCGAAAGTGAATATGCGCGGCGGGTATGACGTACTATCGCAGGCGCTTGAGCGTGCTGATGAGATCAAACATCCGGTGGGGCGCGTGCGTGACATCGAAGCGCTGGACGAACTGCTGGCGACGCTGACGGACGAAAAGCAGCGCGTGATCGCGCTACAGCCTATCAGCCAGAAAGACGATGCAACCCGTCTGTGCATTGAAACCTGTATCGCCCGCAACTGGCGCCTGTCGATGCAGACGCACAAATATCTGAACATTGCCTGATACTTTTGTGGCCCCGCTTAACGCGGGGCTTTTGTTGTTGGCAGTAAAGCCCAGGTCACGACTGCCGACCCAAGGCAAATCGCACTGTTGAACAGCAAGGCATACTGCGCGGCACTGGCCGTTCCCATCGGCAGCCATAGGGCGTACAGCGATGCGGTGACCGCGATCCCCATTGCGCCGCCCAGGGAACTGCCCATCTTATAGATCCCTGAAGCCACCCCCACTTTGTTTTCAGGGGCATTCATTACCGCCGTGTCCGTTGAGGGCGTGGCGTAACATCCGAGCCCCAGCCCGAATAAAATATTGCTCAGAAAGACGGTGACAATGTAGACCTCTTTGCTTAAGAAGGTGCATGAAATCAGCGAAATACCTGTTGCGGTCAGCAGCGGGCCGGTCATCATCGGCAGCCTGGCGCCATAGCGCTGAAGCAGTTTTTCACCCACCCGGATCATCGCCAGTACGGTAATCAGATACCCCAGCGTCATCATGCCGGTCTGTAGCGGTGACAGATGATGGCCTTGCTGCAACCAGATGCTGGCGATCATCATGGTGCCAATGCAGCCGTTGAGCAGGAAATTTGAGAATACCGAGGCGCTATAGGCCCGGTTTTTAAACAGGGCGAAATCGATCAGTGCCGCATCGCCTTTCCGTCGCCCGGTAACGACAAAACACATCAGTGCTATCACGGCTCCACACAGTACAAGAAGCGATAAACTGCTGCTCCAGCCCCAGCTGTGTCCTTTGCTGATAAACAGATTGAACAGCACCAGCATAAGGACAAAACTCACCAGGCCGCTGATATCCAGTTTGTGTCGACACGCATCAGGGCTGCGGCTTTCCGGGGTGGCGCGGATAAGCAATAGCGCGGCCAGAGCCACCACCATGGAGAAAATAAATATCCAGCGCCAGCCCAGCGTGGTAGCGATGGCGCCTCCCACAAACGAGCTCAGGCCACTGCCGCCCCAGGAGCCGATAACCCAAAAGCTGATGGCCCGCTGGCGTGCTTTACCGTCATACCAGGTCTTAATCAGCGCCAGCGTGGCGGGCATGATGCAGGCCGCTGATAGCCCCTGTATCGCTCTTCCCAACAGAAACAGGACGGGCTCCCATGAAATGAACAGCAGACCACTCCCGATCATGCTCAGGATCAGGCCAATCATGGTCAGTCGCATGCGCCCAAACTTATCGGCAAACCCACCGCAGGCAACGACAAAACAGCCGCTGAACAATGCGCTCAGGCTGACGGCCAGCGTAAGGGTTTCGAGGGCAATATCGAGGCTATTCTGCATGGCCGGAACCACGTTGATAACCGACTGGGCAAACAGCCAGAATGTCAGAACGCTCATGACGATACCCGCCAGCAGCCGATCGTTACCGGCGTAGGCGGATGCGCCTGTCAGGGAAACGGTACTCATAGTGCAGCCCTCCCGGGAAGGTGCGAATCAGCGCAGATAGTGTTCGGTCAGTGCGGCCCACAGCGCCGCGCCGGTGAGGAGAATGTTGTCGTTAAAGTCGTAACCCGGGTTATGTACCATGCAGCGGTCCGGCTCATCGCCGGCGCCAAGGGTGAAATAGCATCCATTGGGATTTTTCTCGAGCATGAAAGCGAAGTCTTCGCTGCCCATAAACGCATTCACCTCCGCGACGGAATCCTGACCGAACAGATCGGTGGCGACGTTGCGCACCATCTCATTGGCTTGCGGATTGTTTTTCAGTACCGGGCTGCCGTTAATGTGTCGAATGGTGGCCGTCGCATTGAAACTTTCCGCCTGTGCAACGGCGATATCATGGATACGCTGTAGCACGGTTTGCCGCACGCGTTCATCCAGCGTGCGCACGGTAAGTTTCATCAATACTTTGTCGTTGATAATGTTGGGGGCGTGCCCGGCCTGAATGCTGCCTACGGTAACGACGGCTGGCTGGAAGGGGGTAATGTTGCGCGAAACAATCGACTGCAACGCGATAGTGATATGACAGGCAACCAGGGTGGCGTCAACGGTATGTTCTGGCACCGCGCCGTGACCACCCACGCCGTTAACCTCAATATGAAGGGTGTCGGAAGAGGCCATCATGGCGCCATCGCGCAGACCAATTTTTCCGAGGGGCTGTGACGGCATATTGTGTAGACCAAAGATGTGGTCGCAGGGGAACAGGTCAAACAAACCGTCCTCTACCATAACGCGTCCGCCATACAGAAGTTCTTCCGCGGGCTGAAAAATAAGGTGCAGCGTGCCGTTAAAATTGCGGGTGCGTGCCAGGTACTCCGCTGCATACAGGAGCGTTGTGGTGTGGCCGTCATGACCGCAGCCGTGAAATTTACCCTCAACGGTACTGCTCCACGCCTTGCCGTTGTTTTCCTGCATTGGCAGCGCATCCATATCGGCGCGCAGGCCCAGGCGTTTATGCCCGTTACCCACCTTCAGTGTGCCGACCACACCGGTTTTCGCCAGCCCGCGATGAACCTCATATCCCCATTCCTTAAGCAGCGCTGCAACGCGATCGCTCGTGTTGTGCTCCTCAAAACCAATTTCAGGATGCTGATGAAAATAGCGCCGTAATTCAGTGAACCGAGCTTCGTTGCCACGCAGAGCTTCGATAATTGGATGTGTCATTTTTGTTATCCTTTTTCTGCCAAACGATGATAATTTCGAGTCTATGACGATCGTACTGCCTGAAAATGCAATTTTTTGTTGTAAAGCGACGGCTTTGTTTTGATTGTTTTTCATACAATTCAGTTATGACAAAAAAGAGCAGGTCATTATTTGTCTTTGATGAGGGGTAAGATGGCGCAACGGGGAGATGAATTTTGGGTAGAGATTCAGGACATTCGCCACTGCGTGGAGGATGAAGGCGATACGCTAACGTTGCTCTGGATGCTGGAAGGGCGGGCAGAGCTGAACACCGATGCGGGACGTGACATCCTGGAGGCCAATACCCTTGCCATCATCAACCGTCATCGGCGCTGGCAGTTCACGAGCGAAACGGCAAATGTCACCCTGCGCGTAACCCTTTCCGGGCGCTGGGTCGTCCAGCTCTGCAATGATTTTTTTGCCCATGATTATGCTGTACCGGCAGAAGCCGGAGGCGTCTGGCCTCAGTGCGATGCGCTTCGCGATCTGCTGCGCCAGCTTCTTGTGGTCACCCTCATCAACGACCCGCACCGCTACCGGCTGGAGGCGTACCGCTGGCTGAGCGAGATTTTGCTGTTGCTGACCAGCCGCTTTCAACAGCCCGCCCGTATGCTGTCCCGGGAACTTTCCTCAGCGCACAGCAAACGCATCGCCCGGGTGATAGAGCGGATCAATGCCAGTTATTCCCGCCGTATTACGCTTGCGGAAATCGCCGCGAGTGAATATGTTTCTGAAGCCTGGCTCTCTCGTCTCTTTCGCAAGGAGGTGGGGATCAGTTTCATGCAGTACATCACCCGCCTGCGGCTGGAAAAGGCGGCCAACGCTCTCCGGCTGACGAACCGACCGCTGCACCAGATTGCGCTTGAGCAGGGTTTCGCCAGCACGCGCATGATGAGCGATCGGTTCAGGCGTGTTCACAATATGTCTCCGGGTGAGTTTCGTAAGGCCCGACGCCAGCACCCGGAGGCGGCACGTATTCGGACGGACAGGCGTGAGCAGCGCTATCCGGTCGCCGTGGACAAGCTGTTTAGCCTGCTCAATGAACCGGTGGCGCGCGGTTGGGGAGCCTCGCCGCTCGTCGTTCACCCGCAGCAGGAGCAGAGACTGGATCTTGAGCAGCTCAATCCTCTTTCTGCCTCGCTGCGCCGTATGCGGGTGGTCATTACCCTGCGTGAGCTCGACGATTTGCTCCGTGAGGACGTTCGACAAAATCTGGAGGCGATAAATGAAGCTATTCACATTGAGGGAATTGATATCGCCGAACCTTTTCTCAGCAGTCGTCTGTTTGCTACCGGGTGGGATGACCCCCAGATGGCAGGCTACGCCTGCTGGTACAATCTGCATCAGCTCTTCACCTGGCTGGCAAAAAAGCAGTGGACGGTGCTACTGCACACCGGCGTAACGACCCGTCGCGATCTTCTCACCCGCTTTTTACAACAGTCGGTTAATCATTTTGCGCCAGAGATCACCGCGGGCTGGCACTTCGTTATGCACTGGTCAACACAGGCGAGTGAGGAGACCCGGGAGCAGGTCTGGCTGGCCCAGCAAAAGGCAATACGAACTTATCTTCCGCAGGCAAAGTTTGGTTTATGGCACCGATTTTCCCCCGTCAGCGCGGGCGTAAGCGACGATACCCTGTTCAGTTCAGCCATCCTGATGCAGGCCGATTTTCTTGCCTGTTCTGCCGATGCCAATGAACTTCTCGATCCCGCGCAGCTGGAGGTAACCCCTCTCTCCTCAACGGAAAATTATCCGATACTGAAGGTCCGCCAGATCCTCGCTGCCCTTCGCCTGCGAAAATGTTCGCTTCCCGTCTGGCTTCTCTCCTGGAATACCCTCACCGGCAACACGCGGGCGACAAACGGCTGGTTTTTTCGTGGGGCGCTGCTGATGCAGAACCTGCTCGGGCTTTCGGAGCAGGTCTGGCTGGCGGGATTCTGGCTCAATTCGGGCCTTCAGGGAGAAGCCCGTGCGAACAACACCATCGATACCTCAAGCCTTGCGCTACAGTATAACCATGGTCTGCCGCGTCCGGTTTATTGGGTACTCTGGCTCTGGCAACGTCTGCGGGGCGAGGTGCTGGTCAATGATAAGCGTGTCCTGCTTACGCGCCATCGCAATGGTTATCAGCTGTTGCTGCGTAATGTGGTGGTTTTTAATCCGCTCCTATCCAGTGAAGAAGCCTTCATCCAGCGTTTTCGCCAGCAGTATCATTTACACCTGAAGGGAATGCGCGGTAAATGGCGAATTAAATGCCATCTGTTTGATCAGCACAACGGCGCGCTCTATCCGTTGCTTGAAGGGGTTGGCAGCGAAAGCGGCCCTGATGAAGAGATGTGGCGCTGGATAGCGCATAAAGCGCGTCCAACGCTTTCCGTACGCGATGAACGCCTTTATGACGGCTGGCAACTGAGTGAATCACTGGAGAGTAATGCGCTGGTGCTCTACGAGTTTACGCCGCTCGTGCCTCGTGAGGCCGAAACGGAGGAGATTCACTCCCCACGGTAGACGCAGCCTGCCGTGCAGGTCTCTTTGATCATCACTGCGCTCAGCAGCGGGACCAGCGGTTTCATCTGATCCCAAATCCATTTCGCCAGCACCTCGCTGGTCGGGTTTTCAAGGCCCGGAATATCATTCAGATAGTAGTGATCGAGACGATCGTAGGTCGGCTTAAACGCGGCCTTCAGTTCGGCAAAGTCCATGATCCAGCCCGTATGGGGATCGACTTCACCGGTGATTTCAAGACGCACCATAAACGAGTGTCCATGCAGGCGGCCACATTTGTGCCCGGCAGGAACGTGTGGAAGGTGGTGTGCGGCTTCGAAGGTGAAATCTTTAAACAGTGTGGTGGACATCATAGCTCTCAGGAATGCGGAAAAAACCGCCGCATAGTACCGGAAAGCACAATTTTTATCATTAACTAAAACGGCTCTGAACTGTCGCCGCCTCGTATTCATGGTGTTTATCGACTTTTTTTGTTTTATTTCAGATGGTTATTTAATCGCTTTTATCGTTAAGAACGATAACTAAAACAGGTTAGTCCATTTGGTTATTTATTATTTCCATCCCTTCTTTAATTGTTATTATCCCCGCCGTTAACCTTATCTTCAGTTTGGATTTATTCGCTTAAAGTCCGCTTTGCTACTGGAACATAACGACGCATGACAACACAGGCCCCACCTTCAAATTTGCTTCCCCTTAACCCGGAGCAACTGGCGCGCCTCCAGGCCGCGACTTCCGATTTTTCACCCACCCAGCTCGCCTGGGTCTCCGGCTATTTCTGGGGAATGCTGAACCAGCAGCCGGGTGCTGTGGCTGGCGTCCCGCCAACGGCCGTTGAAATTCCTGCCATCACGCTTATCTCCGCTTCGCAAACGGGTAATGCCCGTCGTGTGGCCGAAGCGCTGCGTGATGACCTGCTCGCCGCGAAGCTGAACGTTAACCTGGTCAACGCCGGGGATTATAAATTCAAACAGATCGCGTCAGAAAAACTGCTGGTGGTGGTGGCGTCAACGCAGGGCGAAGGCGAGCCTGCGGAAGAAGCCGTCGCGCTGCATAAGTTCCTGTTCTCGAAAAAAGCGCCAAAGCTCGAGGGCACCGCCTTTGCCGTCTTCGGCCTCGGTGATACGTCCTATGAATTTTTCTGCCAGTCCGGTAAAGATTTCGACAGCAAGCTGGCGGAGCTGGGCGCAGAGCGCCTGCTGGATCGCGTAGACGCTGATGTCGAATACCAGGCCGCCGCCGCCGAATGGCGGGCGCGCATCGTTGAGGTGCTGAAGGCTCGCGTCCCGAAAGAGACGCCAGCGCAGGCCGCCGTTACCGCAGCGGGCACCGTCAACGAAATCCACACCAGCCCTTACACGAAAGAGGCGCCGCTGACGGCGAGCCTGTCGGTAAACCAGAAAATCACGGGCCGTGATTCGGAAAAAGACGTGCGCCATATCGAAATCGATCTCGGTGACTCCGGCCTGCGTTATCAGCCTGGCGATGCGCTGGGCGTCTGGTATCAGAACGATCCGGCGCTGGTGAAAGAGCTGGTCGAACTGCTGTGGCTGAAAGGCACGGAGCCGGTCCAGGTGGAGGGTAAAACCTTACCGCTCTCTGAGGCGCTTCAGTGGCATTTCGAGCTGACGGTGAACACCGCCAACATCGTTGAAAACTACGCCACCTTAACCCGCAGCGAATCGCTCCTTCCGCTGGTCGGGGATAAGGCGAAGTTACAGCAATACGCGGCGACAACGCCGATTGTCGATATGGTGCGTTTCTCCCCGGCACAGCTGGATGCCGACGCGCTGATCGGCCTGCTGCGTCCACTGACGCCGCGTCTTTACTCCATCGCCTCCTCACAGGCGGAAGTGGAAAACGAAGTCCACATCACCGTTGGCGTGGTGCGTTACGACATCGAAGGCCGCGCGCGGGCGGGCGGGGCCTCGGGCTTCCTGGCCGACCGCGTGGAAGAAGAGGGCGAGGTGCGCGTCTTTATCGAGCACAACGACAACTTCCGTCTGCCGGCGAACCCGGAAACGCCGGTGATCATGATTGGCCCGGGCACCGGCATCGCACCGTTCCGCGCCTTTATGCAGCAGCGTGCAGCGGACGAGGCACCGGGTAAAAACTGGCTGTTCTTCGGCAACCCGCATTTTACCGAAGATTTCCTCTACCAGGTTGAATGGCAGCGCTACGTCAAAGAGGGCGTGCTGACCCGCATCGATCTGGCCTGGTCTCGTGACCAGAAAGAAAAAGTATACGTACAAGACAAACTGCGCGAACAGGGCGCAGAGCTGTGGCGCTGGATCAATGACGGTGCCCACATTTATGTCTGCGGCGACGCCAATCGCATGGCGAAAGACGTTGAGCAGGCACTGCTGGAAGTGATTGCCGAATTCGGCGGTATGGATGCCGAAACGGCGGATGAATTTTTAAGTGAGCTGCGCGTAGAGCGCCGTTATCAGCGAGATGTCTACTAATGAGCGAAAAACATCCTGGCCCACTGGTGGTCGAAGGCAAACTGTCTGATGCCGAGCGCATGAAGGTAGAGAGCAACTACCTGCGCGGTACCATTGCCGAAGATTTAAATGACGGCCTGACCGGCGGTTTCAAAGGCGACAACTTCCTGCTGATCCGTTTCCACGGTATGTACCAGCAGGACGACCGCGATATCCGCGCCGAACGTGCCGAGCAGAAGCTGGAGCCGCGTCACGCGATGCTGCTGCGCTGTCGTCTGCCGGGTGGCATCATCACCACCAAACAGTGGCAGGCGATCGACAAGTTTGCCCATGACAACACGATTTACGGCAGCATTCGTCTGACCAACCGTCAGACCTTCCAGTTCCACGGCATTCTGAAGAAGAACGTCAAGCCGGTTCACCAGATGCTGCACTCCGTGGGTCTGGACGCGCTGGCGACCGCCAACGACATGAACCGTAACGTGCTTTGCACCTCGAATCCGTACGAGTCCGAACTGCACGCCGAAGCGTACGAGTGGGCGAAAAAAATCTCCGAACATCTGCTGCCACGTACCCGCGCCTATGCGGAGATCTGGCTCGATCAGGAGAAAGTCGCCACCACCGATGAAGAGCCGATCCTCGGTCAGACCTACCTGCCGCGTAAGTTCAAAACCACGGTGGTGATCCCGCCGCAGAACGATATCGACCTGCACGCCAACGACATGAACTTCGTGGCGATTGCCGAAAACGGCAAGCTGGTCGGCTTTAACCTGCTGGTGGGCGGCGGTTTGTCCATTGAGCATGGGAACAAGAAAACCTACGCCCGCACCGCGAGCGAGTTCGGCTTCCTGCCGCTGGAGCACACGCTGGCAGTGGCTGAGGCGGTGGTTACTACCCAGCGCGACTGGGGTAACCGTACCGATCGTAAAAACGCGAAAACCAAATACACTCTGGAGCGCGTAGGCGTCGAGACGTTCAAAGAAGAAGTGGAGCGTCGCGCGGGCATCAAGTTTGAGCCGATCCGCCCTTACGAATTTACCGGTCGCGGCGATCGCATCGGCTGGGTTAAAGGTATCGATAATAAATGGCACCTGACGCTGTTTATCGAAAACGGCCGTATTCTTGATTATCCGGGCCGTCCGCTGAAAACCGGCCTGCTGGAAATCGCGAAGATCCACAAAGGCGAGTTCCGTATCACCGCTAACCAGAACCTGATCGTCGCCAGCGTGCCGGAAAGCGAAAAGGCGAGAATTGAAGAGCTGGCCCGCGAGCACGGGTTGATGAATGCGGTGAGCGTGCAGCGTGAAAACTCGATGGCCTGCGTGTCGTTCCCGACCTGTCCGCTGGCGATGGCCGAAGCCGAGCGTTTCCTGCCGTCCTTCACTGATAAAGTGGAAGCGATTCTGGAAAAACACGGTATTCCGGACGAGCATATTGTTATGCGCGTGACGGGCTGCCCGAACGGCTGCGGCCGCGCGATGCTGGCCGAACTCGGTCTGGTAGGGAAAGCGCCGGGTCGCTATAACCTGCACCTGGGCGGTAACCGTATCGGGACGCGTATTCCGCGTATGTTCCGCGAGAACATCACCGAGCCGGAAATTCTCGATTCCCTCGACGTGCTTATCGGACGCTGGGCGAAAGAGCGCGAAGCGGGTGAAGGCTTCGGCGACTTTACGGTACGTGCGGGCATCATTCGCCCGGTGCTCGATCCCGCAAGGGATTTCTGGGAGTAACCACGAGAGGTATTTATGTCCGTACTCGATCTAAACGCGCTTAACGCATTGCCAAAAGTCGAACGCATTCTGGCACTCGCAGAAACTAACGCCCAACTGGAAAAGCTGGACGCCGAAGGGCGCGTGGCGTGGGCGCTGGAAAACCTGCCGGGAGACTATGTGCTTTCGTCGAGCTTTGGCATTCAGGCGGCGGTCAGTCTGCATCTGGTGAATCAGATCCGTCCGGACATTCCGGTGATCCTCACCGATACCGGCTATCTGTTCCCGGAGACCTATCAGTTTATCGACGAGCTGACGGATAAGCTCAGGCTGAACCTGAAAGTCTACCGTGCGACGGAAAGCGCGGCCTGGCAGGAGGCGCGTTACGGCAAGCTGTGGGAGCAGGGCGTTGAGGGTATTGAGAAATACAATGAGATCAACAAGGTCGAGCCGATGAGCCGGGCGCTAAAAGAACTGAACGCTCAGACCTGGTTTGCGGGCCTGCGCCGCGAGCAGTCCGGGAGCCGGGCAACGCTGCCGGTGCTGGCGGTGCAGCGCGGCGTGTTCAAAGTGCTGCCGATCATCGACTGGGATAACCGCACGGTGTACCAGTATCTGCAAAAGCACGGGCTGAAGTACCATCCGCTGTGGGATCAAGGCTACCTGTCGGTAGGCGACACCCACACCACGCGTAAATGGGAACCGGGAATGGCGGAAGAAGAGACGCGATTCTTTGGGCTGAAGCGCGAGTGCGGATTGCACGAAGGGTGATAACCTTTTTGCCCGGTGGCGCTGCGCTTACCGGGCCTACAAAGGCTTAATTCTCCCTCTCTCCGTGGGTAGAGGGTTCCCCAGTAATTTGAAAGCAAAAGCGATAACGTTGCCTCAGAATAACTGAGGGCTTTCAGCGATGCCTCGGTCCGGCTGTAAATCGCTGAGGCGTTTCCTGTAGGCCGGGGCGAGGCGCAGGGATGCGCCGAGAGGGCGGGCTTTACAGGGATGTTACCTCCGCCCGTCCCCGATAAGCCGGAAGGAATGAGCCGAAGGCACCGCGAAGCGGCGATTTTCCGCCGGAAGCCCGGGTCGCCAGGGTGGTGGCGACTGAGCCACCCTGGCACGTTCACCGGTCATGTCGTGACAGAGTAGCAAGGAACATAAAGTGAACGGAATGACCACCAGAGCCGTATGTTCCCCCTCACCCCAGCCCTCTCCCTCAAGGGAGAGGGGGCCGTCTGTGCAGGCATTATTTTGTGGGGAACCCTCAGCCCCGTGGGAGAGGGGTGGGGTGAGGGCATAAGGCCGCACTATGCTTAACGGCCTCAGGCTTTCCCCGCTTTCGCCAGCTCCTTCACCAGCGGCAGCATCACTTTCACGACATCCCGGCTGCGGTGCCCAATCCGCTGCGGCAGCGCTTTATCAATGTGCTGCTGATTATCCAGCCGCACATCATGCCAGCTGGTCCCGTCCGGGAACGCTTTCGATTTGCTGCGCTGCTGATAGCCATCTTTTTTGCCCAGCGCCCAGTTCGTCGCCTCGACGTACAGCACCGGAATGCCCGCCTTATCAAACACTTCACCGTCATTACAGCAGCCTGTGCCTTTAGGATACTCCGGGTTACCGCCCGGATTTGTCGCGGCATAGACGCCATGCGTGCGGGCAAGCGCCAGCGCGCGGTCGCGGGTGAGTTTACGTACGCTGCTCGGCGTGCTCTGTCCGCTATTAAAATAGAGCTTATCCCCCACGATCAGATTATCGAGGTTAATCACCAGCAACGTATTTTTCTTCTCCTCAGCGCTCATGCGCTTAAGGAGATTCTCAGCGCCGAGTTTTCCTTCTTCTTCGCCGCTGGTCGCAACAAAGCGAATGCTGTATTTCGTCGGAATATTCTTCAGGCGTTCGGCCAGCTCAAGCATCACGCCCAGACCCGCCGCATTATCATCCAGTCCCTGAAGCGTCAGCCCGCCGAGATTATTATCGATATCGGCATCGCTCAACGGCGTGTAGGTATCAAGGTGCGCCATAATAATAATCTGCTCAGCCGCCTTTCCTTCGTGCGCCGCAATAACCGTGCTGCCAGTTACGTTATGCCAGTTTTGCGTTTTATTGCGAGTGGTATAGATGTAGCGGCTGTGGAAAGCGCGAATGTCGCTTTCATAGCCCATATCCGCAAACTGCTGACGAATATAGTCTGCCGAGAGCATCTCGGCTGGGGTTCCGGTCATACGGCCCGGAAAGACCGTCGCAATATGCCGCGCCTGCATACTGGCTATTTCACCGTAAGATGGATTTTTTGCCTGAGCCGGAAGGATAAAGCAAACGCCGAGCGCCAGGGCAACGAATCGGTGGCGCATTGCGGAAAACATAGTGAGTCCTTAAAAACAGAGCAAAATTTTAACCCGCATAGTATGAAACTGTGATCGGGTAGACACAATTTGAATTGCTCTTAAATGCCCGAAATTTCGCGTGTTAAGCACTTTTTGATATTTGCTTTTCCACGGCGTTATTCCATTGAGTAACTACTCATTCCAATTCGTAATTTCATTCGATCTAAGCCGCCCCCTATAGTCCCTTTATTCGTGGTTGTTAGTGAGTTGTTGCCTGTGGACTATCTCCCCCTTTTTGCTGCCTTAAAAGACCGACCGGTATTGGTTGTCGGGACGGGTGAAATTGCCGATCGCAAAATCGCCTTCCTGCAACGCGCCGGGGCGCAGGTGCAGATCGTTGCAGAGGCGGATTTTGCAGAGTCTCAGATCGACAGCGTGGTACTGGTGATTGCGGCAACCGAAGATCGGGCGCTCAACAGCCGAATCTCCGACGCAGCCCAGGCCCGTCACCGCCTGGTGAACGTGGTAGACGACCAGCCGTTATGTTCATTTATCTTCCCGTCGATTGTCGACCGCTCGCCGCTGCTGGTGGCGATCTCCTCCGGCGGCACCGCCCCGGTGCTGGCGCGCGTGCTGAGAGAAAAAATCGAAGCGCTGCTGCCGACCAGCCTCGGACGCATGGCGGAGAAGGCCAGCTACTGGCGCAACCATCTGAAAACGCGTCTGACCAGCGTGACGGAACGCCGTCGCTTCTGGGAGCGTGTGTTTCGCGGCCGCTTTGCCAGCCTGATGCAGGCCGGTAACGAGACGGCGGCGCAACAAATCCTCGAAGACGAACTGGATAACCCCGGCAGTACGGGCGGGGTGATCATTCTGGTGGGCGCCGGGCCGGGCGATGCCGGGCTGCTCACGCTGCGTGGCCTCCAGGTTCTTCAGGATGCGGATGTCGTGTTCTACGACCACCTGGTCACCGACGGTATTCGCGAGCTGATCCGCCGTGACGCGGAGCAAATCTGCGTCGGCAAACGTGCCGGCGAGCACTCCGTGCCGCAGCACGACACCAATCAAATGCTGATTGCCGCTGCGAAAGCGGGCAAAACCGTGGTGCGCCTGAAAGGGGGCGATCCGTTTATCTTCGGTCGTGGTGGCGAGGAGTTGCAGGCGGCAGCCGAAGCGGGCGTCCCGTTCCAGGTGGTTCCCGGCATTACGGCGGCGTCTGCCGTCACGGCCTACGCCGGTATTCCGCTGACCCATCGCGATTACGCCCAGAGCGTGACCTTTGTGACCGGGCACTATAAAGCCGACAGCACGCCGTTTGACTGGTCGCATCTCGCCCAGAGCCGACAAACGCTGGCGATTTATATGGGCACGATGAAAGCGGCAGACATCAGCGAACAGCTTATTCAGCACGGTCGCGATGCGGCGACGCCGGTAGCGGTGATCTCCCGCGGGACACGCGTCGATCAGCATGTCGCCATCGGCACTTTACAAGACCTTGCAACCCTGGCGAAAGACGCCCCAATGCCCGCCCTGATTGTGGTGGGAGAAGTGGTGCAGCTGCACAGCACGCTCGCCTGGTTCCAACACACAACCGACACAGAAGGCTTTGGCGCTTCTGTTATAAATTTGGCTTAAGGAACGGTTATGGACCAAAAACGACTTACTCACCTGCGGCAGCTCGAAGCGGAAAGTATCCACATTATCCGCGAAGTGGCCGCCGAGTTTTCTAACCCGGTGATGATGTACTCCATCGGTAAAGATTCCAGCGTCATGCTGCACCTGGCGCGTAAAGCGTTTTATCCGGGTACGCTGCCGTTCCCGCTGCTGCACGTGGATACCGGCTGGAAATTCCGCGAGATGTACGAGTTTCGTGACCGTACCGCCAAAGCCTACGGCTGCGAGCTGCTGGTGCACAAAAACCCGGAAGGGGTGGCGATGGGCATCAACCCGTTCGTGCACGGCAGCGCCAAGCATACCGACATCATGAAAACCGAAGGGCTGAAGCAGGCGCTGAATAAATACGGTTTTGATGCGGCCTTCGGCGGCGCGCGCCGTGACGAAGAGAAATCCCGCGCCAAAGAGCGTATCTACTCTTTCCGCGACCGCTTCCACCGCTGGGACCCGAAAAACCAGCGTCCGGAGCTGTGGCACAACTACAACGGCCAGATCAACAAGGGCGAAAGCATTCGCGTCTTCCCGCTCTCCAACTGGACCGAGCTGGATATCTGGCAGTACATCTATCTGGAAAATATTGAGATCGTTCCGCTGTATCTGGCGGCCGAGCGCCCGGTGCTGGAGCGCGACGGCATGCTGATGATGATCGACGACGATCGCATTGATTTACAGCCGGGCGAAGTGATCAAAAAACAGATGGTCCGTTTCCGTACTCTCGGCTGCTGGCCGTTGACCGGCGCGGTGGAATCCAGTGCGCAGACGCTGCCGGAGATCATCGAGGAGATGCTGGTGTCGACTACCAGTGAGCGACAGGGCCGCGTGATTGACCGCGACCAGGCAGGCTCCATGGAGCTGAAGAAACGTCAGGGTTATTTCTAAGGAGCCGCCATGAATACGACTATTGCCCAACAAATTGCCGATGAAGGCGGCGTAGAAGCTTATCTGCACGCCCAACAGTACAAAAGTCTGCTGCGTTTCCTGACCTGCGGCAGCGTGGATGACGGGAAAAGCACCCTGATAGGTCGTCTGCTGCACGACACGCGCCAGATCTACGAAGATCAACTCTCTTCTTTGCACAACGACAGTAAACGCCACGGCACCCAGGGCGAAAAACTCGACCTGGCGCTGCTGGTAGACGGCTTGCAGGCGGAGCGCGAGCAGGGCATTACCATTGATGTCGCCTATCGCTACTTCTCTACCGAAAAGCGCAAATTTATTATCGCCGACACCCCGGGGCACGAGCAGTACACTCGTAACATGGCGACCGGCGCGTCCACCTGTGATCTGGCGATCCTGCTGATTGACGCCCGTAAAGGTGTGCTGGATCAGACTCGTCGTCACAGCTTTATCTCTACGCTGCTGGGGATCAAACATCTGGTGGTGGCGGTGAACAAAATGGATCTGGTGGACTACAGCGAAGCGCGATTCGACGAGATCCGTCAGAGCTACCTGACCTTTGCTGAACAGCTGCCGGGCAACCTCGATATTCGCTTTGTGCCGCTGTCGGCGCTGGAAGGGGATAATGTCGCCTCTCAGAGCGGGAACATGCCGTGGTACAGCGGCCCGACGCTGCTGGAAGTGCTGGAAACCGTTGAAATTCAGCGCGTGGTTGATACCCAGCCGATGCGCTTCCCGGTGCAGTACGTGAACCGTCCGAACCTCGATTTCCGCGGCTTCTCGGGCACCATTGCGTCCGGCGCGGTGAAGGTGGGCCAGCGCGTGAAGGTGCTGCCGTCCGGTGTGGAATCGGCCATTGCCCGAATCGTCACCTTTGATGGCGATCTGGACGAAGCCGGAGCAGGTGAAGCGGTAACCCTGGTACTGAAAGACGAAATTGATATCAGCCGCGGCGACCTGCTGGTCGACGCGCAGGAAACGCTGGCGGCGGTGCAGGGCGCATCCGTAGACGTGGTGTGGATGGCGGAACAGCCGCTGACCGCAGGCCAGAGCTATGACATTAAAATCGCCGGCAAGAAAACCCGCGCCCGCGTGGACGGCATTCAGTTTCAGGTGGACATCAACAACCTGACCCACCGTGACGTGAGCGAGCTGCCGCTGAACGGCATCGGTCTGGTGGACCTGACCTTCGACGAGCCGCTGGTGCTGGATCCGTATCAGCAGAACCCGGTGACGGGCGGGCTGATCTTTATCGACCGCCTGACGAACGTTACCGTCGGTGCCGGCATGGTGCGTGAGCCAAACGCGCAGGCTGCCGTGGCCTCTGAGTTCAGCGCGTTTGAGCTGGAGCTTAACGCGCTGGTGCGTAAGCACTTCCCGCACTGGGGCGCACGCGATCTGCTGGGAGGCAAGTGATGGCCACCCATGATGAGAACGTCGTCTGGCATCCTCATCCGGTCACCGTCGCCCAGCGCGAACAGCTCCATGGTCACCGTGGGGTTGTGCTGTGGTTTACCGGGCTGTCTGGCTCCGGTAAATCCACGGTGGCAGGCGCACTGGAAGAGGCGCTGCATCAGCAGGGGGTTAGCACCTACCTGCTGGACGGCGACAACGTGCGTCACGGCCTGTGCAGCGATTTAGGGTTCAGCGATGAAGATCGTAAAGAGAACATTCGTCGGGTGGGGGAAGTCGCCAGCCTGATGGCGGATGCCGGGCTGGTGGTGCTGACGGCGTTTATCTCACCGCACCGCGCCGAACGTCAGATGGTGCGTGAGCGCGTGGGGCAGAATCGCTTTATTGAAGTGTTTGTGGATACCCCGCTGGCAATCTGCGAAGCGCGCGATCCTAAAGGGCTGTACAAAAAAGCCCGCGCGGGAGAGCTGCGAAACTTCACCGGCATTGACTCCGTTTACGAAGCGCCTGAATCCCCTGAGATTCATCTGGAAGGTCAACAATTGGTAACAAATTTAGTAAGCCAATTATTAGACCTGCTCAGACGGGACGATATTATCAGATCCTGAGACGGTATCGTTCGGGAGCTGTCTTCCCGAGCGATGAGTCACGGTCACAGGATTAGCTATGCGCAACAGTGAAAACTACATGATTACCACCGGGTCGGAACCGTTAACGACCGACGACGAGACGACCTGGTCCTTCCCTGGGGCGATAGTCGGCTTCGTATCGTGGCTACTGGCGCTGGGTATCCCGTTTTTGATCTACGGTGGTAACACCCTCTTTTTCTTCCTCTATACCTGGCCTTTCTTTTTGGCGCTGATGCCCGTTGCGGTGGTTGTGGGCGTGGCGCTGCACTCCCTTTTCAACGGCAAGCTTCTGTATAGTACGCTCATCACTATCGCCACCGTTGTGGTCATCTTTGGCCTGCTGTTTTTATGGCTGATGGGCTAACTTACGGCATAATTAGAACCCCGCAGTAGAGTCCAGCGGAAAGTTATGGGATGATGATGCCGTTTTTTCAGGGGGCAGGATGGGTAAACTAACGCTGCTGTTGCTGGCTTTGCTGGTCTGGCTGCAATATTCGCTGTGGTTCGGCAAAAACGGACTGCACGACTACAGCCGGGTGAGCGATGACGTCGCGGCACAGCAGGCGACAAACGCCAAACTTAAAGCGCGTAACGATCAACTTTTTGCTGAAATTGATGACCTCAATGGCGGCCAGGAGGCGATTGAGGAGCGCGCACGCAATGAACTCAGTATGACTAAGCCGGGCGAAACGTTTTATCGCCTGGTTCCGGATGCGTCTAAACGCAATCAGGGCTCCGCACAAAACAATCGATAATCAGGCCCAGGATTACGACATGGCAGCAACTTTTTCGGACGTCTGTGCCGTGGTGCCGGCCGCAGGTTTTGGCCGGCGCATGCAGACAGAATGTCCTAAGCAGTACCTCTCAATTGGCGATAAAACGATCCTCGAGCACGCCGTGGCGGCGCTGCTGGCGCATTCTCGGGTGAAACGCGTTGTTATTGCCATCAGCCCCGGCGATGCACGTTTTGCTCAGCTCCCGCTGGCGAATCACCCTCAGATTACCGTCGTTGACGGCGGCGCAGAGCGGGCTGACTCCGTTCTGGCGGGCATTCAGGCTGCCGGGAACGCGCAGTGGGTGCTGGTGCACGATGCCGCGCGTCCCTGTCTGCATCACGACGATCTGTCACGTCTGCTGGCCCTGAGCGAAACCAGTAACGTGGGCGGCATTCTGGCCGCCCCGGTGCGTGACACCATGAAGCGTGCCGAACCGGGTAAACCGGCGATTGCCCACACCGTCGAGCGCGTCGATCTCTGGCACGCGCTGACGCCACAATTTTTTCCCCGCGAATTACTCCACGACTGCTTAACGCGTGCGCTTAAAGAAGGTGCGACCATTACGGACGAAGCCTCGGCGCTGGAGTATTGCGGTTTCCACCCCACGCTTGTTGAAGGGCGCGCTGATAATATAAAAGTGACGCGCCCGGAAGACTTACAGCTCGCGGAATTTTATCTTACCCGTACGACCCCTCAGGAGAAGGCATAATGCGTATTGGACACGGTTTTGATGTACACGCCTTTGGCGGCGTTGGCCCAATTATCATTGGCGGCGTGCGCATTCCTTACGAAAAAGGTCTGCTGGCGCATTCTGATGGCGACGTGGCGCTGCATGCGCTGACCGACGCGCTGCTGGGTGCCGCCGCGCTGGGCGACATTGGCAAACTGTTCCCGGACACCGATCCTGCTTTTAAAGGCGCAGACAGCCGCGAACTGCTGCGCGAAGCCTGGCGTCGTATTCAGGCCAAAGGCTACACCCTTGGCAACGTTGATGTGACGATCATTGCCCAGGCACCGAAGATGTTGCCGCACATCCCTCAGATGCGTGTGTTTATCGCTGAAGATCTGGGCTGCCATATGGACGACGTCAACGTCAAAGCGACCACCACGGAGAAGCTGGGCTTTACCGGTCGTGGCGAAGGCATTGCCTGTGAAGCCGTGGCGCTGCTGGTGAAGGCGGCCAAATGACGGATTTCGACAACCTGACGTATCTGCACGGTGAACCGCAGGGCAAGGGGCTGCTGAAAGCCAACCCTGAAGATTTCGTGGTAGTGGAAGATCTCGGTTTTGAGCCGGACGGCGAAGGCGAGCACATCCTGGTGCGCATTCTGAAAAACGGCTGCAACACCCGCTTCGTGGCGGACGCGCTGGCAAAATTCCTCAATATTCACGCCCGCGAAGTGAGCTTTGCCGGTCAAAAAGATAAACATGCCGTGACCGAACAGTGGCTTTGCGCCCGCGTGCCCGGCAACGGCATGCCCGATTTAAGCAAATTTGAGCTTGAGGGCTGTAAGGTACTGGAGTACGCCCGCCATAAACGCAAATTGCGTCTGGGAGCGTTAAAAGGCAATGCCTTTACTCTGGTGTTGCGCGAAGTGACCGAACGCGAAGACGTTGAAAAACGCCTGAAGGCCATTAACGAACGCGGCGTGCCAAACTATTTCGGCGCACAGCGCTTTGGCATTGGTGGCAGCAACCTGCTGGGTGCGCTGCGCTGGGCGCAAAGCGGTGCACCGGTGCGCGATCGTAATAAACGCAGTTTTTGGTTGTCGGCGGCCCGCAGTGCGTTGTTTAATCAGATTGTGAGCGAACGGCTGAAAAAACCGGACGCGAATCAAGTTGTTGTCGGCGATGCGCTACAATTAGCGGGACGCGGAAGCTGGTTTGTGGCAACGGCCGATGAGATGGCCGATGTCCAGTCGCGCGTGGACGCTAAAACGCTGATGATTACCGCCGCCTTGCCGGGTTCAGGCGACTGGGGAACCCAGGGCGAGGCGCTGGCCGCTGAGCAGTCAGCGGTGGCGGATGCGCCAGAATTACAATCGTTGCTGGTGCGGGAAAAGGTCGAGGCGGCGCGCCGTGCGATGCTCCTCTACCCGCAACAGCTGAGCTGGAACTGGTGGGATGACGTAACCGTCGAGTTACGCTTCTGGCTGCCGGCAGGTAGCTTTGCCACCAGTGTTGTCAGGGAACTTATCAACACGTCGGGTGATTATGCGAATATTGCTGAGTAACGATGACGGGATCCATGCGCCAGGTATTCAGACGCTGGCGAAACACCTCCGCGAATTTGCGGATGTGCAGGTCGTGGCTCCCGATCGTAACCGCAGTGGCGCGTCTAACTCATTGACGCTGGAGTCTTCACTTCGCACCTTTACCTTTGAGAATGGCGATATTGCCGTCCAGATGGGGACGCCGACCGACTGCGTGTTTCTGGGCGTAAATGCGCTGATGCGCCCTCGGCCGGATGTTGTGGTCTCCGGCATCAATGCCGGACCAAATCTTGGCGATGATGTGATTTACTCCGGCACCGTGGCCGCGGCGATGGAAGGGCGTCACCTGGGTTTCCCGGCGCTGGCGGTCTCGTTAAACGGCCACACCCACTATGACACTGCCGCCGCGGTGACCTGCTCCATTCTCCGTGCGCTTGGCCGCGAGCCACTGCGTACCGGACGTATCCTTAATATTAACGTGCCGGATCTCCCACTGGACGAGATTAAAGGGATCCGCGTGACGCGCTGCGGCAGTCGCCACCCGGCCGATCAGGTTATTCCCCAGCAGGATCCGCGTGGCAATACCCTGTACTGGATCGGCCCGCCGGGAGATAAATGCGATGCCGGGCCAGACACCGACTTTGCTGCGGTGGATGAGGGTTACGTTTCCGTTACGCCGTTGCACGTAGATTTAACCGCTTATAGCGCGCATGATGTGGTGTCGGACTGGTTAGATCGGGTCGGAGTGAACGCGCAATGGTAAGTAAACGTGTACAAACTCTTCTGGAACAATTACGCGCACAGGGGATTGCCAACGAGCAGGTGCTGGATGCGCTTGCCCAGGTTCCCCGTGAGAAGTTTGTAGATGAGGCGTTTGAACACAAAGCGTGGGAAAACGTGGCGCTGCCCATCGGGCAAGGCCAGACGATTTCGCAGCCCTACATGGTGGCGCGTATGACGGAGCTTCTGGAGTTAACGCCAGACTCCCGGGTGCTGGAAATTGGCACCGGTTCAGGGTATCAGACCGCGATCCTGGCCCACCTTGTGCACCATGTCTGTTCCGTGGAACGGATTAAAGGGTTGCAGTGGCAGGCGCGCCGTCGCCTGAAACAGCTTGATTTACATAATGTATCGACACGCCACGGCGATGGATGGCAGGGTTGGCAGGCTCGCGCCCCGTTTGACGCCATCATTGTCACGGCAGCGCCACCTGAAATCCCCGCTGCACTTCTCTCGCAGCTGGACGAGGGCGGCATTCTTGTTTTGCCCGTCGGCGATGAGCAGCAGCTTTTAAAGCGCGTTCGTCGACGCGGCGGCGAGTTTATTATCGATACCGTGGAAGCCGTACGCTTTGTGCCCCTGGTTAAGGGCGAGCTGGCCTGAGACTCGGATTTTTCCAGGGTTATTAAGGCAAATTCAGCGTATGGTGTGGCGCGATAGGTTCGTGCCATCACGGTTATTTTTAAGTCACTGGTAGTTAACACATTCCTGGGGGATAAATGAGCGCGGGAAGCCCAAAATTCACCATCAGCCGTGTTGCGGCATTATCACTGGTTTCGCTCTGGCTGGCAGGCTGTACAAGTTCAAATAACGCGCCTGCGCCCGTCAGTTCCGTTAATGGAACCAGCGGCTCGGGTAACACGTCCAGCGGAATGTTGATCACCCCTCCGCCTAAAATGGGCACCTCAACGGCGCAGCAAACGCCGCAGATCCAGCCGGTTCAGCGTCCAGTTAGGCAGCCTACGCAGATACAGCCAGTGGAACAGCCTGTTCAGACTGAAAATGGCCGCATAGTGTATAACCGTAAGTATGGGAACATTCCGAAAGGTAGCTATACCGGCGGCAGTACCTATACCGTGAAGCGCGGCGATACGCTGTTCTATATTGCCTGGATCACCGGGAACGATTTCCGCGATCTGGCACAGCGAAACAACGTCCAGGCCCCGTATGCTCTGGAAGTCGGGCAAACGCTTCAGGTTGGCAACGCGACGGGGACACCGCTTACGCCAGGCAACACCGTTTCAGCAGCCGACGTAACTGCGCAAAATAACAGCGTCACCCCTGCACAAAAAACCACCACGGTGGTTGCTTCACAACCTGTAATTACGTATTCTGAGGATTCAGGTGATCAGAGTGCTAACAAAATGTTGCCGAATAATAAAGGTACTGCGACTGTTGTCACAGCACCGACTACGGCACCTGTGGTTAGCTCTACTGTACCGACTGCAAGCAGTCAGAATGCCAGCTCGTCAATTACCACCTGGCGTTGGCCAACTGACGGCAAGATCATCGAGAACTTCGCTACCTCTGAGGGGGGCAACAAAGGGATCGATATCGCAGGCAGTAAAGGACAGGCAATCATCGCGACCGCAGACGGACGCGTTGTCTATGCCGGTAACGCACTGCGCGGTTACGGTAATCTTATTATCATCAAACATAATGATGATTACCTGAGTGCCTACGCCCATAACGACACAATGCTGGTCCGGGAACAACAAGAAGTTAAGGCGGGGCAAAAAATCGCTACCATGGGTAGCACCGGAACCAGTTCTACACGCTTGCATTTTGAAATTCGTTACAAGGGGAAATCCGTAAACCCGCTGCAATATTTACCGCAGCGATAAATTGACGGGGCATGCCAGCCAGGGTGTCTCGTCCAGGGATCACGGGTAGGAGCCACCTTATGAGTCAGAATACGCTGAAAGTTCATGATTTAAATGAAGACGCGGAATTTGATGAGAACGGAGCAGAGGCTTTTGACGAAAAAGCCTTAGTAGAAGAGGAACCCAGTGATAACGATTTGGCTGAAGAAGAGCTGTTATCGCAGGGTGCCACACAGCGTGTGCTGGACGCGACTCAGCTTTACCTTGGGGAGATTGGTTACTCCCCACTGCTAACGGCCGAAGAAGAAGTCTATTTCGCACGTCGTGCTTTGCGTGGTGATGTTGCCTCGCGTCGTCGCATGATCGAAAGTAACCTGCGACTGGTCGTGAAAATTGCCCGCCGTTACGGCAATCGTGGTCTGGCTCTGCTGGATCTGATTGAAGAGGGCAACTTAGGTCTCATCCGCGCAGTTGAGAAGTTTGACCCGGAACGCGGGTTCCGTTTCTCAACCTACGCGACCTGGTGGATTCGTCAGACCATCGAACGGGCTATTATGAACCAGACCCGTACGATTCGACTGCCGATCCACATCGTCAAAGAGTTGAATGTTTATCTGCGTACCGCGCGCGAGTTGTCCCATAAACTGGACCACGAGCCAAGTGCGGAAGAGATCGCAGAGCAACTCGACAAACCGGTTGATGACGTAAGCCGTATGTTGCGTCTCAACGAGCGCATTACCTCGGTTGACACCCCGCTGGGTGGCGACTCCGAAAAAGCGCTGCTGGACATCCTGGCCGATGAAAAAGACAACGGCCCGGAAGACACCACGCAGGACGATGACATGAAACAGAGCATCGTCAAATGGCTGTTCGAACTGAACGCCAAACAGCGTGAAGTGCTGGCACGTCGTTTCGGTTTACTGGGGTATGAAGCTGCGACACTGGAAGATGTCGGCCGTGAGATTGGCCTGACCCGTGAACGTGTTCGTCAGATTCAGGTTGAAGGCCTACGCCGCCTGCGTGAGATCCTGCAAGGGCAAGGTCTGAATATCGAAGCGCTGTTCCGCGAGTAAGCAACCATTCGTCAGAAAAGGCCCGTCGTGAGACGGGCCTTTTTTATGCCTTACGGCTGCGCCGTTTCGTGCAGCAAACGCCAGGTGATGTTATCCCCTTCCTGATTAAGCACCGCGGTTGACCAGCGCACGTTGACGGGCTGGCCTGGCCGGGTTTGCGTCTCCCGGTAATGGAGCACCGCGCCGTTGTCCCATGTCTGAAGCGTTGTTAACGCATCAATACCGATCCTGAGCCCGGGTCGGGTTCCCCGCTGCGCATTTAAAAATTGGGCAAGCGCGTGATGATCTAACGGGTTGCCACTCGGTGGAATCATCAGAAAATCCGGACGGAAACGGGCGAGCAGGGCGTCCCGATCGCCTTCGCCTGCACCTAACCAGTTTTCAAGGGCGACGTGAATGTCGAGGATCTCTTGTTCGAAATGGGTCATGGTTGCTCCTGTTGCAGTTGCGCAAGTAACTGCGTGTTGTTAAGACGGTAGACGTACAGTACGGGCAGTAGAGTGATGACTGCGGCGAAAACAAACATCCCGTGCCAGGCGGCCAGCGGCGAGAGATAAGCCTGCATGAAGCTCAGCGCCTGCGCCAGCAGCAGGGCACCCGCAAAAAAGCTCAACTGACGATTCAGATTCCATAGCGCGCTGGCATCAGGCATATTTTCCGGTCGCATCGTCAAAAACGCGCTGCTCTGAGCCGTACTGCTGCAAAGGCTTCCCCCTGCGCCCATCAATGCAAACGCAACGGCAGGTAACAGCATTGCCGGGCCGACGTTAACTAAAAGCAGAATGCCCATCGCCTGCAAAAGGCAACCGATGACCACCAGCGGCCGGGGGCCGATACGGTTGAAATAGCGTCCTGTCGCGGTGATAGCCAAAAACGAAGCCACAGACCATGGCAGCATAAGCATGCCCGTTGCGGCGGGCGTCATATTGGCCTCGCTCTGGAGGTAATACATGCCCGTTACGTTCACGCCAATAAAGATGCCGGGTACGCACACATAGATAAGCATGGATAAGCGCAACAGCGGATCCGTCAGCAAAGACAGGTTTACTGTCCTGGTGGGGGTTATCGGCGACGGTTCTGTTTTAAGCCACGCGCAGGCCAAAGCAAAGGTGACAATGACGACGGGCAGGGTGGCAAAAAATATCCAGCGCCAGCTGAATGTCTGAACCAGCATACCGCCCATAGCCGGTGAGCACGCGGGGGCAAGCAGTGCGACCAGCATCACCGCCGAGGAGAGTCTGGCCCGCTCATGAGGCTTAAACTGTTGCCAGGTCAGCGCCTGACCAACCGGGATCAGTAAACCCCCTCCGGCGCCCTGCACGACTCGCCAGGCAATCAGACTTTCCAGCGAAGATGAGAGACCCGCCGCAACGGAGGCCGCGCTAAAGAGAAGCAGTGAGAGCAGGATAACGCGCTTCGGCCCGACGCGGCGCGTAAGGATACTGCTGAAAGGGATGACTAGCGTCAGCCCGGCAATGTATCCGTTACTTACCCAGGCAAGCGCGGAAGGTGTGGTATTGAAAGCGCGAGCCATCGCCGGAAAGGCGACGCTGGCAATAAACATGTTTATCAAATCAAGGAAAAAGCCGAGCAGAAAGACGACGGCGATTTTGCTGCGATACGTCATGGAAGTTCCTCCGGTGAGGTGGCGTATCGTATCGGCCCGCACGTTACGGATAAACGCGACAAAGCACGATATACTGTCAACATTATTTTGACAGTTAACCAGGCAAGCGATGCTTAATTTACAGCGTACGGCAATGTTTATCGCCGTAGCGGACACCGGCAGTTTCACCGCCGCGGCGGAGGCGATGGGGCTGACAAAAGCGGTGGTCAGCTTTCATATTCGTCAGCTTGAAGAGGAGCTGGGCGTCACCCTGTTGCTGCGAACCACCCGACGCCTGACGCTGACCGAGGCGGGGAAGCTCTTTCATCAACGAAGCGTGATGCTGTTACGGGATGCAGAGCGATTGCAGGATGACGTTCGCGCCAACCACGCCGGGCTGACGGGAGAACTGCGGATCACCACCACGCCCGAATATGGCTCGCAGGTGGTGGTGCCTTTGCTGGCTGAATTTAGCCAGTTGCACCCGGACCTTCGCGTGCGGCATGTCTCGTCCTCTTTGCATGCCGATCTTATCGCCGAGCGCTTCGATGTCGCTATCCGGCTCGGCACGCTTGCAGATTCGCGCTACCACGCCGCGTTGATGACCTCCTTCACCATCCTGCCCGTGGCAACGCCAGGCTGGCTGGCAAACCATCCGGTTGACTCGCTGGAACAACTGGCGGAAGCGGACTGGATCATTCACGAGCGTTTAACGTCGCCGCTGCGCTGGCAGGTGAGAGGTGTTGATGGACATCCGGTTTCCTTTGAGATCAAGAAAGCGCCGCGCCTGTATGCAGACAGCGCCCAGGCGCTGATGGCTTTTGCCCTCGCGGGATGTGGAGTGGCGCTGCTGCCGGAGTGGCTGGTGCGTAACGCACTGGATGCGGGGGAACTGGTCTCGCTGTTACCGGCATACACGTTTGCTCAGCAGGGCATCTATGCCGTTTATCCCGATGCCCGGCATGTGCCCGCGAAAGTGCGAACATTTATTGATTTTATGCGCGTCAGGGTGACTTAACCCTGCATCATTTTTTTAATGAGCGCTGAAAATTGCTCTCGTTCCGCGCCGTTAAGGCGCCCCAGAAATGCCTCATCCACCTCATTTCCAATCGGTTTACTGCTCTCAAGCAGGGCCTCTCCTTCGGCAGTCAGAAAGACAAACCGACGGCGTTTGTCTGCCGGATCGTGCTCGCGCCTGACCAGGCCGCGTGCTTCCATGCGGCTCAGCATTTCTGCCAGCGTCGCTTTGGTGCTCACCGCGACTTCAGTCAGGGCAACCTGCTCAATACCAGGATTTTCAGCAATTGACCGCATCACCGCATATTGTGGCTTGGTCAGTTCAGGCAATGCGTGCTGCCACTGGGCAGTATGCTGTTGAAAAAGCTGACGTAGCAGGTGGAAAGCTTCTTGTCTTAACTCCATGGACACTCCGACGGAAAAATACTCCCTCTATGATAGCCGCTCTTGGGCTGAATTTTAACGCGAGAGTTTTTTAGCGATTAGTGTGATCGTATGCGAACGATCTTGTCAGCAGCAGGATCAAGGCGTAGTTTAATTAATATGTTCGTATACGAACAAATTAATTGAGGTGCTGAATGAGATTGATTGTGGGAATGACGGGCGCGACGGGTGCGCCATTAGGCGTGGCGTTGTTACAGGCGCTGCGGGAAATGCCGGAGGTGGAAACGCACCTGGTGATGTCGAAGTGGGCAAAAACCACGATTGAGCTGGAAACGCCCTTCACTGCGCATGACGTTGCTGCACTGGCGGATGTCGTCCATAGCCCGGCCGATCAGGCTGCCACCATCTCCTCCGGCTCGTTTCGCACCGACGGCATGATCGTCATCCCGTGCAGCATGAAAACGCTGGCGGGTATCCGCGCGGGCTACGCCGAAGGGCTGGTAGGGCGTGCGGCAGACGTAGTGTTGAAAGAGGGGCGCAAGCTGGTGCTGGTTCCCCGTGAGACGCCGCTCAGCACCATCCATCTCGAGAACATGCTTGCTCTTTCCCGTATGGGCGTGGCGATGGTGCCGCCTATGCCTGCGTACTACAACCACCCGCAAACCGCCGATGACATTACCCAGCATATCGTGACCCGTGTTCTCGACCAGTTTGGTCTGGAGCATAAAAAAGCCCGACGCTGGGAAGGTTTGCAGGCAGCGAAACATTTTTCACAGGAGAATAAAGATGGCATTTGATGATTTGAGAAGCTTCTTGCAGGCGCTCGATGAGCAAGGGCAACTGCTGAAAATTGAGGAAGAGGTTAACGCCGAGCCGGATCTGGCGGCGGCCGCCAACGCGACCGGACGCATCGGTGACGGTGCGCCTGCGCTGTGGTTCGATAATATTCGCGGCTTCACCGATGCCCGTGTGGTGATGAACACTATCGGCTCGTGGCAAAACCATGCTATTTCGATGGGGCTGCCAGCGAATACCCCGGTGAAAAAACAGATCGACGAGTTTATTCGTCGCTGGGACAAATTCCCCGTCTCGCCAGAGCGTCGTGCAAATCCGGCCTGGGCGCAGAACACGGTGGACGGGGAAGACATCAACCTGTTCGACATTCTGCCGCTGTTCCGCCTGAACGACGGTGACGGAGGCTTTTATCTCGATAAAGCGTGCGTTGTCTCCCGCGATCCGCTCGACCCCGATCACTTCGGCAAACAGAACGTCGGGATCTACCGTATGGAAGTGAAGGGCAAGCGTAAGCTCGGCCTGCAACCGGTGCCGATGCATGATATCGCGCTGCATCTGCATAAGGCAGAAGAGCGCGGCGAAGACCTGCCTATTGCCATTACGCTGGGTAACGATCCGATCATCACCCTGATGGGCGCCACGCCGCTGAAATACGATCAATCCGAGTATGAGATGGCCGGTGCGCTACGCGAAAGCCCGTATCCGATTGCGACGGCTCCGCTGACCGGTTTCGATGTGCCGTGGGGGTCGGAAGTGATCCTCGAAGGGGTGATTGAAGGCCGGAAACGTGAAATTGAAGGGCCATTCGGTGAGTTTACTGGACACTACTCCGGCGGACGCAATATGACGGTCGTACGCATTGACAAAGTCTCTTACCGCACCAAACCCATTTTCGAATCCCTTTACCTCGGCATGCCGTGGACCGAGATTGATTATCTGATGGGGCCCGCCACCTGCGTACCGCTCTATCAGCAGCTAAAGTCGGAATTCCCGGAAGTGCAGGCGGTAAACGCCATGTACACCCACGGTCTGCTGGCGATTATCTCCACTAAAAAGCGTTACGGCGGTTTTGCCCGTGCGGTCGGCCTCCGCGCCATGACCACGCCACACGGTCTGGGTTACGTGAAAATGGTGATTATGGTGGATGAAGACGTCGATCCGTTTAACCTGCCGCAGGTGATGTGGGCGCTGTCATCAAAGGTCAATCCGGCAGGCGATCTGGTGCAGCTACCGAATATGTCAGTGCTCGAGCTTGACCCCGGCTCCAGCCCGGCGGGGATCACTGACAAGCTGATCATTGATGCCACCACCCCGGTTGCCCCGGACAACCGTGGTCACTACAGCCAGCCGGTACAGGATCTCCCTGAAACCAAAGCCTGGGCCGAAAAACTGACCGCGATGCTGGCGGCACGTCAATAAGGAGGAAAAAATGATTTGTCCACGTTGTGCCGATGAACATATTGAAGTGATGGCAACATCACCGGTGAAAGGTGTCTGGACGGTATATCAGTGTCAGCACTGTCTGTATACCTGGCGCGATACCGAACCGCTGCGCCGTACCAGCCGCGAGCATTACCCGGAAGCGTTCCGCATGACGCAGAAGGATATCGATGAAGCACCGCAGGTGCCGACGATCCCGCCGCTGCTGTAAAAAAAGCCCGGTGGCGCTACGCTTACCGGTCCTACGGGTTTTGTAGGCCGGGTAAGGCGAAGCCGCCACCCGGCAAAAGACCGCAGAAAACTAAACCAGACTCTTCAACCGATAAATCCACTCCAGCGCCTGACGCGGCGTCAGTGAATCCGGGTCGAGGTTCTCCAGCGCTTCTACCGCCGGAGAGGTCTCTTCCGGCACCGCCAGCAGTGACATCTGCGTACCATCTATCTGCGTAGCTGCCGCATTCGGTGACAAACTTTCCAGCTCACGCAATTTCTGACGCGCGCGCTTAATCACCTCTTTTGGCACGCCCGCCAGCGCGGCGACGGCCAGGCCATAGCTCTTGCTTGCCGCGCCGTCCTGCACCGTGTGCATAAAGGCGATGGTGTCGCCGTGCTCAAGCGCATCAAGGTGGACGTTAGCCACGCCTTCCATTTTCTCTGGCAGCTGTGTCAGTTCGAAATAGTGCGTTGCGAACAGCGTCAGCGCCTTGATTTTATTTGCCAGACTTTCCGCGCACGCCCAGGCCAGAGACAGGCCGTCATAGGTGGAGGTACCGCGTCCTACTTCGTCCATCAACACCAGACTGTTCTCTGTCGCGTTATGCAGAATGTTGGCGGTTTCGGTCATCTCGACCATAAAGGTAGAGCGACCGCTCGCCAGATCGTCCGCCGCACCCACACGGGTGAAGATACGGTCGATAGGGCCAATCTCAACCTTCTGCGCTGGAACGTAGCTGCCGATGTAGGCGAGCAGCGCGATAAGGGCTGTCTGGCGCATATAGGTACTTTTACCGCCCATGTTGGGGCCGGTAATGATCAGCATTCTTCGCTGCGGTGACAGGTTCAACGGGTTGGCAATAAACGGCTCGTTCAGCACCTGCTCAACCACCGGGTGGCGGCCTTCGGTAATGCGAATGCCGGGTTTGTCAGTAAAGGTCGGACAGGTGTAATTCAGCGTGTCAGCGCGCTCAGCCAGGTTTACCAGGACATCCAGCTCGGCCAGCGCAGCGGCGCTCAGTTGCAGGTCAGCCAGGTGCGGCATCAGGATGTCGAACAGCTCGTCATACAGCTGTTTCTCCAGCGCCAGCGCTTTACCTTTCGACGTGAGCACTTTGTCTTCGTACTCTTTCAGCTCGGGTATAATGTAGCGCTCGGCATTTTTCAGCGTCTGGCGGCGAACGTAGTGAATCGGGGCCAGGTGGCTCTGCCCACGGCTGATCTGGATATAGTAACCGTGTACCGCGTTGTAGCCGACTTTCAGGGTGTCGAGCCCCAGACGTTCACGCTCGCGGATTTCCAGCTTATCCAGATAATCCGTCGCGCCATCGGCCAGCGCACGCCATTCGTCCAGCTCTTCGTTGTAACCCGGAGCAATAACCCCGCCATCCCGCACCAGAACAGGCGGCGCATCAATGATGGCGCGTTCCAGCAGTTCGCGAAGCTCGGTAAATTCGCCCATGGTTTCGCGCAGCTTTTGCACTGGCGCGCTGTCGATCTCTCCCAGCTGAGCGCGCAGTTCCGGCAACTGCTGGAACGCGTGCCGCATACGGGCGAGATCGCGTGGACGCGCGGTGCGCAAGGCCAGGCGCGCCAGGATACGCTCAAGATCACCCACCTGACGCAGCACCGGCTGCAATTCGGTGTAACGATCCTGCAATGCGGCAATGGTTTGCTGGCGGCCAGCCAGCGTTTCGGTATTGCGGATCGGCATATGCAGCCAGCGTTTGAGCATACGGCTGCCCATGGGGGTAACCGTGCTGTCAAGAACCGACGCCAGCGTATTTTCCATGCCGCCAGCGAGGTTCTGCGTGATCTCCAGGTTGCGGCGCGTGGCGGCATCCATGATGATGCTGTCCTGCTGACGCTCCATGGTGATGGAACGAATATGGGGCAGGGCGGTACGTTGCGTATCCTTAACGTACTGCAACAGGCAGCCTGCGGCACACAGCCCGCGCGGGGCGTTTTCCACGCCAAAGCCAATCAAATCGCGCGTGCCAAATTGCAGGTTTAACTGCTGGCGCGCGGTATCAATTTCGAACTCCCACAGTGGACGACGACGCAGGCCGCGGCGACCTTCAATCAGCGCCATCTCGGCGAAATCCTCTGCATAAAGCAGTTCTGCCGGATTAGTGCGCTGTAGTTCAGCCGCCATGGTTTCACGGTCAGCCGGTTCACTCAGGCGAAAACGACCGGAGCTGATATCCAGCGTGGCGTAGCCAAACCCTTTACCATCCTGCCAGATCGCCGCCAGCAGGTTATCCTGGCGCTCCTGAAGCAGGGCCTCATCGCTGATGGTTCCCGGCGTGACGATGCGTACGACCTTGCGCTCAACAGGGCCTTTCGATGTGGCCGGGTCACCAATTTGTTCGCAGATAGCGACAGACTCGCCCTGGTTCACCAGCTTCGCCAGATAGTTTTCAACCGCGTGATGCGGGATACCCGCCATCGGGATGGGCTCGCCTGCCGACGCGCCACGTTTCGTCAGGGAAATGTCGAGCAGCTGAGACGCACGTTTCGCATCATCATAAAAAAGCTCGTAAAAATCGCCCATACGGTAAAACAGCAAAATTTCCGGGTGCTGTGCCTTCAGCTTCAGGTACTGCTGCATCATTGGCGTATGCGCGTCGAAATTGTCGATTGTGCTCATGGAGTTATGATATCCATTTCTTTGAAAATATTACGCTTTGAGCGGCTCAATGGCCGATTGTTCCTTCTATTGTCGCATGAAAAAAAGGTGCGGCGCAGAAAAAAGTCACGACTTTACGAGGCATCTTCCGCCATTAATTCAATGATGATTTTTCCGTGCTCGACGCCCACCCGCACCTGCGAGTTGGTGGTAAATCCCGCTTGTTCAAGCCAGTCGCCTTTCAGGCTTAGAGCTGCGTGTACGCTGTACCGTTTTGGAATTTTCGTTTTACGGTCTTCATGACGTTTTCTGAAGTAACCCACTTTCAAGTGACGATAGGGTTTGGCGATCGCGATCTCTTGCATAAGCGCTCCGGTGAATGCGGTCAAAGGTGATTATTTATGCCTGTATAAAATACCAGTAAAACGCAGCGGGGGGCGGGGAAATTCTGGAAGGACGCTTCAGAAAACGGAATGCAATGACTGAAAATGTGCAGATAAAAGGGTATTATAAATGCACTTTATTGTTGGGGACGGCGTTATGTCCGGTAAACGTATTTCACGAGAAAAAAAGACGATCGCCAGAATGATCGCCCTGTACGAAAACAGGTGTCCGCACGCCATAAAAGAAGAGGGGCACTATTCGGCGCTCAAGGCTTATGCTGATAAGCGGCTGGATAAATGCGTGTTTGGTGAGGAAAAACCTGCCTGCAAACAGTGCCCGGTGCACTGTTATCAGCCCGCCCGACGGGAAGAGATGAAGCAGGTGATGCGCTGGGCAGGGCCACGTATGTTATGGCGTCATCCGATTCTGACCATCCGACATCTGATCGACGATCGTCGTCCGGTTCCGGAATTACCGGAAAAGTATCGGCCCAAAAAATAATCGTCTCAGCGCCGCAGTGGACGACAAATCACGCTCAGCGCGACCGCGCTGCACAGTGGAAACACCGCCAGCAGCAGCCACGGGTAAATGGCCTCCGTCGAGGGCACCAGCGCCTTATCCAGCAGGCTGCCTAAACCTAAATTCCCCACCAGCACCGCGATGCCGCCGGCGGTTGAGAGCGCGCCATAGTGCGCTCCAAGCGTTGACTCCTCGGCAAAATGTGGGATCAAATCTTTTGCCGACGGCACCAGCAGCATCTGTCCAAGCGTTAAAAGGGTGACAAAGCTTGCAGAGGGCAGCAGGCGCAGCCAGCCTTCCGGCGGCTCCGTCGCGGCAAAAAGCGCCACGCTGGCAAACGCGGCGGAGAGCAGCAAAAAGCCCACCGGTAAAATCCTTACCGCGCCAACCTTTCGGGCGAAGCGGGCGAGGGGCAATTGCAGAACAATGATCAGCACCGATGCCAGCATAAACAGCGGTCCCAGGTCTTTTTCGTTCCCCCCGGCGCGCTGGATCTCCACCGGCAGCGCCAGATAGAGCTGGTTATAGCTTAACAGCCATGAACTGTAGGCAATGATAAAGGCGACGAAACGCGGCTGACGGAACGTCGTCCACCAGGGCAGAATTTTCAGCGGCTTCGTGCTGTGATGTGCCGCAGGCAGGCAGAAAAAGAGCACCACCAGCGCAACGATAAATATCCCTGCGCCTGCGAGCGCAACCTGACGAAAGCCCAGCTCCGTCAGCAGGGCCCCCATCACCGGGCCAAGAACGGCGCCAAGTTCACCGCACACCGCAAACAGCGCAAACCACTCCGCGCGGCTCCGTTTACCCTTCGCCTCGCTTTGCGTTCCCGCTTTGGCCAGCAGGGCTTCTATCGACGGTGAGAACAGCGCGCCGCCGACGCCCGTCAGACAGGCCCCCAGAATGACGGGCCACAGGGATTGCCCAAAGGCCAGCAGCAAATAACCCGCCACACGAACAATGCAGCCGCTGAGGATCACGCTCTTCGCGCCAAACCGGTCTGAAAGCGCGCCGCCGACAATAAACATCCCCTGCTGGGAGAAGGTGCGCAGCCCCAGCACCAGCCCAATCAGCCCGCCGGAGAGCAGCATATCGTCACGTAAGAAGATCGCCAGGAAGGGGACGACCGCGTAAAAGCCGATATTAAACACAAACTGGCTGCCCAGCAGAACGGGCGGCCAGAGGGTGTTGGCAGTGCGAAGAGGCATCGTTTTAACTCACCCCTACACGATAAAATGGATGTGTTTTTTGCCGTGGTACGGCGAGATCTCGATTCTGGTTTTCACCCTGAAGACGTCCCAGAGTAGTTCCTCGGATAAGATTTCCTGCGGCGTTCCGGTCGCCACAATCTGCCCTTGCTGCATCACAATCAGCGAATCGCAGAACATGGATGCGTGGTTAAGATCGTGAATGGCGACGATGCTGGTTACCGGCAGCTCACTGATAAGCTGCATGAGCTGCATCTGATGATGAATGTCCAGATGGTTGGTCGGTTCATCCAGCAGGATCTCGGTGGGCGTTTGCGCCAGCGCGCGGGCGATATGTACCCGCTGACGCTCGCCGCCGGATAAGCTCAGCCAGCCCTGTTCGCTGCGATCCAGCATATCCACGCGTTGCAGGGCGGCGGTGACGGTTTCGTCATCCTGCGCGCTCCAGTTTGAGAAGGGAGAATGGTGCGGAATTCGCCCCAGTTTGACGACGTCACGCACGCGCATATTGGCGTCGGTCATTCCGTGCTGTTCAACAAACGCCACGCGCCGCGCCAGCTGCTTTTTGGCAATGCGGGCAATGTCCTGTCCGTCCAGCGTCACGCACCCGGCATCCGGGCGGCGCAGACCTGCCAGTATGCGCAACAGCGAGGATTTACCGCAGCCGTTAGGGCCAAGCAGGCCCACCGTTTCGCCCCGGGAAACCTTCAGCGAAACATGATTCACGATAACCTTTTTACCTACCTTCCAGGTGATATTGTCGGCGCAGATGCTCATTACTTATTCCTTGAGCGGTAGATAATCACGGCGAAGAACGGTACGCCCACCAGTGCGGTAACGACGCCAACCGGCAGGCTTTGCGGAGCAATCAGCATCCGCGAGGCGATGTCGGCCAGCACCATCAGGATCGCCCCCGCCAGCGCGCTGGCTATCAGCAGCGTGCGGTGCAGCGGCCCGAACAGGAAACGCATAACGTGCGGCACGACCAGCCCGACAAAACCAATAGAGCCCGCCATGCTGACGATGGTCGCGGTGATCAGGGCGGTGGTGGTAAACAAGGCCAGGCGCACCCAGGGCACGGCAATGCCCAACGAGGCGGCGGCATCATCACCGAACGTAAAGGCGTCCAGCGCACGGGAATAATAAAGACAGACGGCCAGCCCCGCCAGTACCACTACCAGCGCCAGCTGGAATTCCGGCCAGCGTACGCCGCTAAAGCTGCCCAGCAGCCAGAACATCACGTCGCGCGCCTGTTGCGCGCTGGCAGAGGTGCTGATGGTATAGGCGGTAATGGCGTTAAACAGCTGAGAGGCCGCTACGCCCGCCAGGATCGTGCGTTCATTGCCGCCGCGCGCGCCGTTGGTCAGGAAGGCGACGAAGGCAAAGGCGGCGAAGGCTCCGGCAAACGCGCCCGCAGAAAGCGACACTGCGCCGGTGCCGAGACCCAATACGACGACTGACACCGCCCCGGTTGACGCTCCCGCCGACACGCCGAGCACGTAAGGTTCCGCCAGCGCATTCTTCAAAAGGCTCTGCAATACGGCCCCGCAGATGGCCAACCCGGCTCCGCAGCAGGCCGCCACCAGCGCGCGGCTGAGGCGAAAGTCCCAGATGACGCTCTCGTAGATGCGGTTGAGCGGAACGTCAGTCAGCCCCAGCTTATTGCTGATGGCGTAGAACACGTTATTGAGCGGGATAGACAACTCACCGATGCTGACGCCAAGGGCGATCACCAGAAACAACAGCACGAAGGCGAGCAGGCATGACGTGGTCAGGAGCACCCCCTGCCGCATCTGAAGTACGGCGGTGGTCATCAGTCCAGTCCCAGTTTTCTGAGCTGTTCGCCGACCTGCTCAGCACCGTAAAGCGTGCGAATCGTCGGGTTCATGGCCTGGCCGTCCATCACCACAATATGACCCTTCTTCACCGCCTCCATCTGGCTGACGGCTGGATCGCTTTTCAGGAATTTGATTTTTTCTTCGGCGTTGTCCAGCGCCCAGCGGTTACGATCCAGGCTGGAGACCACAATCACGTCCGGATTAGCGGCAATAATACTTTCCCAGCCCACGGTCGGCCATTCGGTCTCAGAGGTAATGGCGTTATGGCCGCCCAGCACGTTAGCAATAAAGCCAGAGGCGCTGTTTTTGCCGCCGACATAGGCATCAGCCGAAGGTGAGGAGCTTGAGAACCAGAAAACAAAGGAGAGGTCTTTGTTGTTTTTGCCAAACTCCTGGCGCAGGTCGGCTTCACGTTTTTTGAAGTCGGCGATAACGGCCTGACCGCGCGCTTCCACGTTGAAAATCTTGGCGAAATCCTCAATCTCTTGATAAAGGTAGGTCATGTCCCACAGCGTCTGGCGGCTGCCGTACATGTCGCCTGCGGCTTTTTTAGTGGCGCACATGCCCGGGGACAAGTAGCTGTTTACCCCAACGGTGGCCAGATCTTCACGCTTTGCGACCTTACTTTCAGGCCCGAGCAGCAGCGGCAGCTGTGCAGGAACAAAATCAGGGTTTTGCGCAAGAATGGATTCAAGTGTCGGAATTTCGACGGTCAGGGTTTTGATTTTTGCATTCTGCTCAGCCAGCTGCGGCAATACTTTGGTCGGCCAGAACGCGCTGGCTTTCACCTTATCTTCCAGACCCAGCAGAAGCAGGATCTCGACGGTATTCTGCCCCAGGGCCACAACGCGTTCCGGCGCTTTGGTGAAGGTTTCTTTATACCCGCAGTTTTCTATCGTGAGCGGGTACGTGGTAGCCAGAGCTGTACTCATTGATGCAACCGCCAGGCCTAACGCGCAGAGAACCTTTTTCATTAAACGCTACCTTCATTAAAATTATTTTGATGCAAATGAAACGCATTATTAAGGCGGAATTTTATACAGAGGAAAATATATTGTGTCAATGTGAGACAATTACGCAGAGTGATGAAAGGCGGCGCCATATACGGCGCCGGAATGACGGGTTAATTCAGGCTCTCTTTATCGATTCCCAGACGCTTCATGCGCGAGAGCAGGGTGGTACGCTTCAGCCCCAGCCGTTGCGCCGCGCCTTTCGGCCCGGCCACCACGCCGTTGGTCTCCCTGAGCACGCGCAAAATGAGCTGATATTCATCCTCTCCATCCTTCGCAACCTCGGTTGCGGCCACGGTCGTTTCCGCAAGAGAAACCTCCGGCAGGGACAGCTGAAGCACGTTCCCGCGCGTCAGCAGCACCGCGCGCTCGATGACGTTTTCCAGCTCGCGCACGTTCCCCGGCCACTCCATCGCCGAGAGTGTGCGTAGCGTTTCGGCAGGAATACTGTCGATATTTCGCCCCATCCGGCGGGCAATCTTCGCGGTAAAGGCTTTCACCAGCAGCGGAATATCTTCCGGGCGCTCGCGCAGCGGCGGCAGGCAGATCGGGAACACGTTCAGGCGATAGTAAAGATCGCTGCGAAACTCGCGGTCGGCGACCATTTTTTTCAGATCGCGGTTGGTGGCGGCAATCAGACGCACGTCGGTCTGGATCAGCTTGTTGCTGCCGAGGCGCTCAAACTCCTGCTCCTGCAGCACGCGCAGCAGCTTGGGCTGGAGCTCCAGCGGCATATCGCCCACTTCGTCGAGGAACAAAGAGCTTTTATCCGCCAGCTCAAAACGGCCCAGCCGCTGGCTGCTGGCGCCGGTAAAGGCACCGCGCTCGTGGCCGAACAGGTCGCTTTCCAGTAAGCCAGCAGGCATCGCCGCGCAGTTCATCTTCACCATCCGGCGGCTGTTGCGGTTGCTCAGGTTGTGGATCGCCCGGGCAATCAGCTCTTTCCCGGTACCGGTTTCACCGAGGATCAGCACCGTGCTGTCGCTTTGCGCCACCATCTCCACCTGCTTGAGCACGCTGTACATGGCATCGCTGCGCCCGATGATTTCGCCAAACTCGCTGTCCACGTTGTTGAGCTGCTCGGTCAGCGCCAGGTTCTCGTCCACCAGCCGCTCCTTCAGGCGATGGATCTCCTGATAGGCGAGGGCGTTATCCAGCGCGATGGAGATGCGCTCGGCGATCTGGCGCAGCAGCTTCAGGTTGGCGGTGGTAAATACGGCTTCATCGCACTGCGCCAGTTTGAGCACGCCGAGCATGGTGTTGCCGGACATCAGCGGCAGCAGGCACAGGGTCTGGATCTTGTTGCCCCAGGTGTTGAAGAGCATCCGCTCGTAGGGGGCTACCGGATCCTGTTCATTGAGATTGAGCAGCAGGATCTCTTTGCTTTTAAATACCCGCTCGGACAGCGTTCCCGCTTCGTCCACTTCGCTCTGCTCGTGCGCCGGGTTAGCTTCATCAAGGTAGTGGGTGGAGTAGATGTTCAGCTTGCCTTTCCGGTTACCGCGTAGCGCAATGCTGATGGCATCGATTTTAAAATAGTGATGGATCTCTTTTGATACTTCGCTGACCAGCTCATCCATGTCCAGGCGGGAGAGCACGGCGTTGGTGATGGCAACCAGAATGCGGAAGTTATCGCGCTCGCGGCTCAGCAGGTCGTAGTCCACGTTATTGGTGACGCGGCTTTGGATCTGCTCCGTGACAACGGCCGCAATCTGGGTAAAGGTGTGCAGGCGTTCGTACTCCGCCTCGCTCCAGGGCTGGTCGGTATCGCGGATAAACTCGCAGCCGCCAAAAATTTGCCCTTCCACCGCCAGCGGCAGCATGCTGTAGTGGCCGAAAGGGTGGTAAAGGTTGCTCTCTGCCAGCTTCGGCCAGGCCTGGCGAAACTGGTCAAAATTGCAGTGCAGCGCTTCCGGGCGGGAGAGAATACGCCGCACCGGGCCGTGGGCAAGAAACGTTTCATCTTCATATTCGAAGATTTTGCCGTTATCACGCGTTGAGAAATAGCTCGCGCGGTGGGTTGCGCTATGCCAGAGCACAATGGCGGCGCTGTCCGCCAGCGCAGATTGCCTGACCAGCCGCGTCAGGGCATCGCTCAGTGCGCCGAGGTCGGGCTGTTGTAAAAGTGTGCGCGTGATGTCAAACAGGCCCTGCTGTCCAAGATCGCTCATCGGTGTATACGGCATTGTTGCTTTCCAATAGAAACTGGCAAAAAGAGAAATTCAGCGCTGACCGCTTTTGGCGCGGTCTAGCAAATTCGGGGTAACGGTTCAGCGTGCGGCAGATCCAGCGTACGCTTCACGCCGTAAAGCCCGGTCAGGCGCACCCCTTTGCGCTCAACCACGTCGCCGATGATGGCCGCGTCTTTCCCTAATGGATGCGCGCGCAGCTGTGCAAGTACGGCTTCGGCAGCCTGGCGCTCCACGCCGATCAGCAGCTTGCCCTCGTTGGCAAAGTTCAGCGGGTCGAGCCCCAGCAGTTCGCACAGGCCACGAACGGCAGGTCTGACGGGCAGGCTGCGCTCGTTAAGCTCAATACCACAGCCACTGCTGGCGGCAAACTCATGCACCACGGCATTCACGCCGCCGCGGGTGGCATCGCGCAGCGCTTTCACGCCGGGAACGGTACGCAGCGTCTGGATCAGCGGCGTGAGTACCGCGCAGTCACTGCGCAGTTCCCCGTCCAGCCCCAGGCCTTCGCGCAGGTTCAGGATGGTTGCCCCGTGGCAGCCCAGCGTGCCGCTGACAATCAGCACGTCGCCTGCGCAAAGCTGTTGAGCGCCCCAGTGAATATCGGCGGGGATCGCCCCCATCCCGGCGGTGTTGATAAAAAGCTTATCCGCCGCGCCGCGCTGCACCACCTTGGTATCCCCGGTGACGATAGCGATCCCCGCCTCGCGGGCGGTGTGCGCCATGCTGTTGACCACCGCCGTGAGCGTTTCCATCGGTAACCCTTCTTCGAGGATAAACCCGCAGGAGAGGTAGCGGGGGATCGCGCCGCTGACGGCGACGTCGTTTGCCGTGCCGCAGACGGCGAGCTTGCCGATATCGCCGCCCGGGAAGAACAGCGGGTCAATCACGTAGCTGTCGGTAGAGAACGCCAGCCTGTCACCGTGTGCGGTGAGGGTTGAGAGCGCAATGCGCGCCTGATCTTCCTGCTCGGCGAGCCAGGGATTGTTAAAGGCGTCCATAAACAGCCGGTTAATCAGCTGCTGCATCGCCTGTCCACCGCTTCCGTGCGCCATTTCCACCGTGTTCATGCTTCACACTCCTGGTTGCGATAGTGATACCACGCGGCGCATGCCCCTTCTGAAGAGACCATCAGCGCGCCAAACGCGGTTTGCGGGTTACAGGCGTTGCCAAATAACGGGCAGTGATAAGGTTTGCATTTTCCGGTGAGTACGTCGCCACAGCGGGCGCGGGGATCGTCGCACACCTGCTGCGGCTGCGGTCGGAAATGCGCTTCGGCGTCGAAGGCGCGATACGCGGGCGTCAGGTGTACGCCGGATTCGGCAATCAGCCCCAGTCCGCGCCACTCGCTGTCGCCTTCGACGCTAAACACGTCGGCTATGGCCTGCTGTGCCCGTCTGTTACCTGCATCGGGCACCACGCGGCGATACTGATTTTCCACCGCACTCAGGGCCGCTATTTTCTGCTCAACCAGCATGGTCACGCCTTGCAGTAGATCAAGTGGCTCGAAACCAGCCACCACTAACGGACGATTGTACTGTTCAGCGATAAAACCGTAGGCTTCTGTGCCGATCACCATGCTGACGTGGCCCGGCGCGAGAAACGCGTCGATACCGTTATCCGGCGCTTCCAGCAGGCTGCGCAGCGTGGGAATAAGCGTGATGTGCTGGCAGAAAAAGTAAAAGTTTGTGACGTTGCGGGCTTTCGCCTGCTGGAGGGTAATGGCGGTGGCGGGCATGGTGGTTTCAAAACCCAGCCCGAAAAAGACGACCTTACGCTCAGGATTAGCCATCGCCAGCGTCAGGGCATCCATCGGTGAGTAGACGATCCGCACGTCCGCGCCGCGCGCCTTCGCCTGGAGCAGCGAGCCATTTTTTCCCGGTACACGCATGGCGTCGCCAAAGGTACAAAAAATCACACCGGGGCGGCTGGCGATGTCGAGACAGCTGTCGATGCGCCCCATCGGCAGCACGCACACCGGGCAGCCGGGGCCGTGGATAAATTCGATGTTTTCCGGCAGCAGCTGGTCGAGGCCAAATTTAAAGATGGCGTGGGTGTGTCCGCCGCACACCTCCATGATCCGCAGCGGTTTTTCTTTCGTGTAGTCCAGCAGCGACGCGCGGGAATTCAGGCGATCGATAAGCTGCAACACCTGCTCAGGCGCGCGATATTCATCAACGTAACGCATGTATTATCGTTCCTCCCCATATAGCAGGGCGCCCACGTCCGGCTCGACGTCAAACATATTCTGTAGCGCGTCCAGCGTGTCGCGGGCTTCTTCCTCATTAATCACGCTCATGGCAAAACCCACGTGGACCAGCACCCACTGGCCGAGACGCGATGCGCCGGTCTCATCGTGGCTGCCTACCAGCGTCAGGTCGACATCGCGCAGGATGCCGCATACCTCCACTTTGGCCTGATTGCCGTCGATGGAATGAATTTGCCCGGGGACGCCTATGCACATCGTTCGTTCTCCAGCCAGTTCAGCCAGGCGTCCATCCCGTCGCCGCGCGTGGCGGAAACCAGCAGGATCTCAATGTCCGGGTTCACTTCCCGGGCGTAAGCCAGGCACTTATCCATGTCGAAATTCAGGTACGGCAGCAGGTCGACTTTGTTCAGCAGCATGAGGGAGGCGGCGGCAAACATATGCGGATATTTCAGCGGCTTGTCTTCCCCTTCGGTCACGGAGAGTACCGCCACTTTATGCCGCTCGCCGAGGTCGAAGCTTGCCGGGCAGACCAGGTTGCCAACGTTTTCAATGAACAGGATGCCGTTGTTCGCCAACGGCAGGCGCGGGGCGGCGTCGGCAATCATCTGCGCGTCCAGATGGCACCCTTTCCCGGTGTTGACCTGAATCGCAGGCGTACCGGTTTCGCGGATGCGCGCGGCGTCGTTTACCGTTTGCTGGTCACCTTCGATAACGGCGCAGGAGACACGTTTATTCAGCCGTTTGAGGGTTTCGGTCAGCAGCGTGGTTTTACCGGAGCCGGGGCTGGAGACCAGGTTCAGCACCAGCTGTTCGCGCGCGGCAAAGCGGGCGCGATTGCGGACGGCGAGCTGGTTGTTTTTATCCAGCACGTTAATCTCCACCTCCAGCATCTGGCGCTGGCTGATGCCCGGCGCGTGGGTGCCCGCTTCGCCGCGGCCGTAATGCAGGTCACCCGCGTCGGAACGCTGCGGCGCGAAGGTGATGCCGGTCAGTGCCGCCGCGGGACGCGGGGCAGGGGAAAAGGGCGCGGAGCGAAACGCGGAGTGGGGGCGGTGTTCATCCCCTTCGATATACAGGTTGCCTTCAGCGCAACCGCAGGTACTACACATACTTTACTCCTTCTCGATTTCGAGGCGTTGGATCTGCATACCGTCATCCGCCACGATGCGCAGCCCGCTGCTCTGGCACTGCGGACAGCGCTGTACCTTCGATGACAGCAGCGTGACGTACTCCTGACACTGTTCGCACCAGCACTCCGCCTGCTGCTCCTCGATATGCAGTGCGCAACCTTCCGCCAGCGTGCCGCGGCACACCAGCTCAAAACAGAAGGTGAGGGCGCTGGTCTCGACGCAGGAAAACGCCCCGACCTTCAGCCAGACGCCGGTCACGCGCTTCGCATGGTTCTGCACAGCCTGCTGTTCGATAAGTTCCAGTGCCCGCTGGCAGAGGGTGATTTCGTGCATGACGCCTCCTTAATGAATTGCCCCTTCAATGCAATAACAGTGCCAGCTTGATTTGCGTTACGGCGTGACGATGTCAACGCTGTCGAAATGACACGTCGACACCGCGGCGGTGACAGTACGTATCTTGTTAAAAGATATTTAAATCAACAGATTAAAAACTGGCACGAAAACTGCTTAACAGCCGCTAACTCCATTAACCGGATACCTTTTATGACTATTTGGGAAATTAGCGAAAAAGCGGATTACATCGCGCAACGTCATCAGCAGCTTCAGGATCAGTGGCACCTCTACTGCAACTCTCTGATTCAGGGGATCACCCTGTCAAAAGCCCGTCTGCACCATGCCATGAGCTGCGCGGCGCAGGGGGACATGCGCTTTGTGTTGTTTGGTCACTTCACGATTTTTGTCACCCTGGCGGAGAGCTTCAACAGCCACACCATTGAGTATTACGTTGAGACAAAAGAGGGTGAAAAACAGTGTATTGCGAAAGCTCAACTGATGGCCGACGGCATGGTGGACGGTCACGTCAGCAACCGCGATCGCCAGCAGGTGCTGGAGCACTATCTGGAGAAAATAGCGCCGGTTTATAACGGCCTCTACGCCGCCGTTGAGCACGATCAGCCGATCAACCTGAAACAGCTGATCGACGGAAAATCCTCCGCGAACGTGGCCTGAAAAGCGAGTGTCGAGAAGTGTCGATAAGACAGTTTTTTTTCGTCAAAAATGACCATCACCAGAGGATGACCCGGTGAACCGTTTTGTAATTGCTGACTCGACGGTCTGTATTGGCTGTCGGACCTGTGAGGCGGCGTGCTCGGAAACGCACCGCCTGCACGGGCTACAGTCCATGCCGCGCCTGCGCGTCATGCGTAATGAGAAAGAGTCTGCCCCGCAGCTCTGTCACCACTGTGAAGACGCCCCGTGCGCGGGCGTTTGTCCTGTCAATGCCATCACCCGCGTTGACGGCGCGGTACAGCTGAACGAAAGCCTGTGCGTGAGCTGCAAGCTGTGCGGCATCGCCTGTCCGTTCGGCGCCATTGAGTTTTCCGGCAGCCGTCCGCTGCATATTCCGGCGAATGCCAATACCCCGAAAGCGCCGCCTGCGCCACCGGCTCCGGCACGTGTGAGCACGCTGCTGGACTGGGTGCCGGGCATTCGCGCCGTTGCGGTGAAGTGCGACCTGTGCAGCTTCGATGAGCAGGGTCCGGCCTGCGTGCGGACCTGCCCGACCCGGGCGCTGGTCCTGGTCAACATCCGCGACATCGCTCGCACCAGCAAACGCAAGCGTGAGCTGACCATCAATACCGACGTCGGCGATCTTTCGCTGCTGCGGGCGCTTAACGAGGGGGCGAAATGAACGCGATAGTTATGATGACCAGCGGCGTGGCCTGGTTTGCCGCCGCCGCTGTCCTGGCGCTGCTCCTCGCCTTCCATAAAACGCTGAGCGGCGTGATCGCCGGTATCGGCGGGGCGGTCGGCAGCCTGATGACGCTGGCGGCGGGCGGGGTTGTCCTGATCGACGGGCAATCCGTCGACACCCTCATCCCGCTGATTCACCACGCCGTTGAGCTTACGCCGCTGAACGCCATCTGGCTGATAACCTTTGGCCTGTGCGGGCTGTTTATCAGCCTGTTTAATATCGATTGGCACCGCCATCAGCACACCAAAGCCAACGGCCTGCTGGTTAACCTGTTGATGGCCGCCGCGGTCTGTACCGTTGTCGCCAGCAACCTCGGCGCGCTGGTGGTGATGGCTGAAATCATGGCCCTGTGCGGCGTGTTCCTGACCGGATGCAGCGCCTCCGGCAAGCTGTGGTTTGCGCTCGGACGTCTCGGCACGCTGCTGCTGGCGCTGGCCTGCTGGCTGGTGTGGCAGCGTTTCGGCACGCTGGATTTCGCCGCGCTTAACGGCCAGCCGCTGGGCAACGACGTCTGGCTGTTGAGCGTAGTCGGTTTTGGCCTGCTGGCCGGGATAATCCCGCTGCACGGCTGGGTGCCGCAGGCGCATGCCAATGCCTCAGCCCCGGCCGCTGCGCTGTTCTCCACCGTGGTGATGAAGGTCGGTCTGTTCGGCATCCTGACGATAACCCTGACGGGCGATCAGCCGCCGCTGTGGTGGGGCGTGGCGTTGCTGATTGCGGGGATGATCACCGCGTTCGTCGGTGGCCTCTACGCGCTGATGGAGCACAACATCCAGCGTCTGCTGGCGTACCACACCCTGGAGAACATCGGGATTATCCTGCTCGGCATGGGCGCAGGCGTCACCGGGCTGGCGCTCAACCAGCCGGCGCTGATTGCCGCCGGGTTTATTGGCGGTCTGTATCACCTTATCAACCACAGCTTGTTTAAAAGCACCCTGTTCCTCGGCGCGGGCAGCGTCTGGTTCCGCACCGGGCACCGCGATATTGAGAAGCTCGGCGGGATTGGCAAAAAAATGCCCGTCATTTCGCTGGCGATGCTGGTCGGGCTGATGGCGATGGCTGCGCTGCCGCCGCTGAACGGCTTTGCCGGCGAGTGGGTGATTTATCAATCCTTCTTCGCCCTCGGCCAGAGCGAGGCGTTTATCGGGCGTTTACTCGGCCCGCTGCTGGCGGTGGGCCTGGCGATCACCGGCGCGCTGGCGGTGATGTGTATGGCTAAAGTTTACGGTGTCACCTTCCTGGGCGCGCCGCGCACCCGAGAAGCGGAAAACGCCTGCTGCGCCCCGGTACTGATGACCACCAGCGTGGTCGCGCTGGCGCTGTGCTGCATCGCGGGCGGGGTTGCCGCGCCGTGGCTGCTGCCGCAGCTGGGCCACGCCATTCCGCTGCCGCTGGTCACGGCGCATAGCGTCGTTTCCCAGCCGATGATGGCGCTGCTGCTGATTGCCGCGCCGCTCCTGCCGTTCGTGCTGATGCTGTTCTTCAGACGCGACCGTCTCGCCTCCCGCTCGCGCGGCGCGGCGTGGGCCTGCGGCTACGAACACGAGCAGTCGATGGTTATCACCGCCCACGGTTTCGCCATGCCGGTGAAAGAGAACTTTGCCGCCGTGCTGAAGCTGCGCCACTGGCTGAACCCGGTGGGCTGGGTGCCGGGCTGGCAGGGGGCCGCCGTGCCCGTACTGTTCCGCCGCCTGGCGCTGATCGAGCTGGCGGTGCTGGTGGTGATTGTCATTTCACGAGGAGCCTGACATGAGTCTGTTACTGGCAATTCTTCAGGCGCTGGTGCTGTTCGCCGCCGCGCCGCTGCTGTTGGGCATCACGCGCGTGGCGCGCGCCCGGCTGCACAACCGTCGCGGACCTGGCGTGCTCCAGGAGTACCGCGATCTCTTCAAACTGCTCTCCCGTCAGAGCGTCGCGCCGGATGCCGCGGGCTGGGTGTTCCGCCTGACGCCGTTTGTGATGGTGGGCGTGATGCTGACCATCGCCACCGCGCTGCCGGTGGTGACGGTGGCGTCGCCGCTGCCGGTGCTGGGCGATCTGATTACGCTGATCTACCTCTTCGCCATCGCGCGTTTCTTCTTTGCGATTGCGGGCCTGGACACCGGCAGCCCGTTTACGGGTATCGGTGCCAGCCGCGAGGCGATGCTCGGCGTGCTGGTTGAGCCAATTCTGCTGCTGGGGCTGTGGGTCGCCGCGCAGGTTGCAGGCTCGACCCACATCAGTTTCATCACCGACACCGTTTACCACTGGCCGGTTTCACGTTCGCTCCCGCTGGTGCTGGCGCTCTGCGCCTGCGCGTTCGCCACGTTTATCGAGATGGGCAAGCTGCCGTTCGATCTCGCGGAAGCGGAGCAGGAATTACAGGAGGGGCCGCTCACCGAGTACAGCGGCTACGGCTTTGCGGTGCTGAAGTGGGGCATCAGTCTCAAGCAGCTGGTGGTGTTGCAGATGTTCGTCGGCGTTTTCTTCCCGTGGGGGCAGATGACGCACTTCTCTGCGGGCGGCCTGCTGCTGGCCGTGGTGGTGGCTGTGCTCAAGCTGCTTATCGGCGTGCTGGTCATTGCCCTGTTTGAAAACAGCATGGCGCGCCTGCGTTTTGTCGAAACGTCACGCATTACCTGGGCTGGTTTTGGTTTTGCATTTTTAGCGTTCGTCTCCTTGCTGGTGGCGTGATTAAAGAGAGTGTTTATGTCTGAAGAAAAGAAAGGTCAGCAGTATCTCGCCGCGTTGCATCAGGCTTTCCCGGGCGTGGTGCTGGAGGAGTCCTGGCAAACCAAAGACCAGATCACCGTCACCATTAAGGTGAACTATCTGCCGGAAGTGGTGGAGTTTCTCTACTACCAGCAGGGCGGCTGGCTGTCGGTGTTGTTCGGTAACGACGAGCGCCAGCTGTGCGGCAGTTACGCGGTGTACTACGTGATGTCGATGGAGCAGGGCGAGAAGTGCTGGATCACCGTGCGCGTCGAGGTCGACCCGAATAAACCGGAATACCCGTCCGTCACGCCGCGCGTGCCTGCCGCCGTCTGGGGCGAGCGCGAAGTGCGCGACATGTACGGCCTGGTGCCGGTTGGCCTGCCTGACGAGCGTCGCCTGGTGCTGCCGGACGACTGGCCGGATGAACTCTATCCGCTGCGCAAGGACAGCATGGACTACCGCCAGCGCCCGGCCCCAACCACCGACAGCGAAACCTACGAGTTCATCAACGAGCTGGGCAGCAAGAAGAATAACGTGGTGCCGATTGGCCCGCTGCACGTTACCTCTGACGAACCGGGCCACTTCCGCCTGTTCGTCGACGGCGAGAACATTATCGACGCCGACTACCGCCTGTTCTACGTCCACCGCGGCATGGAGAAGCTGGCGGAGACCCGCATGGGCTACAACGAAGTCACGTTTCTTTCTGACCGCGTGTGCGGCATCTGCGGCTTTGCCCACAGCACCGCCTACACCACCTCGGTGGAAAACGGCATGGGGATCGTGGTGCCGGAACGCGCGCAGATGATCCGCGCCATTCTGCTGGAGGTGGAGCGCCTGCACTCGCACCTGCTGAACCTCGGCCTGGCCTGCCATTTCGTCGGATTTGACTCCGGGTTTATGCAGTTCTTCCGCGTGCGCGAGGCATCAATGAAGATGGCGGAGATCCTCACCGGGGCGCGTAAAACCTACGGCCTGAATCTGATCGGCGGGATCCGCCGCGACCTGCTGAAAGACGACATGATCCAGACCCGCCAGCTGGCGCAGCAGATGCGCCGGGACGTGCAGGAGCTGGTGGATATGCTGCTCAGCACGCCCAACATTGAGCAGCGCACCGTCGGGATTGGTCGTCTTGACCCGGAAATCGCCCGCGACTTCAGTAACGTTGGTCCGATGGTGCGCGCCAGCGGCCACGCCCGCGATACCCGCGCCGATCACCCGTTCGTCGGCTACGGCCTGCTGCCGATGACCGTGCACAGCGAGCAGGGCTGCGACGTCATCTCCCGTCTGAAGGTGCGCATCAACGAGGTATTCACCGCGCTGAACATGATCGACTACGGCCTCGATAACCTGCCGGGCGGCCCGCTGATGGTGGAAGGCTTCACCTACATTCCAAACCGCTTTGCCCTCGGCTTTGCCGAAGCGCCGCGCGGGGACGACATCCACTGGAGCATGACCGGCGACAACCAGAAGCTCTACCGCTGGCGCTGCCGTGCGGCGACCTACGCCAACTGGCCAACCCTGCGCTACATGCTGCGCGGCAACACGGTCTCTGACGCGCCGCTGATCATCGGCAGCCTCGACCCGTGTTACTCCTGCACCGACCGCATGACCGTCGTGGACGTGCGCAAGAAGAAAAGCCAGGTGGTGCCGTACAAAGAGCTTGAGCGCTACAGCATCGAACGTAAGAACTCGCCGCTGAAATAAGGATTCGCCATGTTTACCTTTATCAAAAAAGTGATCAAAACCGGCGCGCAGACCAGCAGTTATCCGCTGGAGCCGATCCCGGTTGATAAAAACTTTCGCGGCAAGCCGGAGCACAACCCGCAGCAGTGCATCGGCTGCGCGGCCTGCGTCAACGCCTGCCCGTCGAATGCCTTAACGGTGGAAACGGACCTGAAAACCGGCGAGCTGGCCTGGCAGTTTAACCTCGGGCGCTGCATCTTCTGCGGCCGCTGCGAGGAGGTCTGCCCGACGGTCGCCATTCGCCTGTCTCAGGAGTACGAGCTGGCGGTGTGGAAAAAAGAGGACTTCCTCCAGCAATCGCGCTTTGCGCTGTGCAACTGCCGCGTCTGCAAGCGTCCGTTCGCCGTGCAAAAAGAGATCGACTACGCCATCGCGCTGCTGAAGCACAACGGCGACGTCCGCGCGGAGCATCACCGTGAAAGCTTCGAAACCTGCCCGGAGTGCAAGCGTCAGAAATGCCTGCTGCCGTCTGACCGCATCGATTTAACCCGCCATATGAGAGAGGCCAGCTGATGGAAAACTTACTCGGCCCGCGCGACGCTAACGGCATTCCGGTGCCGCTGACGGTGGAGGAGTCCATCGCCAGCATGAAGGCGTCGCTGCTGAAAAAAATCAAACGCTCGGCCTACGTCTATCGCGTGGACTGCGGTGGCTGCAACGGCTGCGAGATTGAGATCTTCGCTACGCTGTCGCCGCTGTTTGACGCCGAGCGCTTCGGCATCAAGGTGGTGCCGTCCCCGCGCCACGCTGATATCCTGCTGTTCACCGGCGCGGTCACCCGCGCGATGCGCTCGCCTGCGCTACGCGCCTGGCAGTCTGCACCGGATCCGAAAATCTGCATCTCCTACGGTGCCTGCGGCAACAGCGGCGGCATCTTCCACGATCTTTACTGCGTCTGGGGCGGTACCGACAAAATCGTGCCGGTGGACGTCTACATTCCGGGCTGCCCGCCGACGCCCGCCGCCACGCTGTACGGTTTTGCCATGGCGCTCGGCCTGCTGGAGCAGAAGATCCACGCCCGCGAGCCAGGCGAGCTGGACAACCAGCCAGCCACTATCCTGCACCCGGACATGGTGCAGCCGCTGCGGGTGAAGATCGACCGCACGGCACGCAGGCTGGCGGGCTACCGCTACGGACGCCAGATTGCCGACGATTATCTGCGTCTGCTCAGCCAGGGCGACCATCAGGTGGCGCGCTGGCTGGAGGCCGAGAACGATCCGCGTCTCAATGAGATCGTGGCGAACCTGAACAACATTGTGGATGAGGCGCGTATCCGATGAGTGAAACGGTGGTGTTCAGCCAGCTGAGCCGTAAGTTTATTGATGAGAACGATGCCACGCCGGATGCGGCGCAGCAGGTGGTCTATTACAGCCTGGCGATTGGGCACCACCTCGGGGTGATCGACTGCCTGGAGGCGGCGTTAACCTGCCCGTGGCCGGAATACCTGGCGTGGATCGCCACGCTGGAGGAGGGCAGTACGGCGCGGCGCAAGATGGAGGGCGTGCCGAAGTATGGCGAGATCGTCATCGACGCCAACCACATTGCGATGCTCGCTAACGCCTTTGACGCGGCGCTGAGCGTACAAACCCCGGCGCAGCAGGCGTGGAGCAAAACGCTGCTCGGCATGCTGCACGATATTCATCAGGAGAGCGCCATCTACCTGATGGTGAGGAGATTACGTGACTGACGTTTTACTGTGTGTCGGCAACAGCATGATGGGCGACGACGGCGCGGGTCCGCTGCTGGCGGAACTGTGCGCCGCAAACCCGCCGGGCAACTGGGTGGTGATTGACGGCGGCAGCGCGCCGGAAAACGACGTGGTCGCCATCCGTGAACTGCATCCGGACAGGCTGTTAATCGTCGATGCCACCGATATGGGGCTTAACCCCGGCGAGATCCGCCTGATTGACCCGGACGACATCGCCGAGATGTTTATGATGACCACCCACAATATGCCGCTGAACTACCTGGTGGATCAGATCAAAGACGACGTGGGCGAGGTGCTGTTTTTGGGCATTCAGCCGGATATTGTCGGGTTTTATTACCCGATGACGCCGCCGGTGAAAGAGGCGGTGGAGGGGGTGTATTCACGGCTTGCAGGGTGGGTTGGGGATGGAGGTTTTTCTCCGCTCTGAGCAGTGCCGGGTGGCGGCTTCGCCTTACCCGGCCTACCAAACCCATCTCCCTCTCCCTGTGGGAGAGGGCTGGGGTGAGGGCAACAGGCTACTCGAGATCCCCCCCGTTACTCGCAATCACCTTCTTATACCATCCGAACGATTTCTTGCGTTTCCGTTCCAGCGTGCCGTTCCCGGCGTCGTCGCGGTCGACGTAGACAAATCCATAGCGCTTGCTCATCTCCCCGGTTGAGGCCGAGACCAGGTCAATGCAGCCCCAGGTGGTGTAGCCCAGCAGCGGAACGCCGTCCTCAATCGCGTCGCCCATCGCGCGGATGTGCTCGCGCAGGTAGCTGATGCGGTAGTCGTCGTTAATCTCACCGTTTTCATCAACGACATCTTTCGCCCCCAGACCGTTTTCCACCAGGAACAGCGGCTTCTGGTAGCGGTCGTACATCATGTTCATAGTGATGCGCAGGCCGAGCGGGTCGATACCCCAGCCCCACTCGCTCACCTGAATGTGCGGGTTGCGCAGGGACTTCACGATGTTCGCCGCGCTGGTGTTGCCCGCGTTCATGTCCGCCGACGCGCAGCGCGAGGCGTAGTAGCTGAACGAGACAAAGTCGACGGTATTTTTCAGCAGTTCGTCATCGCCCGGGTCTTTCACAATCACGACGCCTTTTTCGCGGAACACGCGGGCAGAGTAGGCCGGATAGCTGCCGCGCGCCTGCACGTCGATAAAAAACAGGTTCTCGCGGTCTTTCTCCAGCGCCATCCACACGTCTTCCGGCTTGCAGGAGTAGGGGTAGAAGTTACCGCCCGCCAGCATGCAGCCGACCTGGTTTTCCGGGTTTACCTCGTGGGCAATTTTGGTCGCCAGCGCGCTCGCCACCAGCTCGTGGTGCGCGGCCTGGTATTTCACCTGGTCTTCGTTTTCACCTTCCTCAAACACCAGCCCCGCGCCGGAAAAGGGGCTGTGCAGCATGATGTTGATTTCGTTGAAGGTCAGCCAGTATTTCACCAGCCCGTTAAACTCTTCGAAGCAGGTGCGGGCGTAGCGGGCGAAGAAATCGACCATCTTACGGTTGCGCCAGGAGCCGTACTCCGTCACCAGGTGCATCGGCACGTCGAAGTGGCAGAGGGTCACCAGCGGCTCGATGTTGTACTTTTTGCACTCCTCGAACACCGCGCGGTAGAAGGCAATGCCTTCCTGATTCGGCAGCGGTTCGTCGCCGTTCGGGTAGAGGCGGCTCCAGGCAATCGAGGTGCGGAACACCGTAAAGCCCATCTCCGCCATCAGGGCGATGTCTTCTTTGTAGCGATGGTAAAAATCAATCGCCTCGTGGCTCGGGTAGAATTCGTCGTCCCGCAACGAAAACCGTTTTTCCTTGCCGACTTTTACCGCCAGGCGGTTTGCGCCGTGGGGGATCATATCGACCGTCGTCAGTCCTTTGCCGCCTTCACGGTAAGCCCCTTCACTCTGGTTGGCGGCAAGCGCGCCGCCCCATAAAAATCCTTGTGGAAAAACAGACATTCTTACCTCGCTTTCAGTTTATGCTTCTGCTGCTTTGTTCTGTACCGGTGCGGTTTGCAGGGCGCGTGCTTTTTCGGCTTCGTCTTCTACCGGGATATCCTCAAACCCTAACAGCAGGGTCAGCACAAACGACAGCACCACTGCCAGACCCATCACGCCAAACACCCAGACGATGGTCATCGGGTTGGCCGGGTCGAAGAACTGCACGCTGGTAAACAGCCCCGGCGCCGCCATCGAATGGCTGGCAAGACCGGCCATTCCTGCCACCGCGCCGCAGATAAAGCCGCTGATCAGACTCGCAATCAGCGGACGCTTCAGGCGTACCGCCACGCCGTACAGGGCCGGTTCAGAGATCCCCGCCATGATGGCGGAGGCCGCCGCGGCCAGCGCCGTCTGGCGCAGCTCCGGGTTTTTGGTTTTCCACGCTACCGCCAGCGATGAACCGCCGAGCGACAGGTTGGCGCCGATTTCCGACGGCATCACCATCCCTTCTTTGCCCGTTTCGGCAATGGTCTGGATGATGGTCGGCGTAAACACGCGGTGCATCCCGGTCATCACCAGCAGCGGCCACAGCGCGCCCATAATGGCAACGGAGAGCCAGCCCAGATAGCCGTGAATGGTGTAGACCAGCGCGGAGATGGCGCTGCCGATCCAGATCCCGAGCGGGCCAATCAGTACGATGGCGAGCGGGGCGGCAATCAGCACGATCAGCATCGGCTTGAGGAAGTTTTTCGTCACCGCCGGGGTAATGCGATCCACCCAGCGTTCGATGTACGACAGGCACCAGGTCATCACCAGCGCCGGGATAACGGTATAGGTGTATTTCACCGCCGTCACCGGAATGAACGCGAACTCAACGTGCTCGCCCTGCGCGGCCTTGGCCATCAGCTCGATAAAGCTCGGGTGAACCAGCACGCCCGCGATGGCGATTGCCAGGGACATGTTGGTTTTGAACTTCACCGCTGCGGAAGCCGCCACCATCAGCGGCAGGAAGAAGAACGCGCCGTCGCCGATAACGGTCAGGATCGTCAGTGTCGGGTCGCCTTTGCCCAGCACGCCGGTCATCTCAAGGATCATCGCCAGCAGCTTGACCATCGACCCGCCGATGATCGCCGGGATCAGCGGAGACATAGTGCCGATCAGCGCGTCGAGGATCCCGGCGCCAATCCGGCGCAGCGTGAGCTTCTGTGGACCTTGCGCTACGGCAGGTTGCAGGTTGGCGGGCAGCAGGCTCACCACTTCACGGTATGCCTGGGACACGGTGTTGCCGATGATCACCTGGCACTGGTTGTCGTTGCGCACCACGCCGAGCACGCCGCTGATGCTTTTCAGGCGCGCGGTGTCGGTAAGGCTTTCGTCTTTCAGAACGAAGCGCAGGCGCGTCATGCAGTGGGTGACGGCGACGATGTTCTCTTTACCGCCCAGCGCGCTAACAACGTCGTTTGCCAGCGCAGCGTAATTTTTTGCCATCGGATGTGATCCTGTTATCGTTGTGAGAAGTGTAGGAAACCGGTTTCACATAATCATCATGAGTTTCTTTTAATGAAACAAGACCACTTTTTATGCATTTTTTCGTTTCGTGATGACGATCACTCGTGGCCGTAAAAAGCGTGATAACGTCGCTGCGACAATTTTTCTGCGGTGAAGTACACTGCGGCTCATCGGTTTTGAATGGAATAACACTATGACCACCATGCTGGAAGTGGCGAAGCGGGCAGGCGTGTCGAAAGCGACGGTCTCCCGGGTGCTGTCGGGGAACGGTTACGTCAGCCAGGAGACGAAAGACCGCGTGTTTCAGGCCATCGAAGAAAGCGGGTATCGCCCCAATCTGCTGGCGCGAAACCTGGCGACCAAACGCACCCAGACCCTGGGGCTGGTGGTGACGAACACCCTGTACCATGGGGTCTACTTTAGCGAGCTGCTGTTTAACGCCGCGCGGATGACGGAAGAGAAGGGGCGCCAGCTGATCCTGGCGGACGGCAAGCACAGCGCCGAAGAGGAGCGCGAGGCGATCCAGTACCTGCTCGACATGCGCTGCGACGCGGTGATCATCTACCCGCGTTTTCTGAGCGTGGAAGCGCTGGACGAGATCATTGAGAAATGCGAGCAGCCGATCATGGTGCTCAACCGCCGTTTGCGGAAAAACAGCAGCCACAGCGTCTGGTCCGATCATAAAGCCTCGTGTCAGGACGCGGTATCGCAGCTCATCGCGAAAGGCCACCGGGAGATTGCGTTTATCACCGGTTCGCTGGATTCACCCACCGGGGTGGAGCGTCTTTCCGGTTACAGGGACGCGCTGGCGCAGCACGGGATTGCAGTTCGTGACGCGCTGATCGCCGAAGGGAAGTGGAGCCCGGCCAGCGGCGCGGCGGCGGTCTCTCAGCTGCTCACCCGCGGCGAAGCGTTTACCGCGCTGGTGGCGAGTAACGACGATATGGCGATTGGCGCCATCAGGCAGTTGCACGAGAGCGGCGTCGCCACGCCGGGCGCGGTGTCCGTCATCGGCTTTGACGACGTGGCAATCGCGCCCTATATCGTGCCGTCCCTCTCCAGCGTGCGTATTCCGGTAACGGAGATGATCCAGGAGACCATCAGCCGCCTGATTTTCATGCTCGACGGCGGTGAGTTTAAGCTTCAGCAAACCTTCTCCGGCGAGCTTATCCTGCGCGACTCCGTTATTGACGGCCCGCATCGCTGACGTCGACATCTGTCATCGTCACTAATGACGATGACAGAACTACTTCTTTTTATTTCTCTTTAAAATCAACGCATTAAATATTGGCACGGTTTATGAATAGCTTCGCGCATAACAGTTATGCCGGAGAAGCAGATGAACCGTTTTATTATGGCCGATGCCAGCAAATGCATTGGTTGCCGTACCTGTGAAGTGGCGTGCGTGGTGTCCCATCAGGCAGAGCAGGATTGCGCCTCTCTCACCCCTGATACCTTTCTGCCGCGCATCCACGTCATTAAAGGCGTGAATATTTCTACCGCCGCTATCTGTCGCCAGTGTGAAGACGCGCCGTGCGCCAACGTCTGTCCGAACGGGGCGATTAAGCGCGAGAAAGGCTTCGTGCATGTGATGCAGGAGCGCTGCATCGGGTGCAAAACCTGTGTGGTGGCGTGTCCGTATGGCGCGATGGAGGTGGTGGTTCGCCCGGTGGTTCGCAACAGCGGTATCGGGCTGAGCGTGCGCGCGGAGAAAGCCGAAGCCAATAAATGTGACCTCTGCTACCACCGCGACGCCGGTCCGGCGTGTATGGAAGCCTGTCCGACGCATGCGCTGGTCTGCGTCGATCGAGACAAGCTCGAACAGATGAGTGCCGAAAAACGTCGCCGCGCGGCGTTCGACACCTCGTCATCACTGCTGTTCTGAACCGTATGAGCAGCAACGGCGTTCAGCTGCGGGTGCGCGGCAAGGTGCAGGGCGTGGGGTTTCGGCCCTTCGTCTGGCAGCTGGCGCACCGGCTGAAGCTTGTGGGCGATGTCTGCAACGACGGAGAGGGTGTCCTGGTGCGTCTCGCGGGTAATGGGGGGGACTTTACCGCGAGGCTGCGCCAGGACTGCCCACCGCTGGCGCGCATCGATCGCGTTGAAACGCAGCCGTACAGCTGGAATACGCTGCCGGACGAGTTTGTCATCCGCCACAGCGAGAGTGGGGCGATGGACACGCAAATCGTCCCGGATGCCGCCACCTGTCCCGCGTGCCTGGCGGAGATGCGCGATCCCCGCGAACGTCGCTACCGCTACCCCTTTATCAACTGCACCCACTGCGGGCCGCGGTTTACCATTATCCGCGCCATGCCCTATGACCGCCCGGCCACGTCAATGGCGCCATTCCCGCTCTGTATGCCCTGTGAAACGGAGTACCGCAACCCGGCTGACCGGCGTTTTCACGCCCAGCCGGTTGCCTGCCCGGACTGCGGGCCGCAGCTGGAGTGGCGAGCCGGGGAGGCTACCGCCACCCGCGAATCGGCGTTAAGCACGGCGGTGGCGATGCTGGAAGGCGGCGGGATTGTGGCGGTCAAAGGGCTGGGCGGTTTTCACCTGGTCTGCGACGCGCTTAACCCGCAGGCGATTCGGAAATTGCGGGCACGCAAGCAGCGCCCGACCAGGCCGCTGGCGGTGATGATCCCGCATGCGAACGATCTGCCGAAGACCATCCAGACGCTGTTACGTTCACCCGCTGCGCCGATTATGCTGACGCCAAAAGCCTGCCTTCCAGCGTTTCCTGAGGAGATTGCGCCGGGGCTGAATACGGTTGGTGTGATGTTGCCTGCGAACCCGCTCCAGCATTTGCTGATGCTGGACTGTCAGCGTCCGCTGGTGATGACCTCCGCCAACCTCAGTGGCCATCCACCCGCCATAAGCAACCAGCAGGCGCTGGAAGAACTCAGTGACATCGCTGACGGCTTCCTGCTGCACAACCGCGACATCCTGCAACGGATGGATGATTCAGTGATGGACCAGGAGGGCACGATGCTGCGTCGCGCACGCGGTTTTGTGCCGGATGCCATCACATTGCCCGCCGGATTCCGCGACATCCCGCCCATGTTATGCACCGGCGCGGAGATGAAAAATACCTTCTGCCTGGTACGTGGCAACCAGGCGGTGCTGAGCCAGCATTTTGGCGATCTGAGCGACGAGGGCGTAGAGGCGCAGTGGCGCAGTGCGCTCTCGACGATGCAGGAGATCTACGCTTTCCAGCCAGAGCGTGTGGTGTGCGATGCCCATCCGGGATATCACGCCCGACAGTGGGCCCGGACGCAGGCGCTGCCCGTTGAGACCGTGCTGCATCATCATGCGCATGCGGCAGCGTGTCTGGCGGAGAACGGCTGGCCGCTCGACGGCGGGGATGTTATTGCCCTGACGCTGGACGGGATCGGCATGGGCGAGAACGGCGCGCTGTGGGGCGGCGAGTGCCTGCGGGTGAACTATCGCGACTGCGAACGGCTGGGCGGTCTGCCAGCCGTTGCGCTGCCGGGGGGCGATCTGGCGGCAAAACAGCCGTGGCGCAATTTGCTCGCCCACTGTCTGGCGTTCGTACCTGACTGGCAGCAGTACCCGGAAACTGAGGTGGTACAGCGTCAAAACTGGCCGCTGCTGGCAACGGCGGTGTCGCGCGGTATCAATGCGCCGCGGGCCTCCTCCTGTGGTCGTCTGTTCGACGCCGTGGCCTGTGCGCTGGGCATTGAAACGCAACGCTATGAGGGCGAAGCCGCGTGCCGGCTGGAGGCGCTGGCCGAACGCTGTGCAGGGGTTGATCATCCGGTGACGCTCCAGACGGATAACCTTGCGCTGTTCTGGCAGCAGTGGCTGGCCTGGCGGGCGGAGCCCGGCGAGCGCGCCTGGGCCTTTCACGATGCGCTGGCAAAAGGGCTGAGCGAACTGGCGGCAACGCATGCCCGCCGACGGTCGCTCTCTACGGTGTGCTTCAGCGGCGGCGTCCTTCACAACCGCCTGCTGCGCGCGCGCCTTCGTCATTACCTTTCTGATTTCACGCTTCTTTTTCCTTCGCGCCTGCCCGCAGGTGACGGAGCGATCTCCTTCGGGCAGGCGGTGGTTGCTGCCGCCCGATCATGTTTACAAAGGACTTAAAATGTTACGACTGTTACGCAATGAACCTCGTGCAGCGTGCCTGCTGCTGGCTCTCGGGATGGCTAACCTGCTGGCCTGGGGGCTGGCGTGGCACACCTTTAGCGACAGTACGGCGCTGATGGCGGCCAGCCTGCTGGCCTGGTGTTACGGACTGCGTCATGCGGTGGATGCCGACCATATCGCCGCGATTGATACCGTGACGCGTAAGATGATGCAGCAGGGCAAGCGCCCGTCCGGCGTGGGCGCATGGTTTTCCCTCGGACACTCCACCATTGTGGTGCTGGCCTCCATTGCTATCGCCGCTACCGCCACGGCGTTTCAGAAAAACATGGCATGGTTCCACGAAACCGGCAGCCTGATTGGCACCGCCGTCTCCGCCACCTTCCTGCTGGCGATGGCGCTGGTGAATATGGTGATCCTGCGCGGCGTCTGGCGCAGTTTTCAGGCACTGAAACACGGCAGGCCGGCGCAGGGCGACATCACGCTGCCTGCACAGGGTGGCGTCATGAACTGGCTGTTCGGCAAAACCTTCCGCCTCGTCAATAAAAGCTGGCAGATGTACCTGGTCGGTTTCCTGTTTGGCCTCGGCTTTGACACGGCCACCGAAATCGGCGTGCTGGGGATCTCCGCCGCCAGCGCCTCCAGCGGGATGTCGGTGTGGTCGATCATGATCTTTCCGGCGCTCTTCGCCAGCGGCATGGCGCTGGTGGATACGCTCGATAACCTGCTGATGGTGGGTGCCTACGGCTGGGTGTTTAACAAGCCGCAGCGCAAGCTGTACTACAACATGACCATCACCGGCACTTCGGTGGTGGTGGCGCTGTTTATCGGCGGCCTGGAAGCGCTGGGTCTGCTGATGGACAAGTTCTCCCTCAGCGGCGGCGTGTGGGATCTGATTGGCGCGGTGAACGATAACCTGGGCGATGCCGGATTTGTGGTGGTCGGGCTGTTTGTCGCCTGCTGGCTGATCTCGATGGCGAACTATCGCTGGCGCGGTTATGACGCGCTGGTGGTGCGCTCCTGACGCTGAAAGGGTAGCCATAAAAAAAGCCCCGGGACATCGGGGCGGTGGACAATAAAATTCAAAGGTTAAGTAAGCGTGGCAGTACTGTAGGCCGGGTAAGCGGAGCGCCACCCGGCATGACGAGGGTTAAGCAGGTAATGATTTCAGCAGCGCGAAGGCCTCCTTCATTCTGTCTTCGCTGACCACAAAGGCGCGCATCTGACCGGCAGTATCGGTGCCGCGCGCCACCATGCCCTGAGGCGAAAGGGCAATCTGCCAGTCCAGATCCTGACGCTGCGTTTCACCTGCGAGATGCAGCGGTAGTTCCGGCGTTTTTACCTTCACCAGCATGGCGGGTAATTTCACCGGGGCGTTGCCGCCGAGCAGGTTTTTCGCCAGGAACATGGCGCTTAACTGAATCGGTTGCAGGAACGGCAGCACCTGGCCGTTAATTTCCGCGCAGTCGCCCAGGGCATAAATATCCGGCTGGGTGGTTTGCAGGTAGCTGTCCACCTTCACGCCGCGATTGATCTCTGCGCCCGCGCGGTGCGCCAGCGCGGTTTCCGGGCGCAACCCCGTCGCCGCAATTACCACATCCACTTCCACGCTGCGGTTGCGGTCGAGCGTCGCACAAATGCCGGTTTCGGTTTTGCTCAGGCTCTGCAACTGCGATTTCAGCAGCAGATGCACGCCCATGTCGGTCAGACGATGCTGTAAGCGACTGCTTACTTCTGCCGGCATCAGCGCTGACAGAATGCTGGCCGCGTGGTCAACCAGGGTGACGGATTTTCCCGCCCGGCAGAAGTCCATCGCCAGCTCGGTGCCAATCAGCCCGCCGCCGACAATCATCACCCGCGTGGCGTCGCGTAACAGGGTCTCGCTGGCCTGATACTCCTGCTGGCTGTTGAGCGTGACCATTAGTTCGCGGCCCTCAACCGGCGGCACAAACGCCGATGCCCCCGTCGCCAGCACCAGCTTGTCGTAGTGCCAGGTTTTATCTTTCGCGTTCACCACGTGGGCGTCGGCGTCGATATCGGTCACCCAGGTGTACGGAAACAGACGCAGGTTAAACTGTTCTGCAAACTCCCCCGCCGTCTGGCGGGTGAGATCGTCGGCGCGCTGATTCTGGCTAATGACGTGGCTTAAATCAGGCTTGTTGTACTCATCCATGCTGTCGGCGGCGATTACCGTCAACGGCACGTTAGCATCCTGTTTGCGGATATTTTTCACCAGCTGGCGGGCGGCAAAGCCCGAGCCGATAATGACGATGCCGTGGCTCATTTTGCCTCCGTTGCCAGTTCATCAAAGACGTCTTTCCCGAGGGAACATTCCGGGCAGAGGAAGTTGTCCGGCACCTCGCTCCATGGCGTACCCGGCGCGACATCCTGCAACGGCTCGCCCAGCTCAGGATCGTAAATCCACTGGCAGACGCTGCACTGCATGCAAGGGCCGAGGTCGGCAGCGGCAGGAGCGGCTTCTGCTACGGCTTCCGGCGCAACAGCCGCGGCGGGTGCGGTTTCCGGCAGTGGCGCAAGCGCCCACTGGCGGGCAATGTCGCGACCGTGCTGGCGACAGATTTCCAGCGCGTCGAGATCCGGACGCCATTTCGCCTTCAGGCTCAGGGACATCTCAAAACCGGCATCCTGTAAACGGGTGGAGAGACGGTCTACCGCGCCGCCGCTCCAGCCGTGTGAACCAAAGGCGCTGGCGCGTTTGTTACGGAAGCGCAGGCCGGTCATCTCTTCCACCAGTCCGGCAATTTTCGGCATCATCACGTTATTCATGGTGGAGGTACCCACCAGCACGCCTTTGGAGCGGAAGACGTTGGTCAATACCTCATTCTTATCGCTGCGCGCCACGTTGAAGATTTTCACCGCCACGTTCGGGTCAACTTCGTTGATGCCCTGGGCAATGGCGTCCGCCATCATGCGGGTGTTGTTGGACATGGTGTCGTAGAAGATCGTAATGCGGTCTTCCTGATAGTCCGCCGCCCACTTCAGGTACAGTTCGACAATCTGGGTTGGATTTTCACGCCATACCACGCCGTGGGAGGTGGCAATCATATCCACCGGCAGGTTGAAGCCGAGGATCTCGGTGATTTTTGGCGTGACCAGACGGCTGAACGGGGTCAGGATGTTGGCGTAGTAGCGTTGGCACTGTTCGAACAGCTCGGTCTGATCCACTTCGTCGTTGAACAGACGTTCGTCGCAGTAGTGCTGGCCGAAGGCGTCGTTACTGAACAGCACCGCGTCACCGGTCATGTAGGTCATCATGCTGTCCGGCCAGTGCAGCATTGGGGTTTCCACGAAGATCAGCTGTTTGCCGTTGCCGATATCCAGCGTGTCGCCGGTTTTCACAGTGTGGAAGTTCCACTCCGGATGGTGGTGGTGGCCGTTGATGGAGTCAATGGCGTTAGTGGTGCAGTAGATCGGGGTATCCGGAATGTGGGACATCAGCTCGGTCAGCGCCCCGGCATGATCCTCTTCCGCGTGGTTGATGATAATGTAGTCGATCTCATTCAGATCGATTTCGCTGCGCAGGTTCTGCACGAACTCGCGGCTGAATTTGTGATCGACGGTATCGATCAGGACGTTTTTACCTTCACGAATGAGATAGCTGTTGTAGCTGCTGCCGCGCAGCGTTTTGTATTCCGTCCCGTGAAAATCACGTACTTCCCAGTCACGTTGACCCACCCAATGAATGTTATTTTTAACCAGAATAGACATAGCAACCTCAACTTAATACGGCGTTTTCAAATAAGATGACTGTCATATATCAAGTTGCGTGCCAACTTTTTAACTTATTGAAAATAATGAATTTATATTTTGATGCTCCCAAATAGGTAGTCATTTTGACTATCTTAAAAATTGTCAATATGACACTATGTATTGTCAAAATGACAGTGAGGCAGAGATGAGCTTTTCCGTAGATGTGCTGGCGAAGATCGCTATAGAACTGCAAACCGGTATTGGTCATCAGGACCGCTTTCAGCGGCTGATCTCCACGTTGCGTCACGTGCTGGATTGCGATGCCTCGGCGCTGCTGCGTTACGAAGGGCGGCAGTTTATTCCGCTGGCTATCGACGGTCTGGCGAAGGACGTACTCGGGCGGCGCTTTACCCTGGAGGGCCACCCGCGTCTGGAAACCATCGCCCGTGCGGGTGACGTGGTGCGTTTCCCGGCGGACAGCGATCTGCCCGACCCTTACGACGGCCTGATCCCCGGGCAGGAGAGCCTGAAGGTGCACGCCTGTATCGGCCTGCCGCTGTTTGCCGGGCAGAACCTGATTGGTGCGTTAACCCTCGACGGCATGTCGCCGGATCAGTTCGATACCTTCAGCGACGAAGAGCTACGGCTGATTGCTGCGCTGGCGGCCGGGGCGCTGAACAACGCCCTGCTGATAGAACAGCTGGAGAGCCAGAATATTCTTCCGGGTAGCCCGACGGCGTTTGAGCAGGTGGCGCACACCGAAATGATCGGCCTTTCGCCAGGCATGGCGCAGCTCAAAAAAGAGATTGAGATTGTCGCCGCGTCTGATTTGAACGTGCTGATCTTCGGGGAGACCGGCACCGGTAAAGAGCTGGTGGCGAAAGCGATCCACGAAGCCTCGCCCCGTGCGGTGAATCCGCTGGTCTATCTCAACTGCGCGGCGCTGCCGGAAAGCGTGGCGGAAAGTGAGCTGTTCGGACACGTCAAAGGGGCCTTTACCGGGGCGATCAGCAACCGCAGCGGCAAGTTCGAAATGGCCGATAACGGCACGCTGTTCCTCGATGAAATTGGCGAACTCTCCCTTTCGCTCCAGGCCAAACTGCTGCGGGTGTTGCAGTATGGTGATATTCAACGCGTGGGAGACGATCGCAGCTTACGCGTGGATGTGCGCGTGCTGGCGGCGACGAACCGCGATCTGCGCGAAGAGGTGCTGGCGGGGAATTTCCGCGCCGATCTGTTCCACCGTCTGAGCGTGTTCCCGCTCACGGTGCCGCCGCTGCGCGAGCGGGGCGAGGATGTGGTGCTGCTGGCGGGCTTTTTCTGCGAACAGTGTCGGCTCAAAATGGGGCTTTCCCGCGTGGTGCTAAGCCCCGGTGCGAGGACGCACCTGCTGAGCTACGGCTGGCCAGGTAACGTGCGTGAACTGGAACATGCGATTCACCGCGCGGTGGTGCTGGCGCGGGCTACGCGTTCGGGGGATGAAGTGGTAATTCATGCGCGCCATTTCGCGCTGCATGAGGAAACGACGCCGTCCGTGAAGCCGGTGATACCTGAGAGCGTGAACGAAAACCTGCGCGAGGCGACGAATGCGTTCCAGCGTCAGATGATCGCCCGCGCGCTGGAGCAGAATAACCGCAGCTGGGCGGCGTGCGCGCGGGCGCTGGAGATGGACGTCGCCAACCTCCACAGGCTGGCGAAACGTCTGGGACTGAAGGGTTAAATAATCCCCGCCTGGTAGAAGTCTTGCAGGTTGATCGCGCCGCACAGCCTGCCGTGCTCGTCCACCACCGGCGCGGCGGTGATTTTGCGCTTCATCAGCACCTCTTTGGCTTCAATGGCGCGGCTGTCGGCATTCAGCGTCAGTCCGCCCCGGGTCATTGCTTCGGATACCCGCGCCTCCAGCTTGCCGCCGCCCACCAGCCAGCGGCGCAGGTCGCCGTCGGTGAAGACGCCCTTCACCTGGCGGTCATTGTCGCATACCGCAACCAGCCCCAGCCCGGTGCGGCTCAGCTCCAGCATGGCGTCCATCACGCTGGTGTCGAGTTTGACCTGAGGAATGGCATCGTCGGTGCGCATCAGGTGGTGAACCTTGTTGAGCAGACGTGCCCCAAGCGCGCCCGCAGGATGGGAGCGGGCGAAATCTTCCTCATTAAAACCGCGCGCCTGCATCACCGCCATTGCCAGCGCGTCGCCCATCATCAGGGTGTTGACGGTGCTGGAGGTCGGTGCCAGGTGCATCGGACAGGCTTCGCGCTCAACGGAAATATCCAGCGTTGCTTTCGCGGCCAGCGCCAGCGGCGATCGGGATTTGCCGGTCATCGCTAACAGGGCCACCGATTTTTCTTGCAGGCGAGGGATGATGAGATCCAGCTCTTTGGCTGAACCGGAGTAGGAGATAAACAGCATCACGTCGCGGCTTTCGATCATCCCCAGATCGCCGTGCAGCGCTTCGGCAGGATGCACAAAGAACGCCGGGGTGCCGGTGCTGGCAAGCGTCGCGGCAATCTTCTTGCCGATATGACCGGATTTACCGATACCCGCCACGATCACTTTACCCTCGCAGTGGATAATGGTGTTGGCTGCACGAACAAAATCCTCACCCAGACGCTCCGGCAGGCGGCTGGCTTCCTGTAGCTCCAGCAGCAGGGTCTGACGGCCTGCGTTTAACAGAAAATCACTCATTTTTCTCTCCGGTTACGATCACGTCGATGCCCTTCGCTTCCAGCGCTTTTTTAAACGCCGGGTCGATACCCGCGTCGGTAATCAGCTTGTCGACGCTTTCAAGGCTACAGACAATGTTGGGGCTTTTGCGGCCAAACTTCGACGAGTCTGCCATCAAAATCACTTCCCGCGCGGCGTTGCACATGGCTTTACTGACGCTGAACACCTCGTTAAACGTCGTGACGCCCGCGTTCAGGTCGATGCCGTCGGTACCTATAAACAGTTTATCGAAGCTGAAGTGGTCGAAGGCGTTCTCCGCCAGCTGCCCGTGAAACGACGCCGATTTTTTACGGAAGGTGCCACCGGGCATCAGGATGGTCTGCTCGCTGTCGAACTCTGACAGGGCATTGACGATGTGCAGGCTGTTGGTCATCACGGTGATGTTATTAAAGCGGCTGAGCAGCGGGATCATCTGTAGGACAGTACTGCCTGCGTCGAGGATAATGGAATCGCCGTCATGGATAAATTTGACGGCGGCTTCGGCAATCAGCGCTTTCTGGTGAGTATTGATCAGCGTTTTGTGGTCGATAGGCGGGTCGGCTTCGTCTTTATTGAGCACCACGCCGCCGTAGGTACGAATGACGGCGCCGGAGTTTTCGAGCAACACCAGGTCCTTGCGTATTGTCGTGCCGGTGGTGTCAAAGTAGTGGGCCAGATCCTCTACCGAGCACTTTCCCTGCTTTTGCAGATGCTCAAGTATGGCCGCCTGCCGCTGACGTGGTTTCATAGGCGCTTCGTTCCTTACGTTGCGAAATGATAATTCCGCAAGTTTATAACTTTCACAACGAAATTATCCATGTTTCAGATTAAGCGCTAATGATAGTGCATTCTGACAGAGTGAATCATTGGGGAAGATCACATCAGGTTGTAATTCATGCAGCGAAATGCCGTTGATCGCCTGAATTTTGGTCGGACGGGCAAACACCGTTACGCCGCGCATGATGAGGGAATCGCTCACCCGGTTGTGTTCATCCAGCGCAACGGCAACCACCACCCGCGGCTTAAAGCGCCCCCCGGAACGCCCGACGCCGACGCGTCCCTTCTGACACAACGCATCAAAGGCGCGGTTAAACTGGTAGATCTGCCAGCCGCCAAACGCCATCTGGCAGATCCAGGCGAGGGCGGCGACGGTGATGAGTGCGGTTACCATATCGGCTCCTTGTTATATTCCCTCTCCCGGTGGGAGAGGGGGAGGGTGAGGGCATCACCCTGCTCGATCAGAACATCACCTGCCCACCGGTGACGTTAATCGACTGTCCGGTGCAGTACGAGGCTTTCGGGCTGGCGTAAAACAGCAGCATGTTCAGCACGTCCTGATAGTCGCACCCGCGCTTGAGCGGCACTTTGTCGATGTAGTACTGTTCCACTTCTTCAGCTTTGATGCCAAGTTTGGCGGCGTACTGCGGCAGCAGGGACTGGAACATCGGGGATTTCAGCAGGTTACCCAGCATCAGCGCGTGAACGGTAATGCCGTATTCGGCCAGATCCAGCGCCAGAGACTGCGTCAGCCCGACGCCGCCAAACTTCGCCGCGCTGTAGCCGGAGTTGTGCTTGCTGCCCACTTTCCCCGATTTTGAGTTGATCTGAATGATGCGACCCTGAATACCGTCGCGGATCATCAGACGGGAAAATTCGCGGGCGCAGAGGAAATAGCCCACCAGATTCACCTGCAACGAGCGGTCAAAATCCCCCAGCTCGAAATCGCTGATAAACGCCGCTTTCGCAATCCCCGCGCTGTAGACCAGCAGGTCGATACGCCCAAATATCTCGTCCACGCCGCGGGCCAGCGCCATCACGCTCTGCTCGCTGGTGGCGTCGGCACCAAATCCGTACGCCATCCCTTCGCCAAACTCGGTGTTGATGGCGTCCGCTACGCGGGCGGCTTTCTCACTCTGAATATCCACGACCGCCACGCGGTAGCCCTCTGCGGCAAGCCCATGGCAGAGGAACTCGCCTAAGGTTTGTCCCCCACCAATGACAACGGCAACCTGACTCATGTGTCTCTCCTTTATTACGAAATAAATTTTAACGTGCAGCCTGGGGTGACAGCCTGCGGAACCGGGCCCACTACGTGAACCGTACCGGGATACTCCGCCTGCGGCTGGCCGTCGAAACGTAGGGTGATATGCCCCAGCTCGCGCAGGTTTTGCTCGGCGACGTCGCCGACGGCGGTCACGGCATAGCGCGCCTCGCCCAGCTGTAGCTGGCTCCCTGCCTTTAGCTCGCCGTTCAGCTCGCCGTGGCAGTGGATAAAGCAAAACTCTTCGATATCTGCCGGGGCGCCTTCGCGGAAGGTGATCAGCATCTGGTCGCTCAGCGCATCCGCCGCGCTCTGGCCGATGCGGGTAATGGTTGTCTGGTAAATCACAGTCATGGCAGGCACCTCTTATTGATAAATAAAGCCGGAAACAAACCAGGCAATCAGCACCGTCGGCGCGCCCGTCAGGAAGCGGCTGACCAGCACGGACGGCACGCCCACGCGCACGGTCTCCTGGCGTGCTTCCGCCAGCGACAGCCCCACGGGGATAAAGTCGCACGCTGCCTGGGCGTTAATGGCAAACAGGGCGGGCAGGGCGAGGTGCGGAGGAATATTCCCCAGACCAATCTGCACGCCAATCAGCACGCCGATAACCTGAGCAATCACCGCGCCCGGGCCGAGGAACGGCGACAGCAGCGGGAAGGAGCAGATCAGCGCCAGCGTCACCAGCCCGAGCGGGTGGCTGGCAAGCGGGGCGAGGCCGTGGGCAATCCAGTCGCCCAGGCCTGAGGCCATGATGATGCCGATCAGCGCCGAGACGAATGCCATAAACGGCAGAATGGTCTTCAGCACCGTGTCGATGGTGTCGCGCCCCGACTGGAACAGCACCGCCACGGCGGACCCCATCCCCATCCCGACCTTCGCCAGCAGGCCATCGCTCTGCTCGGTGATTTTTTTGCTGGTGTCGTACTCGCGCGGGGCCGCTTTTTGCGGCGCAGATGTGCCATTCACCAGCGTGATGTTGTCTTCCTTCACGCCTGACACATAAATATCTTCAACGATGTACTGCGCCAGCGGGCCGGATTTCCCGGTGGAGTGAATATTTACCGTCGGAATGCGGCGCTTCGGATAGATGCCGCAGCGCAGCGTGCCGCCGCAGTCGATCACCGCCACGCCGATTTCCGCTTCCGGCGGTTCGCCTTCCTTGAAGCCGTCGACCGCTTCCCAGCCGGTCAGATCGCGCAACTTGTCGACGATCGCCGGGCGCGTGCCCGCGGTGATGTACACAATCTTTTTGCCTTCGGTGGCGTCGAACTCCAGCGGGCCGCCCCAGCCGCCCGTGCCTTTCTCAATGCGGATCCGGTTCATGCTGTGGCTCCTGAAAGATGGACTTTCTGTTCAAGCTGGATGCCCATTTTTTTCTCAAAAATGGCGGTGGTGAGATCTGTCACCCAGCCGCGGAAGAAGTTGGTGACCAGACCGACCAGCAGGTAGCTCACCGCCAGCGGGCCGAGCGGCAGGCCAAGCGTGGTAAGGCCGCTGGCGATCCCGAGATAGACAAACAGTTCGCCGGGGTTGATGTGCGGGAACAGGCCGTTCATGGAGTGGCAGCTGTAGGAGGCGGCGGCGTAATAGCTCGGCTTGTACTTCTCTGGCATAAAGCGGCCGAGGCTTAAGGTCATCGGGTTGCAGAACACAAAGGTGCCGATGAAGGGCAGTATCAGGTAGCGGGACAGCGGGTTTCCGGCGCAGCGCTGGGCGAAGCGCTCAATGCGCTGCTGGCCGATAAAGTTAATCAGCGCGTTCATGATCACCAGCAGGCTGATCAGCAGGGGCAGGATCCCGGTCACCATGCCAGTGAACACTTCTCCGCCTTTCTGAAACAGCCCGATGAACCACTCGGCGCCATGGGTGATGGTTTCTATCATTCTTCTCTCCTGTAGGGCGTTTGTTTTTGTCTATCTGCGGCTAATAATAATCACTTTGAAAGGTTTTAAAGTGTTAGTTAGATCTCACAATGAAAGAAAAATGTATTATTTTGAAAGTTTATTGGTGGGGTGAATAATTTTTGGTGGAAAAAGGCACGGATTTGCGTTGGGGAGGTGCGTACCGCTTCCTTGAGGAGTTGGGGATGCTTTACCATACTGGGTTCTTACCGAACTCGTTAAATGGATGCCACATGTTCAAGCGTCGTTATGCAGCGCTGTTGCCTGCGCTTATTCTCCTGTCCGCCTGTAGTAGCAAACCCAAGACCGAAGCCGTTCAGCCAACGGCGGGCGCGCCTTCCGGAGGATTCCTGCTGGAGCCGCAGCACAATATGATGCAGATGGGAGGCGACTTCGCGAATAACCCTGCGGCCGAACAGTTCATCGATAAAATGGTGAGCAAGCACGGTTTTGATCGCCAGCAGCTGCATGCCATTTTGTCTCAGGCGAAGCGTCTGGACTACGTGCTGCGCCTGATGGACAGGCAGGCGCCGACGGCCCAGGTGCCGACCGGGCCAAACGGGGCGTGGCTGCGTTATCGCAAACAGTTTATTACCCCGGACAACGTGCAAAATGGCGTGGTGTTCTGGAATCAGTATGAAGACGCCCTGAACCGCGCGTGGCAGGTCTATGGCGTGCCGCCGGAGATCATCGTCGGTATTATTGGGGTTGAGACCCGCTGGGGACGCATTATGGGTAAAACCCGCATCCTCGATGCGCTGGCGACGCTCTCCTTCAACTACCCGCGTCGCGCGGAGTATTTCTCTTCCGAGCTGGAAACCTTCCTGCTGATGGCGCGAGACGAACAGGACGATCCGTTAGATCTGAAAGGGTCGTTCGCCGGTGCGATGGGCTACGGCCAGTTTATGCCGTCCTCCTATAAGCAGTACGCGGTAGATTTTAACGGGGATGGTCACATCAACCTGTGGGATCCCGAAGACGCTATTGGCAGCGTGGCCAACTACTTCAAAGCGCATGGCTGGACGCCGGGCGGCCAGGTGGCGGTACAGGCGAACGGCGAAGCGTTTGGTCTGGAAAACGGATTTAAAACCAAATACAGCGTGGCGCAGCTGGCAGCGGCAGGCTTAACGCCGTCTCAGCCGCTGGGCAATGTTGACCAGGTGAGCCTGCTGCGCCTGGATGTCGGAACCGGTTATCAGTACTGGTTCGGGCTGCCGAACTTCTACACCATTACCCGCTACAACCACAGCACGCACTATGCGATGGCGGTGTGGCAGCTGGGGCTGGCGGTGTCTCAGGCGCGTGTGCCAGCAGCGTCACCGTTTAGCCAGTAAGTCCCCTTATGCCTCCCTCTCCCTGTGGGAGAGGGCTGGGGTGAGGGCACCCGCCCGCACCTGTTTCCCGCAGAAACATTTCGCCACACTCCCAGTTTACTCCCGCCGTTTACATCTCAATCGCCTTTCATTATTGTTATGTTATAACATTAATGAATTGAGATATCCATGTCCCTGTTTTCTCTCTCATCCTCGCTTCGGCTGCTGCTGGCGCTGGTGCTCATTCTGTTTCTCGGCCTGGCCGTGCGCTGGGCGGTGGCGTTGCCATGATCGTGATGAACGACCTGGTGGCGGGTTACGATCGCCAGCCCGTTACGCGCGCGCTGTCCGGCGTGATTGAACGCGGGAGCATGACCGCCATCGTCGGGGCCAACGGCTGCGGCAAATCCACGCTGCTGAAAACGCTCGCCGGCTTTATTCCGCCCGTCAGCGGTACGTTTCGCTGGCAGGGGAGACGTCCGGTGGTGGGCTGGCTGGCGCAGCGTCACGCGCTGGAGGCGCAATTTCCTCTGACCGTGCAGGACGTGGTGAGCATGGGCTGCTGGCCAGCAATCTCTCTGTTTGCCGGTTTTCGTCGGGATGCCCGCATGCGCATTGCCGGCGCGCTGGAGCGCGTGGGGCTGGAGTCCATGGCGTTCTCCACTATTGATGAACTTTCCGGCGGGCAATTCCAGCGCATGCTGTTTGCCCGCATTTTAGTGCAGCAGGCACCGCTGGTGATGCTGGACGAACCCTTCACTGGCGTCGATGAAGCGACCTGCAACGTGCTGATGGATCTGATGCTGGAGATGTATATGCAGGGGCAGACTCTGCTGGCGGTACTGCACGACAGCGAACGCGTCTCGCGCCACTTCCCACAAACATTGCGGCTGGACGCTGATACGCCGCACTGGAAAACCGAGCGGGTGAGGGTGGCATGATCTGGCATCTCTTCTTCCAGCCGTTTATTGAGTACGGCTTTATGCGGCGCGCGCTGGTGGTTTGCCTGGCGCTCTCCGTCAGCACCACTGCGCTGGGTGTATTCCTTCAGCTGCGTCGGATGAGCCTGATGGGGGACGCCCTTTCTCACGCCATTTTGCCGGGTGTCGCGGTGGGCTATCTGCTCAGCGGAATGTCGCTGCTGGCAATGACTGTCGGCGGGTTTATTGCCGGTATCGCCGTTGCGCTGGTGGCCGGGCTGGTCAGCCGCCGTACACCTCTTAAAGAGGATGCCAGCTTCGCGGGGTTTTACCTGGGTTCCCTGGCGCTGGGCGTCACGCTGGTGTCGCTGCGCGGTTCAAATGTCGATCTGCTTCATCTTCTGTTTGGCTCCATTCTCGCCGTGGATAGCGCGTCAGCCCTGTTCGTGACGGGGGTCTGCATGTTCACGCTCCTCACGCTGGCGATTTTTTATCGTGGGCTGGTCAGTGAAGCGTTCGATACTGCGTGGTTGCAGGTGAACGCGCGCTGGCTGCCCGGGATGTTACACGGTCTGTTTCTGGCGCTGCTGGTGCTCAACCTGGTGGCCGGTTTTCAGGTACTCGGCACGTTGATGGCCGTCGGGCTGATGATGTTACCCGCCGTGGCGGCACGCTGCTGGGTGCGCACACTGCCAGGGGTACTTTTGATGGCGGGTATCAGCGGTATTTTTTGCGCGTGGCTGGGCTTAAGTCTTTCCTGGGCAGTGAGTCTGCCCGCCGGGCCCTCCATTGTGCTGACCGCCAGCGCATTGTTCTTTATTTCAGTTTTATTTGGCACGCGCAGCAGGCTGGCGGATAGCCTGCGGGCGCTTTTTTAACGCAAGGGGAAACGATGAAACGTACAGGGTTAGCCGTGGCGCTCGCGCTCGGCATGATGACGCACGGCGTAATGGCGAAAACGCTTAATGTGGTGACCAGCTTTTCCATCCTGGGAGACATCACGCAGCAGGTTGGCGGCGATCGTGTGAAGGTGACGACGCTGGTGGGGCCGGACGGTGATCCCCATACTTTCGAACCCTCGCCCAAAGACAGCGCGGCGCTGAGTAAAGCTGACGTGGTGGTGGTCAATGGGCTGGGGCTGGAGGGTTGGCTCGACCGTCTGGTAAAAGCTTCTGGATTCAAAGGCCAGCTGGTGGTTGCCTCGGACGGCGTGAAAACGCACACGCTGGAAGAGGACGGTAAAACCGTGACCGATCCGCACGCGTGGAACAGCGCGGCGAACGGCGCGCTGTATGCGCAAAATATTCTCTCAGGGCTGGTGAAGGCCGATCCTGAAGATACGGCGGCGCTTGAAGCTACCGGTAAACCCTATATTGCGCAGCTCTCTCAGCTGGACGGTTGGGCTAAAAAGCGTTTCAGCGACATCCCACAGGCGAAGCGCAAAGTGCTGACCAGCCACGACGCCTTCGGCTATTTCAGCCGCGCCTACGGCGTGACGTTTATGGCGCCGCAGGGGCTGTCGTCTGAGAGTGAAGCCAGCGCGGCGCAGGTAGCGGAGATCATCAACCAGATTAAAGCTGACGGCGTGAAAACCTGGTTCATGGAAAACCAGCTTGACCCGCGTCTGGTGAAGCAGATTGCGACCGCCACGGGCGCCCAGCCGGGCGGTGAACTTTACCCGGAAGCGCTGTCCGCGAAGGGCGGCGTGGCGGACACCTACGTCAAGGCGTTTCGCCACAATGTGGACACCCTCGCTAACAGCATGAAATAAGCGTCTCTCTGGCCGGTGCGCCCGCATCGGCTTTTTTCTGAAGCCCCCTCGTAAAACCCGACGCGCATCCCCATATTTGATGAGAAAGTGCTATCTTGTGCTGCATGTTTTTCTAAGGCCTGGAGCGAGAATGACTGACCATGAATTGATGCAGCTAAGCGAAGTGGTGGGGCTGGCGCTGAAACAGCGCGGCGCGACTCTCACGACCGCAGAATCCTGCACCGGCGGCTGGGTGGCGAAAGCAATTACCGATATTGCTGGCAGTTCCGCCTGGTTTGAACGCGGCTTTGTGACCTACAGTAACGAGGCTAAAGCGCAGATGATTGGCGTGCGTGAAGCTACGCTTGAGCAGCATGGCGCGGTCAGCGAACCGGTGGTGATCGAGATGGCGATTGGCGCGCTGAAAGAGGCGCGCGCAGATTACGCTATCTCCATCAGCGGTATCGCGGGGCCGGACGGCGGCAGCGACGTGAAGCCTGTCGGCACCGTCTGGTTTGGCTTTGCCACCTCAAAAGGTGAAGGGATCACCCGCCGGGAATGCTTCAGCGGCGATCGCGAAAGCGTGCGTCGTCAGGCAACGGAATACGCGTTAAAAACGCTCTGGCAACAATTTCTACAAAACACTTGATACTGTATGACTATACAGTATAATTGCCTCAACAGAACAGAAGTCCATGGTGAAGCGCAGTTGCTTCTCCCGGCATGACAGGAGTAATAATGGCTATCGACGAAAACAAACAGAAAGCGTTGGCGGCAGCACTGGGCCAGATCGAAAAGCAATTCGGTAAAGGCTCCATCATGCGCCTGGGTGAAGACCGTTCCATGGATGTGGAAACTATCTCCACTGGTTCGCTTTCTCTTGATATCGCACTGGGCGCTGGCGGTTTGCCGATGGGCCGTATCGTAGAAATCTACGGTCCGGAATCCTCGGGTAAAACCACCCTGACGTTGCAGGTTGTTGCGGCGGCACAGCGCGAAGGTAAAACCTGTGCGTTTATCGATGCCGAGCACGCGCTGGACCCGGTCTATGCCCGTAAACTGGGCGTTGATATCGACAACCTGCTGTGCTCCCAGCCGGACACCGGCGAGCAGGCACTGGAAATTTGTGACGCGCTGGCGCGCTCAGGTGCGGTTGATGTGATCATCGTCGACTCCGTTGCGGCGCTGACGCCAAAAGCGGAAATTGAAGGTGAAATCGGTGACTCTCACATGGGCCTCGCGGCACGTATGATGAGCCAGGCGATGCGTAAGCTGGCGGGTAACCTGAAGCAGTCCAATACGCTGTTGATCTTCATCAACCAGATCCGTATGAAAATTGGTGTAATGTTCGGTAACCCGGAAACTACCACCGGCGGTAACGCTCTGAAATTCTACGCTTCTGTCCGTCTGGATATCCGCCGTATCGGCGCGGTGAAAGAGGGGGATAACGTAGTCGGTAGCGAAACCCGCGTGAAGGTTGTGAAGAACAAAATCGCAGCACCGTTCAAACAGGCTGAGTTCCAGATCCTCTACGGCGAAGGTATCAACTTCCTCGGCGAGCTGGTTGACCTGGGCGTGAAAGAGAAGCTGATTGAAAAAGCGGGCGCATGGTACAGCTACAACGGTGACAAGATTGGTCAGGGTAAAGCGAATGCTATCTCCTGGCTGAAAGAGAACCCGGCGGCGGCGAAAGAGATTGAGAAGAAGGTGCGTGAACTCCTGCTGAACAACCAGGACTCTAAACCTGATTTCGTGGTCGACGGCGCGGATGCTGAAGAAACCAACGAAGACTTTTAATCCTCTCGGATAAAAATGAAGGGCTGCTGATGCGGCCCTTTTTGCATTTCTGAATCGACAGGTTTTTTATGAGTGAACCGACATCACGCCGACCAGCCTACTCACGCTTGCTGGATCGGGCCGTGCGTATTCTTGCCGTGCGTGACCATAGCGAACAGGAGCTGCGGCGGAAACTGTCAGCGCCCGTCATGAGCAAAAACGGTCCGGAAGACATTGATGCCACCGCGGAAGATTATGACCGCGTGGTTGCCTGGTGCTACGAGCATCACTATCTGGATGACGGCCGTTTTGCCGCTCGCTTTCTTGCCAGCCGTGGTCGTAAAGGCTATGGGCCAGCGCGTATCCGCCAGGAGCTGAACCAGAAAGGCGTTGCCCGTGAATCGATTGAAAAAGCCATGCGCGAAAGTGAAATTGACTGGTGCGAACTGGCGCGTGAGCAGGCGGTACGAAAGTACGGTGAGCCGCTGCCGCGTGAATTTTCAGAAAAAGTTAAAATCCAGCGCTTTTTGCTCTACCGCGGCTTCCTGATGGAAGATATTCAGGATATCTGGCGTAATTTTACCGATTGAACGCATGCGGGATTTTACTTCCCACTAAAGAAAACTTATCTTATTCCCACTTTTTCCAGTAGCTGGTCCGTCCAACTGTTTACAGATACAGATCTGCTGCGACATTTCGTTAGCTTGATTTCAGGATAATTATGAGCAAGAGCACCGCTGAGATCCGTCAGGCGTTTCTCGATTTTTTCCATAGTAAGGGACACCAGGTTGTTGCCAGCAGCTCCCTGGTACCGAACAATGACCCGACTCTGCTGTTTACCAACGCCGGGATGAACCAGTTCAAGGATGTGTTCCTTGGTCTCGACAAGCGTAATTATTCCCGCGCCACAACCTCACAGCGTTGCGTGCGTGCGGGCGGTAAACACAACGATCTGGAAAACGTCGGTTACACCGCGCGCCACCACACCTTCTTCGAAATGCTGGGTAACTTCAGCTTCGGCGACTACTTCAAACACGACGCTATTCAATACGCGTGGGAACTGCTGACCGGTGAAAACTGGTTCAATCTGCCGAAAGAGCGTCTGTGGGTGACCGTGTATGAGACCGATGACGAAGCGTTCGACATCTGGGAAAAAGAAGTGGGTATCCCTTGCGAACGTATCATCCGTATCGGTGACAACAAAGGCGCGCCTTACGCGTCTGATAACTTCTGGCAGATGGGCGACACCGGCCCTTGCGGTCCGTGCACCGAGATCTTCTACGATCATGGCGACCACATCTGGGGCGGCCCTCCGGGAAGCGCGGAAGAAGATGGCGATCGCTATATTGAGATCTGGAACATCGTCTTCATGCAGTTCAACCGTCAGGCCGACGGCACCATGGAGCCGCTGCCAAAACCGTCCGTAGATACCGGTATGGGCCTTGAGCGTATCGCGGCCGTTCTGCAACACGTTAACTCCAACTATGAGATTGACCTGTTCAGCACCCTGATCAAAGCCGTTGCTGAGGTAACGGGCGCAACCGATCTGAGCAACAAATCACTGCGCGTTATCGCAGACCATATTCGTTCCTGTGCGTTCCTGATTGCTGACGGCGTTATCCCGTCAAATGAAAACCGTGGCTATGTGCTGCGTCGTATCATTCGTCGTGCGATCCGCCATGGCAACATGCTGGGCGCGAAGGACACCTTCTTCTATAAACTCGTTGGGCCACTGATTGGCGTGATGGGCTCTGCCGGCGACGAGCTGAAACGCCAGCAGGCGCAGGTTGAACAGGTTCTGAAAACCGAAGAAGAGCAGTTTGCCCGTACGCTGGAGCGCGGTCTGGCGCTGCTGGACGACGAGCTGGCGAAACTCAAGGGCGACACGCTGGATGGCGAAACCGCTTTCCGCCTGTACGACACCTACGGCTTCCCGGTTGACCTGACGGCGGACGTTTGCCGCGAGCGCAACATCAAAGTTGACGAAGCAGGCTTTGAAGCCGCAATGGAAGAGCAGCGTCGTCGTGCGCGTGAATCCAGCGGTTTTGGCGCAGACTACAACGCGATGATCCGCGTTGATAGCGCGTCTGAATTTAAAGGCTACGAAGAGCTGGCCCTGACCAGCAACGTAACCGCGCTGTTTGTTGACGGTAAAGCCGTAGACAGCATTAGCGCGGGTCAGGACGCGGTTGTTATCCTGGATAAAACGCCGTTCTATGCGGAATCGGGCGGTCAGGTTGGCGATAAAGGCGAACTGAAAGGCAATGGCTTCAGCTTCAGCGTAAGCGATACCCAGAAATACGGTCAGGCGATTGGTCACCAGGGCAAACTGGTTTCCGGTTCTCTGAAAGTGGGCGAGGGCGTTCAGGCCAACGTTGACGAAGCTCGCCGCGCGCGCATTCGTCTGAACCACTCGGCAACCCACCTGATGCACGCAGCCCTGCGCGAAGTGCTGGGTACGCACGTTGCACAGAAAGGTTCTCTGGTTAATGACAAAGTGCTGCGTTTCGACTTCTCACATTTTGAAGCGATGAAGCCATCTGAAATTCGTGCGGTGGAAGACCTGGTGAATGCCCAGATCCGCCGTAACCTGCCAATCGAAACCCACATCATGGATCTCGAGGCAGCGAAGAAGAAAGGTGCGATGGCGCTGTTTGGCGAGAAATATGACGACCGCGTTCGCGTGCTGAGCATGGGCGACTTCTCTACCGAACTGTGTGGCGGTACTCACGCATCCCGCACCGGTGACATCGGCTTGTTCCGCATCGTTTCCGAGTCGGGGACGGCGGCAGGCGTGCGTCGTATTGAGGCGGTGACCGGGGAAGGCGCAATTGCCAGCCTGCATGCGCAGAGCGACCAGCTACACGAGATCGCGCAGCTGCTGAAAGGCGATAGCCAGAACCTGGGCGAAAAAGTGCGTGTCGCGCTGGATCGTACCCGTCAGCTGGAAAAAGAACTCCAGCAGCTGAAAGAACAGGCTGCGGCGCAGGAGAGCGCAAACCTCTCCAGCAAAGCGGTAGACATTAAGGGCGTCAAACTGCTGGTCAGCGATCTGGCGGGCGTTGAGCCTAAGATGCTGCGTACCATGGTCGACGATCTGAAGAACCAGCTTGGTTCGACGGTTATCGTGCTGGCAACGGTCGCAGAGGGTAAGGTTTCTCTGATTGCGGGCGTCTCTAAGGATGTGACGGATCGTGTCAAAGCAGGGGAACTGATTGGCATGGTCGCCCAGCAGGTGGGTGGCAAAGGTGGCGGTCGTCCGGACATGGCGCAAGCCGGTGGAACGGATGCGGCGGCACTTCCCGCGGCATTAGCCAGCGTTGAAAGCTGGGTAAGCGCGAAACTGTAATAACTACAAAGCACAAGCAGACGCCATAGCGGTAACGTTATGGCGTCTTGCTCACTGCGCTATCGATAACGATAAAGTCAGGTTGAGTTTGTGTATATCGGCTAAACTTACGTTTAACAGAATGTGATGCCGTGACTGCTTACACTTTACGTGTTTGTCATCGCTTACTTTTTGGCGTTATATGATGGATAATGCCGGGATACAAGAGACCCGACTCTTTTAATCTTTCAAGGAGCAAAGAATGCTGATTCTGACTCGTCGAGTTGGTGAGACCCTCATGATTGGGGATGAGGTCACCGTGACAGTTTTAGGGGTAAAGGGTAACCAGGTACGTATTGGTGTTAACGCTCCTAAAGAAGTATCTGTCCACCGTGAAGAGATCTACCAGCGTATCCAGGCTGAAAAATCCCAGCAGTCCAGTTACTGATATTGTCGCGTCTCGCTGTCGGGCGAGACGCAACCCTCCTGTTATTTTTCCTGCATAAAGTTACCGTTCTATTTCAAACGCTTCGTTTTTGACCACTCTCATAACCTTATCTCATCCAAATGACGCGCTTCTCTCAACAGAATTCTGTGAAGATGTCTGCAAAATCCGCTTATAAAACACTCTCTTTGCGGCTTTTACATGCGAATTGCGTGCGAATTGTGCAAACGAAAAAAGCATGTGGAAAATTGTTTGACTTATAAGTCCCAGAAAGTAATATATGCGCCACGCAGCGACGAGAAGCTCTTAACGAGTTGCTCGAAGCACTCGAAAGAGGCGTTGTGTGGTGAGGTGGCCGAGAGGCTGAAGGCGCTCCCCTGCTAAGGGAGTATGCGGTCAAAAGCTGCATCCGGGGTTCGAATCCCCGCCTCACCGCCATTTTGCATCCGTAGCTCAGCTGGATAGAGTACTCGGCTACGAACCGAGCGGTCGGAGGTTCGAATCCTCCCGGATGCACCATCTATTACTTCATATTGCTTTCGAAGTGATATGAATATCGAGCAGTACAGTAGTAAATCCCGATGCATCCGTAGCTCAGCTGGATAGAGTACTCGGCTACGAACCGAGCGGTCGGAGGTTCGAATCCTCCCGGATGCACCATTTACTATTTCTGAAAGCAGTTCCCTGATGCATCCGTAGCTCAGCTGGATAGAGTACTCGGCTACGAACCGAGCGGTCGGAGGTTCGAATCCTCCCGGATGCACCATCTCTTCTTGTGATCCCCTTCGATGTTTAGTTCTTAATCACTCTCATTGTTATCACTTCGCAATCAGCGACAAAAATCCCCTTTTACGATAAAGTAATGCTTTGTTAATCGTTTAGCGAGAGCACGATGTACGCACAGTATGACGGTTTGATCTTCGACATGGACGGCACCCTCCTGGATACCGAACCCACGCATCGTCAGGCCTGGACCGAAGTCCTGGGCCGTTACGGTATGCGTTTCGATTTACAGGCGATGATTGCTCTCAACGGATCGCCCACCTGGCGTATCGCACAGGCCGTGATTGAGCTGAATCAGGCCGATCTCGACCCTCACCAGCTCGCGCGTGAAAAAACCGACGCGGTAAAAGCCATACTGTTAGACACCGTGCAGCCTTTACCACTCATTGACGTCGTCAAGGAGTGGCACGGCCGTCGTCCTATGTCTGTCGGTACGGGCAGCGAGAGCGCGATTGCTGAAGCGCTACTCAATCACCTTGGCCTGCGCCACTATTTTTCTGCCGTCGTTGCCGCCGATCATGTTAAACATCATAAACCCGCACCGGATACCTTCCTGCTCTGTGCAGAATTAATGGGTGTTCCACCTGCAAAATGCGTGGTGTTTGAAGATGCTGATTTTGGTATTCAGGCCGCGCGTGATGCCGGAATGGCGGCGGTGGACGTTCGCTTACTGTGAGTGACGCGCTGTCACTCGCTTCATTATTCGCCAGCAGTTTTTTAAGCTCCACCCTGTTACCGGGGAATTCGGAAGTGGTGCTGGTGGCGATGCTGTTGTCCGGCGTAAGTCAGCCCTGGTTGCTGGTCTTAATAGCAACAATGGGTAATAGCCTTGGAGGGCTGACTAACGTTATTCTTGGACGTTTCTTTCCGCTACGCGAAAAATCTCGCTGGCAGGAAAAGGCAGTGGGCTGGCTAAAACGCTATGGCGCTGCCACGCTGTTATTAAGCTGGATGCCTGTAATAGGCGATTTACTGTGTCTGCTGGCGGGATGGATGCGTATCTCCTGGGGACCGGTGCTCTTTTTTTTGTGCCTTGGCAAGGCGTTACGCTATGTTTTACTGGCATGGGTAACACTACAGGGTATGACGTGGTGGCACTAATTGGTGGAATGAATTCGCGACCTTCAATCGTCAACCATTACAATTATGCTGAGTGACAATTTTTTGACAGGCGGGAGGTCAAATTGATCCCGGACGTATCACAGGCGCTGGCCTGGCTGGAAAATCACCCTCAGGCACTGAAGGGGATTCAGCGTGGGCTTGAGCGCGAAACGCTGCGCGTAAATGCGGATGGTAGCTTAGCGACTACGGGACACCCGAAGGCGTTAGGCTCGGCGCTGACACATAAATGGATCACAACCGATTTCGCCGAAGCGCTGCTGGAGTTCATCACGCCAGTAGACGGTGATATTGATCATATGCTGACGATCATGCGCGACGTGCATCGCTTCACCGCCCGCAACCTCGGCGACGAGCGTATGTGGCCGCTCAGCATGCCGTGCTATATCGAGCAGGGGCAGGATATCGAGCTGGCGCAGTACGGTACCTCGAATATAGGTCGGCTGAAAACGCTGTATCGCGAAGGACTGAAAAACCGCTACGGCGCATTGATGCAGACGATCTCTGGCGTGCACTACAACTTTTCTCTGCCGATGGCGTTCTGGCAGGCGAAGTGCGGTGAAACGGATAAAGAAGCGATCTCCGCGGGCTACTTCCGCCTGATCCGCAACTACTACCGTTTTGGCTGGGTTATTCCGTATCTGTTCGGCGCGTCCCCGGCTATCTGTTCATCGTTCCTGCAAGGGAAACCGACCACGCTACCGTTCGAGAAGACCGAATGTGGCATGTATTACCTGCCATACGCGACCTCCCTGCGCCTGAGCGACCTTGGCTATACCAATAAATCGCAAAGCAATCTCGGAATTACGTTTAACGATCTGCACGAATATGTGGCAGGCTTGAAGCGGGCGATAAAAACCCCGTCGGAAGAGTACGAAAAAATCGGCCTCGAAAAAGACGGCAAACGCCTGCAAATTAACACCAACGTGTTGCAGATTGAAAATGAACTGTATGCGCCGATTCGTCCGAAGCGCGTGACGCGCAGCGGTGAAACGCCGTCGGATGCGCTACAGCGCGGCGGGATCGAATACATTGAAGTGCGCTCGCTGGATATCAACCCGTTCTCACCGATTGGCGTTGACGAGCAGCAGGTTCGTTTCCTTGACCTGTTTATGGTCTGGTGCGTACTGGCGGATGCGCCGGAAATGAGTTCCGACGAACTGCTGTGTACCCGTGCCAACTGGAATCGCGTGATTCTGGAAGGGCGCAAGCCGGGCCTGACGTTAGGTATTGGCTGTGAAACGGCTCAGTTCCCACTGTCTAAGGTAGGGAAGGATCTGTTCCATGACCTGAAGCGCGTAGCCCAGACGCTGGATAGCGTGTACGGCGGCGAAGCTTACCAGAAGGTCTGCGACGAACTGGTTGAAAGCTTTGATAACCCGGAACGGACATTCTCAGCACGTATTCTGCGTTCTATGATTGAGCAGGGAATTGGTGGCACAGGGCGTTCACTCTCAGCGGAGTACCGTGAGATGCTGATGCAGGAGCCGTTAGAGATCCTGAGCGAAGCGGATTTTGTGGCAGAGCGCGATGCGTCCGTTGTGCGTCAGAAAGAGGTCGAAGCGGCGGATACGGAGTCGTTTGAGGCGTTTCTGGCGAAGCAGGCCTGAACCAAAAGAAAAAGGCCACATCGCTGTGGCCAAAATATACATCTCTGAATTCAGGGATGATGATAACAAATGCGCGTCTTTCATATACTCAGACGCGCATTCTGTAGAAGAGTTCAGTTTATTTTAAAAAAAATCACTATCGGAGGTGACGTATGCCGTTATTAGATAGCTTTACTGTCGACCATACCCGTATGGAAGCACCAGCAGTCCGCGTGGCGAAGACCATGAACACGCCGCACGGCGACACGATCACCGTTTTCGACCTGCGCTTCTGCGTGCCGAATAAAGAAGTGATGCCAGAGAAAGGCATTCACACGCTGGAACACCTGTTCGCCGGATTCATGCGCGACCACCTGAACGGCAACGGCGTGGAGATCATCGATATCTCTCCGATGGGCTGCCGCACCGGTTTCTACATGAGCCTGATTGGTCAGCCTGAAGAAAAACGCGTCGCGGATGCGTGGAAAGCAGCAATGGAAGACGTGCTGAAGGTGAAAGAGCAGAACCAGATCCCTGAGCTGAACGTTTACCAGTGCGGCACTTACCAGATGCACTCTCTGGAAGAAGCTCAGGAGATTGCCCGTCATATCATCGAACGTGATGTTCGTGTAAACAGCAACGACGAGCTGGCCCTGCCAAAAGAAAAACTTCAGGAACTGCACATTTAGTATCGTGCCTGTGGATGCCCGGTGGCGCTTCGCTGACCGGGCCTACAATCCTGATGACGACAACCACCACCTTCTCCTTTACCCATCGCCCGCTTGTGCCGTTTTCGCATGATTATGCTCATGGCGACAGCGAGCCGTGGCATCAGCACGACTGCGCGCAGCTCCTGCACAGCCTCACCGGCGTCGTGCGGGTGGATACCGCATCCGGCTGCTGGGTGGTGCCGCCCGGTCGCGGCGTCTGGCTACCTGCGGGTACGCAGCACGCCCTGCGCATCACCGGCAACGTTGCCGCCCGCACGCTGTTTATCGACCCGCTGGCGCGCGCCGATCTCCCGGCGACCTGCCAGATCGTGCAGATCTCGCCCCTGCTGCGCGAGCTGATCCTGACCTCCCTTACGCTTCCTGAATCTTACGCACCCGGAAGCCGCGATGAACGTGTTTATGAGCTGATCCTCGATGAAATTCGTCTCATGCCGGTGCTGCCGTTTCACCTGCCCGAGCCGGAAAGCGAAGCGCTGCGCCATCTCTGCCAGCAGATTCGAATGGCCCCGGGAGAAAGCTGGAGCAGCGCCCAGGCCGCAGGTATTGTGGGGATGAGCGAACGCACGCTGAACCGTCATTTTCAGCAGCAGACAGACCTGAGCTACGGCGAATGGGTGAGAAGGGCGCGACTGCTGGAAGCCTTAGTGCGGCTGGCGCAGGGCCAGCCGGTATTACGCGTGGCGCTGGATCTGGGGTATGGCAGCCACAGCGCCTTTACGGCAATGTTTCGCCGGGTAATGGGTCTCTCACCCAGCGATTACTTCAGGAACGACTGACCGCGTTAAAAAGCGCCTGAATCGACGCGCGTGCCACGTCGCTGTCGATGCCCACGCCCCAGCGGCTGGTCCCATCCTGGAACAGGCAGCGGATATAGGCCACCGAGCGGCTGTCGCTGCGTTCGCCTAACGTATGTTCGTGATAATCCTTGATCACAAACGACGCGTTGATCCAGCGGCTTAAGCCGTGAGCGGCGGCGGAGAGCAAACCGTTTCCCTGGCCTTCCAGCTGGCGGGTGCCCCCATGCGTGGCGACGCTTGCCGTCAGCCGCAGCTGGCCGTCCTGCTGGCTGTCGCTGCGGTACGATTGCAGCGCTAATGGCGGGCTCGCCACCAGGCCGTAACGGGCGCGGAACAGCTGCCAGAGCGCATTCTGCGTCATCTCTTTTCCATGGTTATCCGTTTCCTGCTGCACGTGCTGGCTAAAATCCTGTTGCAGGGCGCGAGGCAATTTCAGGCCGTGGTTTTGCTCAATAAGCCAGGCGCTTCCGCTTTTTCCTGACTGGCTGTTCACGCGGATCACCGCTTCATAGGTACAGCCAATATCCTGCGGGTCGACGGGCAGATAGGGCATCTCCCAACGTTCGCCAGGCTTACGGGCATCGAAACCTTTCTTGATGGCATCCTGGTGCGAGCCGGAGAAGGCGGTGTAAGCCAGACGACCCGCCCACGGATGGCGCGGATGGACGGGCAGCTGGTTGCAGGTTTCTACCGTTTCAACCACCCGATTCATATCGCTGAAATCCAGATTCGGGCTAATGCCCTGGCTGTAGAGGTTCATCGCCAGCGTCACCAGGCAGACGTTGCCCGTGCGCTCACCGTTGCCAAACAGGCAGCCCTCCACGCGGTCAGCCCCGGCCATGACGGCCAGCTCCGCGCTGGCGACGCCCGTTCCGCGATCGTTATGCGGATGTACGCTGATACAGACGTCACTGCGGCGGCTGAAGTGGCGGCAGAAATACTCGATCTGGTCGGCATAGACGTTCGGCGTGCTCACTTCGACGGTAGCGGGCAGGTTGACGATCATCGGACGCGCCGCGCACGGCTGCCAGATCTCCGCCACGGCTTCACAAATCTCCAGCGCAAACTCCGGTTCGGTAAAGCAGAAGGTTTCCGGGGAGTATTCGTACTGCCAGCGGGTGTCAGGGTTCTCTTCACACAGCTGACGAATCAGGCGCGTCGCGCGCGTCGCCAGCTCGACGATTTGCGCTTTCTCCATGCCGAATACCAGACGGCGGAACAGCGGGGCGGTAGCGTTATACAGGTGAACGGTGGCCTGCTTCGCGCCGCGCAGGGAGTCGAAAGTGCGATGGATAAGATCGTCCCGCGCCTGCGTTAACACCTGAATGGTGACGTCATCCGGGATGCGATTCTCCTCAATCAGCTGACGTACAAAATTAAAGTCCGTCTGCGAGGCGGACGGGAAGGCGACTTCTATTTCTTTAAACCCGCAGGTCAGCAGCAGATCCCAGAATTGCAGCTTGCGCGCGCTGTCCATCGGCTCGGCCAGCGCCTGGTTACCGTCGCGTAAGTCGGTCGAGAGCCAACGCGGGGCGCAGGTGATAATCTGCTCCGGCCAGCGGCGGTCGGGCAACGAAAGGGTGGGGTAAGGCTGGTATTTGTCGGCGGGTGTGTTCAGCATGGTGCGCTCCTGTTGTCTTTTCACTATCGTGAATCGATTTCAGGCGTGCTGCTTTATCGGAACTGACAATCGCTGTCGCGTTTTGGACAACCGTAGAAGTTGCCCGGTGGCGCTGCGCTTACCGGGCCTACGATCGTAGGCCGGGTAAGGCGTCCTGTAATGAGGGCTAATGCGCCCCACCGCCCCCGCTACCGGCCCCAAACGGTGGTTTGGCAAACCACACCAGCCCCAGCAGGACGATAAAGATCCCCGCCGATATCCAGAAAATCTCGTTTGCCGAGATAATCAGCCCCTGGTTGGTGATCTGCTGGGCAAGCCAGCCGGACGCCTGCTGCTCCGTCATCCCCATCCCCTCAAGCTGGCTATACATCTGCTGAGCGTTAGGGTTGAACGGGTTCACTGCTTCGGTGAGTTGAGCATGGTGCATCGATTCCCGGTTGGTCCACAGCGTGGTGGTGATCGATGTCCCGATGGAGCCCGCCAGCGTACGGGTGAAGTTCGACAGGCTCGATGCCGCCGCCATCCGCTCAGGCGGCAAGCCGGAAAGCGTAATGGTGGTTAGCGGCATGAAGAAGCACGCTACGGCGAAGCCCTGAATAAACTGTGGCCACGCGGAGGCGCCAAAGTCCATTCCCGGTTCAAACGTATACGCGCGCCAGTAGAAGCACACGGCGTACATGATGAAGCTGAACGTCACCAGCCTGCGCATGTCGAGCTTATGGGCGAAACGGCCAATAATCGGCGACAGCAGAACCGGAATTAACCCCACCGGCGCGGAGGCCAGCCCCGCCCAGGTTGCGGTATAGCCGTACACCTCCTGCAACAGCTGCGGTAGCAGAACAATCGCGCCGAAGTAGAGCATATAGGCGAGGCTGATACACAGGCAGCCGATGGTGAAGTTTCGCGATTTAAACAACGAGAGGTCGACTATCGGGTTATCGTCCGTCAGCTCCCAGACAATCAGGAAGCTGATGGCCACCACAGCGACCACCGTCAGCACGATGATTTCCGTAGAGGCGAACCAGTCCAGCTCTTTGCCGCGGTCGAGCATGATTTGCAGGCTGCCGATGCCGACAACCAGCAGTGCCAGCCCGATGCCGTCGATCCGCCGCTGTTCGGTCCGCGTTTCGCGACCACGCAGAGACTGTAGCGTCATCAGTACCACCAGCGCACCGATGGGTACGTTGATGAAGAAGATCCAGCCCCAGTGATAGTTATCGCTGATATAGCCGCCGAGGATTGGCCCGCAAATTGGGGCGACAATCACCGTCATCGACCACAGCGCGAGCGCGATGGAGCGTTTGGCGGGCGGATAGTTGTTCAGCAGCAAACTCTGCGACAGCGGAATCAACGGCCCGGCGACAATCCCCTGGATGACGCGGAAGAAAATCAGCATCGTCAGGCTACTGGACATGCCGCAGGCCCAGGAGGCCAGCACGAACAGGATCGTCGACCAAAGGAACAGCTTCACTTCACCGACGCGCTTCGCCAGCCAGCCGGTGATAGGAATGGAGATGGCGTTCGCCACCCCGAACGAGGTAATGACCCAGGTCCCCTGGCTCAGCGATGAGCCAAGGTTCCCGGCGATCGTAGGGATCGCCACGTTTGCGATGGTGGAGTCCAGCACCTGCATGAATGTCGCCAGCGACAGCGCAATGGTCATAATGACCAGTTGCGCCCCCTCCAGCGGTTTTTGCGGCTTTTGCTGTTGCATAACGCTCACCTTCGGCTTAACCGGCGTTTGCCTTCACGATGTCATCGATCAGCTTATTGACCGGATCGAGGCTAATTTCACGGGCGTTACTTTCATAAGCTGGCGTACTGCGCACCTGGCTTGCGAGGATCTGACCGTCGCGGTTGGCGGTATCGACCGTCACCAGCGTGGAAAGGCCAATTCGCAGCGGATGGTCTGCCAGCTGCTTAGGATCCAGTTCGATACGCACAGGCAAGCGCTGTACCACTTTGATCCAGTTGCCGGTGGCGTTCTGTGCAGGCAGCAGGCTAAACGCGCTGCCGGTCCCCATGTCCAGACCGACCACTTTCCCGGTGTACTTGATGTCATCGCCGTAAATATCGCTGACCACAGTTGCGGTTTGGCCGATACGCATATGCGCCAGCTGGGTCTCTTTGAAGTTCGCATCGACCCACAGATTGTTCGCCGGAACTACCGCCATCAGCGGCGTGGTGGTGCTAATCTGCGCCCCTGGCTGTACGGAACGACGGGAAACGTAGCCGGTCATCGGGCTGACGATTTTGGTACGTTGCAGGGCAAGCCATGCGTTACGCACTTCGGTCGCCGCCTGTTTCACCGCCGGCTGGTTTTCCAGAGAAGTACCCAGCACCATCGCCTGATTAGCGTTGTACTGTTGGATCGCCACGTCCAGCTGCGCCTGTGCGCTGGCCACCGCATCGCGGGCGTGCTGCAACTCTTCACGGCCAATCAGGTTGGCGGTGCCGAGAGGAACACGACGATTGAGGTCGCTCTGCGCCTGAGCCAGCGCCGTTTTCTGCACGTCGATATTGGCCTGAAGCTGCTTGCTGTTGATCATCAGCTGGCGGGTCTGGCGAACGCTGGAGGCCAGCGCCGTCTGTGCTTTTTCAAAAGCCTGTTGGGCGTCGGTTGGATCGAGCGTGACCAGCACATCGCCTTTTTTCACAAAGTCGGTGTTATCAGCCCAGACTTTCGTCACGCTGCCTGACACCTGGGCCATGATTTGAACCTGATTCCCTGCCACGTATGCATCGTCTGTCTCTTCAACATGACGCAAGACTAAAAACCAATAGATCCCATATGCCACGGCAATAATAATAAAGAGCAAGGTCAGCAGAATAAGGGCGCTCTTACGTTTGCCCTTTTTGTTGACCGGTTGCTGCGGGGGGGTGTTCTCCGCATTTGCGCTCATTGTTGTTCTCCACGATCTTTTTATTTTCACATCGGCTGAGCCGACCTGTTGTCAGAAAGGCCAGCAGTTTCACGTGCTGGCCTGTCAGTTTTTCTTTTTAGCAATCTGGAATGTTGAGCGGATCGTCGCGTTAGCGCAGCGCCTCAAGGATGACGCCATCTTCATCCATCTGGTCCAGACGGGTGAGCAGCTTGCGAGTAATATGCTCAAGCTGGTCGCGCTCGGCGGTGCTGAGGGCAGACCAGAGCTGGTGCAGGCAGTTGTGCTGCGGTGGCAGCACTTCGCGCAAGAATTCGTGACCTTTCTCGGTCAGTTGCAGATGCAGGCAGCGGCGATCGTTATCGCTTTCACGGCGTTCAATCCAGCCGCGCTTTTCCAGTTCATCCGCGATACGGGTTGCATTGGTACGGGATGACCCCAGCGCACAGCTCAGTTCCGATGGCTGAATGCTGTGATTTTCCTGAGACTCCAGCGTAATCAACGCCATAAACAACGTCTCGTTAATCCCTTGCGCTTTCAGCATCTTATTACGATTTTCCAGCAGCTTACCCTGCATGTGCATGCACAGGCGGGTCAGCAGAATTTCCTGATACGGGAAGTCCTCATGACGACTGGCGCGGAACTTAAGCATTTGTTCAATGGGCGTAAACGAACTATCCATTTTGGGCATAACCTCATTAATTACAGCCGATATAGTAACGACAGTGACAAATAATGTAAATGAATTATTTGTGCGGTTATATCCGCCAAACGTATGTCACCATCAGAAAGCGCCGGGTAAATCCGTGACCCGGTGAGCACAGAGAGTGTGGGGTGTGTACCCGCGAAAGAGGGGATGTGAGGACAGGGGTCTGAACTATTCATGCCGGTAGTAAATATGTCACCCACAGTAAAATTTCTGGGATAAATGATTGCTGTTACCTTAACAGATGCAGGCCCCCTTTACACCCCAGGGGACCCAAAGCAATGTAAAACTTAGTGAATTGCTTCCTGACGGTGATAGCCGCGCCACCATACCAGCAGATTTATCGCCGCGACGATGGCGCCGATGGCGCACACTCCCGTCCAGCCCGCATGCTGCCAGGCGGAGGCTGAGATGAGCGAGCCCGCCGCGCCGCCGATAAAGTAGCTGGTCATGTACCCGGCCGTCAGACGGTTACGGGCGTCCGGCTTCACGCGGTAAATCACGGTCTGGTTGGTGATGTGTACGCCCTGCACGGTGAGGTCTAGCACCAGAATACCGACAATCAGCGCCAGCACGGAGACGTGTCCGTACCAGATGGCCGCCCAGGAGAGCAGGAGTAAAACCAGCCCTGCGGAGGTGGTCATATGAGATTTACCTTTATCGGCCAGCCCACCCGCCGGGCGCGCGCCCAGTGCGCCAGCCGCGCCTGCCAGCCCGAACAGGCCAATCACGCCTTCTGAGTAGTTAAACGGTGGCGCGGCGAGCAGAAACGCCATCGACGTCCATAAGATGCTGAAGTTGGCGAAGGTGAGACACCCCAGAATGGCGCGCGTGCGCAGGAGTTTATCCCGGGTGAAAAGGCTGAAAACGGAGGCGAGGAGCTGCGGATAGTTCAGGTGATTTTCCTGCTTCACCTTTGGCAGGCCGCGCCACAGGGCCAGCGCCATGATAAGCATCAGCACGCTCGCCACCCAGTAAACGGTGCGCCAGCCGCCGAGGCTCGCCAGCAGCCCGGCAACGGTTCGCGCCAGCAGGATGCCCAGCAGCAGGCCGCTCATGATAGTACCGACCACTTTGCCGCGTTTTTCCGGGGAAGCCAGCGTCGCGGCGAGGGGAACCAGAATTTGCGCCACCACCGAGAACAGCCCCGTCAGCGCGGTGCCGATAATCATCATCGTTAACGACTGGCTGCTGGCGGTGATCAACATTCCGCCCGCCGCCAGCAGCGTCATGGAGACGATAAGCATCCGGCGCTCAAACATATCGCCTAATGGCACCAGGAACAGCAGCCCGGCCGCATAGCCGAGCTGTGCTGCGGTGACAATAAAGCCGGCGGAGCTGGCTGAAAGATCGAAGGCGCGTGCGATGGTGTCGAGCAGTGGTTGTGCGTAATAGTTGCTGGCGACGGCCAGACCCGTTGCCACGGACATTAAAAGGATGAGTGCGGGGCTAAGCCCTTGAGTTGTTTTTGTCATTAGTTTCAGGAATCGTGAGTTAAGTGATTATTTTTCCGGAAACATAATAACCAATGATGGTGAATGTTGGGGAATTGTTATGTGTGTGTTTGTGCGGTTAAGCCCCTCACCCTAACCCTCTCCCGAAGGGAGAGGGAACGCTAACACCCTCTCCCTTCGGAAGAGGGCTGGGGTGAGGGGAAAGTACTTTACTTCTGCGCCTCAAGCGCCTCTTTCACCCAGCCATCGAACTGCTGCTGGTGGGCTTTGATCCAGCCATCCACGTGGCCTTTGATATCTGCTTCGGATGATTTACCCGCGTGCATCATCGCGTTCTGGGCGTTAATGTCAGCCAGCGGCAGTTTCATCACCGAGAACAGCTTCGCCGCCGCAGGGTTTTTCTCGGCCCAGGCTTTGTTCGCCACGATATGCATGGTATTCACCGGGAAGCCATAGTTCATGCCATTTGGCAGTTTGGTGTCGATATCTTTCTGCTCGCCCGGCAGGGAAGAGAAGGGCACCTGCAACCACACCACGTCTTTGCCCGGCTTCAGCACGTCGCTCACCCAGTACGGCGTCCAGGTGTAGTAGATCACTGGCTTGCCTTCTTTAAAGCGGGCGATGGTGTCGGCCATCATCGCAGAGTAATTGCCGTGGCTCACGTCGACGGTCTTCGCCAGATCGAAGGCTTTGTTCTGGTGGTTAATCACCGCTTCACAGCCCCAGCCCGGCGAGCAGCCCATCATGTCGGCTTTACCGTCACCGTTGGTATCAAACAGTTTGGCGATCTTCGGATCTTTCAGCTGTTCAATATTGGTGATGTGATACTTATCGGCGGTTTTCTTGTCGATCAAATATCCCTGCGCAGCGCCGGTCACAAAGGTGCCTTCACGGTAGAATTTCTTGTCACCGCCTGCGGCGGCATACATATCGTCGTGCAGCGGCTGCCAGTTCACGGCGGTAAAGGTGGCATCGCCGGAGGCAATGGAGGTATAGCCCACGTTGTAATCCACTTCGCTGGCGGTATTCACCGTATAGCCCAGTTTCTCCAGCGCACGGCTGACAATCTGGGTCTGGAAGGACTCTTCCGAAATGGTGCTCTGCACCGGCTGCACGGTAATGCCTTTGCCCGGCAGGTCAGCGGCAACTGCGCTGGTGGAGACAAGGGTCGCAAACGCTGTGGCAAAAAGTACGTTATGTCGCATCGTTGTTCCTTATTTTGTGAATGGGCGGGTGAGTAACCCGACAGGGCCGGTGGTGTACCAGCGACGGTTGCCGCGACTGCGTGAATCACGACCGACAGCCTGGGTCAGGCGGTCAAGAATGATGGCGAGGATCACAATCCCGACGCCGCCGACGGTCGCCAGCCCCATATCGAGACGGCCAATGCCGCGCAGTACCATCTGACCTAACCCGCCAACGGCAATCATTGAGGCGATCACCACCATCGACAGCGCCAGCATCAGCGTCTGGTTAACACCTGCCATAATGGTCGGCATCGCCAGCGGAAGCTGAACCTTAAACAGCATCTGACGCGGGCTGGCGCCGAACGAGCGCGATGCCTCTATCAGATCCGCAGGCACCTGGTTAATGCCCAGAATGGTCAGACGAATAATTGGCGGAAGGGCGAAGATAATGGTCACGACCACCCCCGGTACGTTACCGATGCCGAACAGCATCACGATAGGCACCAGGTAAACGAACGCTGGCGTGGTCTGCATCGCATCCAGCAGCGGGCGGATAATTTTCGCGGCCCGGGGGCTGCGCGCCAGCCAGATCCCCATCGGCAGGCCGATCACCACGCAGAACAGCAGGGCGGTCAGCACCAGCGCCAGGGTGATCATCGCCTGAGACCACGCGCCAATCGCGCCGATGGCAATCAGGGAGATCAGCGTGGCGATCCCCATACCCGCGCTGCCGAACTGCCATGCGATCAGCGAGAACAGGATAATCGCCACCGGCGCGGGCATGCCCAGCATCAGCTGCTGGAAGCCGTTCAGGATGTAATCCACCGGGATGCGGATCCCCTGGAACACCGGACGGAAGTGGGTAACGACCCAGTCGATCCCCTCCGTTACCCAGCTATCCAGCGGGATCAGCGTCTTGTGGAACGGATCCATAATATTGAAATGCTCTGGGGCAGGCGCCGGTGCGCTGTTGAGCCAGTCTGCCGCGCCGCCGCCATCGGCAGGCGCAGGCGTCGAACCCCACGCATCGGCAGATTGCGCCGCGCTGTCCGCTGCTTCAGTGGTGCCCCATGGGTTTGATTGATCAGCCATTGTTTGTCCCCTCGCGATCTAAAGCCTGTAGCAGCATCCGTTTTGAGATGATGCCAACGTACTGTTGTTCTTCACCGACGACCGGCACGGCGCACGGCGCCTGACCCACGTGAGAGAGCAACTCGCTGAGCGGCGTTTCGGCGTCCACGGCAAGCGGAGCGTCAATCAACGCCGCATCGATTCCCTGGTTTTCGCTCAGGGCGGTTTTCAGGGAGTCGATGGAGACAACGCCGACAAATTTATTGCCGCGTTCAACCAGATAACCGTATTCACGGTCTTCGTCCTGCAACAGCTTCAGCGCGGAGCGCGGACCAAAACCTGGCGTTTTTCGAATAATGCCGTTTGGTGTTCGACGGGCAATATCTTTCGCACTGAATACGTGGCTAATATCCACGCCGCGGAAGAAGGTGCGCACATAATCATTCGCCGGATTATTGAGAATTTCATCCGGTGTGCCGACCTGCACCACTTCACCATTTTGCATAATGGCGATACGGTCACCAATACGCATGGCTTCATCCAAATCGTGAGAAATAAAAACAATGGTGCGCTGATGTTTGGCCTGTAATTTTACCAGCTCATCCTGCATCTCGGTGCGAATTAAGGGATCGAGCGCCGAGAAGGCTTCGTCCATTAATAAAATATCCGGATTAATCGCTAATGCGCGCGCTAATCCCACACGCTGACGCATACCGCCGGAAAGTTCATCCGGGTAGGCATGTGCATAATTCTCCAGCCCAACCTGACGTAGCGCATCAAGGGCTTTTTCCTGACGTTCCTGAGCGGGCGTACCGGCTAATTCCATGCCAAAGGCGGTATTATCCAGCACCGTCATGTGCGGCATCAGCGCGAATGACTGGAACACCATCGCAATCTTCTTTCTGCGCACCTCGCGAAGCTCAGCGTCGGATATTCTGGCGATATCCACGCCGTCAATCAGCACCTGCCCGCGGGTGGGTTCAATCAGGCGATTGAGAAGGCGAACCATAGTGGATTTACCCGAGCCGGATAATCCCATGATGACAAAAATCTCGCCTTCTTCAATGGCCAGACTGGCGTCTTTAACGCCAAGCGATAGCCCGGTTTTTTCCAGAATTTGCTCTTTCGAAAGGCCTTTCTCAATATATTTGAAAGCACGCTGCGGGTGCTCGCCAAATACTTTATAAAGATTTTTCACTTCTAATTTAATTGCCATGCAATAGAGAGTGTCCTGTTATTTGTTTATGTCGATATGATTACCATGGTAAATAGTTAACTGGCATTACCCTAACATACTCAGAATCTGAGACAACCCTGGGCCAGCCGAAGGCCAGAATTTTGCCGCAAGCGAAACGGCTGAATTTCCCATGAATAAAGGGCTGAGGGCGGTTTGAATTTTTCTCAATTTTTTGCTGCTGCATGGGGAAATTTCGCCTGAATCGGTGTGTTTCAGGCGAATATGATGGGGAAATTACAGTGTAGTACCTGGTGGAATATTTGGCTGGAAATAATGAAATGCAGAGTTAATTAATGAACGTTAATTCATTCATTAAAAATCCCAGTCCTCGTCTTGCGTCTCCACCGCTTTACCCATCACGTACGACGAGCCGGACCCGGAAAAGAAGTCGTGGTTTTCATCGGCGTTGGGCGACAGCGCCGCGAGGATCGCCGGGTTCATTTCCGCCATGTCTGGTGGGAATAACGCTTCGTAGCCCAGGTTCATCAGCGCTTTGTTGGCGTTGTAGCAGAGGAAGGCTTTTACGTCCTCTTCCCAGCCCGTTCCGGCGTACAGCTCCTCGGTATAGCTCAGCTCGTTGTCATACAGATCCATCAGTAAATCGAGGGCAAAACCTTTGAGTTCCTCGCGTTTTTCCGGGGTGGCTTTCTCCAGTCCTTTCTGGTACTTATAGCCGATGTAATACCCGTGTACCGCTTCATCGCGGATGATGAGGCGAATCAAATCGGCGGTGTTGGTGAGCTTGCCCCGGCTCGACCAGTACATAGGCAGCCAGAAGCCGGAATAGAAGAGGAAAGATTCCAGGAATACGCTGGCGATCTTCTTCTTCAGCGGCTCGTCGGCCCGGTAATATTCCAGCACCAGATCTGCCTTGCGCTGCAATGACGCGCTCTCTTCACTCCAGGCGTAGGCGGCGTCCACGTCTCTGGTCTGGCACAGAGTGGAGAAAATCGAGCTGTAAGAGCGGGCATGCACCGCCTCCATAAAGCTGATATTCGACATTACCGCCTCCTCGTGCGGGGTCAGCGCATCACTCATCAGCGCGGGCGCACCCACGGTATTCTGAATGGTGTCCAGCAGCGTCAGGCCGGTGAAGACGCGGATTGTCAGCTGCTGCTCGGCATGGCTCAGAGTTTGCCAGGCCGGAATATCGTTGGAGAGCGGCACCTTTTCCGGCAGCCAGAAGTTGCTGGTCAGGCGGTTCCATACCTCCAGGTCTTTATCATCCTGAATTTTGTTCCAGTTAACGGCGCTTACGCGTGACAGTTTCATCCTTTCTCCTTACAGCGCGCAGGACACGCAGCCTTCAATTTCGGTGCCTTCCAGCGCGAGCTGGCGCAGGCGAATGTAGTACAGCGTTTTGATGCCTTTCTTCCAGGCGTAGATCTGCGCTTTGTTGATATCCCGCGTGGTGGCGGTGTCCGGGAAGAAGAGCGTCAGCGACAGCCCCTGATCCACATGTTTAGTCGCCTCGGCGTAGGTATCAATGATCTTTTCCGGGCCAATTTCATAGGCGTCCTGGTACAGAGCCAGATTCTCATTGGTCATAAACGGGGCAGGGTAGTAGACGCGCCCGGTTTTGCCTTCCTTACGGATTTCAATCTTCGACACGATGGGGTGGATGCTCGACGTGGCGTGATTGATATAGGAAATGGAGCCGGTTGGCGGCACCGCCTGAAGGTTCTGGTTATAAATGCCGTAGCGCATCACCTCTTCACGCAGCTGTTGCCACATCTCACGCGTCGGCAGGGTGATGCCAGCGCGGGCAAACAGCGCGCGTACTTTTTCGGTTTTCGGCTGCCAGTCGCCTTCCAGATACTGGCTGAAATACTCTCCGCTGGCGTAGCGGGACTGCTCAAAGCCTGCGAACCGCTGGTGGCGTTCGCGCGCCAGCATCATCGAGGTATGCACCGCATGCCAGGTGACGGTGTAGAAATAAAGGTTGGTGAAATCCAGCCCTTCGGGGCTGCCGTAGGCGATGCCCTCCCGCGCCAGATAGCCGTGCAGGTTCATCTGCCCAAGGCCGATGGCATGCGACGCGGCGTTGCCCGCTTCAATAGACGGTACGCTGCGGATGTGGCTCATGTCTGATACCGCCGTCAGTCCGCGAATGGCGGTCTCTACCGTGCGGCCAAAATCGGGAGAGTCCATGGTGTGGGCAATATTCAGCGACCCGAGGTTACAGGAGATATCCTTGCCCACGTCCGCGTAGTCGAGGTTCTCGTCGTAGCTGGACGCGCTGTTGACCTGCAAAATCTCCGAGCACAGATTGCTCATGTTGATGCGCCCGCCAATCGGGTTGGCGCGGTTCACCGTATCCTCGTACATGATGTACGGATAACCGGATTCAAACTGAATTTCAGCCAGCGTCTGGAAGAAATCCCGGGCGTTGATGGTTTTTTTACGAATGCGATCGTCGGCCACCAGCTCGTCGTACAGCTCGCTTATCGCCACGTCGCCAAAGGCTTTGCCGTAAATCCGCTCAACATCATACGGTGAGAAGAGCGCCATGTCGGCATTCTCTTTAGCCAGCTTAAACGTGATATCCGGGATCACCACGCCGAGCGACAGGGTTTTAATGCGGATCTTTTCATCGGCGTTTTCACGTTTGGTATCCAGAAAACGCAGAATGTCCGGGTGGTGCGCGTGCAGATAAACCGCACCCGCGCCCTGACGCGCGCCAAGCTGGTTGGCGTACGAAAAGGCATCTTCCAGCATCTTCATCACCGGGATGACGCCGGAGGACTGATTTTCGATGCGCTTAATCGGCGCGCCCGCTTCCCGCAGGTTCGAAAGCAGAAATGCCACACCGCCGCCGCGTTTCGAAAGCTGTAGCGCCGAATTTACCGCACGGCCAATCGACTCCATATTGTCTTCAATACGCAGCAGGAAGCAGGAGACCAGCTCGCCGCGCTGGGCTTTCCCGCAGTTAAGGAACGTTGGCGTGGCGGGCTGGAAGCGGCCGGAGAGGATCTCCTCCGTGAGACTTTCGGCCAGCACTTCATCGCCCTGCGCCAGCGTCAGCGCCACCATCACCACCCGATCTTCAAAGCTTTCTAAATAGCATTTGCCGTCAAAGGTTTTCAGGGTGTAGCTGGTGTAATACTTCCACGCGCCGAGAAACGTCTGGAAGCGAAAACCGCTGGCGTGCGCCCGTTCAAACAATGCCACCACGAAGGCGCGGTCGTAGCGGGTCAGGACACGCTCTTCGTAATAACCCTCTTTTACCAGCCAGTCGAGACGTTCCTGCTGGCTGCCAAAAACGATGCTGTTCGGGCGCACATGAGCGGCAAAAAAGGCGTCCACCGCCTCACGATCTTTATCAAACTGAATGCGCCCCTCCCGGTCATAGAGGTTTAGCATGGCGTTTAATGCGTGGTAATCCGGCGTTGCCTGAATCACGCGCTCTGCGGTTGTCGTTGCCAAAATTCGTTCACTCCTTTACGCACGTTCTCTACGTCCTGCTGTGTCCCCATCAGTTCAAAACGATAGAGATACGGCACGCCGCATTTTTGAGAGATGACATCCCCGGCGCGGGCAAAGGCCTCGCCGAAGTTGCGATTGCCTGCGGCGATCACGCCGCGAATAAGCTGTCGGTTATGGGGATCGTTCAGAAAGCGGATCACCTGACGAGGCACAGCCCCTGCGGTGCCGCCACCGCCATAGCTGGGCACCACCAGAATGTAGGGTTCGTCTACCTGAATACGCTCCCGCTCGTTCAGCGGAATGCGTATCGCGGGCAGCCCGAGACGCTCCATAAACCGAAGCGTGTTTTCCGAGCTGCTGGAAAAGTAGACCAGCGTGCTCATGCACTGACGCCCTGAGCGGCAAGGCGGTTGATCATGTCCGGACGGAAGCCAGACCAGCTGGTGTCGCCGGCAACCACAACCGGAAGCTGACGGAAACCCTGCGCCCGCAGGGTGTCTGCCGCGTCGGGCACCTGATCAATATTGACCATCTCAAATGCCACGCCGCGGCTCTCCATCGCCCGTTTCGTGGCGTGGCACTGAACACAATCGTTACGAGTGTAAATAATAATGCTCATGATTCGCATTTCCATTTAGAATGAGAGGACGGCGCGAGTAAACGCGTCATATTGTGTGTGTCTTACTAAAGGGAATACTAGATGTAGTTTATATAAGTTTCAACCACACAAGATATGGGAAATTCAGATTAATAAGGCCCCGATGATGAGCCTGGCGGGGCAGGGCGGGCTGTACGGTTTTTTCAGGTTGTCAGGCAAAGAAAAGCCCCGGCGCCTGAGGCTACCGGGGCTAAGAACGCGCGCTTACTTACGCAGACTAAGCAGGGCGCCGACAAAAATCCCGACCGCCGCGACCGTTCCCAGCGTACAAAGCGGTTTTTCACGTACGAAGGTGGTGGCGCAGCTGGCCATGTCGCAGGCCGCCTGAGTGGTACGTGAGCGGCCGTTCATCCTTGCCCGCGTTTCACGCAGCAGAGACTGAGCCTTACGTTTCGCGGCATCTGCTTCGTCCTTCGCGTCAGAGCCCCAGGATTTCAATACGGCTTCCAGCGTGTCCGCTAATTGGCTGACATCGTTACGAATATCCTGTGTGTCGTCATTAATATCGTTTCGGTTCGGTCTGTTAAACATACGATCCTCCATAATTTGTGTTCCCGTTAAGTTTAGTCCAGAAATGTAATATCTGAAGCGAGTCACGGCTTATCGGGCAGTTTATGGAATATTCTGAAAGCCCTGCTAATGCTGAATACTGTAAGGTTGCCGGGCAGGAATGATAATGAGGAAAAGATATGTATTTACGACCCGATGAGGTGGCGCGCGTTCTTGAAAAAGAAGGGTTCACCATGGATGAGGTAACATCAAAAGCGTACGGATATCGCCGTGGTGAGAATTATGTTTACGTCAACCGTGAAGCAAGAATGGGGCGTACTGCTCTCATTATTCACCCGACACTCAAAGACAGAAGCCTGTCATTTGCTGAGCCCGCCTCGGATATTAAAACCTGCGATCATTATCAGCAATTTCCGCTCTATTTAGGCGGCGAGACGCATGAACATTATGGTATTCCGCACGGTTTCAGCTCGCGTATGGCGCTGGAGCGATTCCTGAAAGGGCTGTTTGGCGACGTACAATAACTCTGCGACTGGCATGAGCCAGTCGCCTTACCTTACGCTTTTGCCTGGCTATAAGGGCTGACTTTGAACAGGCGGCGGCAGTAGTCAAGAAAGTAACCGTACACCGCACCCATCAGCATGGATACCACGATATTTGAACTTACCGCAGCGGCGATTTGATGCCAGTCTGCGGCCACCGTCAGCAAAATAAACACATACACCGGGGACTGGAACGTCACGTAAGCCAGCACGTCCGCCAGGTTTTTTACCCAACCCGCCGGGCTAATACGCCGGGCTAAACGCATCACTGCATCGCGGTACAGGCCGTACGGCCAGGCGATCATGATATTCACCGGAATGGCCACCAGGCGCGACGAGAGAGATTGCTCAAAGGACATTCCCGACAGGAAAATTTCAATCAGCATATTCACGACGGAACAGTAAACGACCATCGCGAACGTATCCGCTACCGCATGGCGCAGGCGAGACTGCGGTGAGAACATGTCTGAACTCCTCGAACAGGACAAAAAAGTGGCGTTTTACCTGCAGCCTTTAGTGCTTTAGGTTGGTTTGTTTTGAGTGTATAGCGTATCTCTCTGGCTTTTAACTAACAAGTAGTGATTAATTTTTATTTACTGGCGCTTTAGCCATAAAATTCTCTAAAATTGTGCGTTTTTTGCGCGCTTCGTTATTTTCTCTCCTCGTGCCTATTTTAGTGAAATATATCAATGAATTAGATTATCTATGCGCGTGTGAAACCTTTGTTGTGTGGGATTTTGGAGGCGGCTTTTTGAACGGTTTAAAACAGGGTTTTTTGGCCTGGGGAAGGGCGGTATATTACGCTTTAAAACAGACATATATTTCAGGGTTATATTTACGGGATATTCTAAAACATTTACAATAATGTCAAAACGTCAGGGTGGGTAGATATCAGAACCAAAATCAATTATTCTGTTGCATGATTTATGTTATACACACGAAGAAAGGTTTTTCATTATTATGGCTTTAACGTTACAGAATCTTAATAATATTCGTACCCTCCGGGCGCTGGCACGTGAATTATCCATGGATGTTCTGGAAGAAGTGCTGGAAAAATTCCGGATTGTCACTGAAGAAAAACGCAGCGAGCAGGCTGAATTAGAGCGTCAACGCGCTGAACAGCAGGATAAAATTAATGCTCTGCTGGAACTGATGAAAGCTGACGGTATTTCTCCGAGCGATCTGTTAGGCAGTGACCTGGCGCAGGCGGGTCAGCCGACGAAAAAACGTAAAGCGCGTGTGGCGAAATATCGTTTTATTGACGCGAACGGTGAAGAAAAAACCTGGACCGGTCAGGGACGTACGCCAAAGCCAATTGCGACCGCACTGGCAAACGGTAAATCGCTGGACGATTTCCTGATCTGATGATTATTCGGGCGGTGTATTCCGCCCGATTATTGACTTAGCAGACGCCAAAGTCACCTTCTTCGGAGTACAGAACTACGTCCGCCGCTTTCAGGTGATATTTCTCGCCCTGCTCATCGCTGGCCTGCACGGCCACAATGTTTTCACCATTCACTTCGAGCACTTTCAGTTTCGGACCGCCCTGACGCGGTTGGACATAATCACCGACAGAAAACATAGCACCTCCTCATCATTGTCATGATCTTCACCATAGCCCACGTCCGGGACGGGGTACAGCCTAATCTTTCAGATACTCCTTATCAGGTACGTCGGTTCCACGGCATCACTTTCAGAAGTCGCGCCATACCGCAAAAACCTGTCACTCCGGCGAACAGCAGCCCGGCGCCCACAAAACCGCTCAGCAGGAAAAAACCGCTGGAGACGCTGTAACCCAACACCACGCCGCAGAGGATCAGCAGCCCGGCAGCGATCTGCACCTGACGCATCAGCGGAAGCGGCTGCGATCGATCTTCAACGGTCAGCAGCCCGGCCTGTTTCCAGCCCTGAATGCCTCCCTCAACCACACAGGCGTTCGCAGGGGATGCTGCCTGCGCCAGACGAGCAGCATTGTTTGAGGTTCGTGCGCCGGACTGACAGTGGAAAATCACCGTTTCTCCCGGCGCCGCGTTAAGCCCGCCGGGTAACGAATCCAGCGGAATAGAGTGCGCCGCCGGAATATGCTCGCGGGCATACTCGTCGGGGTCGCGAATATCGATAAGTTTGGCGCCTTCAGCAATAAGCGCGTTTGCCTGCTGCGGCGAAATAAGAGGAAGAGACATTATGTTTCCTTACGGTCAATTTCAGAACAGTAGAGCATTTAAGGCCGGGTTTAAGCCAGTGTAAAGAGGGTAAAGGCAGGTAAAAGCGCGAGAGATGAATGGCAGTTACCCTTAAACTGGCTACGCTTAGAGAAGTGTCTTTTATAATTTTCAATTGGTTAGCTTGCACGGAGTTATTTATGGGTTTTTGGCGCGTTGTTTTTACGATTATTCTCCCGCCGCTGGGCGTGCTGCTTGGCAAGGGGCTGGGCTGGGCGTTTATTCTGAATATCCTTCTGACCATCCTGGGCTACTTCCCCGGTCTTATCCACGCATTTTGGGTTCAGACGAAGAGCTAGGTACGCCACAGTAAGTCACTGTAGATCCGGGTCAGCACGCCTTCGGGGCCAAATTGCTGTTTTATCCAGCGCGTGACCTGACCGGTCGCCGCATGCTGCGTGGCGAGCAGCATGCGCGAATCCTGGCGCGGATTATTGATTCGCCGCGTTACCAGCAGCCCATCCTCCACCGCCTCACGCGTCATGTATTCCGGTAAAAATCCAATACCTTCCCCCAGGATCTGACACTGGCATTTCGTGTTGAAGTCCGGCACCAGAATCGCCTCCTGACCGTGAAGCAGCCAGCCCACCTTCTTATTGATGGTATGCGCGGTATCCTCGACCATGATATTGGGATACAGACGCAGCTGACTTTCGGAGATGGGCTCCGGGGCGAACGCCAGCGGATGCGTGGGCGCGATGGCAAATACCCAGCGGATCGCGCCTATCTCGGTATAATCAATGCCGCCGCCGTCCAGCAGCGTATCCGGCGCGCCAATGGCGATATTGGCCTGATTATTAATGATGGAATCCCAGACGCCGTTATACACCTCGGTCGTCACCGTGATCTGGCAGGTGGGAAACTGTTTTTTCAGCACCTGGAGCAAACGCGCGGTATGGCGTGGCGTATACAAAAGCTGATTTATGCAGATGCGCACCCGCGTCTCAATGCCCTGAGAAATGGTATCAATCCCGCGCTTGATGGCATGAAAGTCATTCAGCAGGTCGGTCGCTTTACGATAAAAATAAAAACCGGATTCGGTCAGCTCAATGCTGCGCGTGTTGCGTACAAACAGCACCACGTCCAGGCCGGTCTCCATGCGTTTGATGGTGTAACTGATGGCCGAGGTGGTTACGCCCAGCTCGGCAGCCGCTTTGCTAAAACTGCCAAAACGTGCCGCGGTGGTGAAGGCCAGCAAATTCTCTTCGGTAAAGATGGAATTCATATTATGGCTCCTGGTGACCATCAGTTTTGAACATATTTTAACACTGGCGTTACATCATAGTTGATGTTGGTCACAGTTCTGTATTTTTACGTAGGGCCGCGCTGTGTAAGGCTTTTTCAGCCATAAGGATAATGCAGCCTGAAGTGTGTAAAAGCGGTAAAACATAAGAAAAAGGTTGCACAGACGCACGTTTCTGCCGGACCGTTGAATTTAACTCAACAATGAATTGCGTGTCGATGAATGATTTTTAAGCGGATTCTTTTATGACCAGGCTGTTGCTATTCTCAGGCCATCAGAAGTGAAACATAGGGAGTCTGAATATGTCTGCAACTGCACTGGTTACAGAATTTCTGCTGGCGGCAGAAGAGGGCAATATCGACGCGCTAAAAGCCTGCCTGGAAAAAGGCGTGGATATTAACGTAACCAACCGCCAGAAAAGAACCGCCATTATTATTGCCAGCCTGAAAAAGCATTACGCCTGTGTGGAATTTTTAATTGCCGCCGGGGCGGATATTGATAAACAGGACCAGACCTGTTTTAACCCCTTCCTGATCAGCTGCCTGACCAATGATTTAACCCTGCTGCGCATTCTCCTTCCGGCGGATCCGGATCTCGACCGTCTGACGCGCTTTGGTGGCGTGGGCATTACCCCTGCCAGTGAAAAAGGGCACGTTGAAATCGTGCGTGAGCTGCTGGAAAAAACCGACATCAATGTCAACCACACCAATTTTGTCGGCTGGACGCCGCTGCTGGAGGCCATCGTATTAAACGACGGCGGCGCAAAGCAGCAGGAAATTGTGAAGCTGCTGCTGGATCACGGCGCGAACCCGCACATGACCGATAAATACGGCAAAACCCCGCTCGAACTGGCACGGGAAAAAGGCTTCAACGCGATCGCAGACCTGCTGCTGGCGGCAGGCGCGTAGCGCATTCGGTCAGCCTTCACCTGGCTGGCCGTTACTGAAAAAACGCATTGTTACCGACGTGCATTTAGCACGACGGCGGCCCCCTTTTATCTTAAACAGGTGAAAATAATGCCAACCAAAATCGTCATAAAAAAGAATACGTATTTCGATTCGGTTTCCTTAATGTCGGTTTCCACCAAAGCCAATAAATTGCCGGGCGTCGAGCAGGCGTTTGTGGCGATGGCGACGGAAATGAACAAAGGCGTATTAAAAAACCTCGGGCTATTAACGCCGGAATTAGCGGACGCGAAAAATGGCGACCTGATGATCGTGATTAAAGGCGACGCGGCAAATGATGAAACCCTGGCCGCCATTGAAGCGCTGTTCACGCGTAAAGAGCGCACGGGCTCCCATGAAGCACGCTACGCGTCGATTGCCAGCGCCAAAACCCATCGTCCGGACAGCAACCTGGCGGTGATTTCCGTCAACGGCACCTTCGCCGCCCGGGAAGCGCGTCAGGCGCTGGAAAACGATCTTAACGTGATGCTGTTCTCCGATAACGTATCGCTCGACGACGAGCTGGCGCTGAAGCAGCTGGCGCATGAAAAGGGTCTGCTGATGATGGGGCCAGACTGCGGCACCGCCATTATCAACGGCGCGGGGCTGTGCTTCGCCAACGCGGTGCGTCGCGGGACGATTGGCATCGTTGGCGCCTCCGGTACCGGCAGCCAGGAGCTGAGCGTGCGCATTCATGAGTTCGGCGGCGGCGTGTCGCAGTTGATCGGCACCGGCGGACGCGATCTTAGCGAGAAGATCGGCGGCCTGATGATGCTCGACGCCATCGACATGCTGGAGGCGGACGACGCTACTCGGGTGATAGCGCTCATCTCCAAACCGCCAGCACCCGCGGTGGCTGAGAAGGTGCTGGCCCGGGCACGCGCCTGCCGCAAGCCTGTAGTTGTGTGCTTCCTGGGCCGCAACGAACCGCCTGCCGATGAAGACGGTTTGCAGTTTGCTCGTGGCACCAAAGAGGCGGCCCTGAAAGCGGTGCTGCTTACCGGCATTAAAAAAGACGACCTGGATTTACATCCGCTCAACTGGCCGCTGATCGAAGAGGTACGCACCCGCCTGACGTCGCAACAGAAGTACATTCGCGGCCTGTTCTGCGGCGGCACCCTGTGCGACGAAGCGATGTTTGCCGCGCTGGAGAAGTTTGACGATGTTTACAGCAACATCCAGCCGGACCCGGCCAGGCGTCTGAAAGATATCAGCGTTAGCCAGGCCCACACCTTCCTTGATTTCGGTGACGATGATTTCACCAACGGCAAGCCACACCCAATGATCGACCCGACCAACCGCATCAGCCGCCTGCTACAGGAGGCGCGCGATCCGCAGGTGGGCGTCATCGTGATGGACTTCGTGCTGGGCTTTGGCGCGCACGACGATCCGGTGGGGGTGATGATCGAGGCGATCAAAGAGGCACAGGCGATCGCGAACGCCGACAACCGTCCGCTGGAAATTCTCGGCTACGTGCTCGGCACCGATCAGGATCCGCAGTCGCTGGCGCAGCAGTGCCAGCTGCTGACCGACGCAGGCGTCATCTGGGCCAGCAGCAGCACCAACACCGGATTACTGGCACGCGAATTTGTCTGCAAAGGGGAGAAAGCATAATGACCACTTTATTCAACCAGCCGCTAAACGTCATTAACGTCGGCATTGCGATGTTCAGCGACGACCTCAAAAAGCAGCACGTTCCCGTGACCCAGCTCGACTGGACGCCGCCGGGGCAGGGCAATATGCAGGTTGTTGAAGCGCTCGACCAGCTGGCGGAAAAACCGCTGGCGGAGAAAATTGCCGCCGCGAACAAAATTGCCCTGGAGCGGATTATTCAGTCCCATCCGGTGCTGGTGGGCTATGACCAGGCCATCAACGTGGTGCCGGGCATGACCCGCACGACCATTCTGCACGCCGGTCCGCCAGTTACCTGGGAAAACATGTGCGGAGCGATGAAAGGCGCGGTTACCGGCGCGCTGGTGTTTGAAGGGCTGGCGACGGATCTGGAGGACGCCGCAAGGCTGGCGGCGTCAGGCGACATCACCTTCTCGCCGTGCCACGAGCACGACTGTGTGGGCTCTATGGCGGGCGTCACCTCCGCGTCGATGTTTATGCACATCGTTGAGAACAAAACTTACGGCAACCGCGCCTTCACCAACCTCAGCGAGCAGATGGCGAAGATCCTGCGCATGGGGGCTAACGACCAGAGCGTGATCGAGCGCCTGAACTGGATGCGCGACGTGCTCGGCCCGATGCTGCGCGACGCCATGAACATTATCGGCGAAATCGACCTGCGCCTGATGCTGGCCCAGGCGCTGCACATGGGCGACGAGTGCCACAATCGCAACAACGCGGGCACCACGCTGCTTATTCAGGCGCTGACGCCGGGGCTGATCCAGGCGGGCTATCCGGTGACGCAGCAGCGTGAAGTGTTCGAGTTTGTCGCCAGCAGCGACTATTTCTCCGGTCCGACGTGGATGGCGATGTGTAAGGCCGCGCTGGATGCTGCCCACGGCATTGAGTGCAGCACCGTCGTCACCACCATGGCGCGCAACGGCTACGAGTTCGGCCTGCGCGTTTCTGGCCTGCCGGGGCAGTGGTTCACCGGCCCGGCGCAGCAGGTGATTGGCCCGATGTTCGCGGGCTACAAGCCGGAAGACTCCGGACTGGATATTGGCGACAGCGCCATCACCGAAACCTACGGCATCGGCGGCTTTGCGATGGCGACGGCCCCGGCAATCGTGGCGCTGGTGGGCGGCACGGTGGAGGAAGCCATCGACTTCTCCCGTCAGATGCGCGAAATCACCCTTGGCGAAAACCCGAACGTCACCATTCCGCTGCTCTCCTTTATGGGGATCCCGACCGCCATCGACATCACGAAGGTCGCGGGCAGCGGCATTCTGCCGGTCATCAATACCGCCATTGCCCATAAGGACGCGGGCATCGGCATGATAGGGGCGGGCATCGTTCACCCGCCGTTTAGCTGTTTTGAAAAGGCGCTGTTGACCTTCCGCGATCGCTACTTTTTATAAGGCATGCATCCATGAAAAACATGAAACTGGAGTGGAAAAGAGGTGACTGGGCAGCTTATTTCGGGTTGATGACCAACAACCTGACCAATTTGCTGACCATGATGGGGTTGCTCATTTTTGTCGTCGGCATCCCGAAGGAGATTGTTTATGGACGCATCGCGCCAGCCTTCGGGCTGGCGGTGCTGGTGGCGAGTCTTTGCTATACGTGGTTTGGCCTGCAAATGGCGCGCGCTACCGGACGAACGGACGTCACCGCGTTGCCGTCCGGCCCGAGCGCGCCGTCGATTTTTACCGTGACCTTCCTGGTCTTAATGCCGGTTTACCAGCAAACCGGCGATGCGGATTTCGCGATTCAGATTGGCCTGGTGTGGTGCTTTGTGGAAGCGATGATCCTCGCGGGCGGTTCCTTCCTGGGGGAAACCATCCGCAAGATGATCCCCCGCACCGTGCTGCTGTCGTGCCTGTCCGGTCTTGGCTTGCTGCTGCTGGCGATGAACCCGATGTTGCAGGCGTTCGAAGCGCCGACCGTGTCGTTTATCGTCCTGCTGCTGATCTTCATTAACTGGTTCGGTAAAAAGCCGATTTTCGCCCGTATCCCGACCGGCCTGCTGCTGTTAATTGCCGGTACTCTACTTGCGTGGATCTCCGGCCTGCAAAGCCCGGATGCCATTAAAGCGTCCATGTCATCCTTCGGCTTTAACCCGCCGGAAGTGCACGTGGACAGCTTTATGCAGGGGCTGCCGCACGCGCTGCCGTATCTGGCGTCCGCCGTACCGCTGGGGCTGGCGAACTACATCTTTGACCTGGAGAACATCGAAAGCGCCCACGCGGCAGGGGATGAATACCCGACCCGCAAGGTAATGCTGGCGAACGGTCTGGCCTCGATGCTCGGCTGCCTGATGGGCAATCCGTTCCCGGTCACGGTCTACGTCGGCCATCCTGGCTGGAAAGCGATGGGCGCCAGCATCGGCTACACCCTGGCGTCCGGCGTGACCATGTTCATCGTGCCGCTGTTCGGGCTGGGGGCCTTTATGCTCGCCATCATACCGATGACCGCCATCGTGCCGATTCTGGTGTTTATCGGCGTCGTCACCGCCAACCAGGTGGTGAGGGAAACCCCGAAAGTGGAGGTGCCCGTCATCTTCATCTGCCTGTTCCCGTGGATCGCCAACTGGGCGCTGACCATGATGAACAGCGTGATGAGCGCCGCGGGGACCAGCGCGGCGAAAATCGGCACCGACGTGCTGCACAGCAAGGGGATCTACTACGAAGGCCTGATGCATCTCGGCAACGGCGCGCCGCTCGCCAGCATGCTCTGGGGCTGTATCGCCATCTTCGCCATTATCAACAAACCGCTGCGCGGGGCCGTCGCCGCCGCAGGAGGCGCGCTGCTGGCGCTGTTTGGCGTGATCCACGCCCCGGTGGTGGGCTTTGCCGAGGGCAGTTCCCTGATGTTTGTCACGGCCTACCTGATGATGGGCGGGATGTTTGTGGTGAAGCATGTGCTGGATACCTCTGTTAATCCCCCTCTCCCTGTGGGAGAGGGCCGGGGTGAGGGCACCAGAACGCACCTTCTAAAGGAAACAAAATGAAAGAGCTTATGGTCGTCGCCATCGGCGGCAACAGCATTATCAAAGACAACGCCAGCCAGTCGATTGAGCATCAGGCGCAGGCGGTCAAAGCGGTGGCTGAGTCGGTGCTCGAAATGCTGGCCTCGGACTATGACATCGTGCTCACCCATGGCAATGGCCCGCAGGTGGGGCTGGATCTGCGCCGCGCCGAAATCGCCCACGAGCGGGAAGGGCTGCCGCTGACCCCGCTGGCAAACTGCGTGGCGGATACCCAGGGCGGCATCGGCTACCTGATCCAGCAGGCGCTCAACAACCGCCTGGCGGCGCGTGGCGAGCAAAAGGCGGTCACGGTCGTCACCCAGGTGGAGGTGGATAAAAACGATCCCGGCTTTACGCACCCGACAAAACCGATCGGCGCGTTCTTCAGCGAGGCGCAGCGCGACGAGCTACAGCTCGCGCACCCGGACTGGCATTTTGTCGAGGATTCAGGCCGGGGCTATCGCCGCGTGGTGGCCTCGCCCCAGCCGCGGCGCATCGTCGAGGCGGATGCGATTAAGGCGCTAACGCAGAAAGGTTTTGTGGTCATCGGCGCGGGCGGTGGAGGCATTCCCGTGGTGCGCAGTGAACAGGGCGATTACCAGAGCGTGGATGCGGTTATCGATAAAGATCTCTCCACCGCGCTGCTGGCGCGCGAGATCCGCGCCGACGTGCTGGTGATCACCACCGGCGTGGAGAAAGTGTGCGTGAACTTCGGCAAGCCGAACCAGCAGGCGCTGGATACCGTCAACGTGGCGCAGATGACGCGCTACATGGATGAAGGCCACTTCCCGGCAGGTAGCATGTTGCCAAAAATCGTCGCTTCGCTGGAATTTTTACGCCATGGCGGCAGGCGCGTAATCATCACCTCGCCGGACTGCCTGCCCGCAGCGCTGCGCGGTGAAACGGGTACCCATATTATTAATGAAGGAAGATAAGATGAGTGAGAATAAAAGCCGCCGCGAGTTTATCAGCCAGAGCGGCAAAATGGTTACTGCCTGCGCGCTGTTTGGCGCCACGGGTTCCGTCGCGTATGCTGCCGATTCTGTAAAGGCAACCTGCGAGACGGGTAAACCGATGAACATCACCGCAAAACATTACTATCTCGACAACGTGCTGCTGGAAGCCGGGTTTAACTACGACGGCAGCGTGGCGACAAGCACCCGCACCGAGCTGAAAACGCTGGAGATCAAAGACGGGAAAATCGTCGCCCTGCGCGATAACGGCAGCCACGCCGACGCGACCCTGCCGCACTACGACGCGGGTAAAAAGCTGATGCTTCCGGCGATGCGCGACATGCACATTCACCTGGATAAAACCTTCTACGGCGGCCCGTGGCGCTCCCTGAACCGTCCGGCGGGCACCACCATTCAGGACATGATCCGCCTGGAGCAGAAGCTGCTGCCGGAGTTACAGCCCTACACGCAAGAACGCGCCGAAAAGCTGATCGACCTGATCCAGTCCAAAGGGTCCACCATCGCCCGCAGCCACTGCAACATAGAGCCGGTTTCCGGCCTGAAAAACCTGGAAAATTTGCAGGCGGTACTGGCGCGCCGGGGCGCAGGCTTTGACTGCGAAATCGTTGCCTTCCCGCAGCACGGCCTGCTGCTGTCGAATTCTGAAAAGCTGATGCGCGAGGCGATGCAGGCGGGGGCGCATTATGTGGGCGGGCTGGACCCAACCAGCGTCGACGGCGCGATGGAGAAATCGCTACATACCATGTTCCAGATTGCGCTGGATTACGACAAAGGGGTGGATATTCACCTGCATGAAACCAGCCCGGCGGGCGTGGCGGCGGTGAACTACATGGTAGAAACCGTGGAGAAAACGCCGGCGCTGAAGGGGAAGCTGACCATCAGCCACGCCTTCGCGCTGGCCACGCTTAACGAACAGCAGGTGGATGAGATCGCCACCCGCATGGCGGCACAGCAGGTAACCATCGCCTCGACCGTGCCGATTGGCACCCTGCACATGCCGCTGAAGCAGTTACGTGATAAAGGCGTGTTTGTCATGACCGGTACCGACAGCGTGATCGACCACTGGTCGCCGTACGGTCTGGGGGACATGCTGGAGAAAGCCAACCTCTACGCCCAGCTCTATATTCGCCCGAACGAGCAGACGCTTTCGCGGGCGCTGGGCATCGCCACCGGCGACGTGCTGCCGCTGAACGACAAAGGTGAGCGCGTGTGGCCTAAAGCGCAGGACGACGCCAGCTTTGTGCTGGTTGACGCCTCCTGTTCCGCCGAGGCGGTGGCGCGCATTTCTCCGCGCACCGCGACGTTCCACAAGGGGAATCTGGTCTGGGGCACGGTCGCCTGACGCCACGTTGGGGTATCGCTACAGGTGATACCCCGACAATCGCAACTCACGGTCAATCCACTCGACGAACTGCTGGATCTTCCACGCGCGTTCGTTCATGTGCGGCATCACCAGATGGTGCGCGTTGATGGCGATACCCATTTCATCAGGCAGCACCTGCACCAGCGAGCCATCCTTCAGGTGATCGGTAGCCATCATTTTGCTCTCCAGAATAAACCCAAGCCCCATGCGCGCCGCTTCAAAGCTCATGTAGGAGCGGTCGAAGCTGAGGCTGAAATTAAGCCAGGGCCTGTCGATATTGTGCCAGGCGAACCATTTCTCCCAGTTCACCAGAGTGCTGGTGGACGAGATAAGCGACTGTTGCAGCAGATCGGCGGGCGTGCTGATGGGATGCTCTTCTGCATAGTCCGGCGAGGCCAATACCACCAGCGTGTCGTTTTTAATGGTCATCACCCGGTAGGCGTCCCAGTCCGGAATACCGTGACGGATATCAATGTCGATATTATCTCTGGCGAACTGTAGGTTCTCATAGGAGCAGGTGAGATTGATGGTGATATCAGGATATTCGGCGCGGAATCTGCCCAGACGGCGCAACAGCCAGGACAGCCCGAAGGTGGGGGAAGAGTGCACGCGAAGCACAGCATTGTCTTTTTCTTTCACGATTTGATCGGTGGCGCGCCCGATGGCGCTCATCGCCGCCGAGACCTCCCGCAGATATTGTTCTCCCGTCGGGGTGAGTTGAACCCCTTTGCCGCTGCGGATAAATAATTTCTTGCCCAGCCACGATTCCAGCGACGCGATCTGGTGGCTTACCGCCGAAGGCGTGACGTTGAGCTGTTCCGCCGCCTGATGGATGCTCAGGGCGTTAGCAACGGCGATAAACGCCTGCAAATTTCTGAGCGAGGGCAGCGATAACGTCTGGCGATCCTGCGCGGACATGGCCTACTCCTTACACGATAATTGATAAAAAACATAACATTGAGACTGCGAGCGGGCAATTTTATCCCGATGTTATTTTTTTGAGCTGTATCGCGAATCAAATTTATCTCAGCAATAAATGAGCTTTATTGAATGGCGTTTCATGGGTAAGCCGATATATTGACGTTGAACGCAATAATAAAACGACTCACGGTGTTCGAATAATGAGGTAAGTTATGTCTCGTATAGAACAAGCTGTCCCCTACATAAAGACTAAAAAAACCAATTACCGTTTCGTTGTGCTGGCATTAATTTTTATTGTTTATGCCATTAACTATGCTGACCGAACAAATATTGGTGCAGTACTGCCGTTTATCATTGACGAATTTCATATCAATAATTTCGAAGCCGGTGCCATCGCCAGCATGTTTTTTTTGGGATACGCCCTGAGCCAAATTCCTGCGGGCTTTTTTATTGCCAAAAAGGGAATTCGCGGCATGGTGGCACTGTCGATATTCGGCTTCTCTGCCTTTACCTGGCTGATGGGCACCGCAACCTCAGTTCTGGGCCTGAAGTGTATCCGCCTGGGGCTGGGGTTAACAGAGGGGCCGTGCCCGGTCGGGCTGGCCTCCACCATCAATAACTGGTTTCCGCCAAAGGAGAAGGCCACGGCCACGGGCGTCTACATCGCCGCCACCATGTTCGCGCCCATCCTCGTGCCGCCGCTGGCAGTGTGGATCGCCATGACCTGGGGCTGGCGCTGGGTCTTCTTCTCCTTTGCGATCCCCGGCCTGGTCATTGCCGTCCTGTGGTATCTGCTGGTACGCACCAGGCCGTCCGAGAGCGCATTCGTCTCGAAAGCGGAGCTGGAGACCATTACCGCCGGTCAGGAGACGCCGGACGCCAGACGGGAAAACATCGTGATTTCACCAGGCTTTGCACGCCTCGACCGGCTGATCCGCGTGCGGGAATTAGCCCCGGTAAGCACGGTGAAAGGGCTGTTTACCTCGAAGAATATTCTCGGCGACTGCCTGGCCTATTTTATGATGGTCAGCGTGCTGTACGGACTGTTGACGTGGATCCCGCTCTATCTGGTGAAAGAGAAAGGCTTTACGTTTATGAGCATGGGGCTGGTCGCCAGCATGCCGTGCATCGGTGGATTTATCGGTGCGATTTTTGGCGGCTACGTCTCCGACAAACTGCTCGGCCGCCGACGTAAACCGACCATGATGTTTACCGCCATCAGCACCGTTTTAATGATGGTTATTATGCTGAATATTCCGCAAAGCACCGTCGCGGTTTGCGTCGGGTTATTTTTTGTCGGCCTCTGTCTGAATATCGGCTGGCCCGCTTTTACGGCTTATGGAATGGCTGTTGCGGACAGTAAAACCTATCCGATTGCCGCGTCCATTATCAATAGCGGCGGTAATCTCGGCGGATTTGTTTCCCCGATGCTGGCAGGTTATCTGCTGGATAAAACAGGTAGTTTTAATACCGTGTTTATTTATTTCGGTATTTGCGCAGCCATTGGCTTAATAATGATTATGCTGCTGGAAGAGCCGAAATAAAACATTAAATCTCTCTTGTCCTAATGGAGTAAATGTATGCTACTGAAAAATAAAGTCGCCGTTATTACCGGCGCGGCTTCCGTACGCGGTTTGGGTTTCGCTACGGCGAAATTATATGCTGAACAGGGTGCGAAAGTGGTGATTATCGATTTAAACGCTGAAGCCAGCCGGGCTGCCGCCGCGAGCCTTGGCGACGAACATCTGGGCCTTGCGGCGAACGTCAGCAATGAATTACAGGTTAATGCCGCCATTGAGCAGGTGCTGGGGAAATACGGGCGCATCGATATTCTGGTGAATAACGCCGGCATAACTCAGCCGATCAAGCTGATGGATATCAAACGCGAAAATTACGATGCGGTGCTTGACGTCAGCCTGCGCGGCACGCTGCTAATGTCCCAGGCGGTTATTCCCACTATGCGCGCGCAAAAGTCGGGCAGCATCGTCTGCATTTCATCGGTATCGGCCCAGCGCGGCGGCGGCATCTTTGGCGGCCCACACTACAGCGCTGCAAAAGCGGGTGTGCTGGGGCTGGCAAAAGCCATGGCGCGTGAGCTGGGGCCCGACAATGTGCGCGTAAACTGCATCACGCCGGGTCTTATCCAGACGGACATTACCGCAGGCAAGCTGAGCGATGAGATGAAAACGTCCATTCTGGCGGGCATTCCGCTTAACCGCCTCGGAGACGCGCAGGATATTGCCCGCGCCGCGCTGTTCCTCGGCAGCGACCTCTCTTCTTACTCCACCGGTATCACGCTCGACGTGAACGGCGGGATGCTGATCCATTAAGGAGATACGACGATGACGGATACCACAGTTCAACAGGTTGCCGCCGCGGCCTGGCGCATTCGCCGCTACGCGCTGCGCATGGGCGAAGTGCAGGGGCAGGGCTACATCGGGCAGGCGCTGGGCTATGCCGATGTGCTGGCCACCGCGTTTGCCCACGGGATGAACCTTAAGCCGGGCGAGCCGGAGTGGGAGGGGCGTGACCGTTTTTTGCTCTCTCACGGCCACTACGCCATTGCCTGTTACGCCGCCCTGATTGAAGCGGGGATCGTTCCTGAAGAGGAGCTGGAGACCTACGGCGCGGACGACAGCCGCCTGCCGATGTCCGGCATGGCAACCTACACGCCGGGCATGGAGATCTCCGGCGGTTCGCTGGGGCAGGGCTTAAGCATTGGCGTTGGCATGGCGCTGGGGCTGAAGCGCAAGCAGAGCGCGGCATGGGTCGTTAACTCCATGTCGGACGGCGAGCTGGACGAAGGGTCAACCTGGGAAGCTGCGATGTCGGCGGCACATCACGGCCTGTCGAACCTGATCGTGCTGGTGGACATTAACCGCCAGCAGGCGGATGGCAACTCGCACGCGATCCTCGGCTTTGAGCCGCTGGAAGATAAATGGACCTCCTTCGGCTGGTACGTGCAGCGCGTCAACGGCAACGATGTCCCTTCACTGGTAACGGCGTTTGATAACGCCAAACGCTACCCGGAAAACCAGCCGCGCGTCATTTTGTGCGACACGCTGATGGGCAAGGGCGTGCCGTTCCTCGAAAAGCGTGACAAGAACCATTTTATTCGCGTGGATGCTGACGAGTGGCAAAAGGCACTCGCCGTGCTGGATGCCAACAAACCTGAAGGAGTGCTGTAATGAGCCAGACCACGGAGAAAAAACCGCGTTTAACCACGTCGGCGATGATTGCCTCTATCGCGGAAGAGGGCCAGGAGACGCGAGCCGCACCGTTCGGTCACGCGCTGGTGAAGCTGGCGGAACAGCGACCGGAGATCGTCGGCATGACGGCGGATCTGTCGAAGTACACCGATCTGCATATTTTCGCTCAGGCCTACCCGGAACGCTTCTTTCAGATGGGCATGGCCGAGCAGTTGTTAATGGGGGCCGCGGGCGGCATGGCGAAAGAGGGTTTTATTCCTTTCGCCACCACCTATGCCGTCTTCGCCACCCGCCGCGCCTACGATTTTATCCATCAGGTGATTGCTGAAGAGCACCTGAACGTGAAGATCTGCGCGGCGCTGCCGGGGCTAACCACCGGTTACGGGCCGAGCCACCAGGCGACGGAAGATATTGCGATTATGCGCGGTATTCCGGGCATGACGATTATCGATCCCTGTGACGCAATCGACACCGAACAGGCGGTGCCGGCGATGGCAGCGCACGATGGCCCTGTCTATATGCGCCTGCTGCGCGGCAAGGTGCCGGTGGTGCTGGACCAGTACAACTACCAGTTTAAGATTGGCAAAGCTGCGCTGCTGGAAGAGGGGAACGATGTCCTGATCGTCGCCTCAGGCCTGATGACCATGCGTGCGCTGGAGGCGGCGAAGCAGCTGCGTAAGGATAACGTCAGCGTGGCGGTGCTGCACTCGCCCACCATTAAGCCGCTGGACGAAGAGACGATCCTGGCGCAGGCTGCGAAGCCGGGACGGCTGGTCATCGTGGCGGAAAACCACAGCAGCGTAGGCGGGTTGTGCGAAGCCGTCGCGTCGCTGTTGATGCGCAACCGCGTGAACGTGGATTTCGATACCGTCGCGCTGCCGGACGCGTTCCTTGATGCGGGCGCGTTGCCCACCCTCCATGACCGCTACGGGATCTCAACCACAGCCATGGTGGAGAAAATCCGGCGCAGGCTGTGATTTATAAGACGGATACGTTGTCAACGGGCGAGGGGTGCTTTACCCTCGCCACTGTTGCGATAAAGGAGTCCGTTATGGCGCAAAACATCTACGACAACCCGGCATTTTTTGAAGGCTATGCCCAGCTTCCGCGCTCGGTTCAGGGCCTGAACGGCGCGCCGGAGTGGCCCGCGCTCAAGGCAATGCTGCCAGATTTAACCGGTAAAGCGGTTGTCGATCTCGGCTGCGGCTACGGATGGTTCTGTCGCGCAGCGCGCGAGCTGGGCGCGTCTGACGTCACGGGTGTTGATATTTCAGAAAAAATGCTCGCCCGCGCGGCTGAACTGACTGATGACAATCGGATTCACTATCAGCGTAGCGATCTGGAATCTCTGGCGCTGAAAGCGAATAGCCTCGATCTGGTCTACAGCTCGCTGGCGCTACACTACCTGCCGGAGCTGGACACGCTATTCGCCAGGGTTCAGCGCGCGCTAAAACCCGGTGGCAGCCTGGTCTTCTCGATGGAGCACCCGATTTATACCTGCGCCACCCGTCAGGGCTGGCTCACCGACGACAACGGTGAGCGGTTCTGGGGCGTGAACCATTATCAGGACGAAAGCCAGCGCGTCAGCAACTGGCTGGCGGACGGGGTGATTAAATACCACCGCACGCTGGGCACCACGCTTAACGCACTGATCAAAGCGGGGTTAACGATAAGCGAAGTCAATGAGTGGGGACCAACGCAGACGCAGGTTGACGCCTGGCCCGCGCTGGCCGAAGAGGCGGAACGCCCGATGCTGGTGCTGATCGCCGCCCGTAAGGCTTAATAGCCGACTTTATATACCCGCCCGCTCTGTACCCCTTCCACGCTGCGGCGGTAGGCCTGCGCAACGGTCGCAGCGGGAACGCTTTCAAAGCCCGGGAAGAAGCCATCATATGCTTCGACGGATTCCGTCAGCACCGTCGGGCTGATCAGGTTAATGCGGATCCCGCGCGGCAGTTCACAGGCCGCGGCGCGCACAAACCCTTCCAGCGCCGCATTCACCGTGGTGGCATTGACGCCCTGAGCAATCGGCTCGTGAGCCACAATGCCGCTTATCAGCGTAATCGAACCACCTTCGTTCAGGTAGTGCTGGCCGGTCAGCGCCAGACGAATCTGCCCCAGCAGCTTATCCTGTAAGCCCCGGTTGAACTCGCCGTCGGTCATGGTTGCGAGCGGGCCGAAGTGTACCCCACCGCTGGCGGAGACAATCGCATCCACCGGGCCGATCTTTTCGAACAGCGCCTGTACGCTCGCCTGCGAGGTGATATCCACCTGATGGTCGCCCTGCGTGCGACCCACGCTGATCACCTCGTGACGACGGCTTAGCTCATCTGTCACAGCACGACCGACCGTACCGCTGGCACCAATAATGACGATTTTCATAGCAGACTCCTTATGTTGTGAGCCTTCATTCTTTAATAAATAAAAATTCAGATAAACTGGGTTGATGTTAGAAGATTGCTAACCAGAGGTTCGGAATATGGATAAGCTTCGCGGCATGGAGACGTTCATCACGGTGGTGGAAAGCGGCAGCTTTACCGGCGCGGCGGCCCGGCTGGAGATGTCGGCGGTGATGGTCGGGAAGTATATTACGCAGCTGGAATCGCAGCTCGGTACGCGGCTGCTGGAGCGCAACACCCGTCGCCAGAGCCTGACCGACGCCGGACGCGTTTATTTCGAAGAGGCCAGGCGCGTGCTGGAGCAGGTCTCGATTGCTGAAAACGCGGTTGAGCGCCTGCGAGCCACACCCGCCGGCACCCTGCGCGTGACAGCGCCCACCTCGTTTGGCGGCTGCGTTATCGCGCCTCTGACGGCCACGTTTTTGCAGCGTTACCCGGAAGTGCGCATCGAACTGGATCTCACCAACCGAATGGTTGATCTGGTCGAGGAAGGGGTCGATCTGGCCATTCGTATCGGTGAGATCCGTAATGAGGACCTGGTGGCGAAATATCTGTGTCCCTACAACATGACGATCTGCGCCGCGCCGGATTATCTGGCGCGTCACGGTACGCCGCAAACGCCAGCCGATCTGGTGGATCACCTGTGCCTGTCGCACACGGTATGGACGGCGCGTAACGAGTGGCGGCTGCCGGGTGTGGAAGGCGAAGTGCGCTGGAAGCGTGATGCCGTCTTACGATGCAATGACGGCTACGGCTTACGCATGGCGGCGCGAGCCGGGGCGGGACTTCTGCTGCAACCGGAAGTGCTGGTGGCGGAAGAGCTGGCGAGCGGCAGGCTGGTTCGGGTTCTGGAAGCGTTTACGCCCGCGCCGAGGCCGGTGCATTTACTGTGGCGCCAGGATTTGCGGCCGCTGCCTAAGCTAACGGAATTTATTGCCCATATTCTGCTAAGATTGGGCACAATATAAAAAAAGAAGGTAAGTAAAGAATGTCTGCAAACAAACTCGCCAGCAGCGCGCAGGGCCTGCAATCCTCTGCCATCCGTGAATTATTAAAACATAGCAAAATGGCAGGCGTGATTTCGCTGGGTGGCGGTATTCCAAATCCGGACCTGTTCGATCATGAAGGTTTAAAAATCGCCGCTGATGCCGTGCTGTCTCAGCATTTTGGCGAAGCATTCCAGTACGGTCTGACGGAAGGCGTCCCGGGGCTGCGCGAAGAGATCCAACGCATCTCTGAAGGTCGCGGCATCGCCTGTAAAGCCGATGATGTGGTCATTACTTCCGGCTCGCAACAGTCGCTTGACGTGCTGGCGCGGGCGTTAATCAACCCGGGCGATACGGTCGTCGTGGAGCGGCCTACCTACCTCGCCGCGTTGCAGGTCTTTGGCCTGGCGCAGGCGAAATTTGAATCCGTCGGTACCGACGGCGACGGCATGAAAGTGGATGAACTAGAAGCGCTGGTGGCAACTAAAACCATCAAAGCGGTTTATATCGTGCCAACCTTTGGTAACCCGGGCGGCGTGACGCTCTCCGAAGCGCGTCGTAAACAGCTGGTGGAATTATCGAAGCGCTATGACTTCGTGATTATCGAAGACGACCCGTACAGCGAGATCAACTACACCGACGAAGCGTTCCGCCCGCTGATTGCTCATGCCAAAGATATCGGCAATGAGGATAACGTGGTGTACACCTCCACCTTCTCTAAAATCCTCGCGCCGGGCACCCGCGTGGGCTGGGTGCTGGTGCCGGAGTGGCTAAAGCGCGCGGTAGTGAACCTCAAGCAAACCACCGATCTGCACACCAGCACGCTGTCGCAGCTGATGACGTACGAATATCTGAAAACCGGTCGTCTGGCGAATCAGATTAAAATGATCCGCGAAGCCTACCGCCAGAAATACCAGACCTTTGCCAGTGGACTGGAAGCGGAGCTGGGCGATGTGATGTCGTTCCACAAGCCAAAGGGCGGCATGTTCCTGTGGGCGAAAATGAATAACGGCATCAATACGACGAAATGGCTGGAAAAAACGTTGAGCAACGGCGTCGTGTTTGTGCCGGGTGAGTTCTTCTACTGCAACGAGCCGGACCACACCACGCTGCGCATGTCTTTCGTTACCCCAACGGATGAGCAGCTTAAAGAAGCGGTTCGACGCCTGAGAATTTCCCTGTAACCGGATGCGCATAATGGCAGATGCCGTTATGCGCCGTTCCCGTGTCGGGTAAGCGTATTGCGTGGCGCGAGCGGATCAGGCAACGTCCGGCTTGCCGGATTTTCGCTTCGCCATGACTTCCGCAACGGTTTTTATCCGGCTTAACTCCTCCTGCGTGCGGGAGTTAGATTGCGCTTCCCAGATATCAACGTTTAGCTGTAAGTTCAGCCAAAATTCAATAGTGGTATTAAAGGCTTTTGCCAGTTTGATCGCCATATCGGCAGTAAGTTTGCGATTGTTATTGACCAACGCGCTTACGGTATTGCGGTGTACATTTAGCATCTCTGCCAGATCGTTGATTTTCAGATTGAGCGGTTCAAGATACTCATACTGCAACACCTCGCCCGGCGTGGTGGGTTTGCGGAGTGCCTGTTGAAGTGTCATAGGTGATGCCTCACTTGTGTTGCGTGTACTTGTGTGGAGAGAGATAGAGATCGTCTGCTTTTCCCTCTGACCAGCGAAATACAAGCCTGTATTGTCTGTTTAACCGGATAGAGGAGTATCCCTTCAACGGAGGACTCAATGCTTCATACATATTGCCCGGTGGCGATCGTAAATCCAGGTGCGACATAGCCGCATTGATGATGTCGAGCTTTCTTGCAAGCGCTGTTTCCAGATTCAAAGGAATAACATTGCTCGATCTCCCGTAGAGAAAAAAATCCTCAAGCCATTGATCCCGAAAATGATTAATCATAATGCTGGTAAGCTCCAGTCCTTGAAGCTGAGTGGATAGTAATGCACTCCTGCACTGTGCGCAAGTGCGTTTTGTCTGCGAGTAATATTACCCTGGTCATGGCTGAAGGGAAGTGTGATGCATGACTAAAGGTTAATTCTTCGAGGCGGATTCCACGTCTTGCGTGCGGATTAATGCCCGGCGGCGCTGCGCTTGCGCGGGCCTGCGAGAATGTAGGCCGGGTAAGGCGCAGCCGCCACCCGGCGTTTGACTACCGCTCCCTCAGCGCCTCCTTCGCCCGGTTAAACGGTTTGATCATATAATCCAGCACCGTTTTCTCTCCGGTCTTAATATCCACCGTCGCTATCATCCCCGGCACGATCGAGAAGTGCCTGCCCGCCTTATTCACCAGATAATCCTGGCTGGTACGGATAAATACCCGGTAATAGAACACCTCCGGCTTCGCTTCGTCCTGAATGGTGTCCGGCGAAATGGTCTCCACCACCCCGTGCAGCCCACCGTAAATCGCGTAATCGTAGGCAGTGATTTTCACCAGCGCCTCCTGATTAGGGTGGATAAAGGCGATATCCCGCGGCGAGAGGCGGGTTTCAATCAGCAGGTGATCGTCCACCGGCACAATCTCCATTAACTCGCCGTTGGGCGGTATGACGCCGCCGATGGTGGTCACCTTGATGTTTTTCACGATCCCGCGCACCGGAGACTTCACCGTCAGGCGGGTAACGGAATCCTCGCGGCCTTTCAGGATCGCTGACACCATATCCACCTCGGCGTTGGCCTTCGACAGCGCTTCACGGGCCTGCACGTAATACTGGGAACGGACGTCGGTGAGCTTCAGCTCCAGGTCGCTTTTCTGCCGTTGCAGGCGCAGCACTTCCACGTGGCTGGCGGCCCCGGTTTTCACCAGCCGCTGGGTGATCGCCAGCTCTTTATTGGCGAGCGCCAGGGCGGAGCGCAGCTCACGCTGCGTGTCCTCCAGCTGCGCGCGCCGCGAGTTGTAGAGCCGCGTTTCGGCGGCGGTCAGGTCGGTCCATTTCGCCAGGGACGGCGGGAATTTGAGCGGCAGATCGTTCACCTCGGCATACAGACGCGCGCTGGAGGCCAGCGACGCGCGGTAACGCGCCGCGCTTTCGCCGACGTTAGATTCCGAGCGGGTAGGATCCAGCCGCGCCAGCACCTGTCCGGCCTGCACCTGATCCCCTTCGTGCACGTTCAGCTCGGTGAGGATCCCCCCATCCAGCGACTGCAACACCTGCTCGCGTGAGCTGGGGATCACTTTTCCGGTGCCGGTTGAGACTTCGTCCAGCACGCCGAACCACGCCCAGACGCCGAGCACCACAAACATCACCAGGGAGAAGAAAACAATGCGCCGGGCGCCGGTATAACCGCTTTCGGAGTCGAGCGCGTTATCCAGATCTTCTACTGCGGCAACGTCACGCTGACTGATTTTCATTTTTCCACTCCCGTCCGGTTGCCTGCTGCTGTTGCTGCATACGGCTGTTGTTCAGCGCCTGGGCTTTTGGCGCGTCCATCACCAGCATGCCATCTTTGAGTACCACCACGCGCTCCACCAGCTCCAGCACCGGCACGCGGTGGGTCGCGACAACCAGCGTGCGGTTGCCGAGCCACGCCCCGAGACGTTGAATAAATTCCCGCTCGGTATGTTCATCAAGGGAGGCGGTCGGTTCATCCATCAGCACGATATTCGGGTCGCGCAGCAGCATCCGCGCCAGCAGAATAGACTGCCGCTGCCCGCCGGACAGCCCGACGCCGTTCTCCATAATCGGGTAATCCAGCCCCTTTGGCAGCTTCTGCACAAAGCTGGCCGCGCCGCACATCTCCAGCACCTCGAAGATCTCTTTATCGGTGGCGCGCGGCATGCCGAGCGTGATGTTCTCGCGCAGGGTGCCATAAAACAGCCGGGCGTTTTGGGTCATAAAGCCGACGTTTCTCCGCACGTCAGCCACGTCCAGATGCGGCAGGCTGAGGTTGTCGAGCCGCAGTTCACCACCCGCCAGATCCATCCCGCCCGCCATCGCCTGCAACAGGGTTGATTTGCCCGCGCCGTTGCGCCCGAGGATCGCCACTTTTTCGCCCGCTTTGATCTCCAGGCGGTTAATGCGCAGCGCCATGCGGGGATCTTCCGGGTGATAGCGGAACTGCGCCTGCTCGAAAAGATAGTGGCCGCGCAGCACGTCCTGGCGGATCGGCGTCTCTTCGCGCTGGTTCTCGGTCGGCAGCTGCATAATGCTGTCCAGCCCCTCTTTGGCCGCCTTCACCTGCTGCCAGCGGGCCAGCACGCCGCATAGCGTCGCCATCGGGGCGATCATCCGTGAGGCGAGCATCGAGGCGGCCACCACCGAACCGGTGGTTAAGGTGCCGTCGATCACCATCGGCGCGCCCACCACGATCACCCCGGCATAGACCAGGCTCTGAATAGTCATCCCCCAGCTGATCAGGTTCTGCGTCAGTTCGCGGGTGCGCAGGCCGGATTCGGCGGTGATCTGGATATAGCTGTTCCACTGCTGCAAAAAGCGGTTCTCTGCCTGCATCAGCTTGATGTCCTCCAGCCCCTGCACGCTTTCCACCAGCACCGCGTTGCGCAGGGTTGATTCATGCGCCGACTGCTTCGCCAGCTCCGCCAGCTTCTTTTGCAGCAGCAGGCCAGGCAGGACCATGATCACCGCCGCTACCGGAGCGATCCACGCCAGCTGCGGGGCGATGATCGCCAGCACAATCACAAACAGGATAAAAAACGGCAGATCGACGATGGTGGAGATGGTGGAGGAGGTGACCATCTCGCGGATCTGCTCCAGCTCGCGCAGCTGGGAGATAAAGCTGCCGGTGGATCGCGGAATGGCGCTGTGGCGCAGCCGCAGCGCGTGGCCGAACACCCGATCCGAGACGCGCAGATCCGAGCGTTTGCCCAGCAGATCCATAATGTGTCCGCGCGCCACGCGCAGCACAAAGCCAAACAGCGTGGCGATCAGCACCCCGATAGTCAGCACATAGAGCGTCGGATAGGACTGGGCGGGGATCACCCGGTCATACACCTGCATGGAAAAGACGATGCCCGAGAGGGAGAGCACGTTAATGAACAGTGCAGCCAGCATCACCCAGCTGTAAGGGCGAAGGTCGCGCATCACCAGCCGGTAGAGCCAGTCCGGGCGGTATTTTGATATATAGGCATCCACGCGGCTGTCCTTCAGCGCCGCCAGCGGACGCAGGGCGATGACGTGGCGGATGGCAGGCAGCATCGCGCTCATCGACAGGCGGTTGGTGTGCGTGCTGTCGTCGAAAAAGCTGACCTCAAGCGTATCCTCGCCGTCGAAATTGTCGATGACGCCGATTTTACCGTCGTTCAGCTCCACCACCACCGGCAGACGCCAGCTGTTGATAGCGTGCTGATTGGCCGTCAGCAACTGGAATGTCAGCCCGGCTTCACGGGCGAGCTGCGTCAGCGCGGGCACCATCGGTTTGCCTTTCAGCCACGGTGCGCCTGCGACGAGCGAGCCTGGCGAGCAGGCAACGCGATAGCGCGTCGCCACGTAGCCAAACGCCTGCGCCCACTGCTCCAGCGCCTCATCCGTCATGTTTTCACCCTGCGGGATATCGCGTTGCTTCATGGCTGGATCTCCACGGTCTGGATGGTGCGGTTTTCAAGATCGAACGCGTGACGCAGGCGCCCGGTGTTGTACAGACAGTTGAGCTGAAGCTGATGCAGCTGTCCGGCGGTTTGCTGTTGGGTAAAGCGCGCCTGATACACCTCCTGCTCGGCGTTGAGCACGTCGAGTAGCGGGCGGGAACCAAGATCGAGATACTGCTGCTGATACAGCTCGCGGGTGCGGGCGCTGAGCGCTTCCTGACGGCCCTGGATCTGAAGCGTGCTCATCAGGCTCATCACCTGGCTGCGCGCTTCCAGCAGTTTTTGCCGCACCTCAAGACGGGTGCGCTGGATGGTGGACTGGGCGGATTCCACCGCGTGTCCGGCGGCGTTACGCCGGGCGGTGAGGCCGCCACCCTGATAGAGCGGCATTTGCACTTTAACCCACGCGGAGTACTGGGTGCGGTCCCGCGTTTCGTTGCCCGCGTAGCGGTCGTTCAGGTAGTGACGAACTTCCGGCTCCAGAGAAACGGTAGGGGTCATTTGCGCGTTGGCATAATCGAGATTAGCCTGCGCGACGTTGGCCTGCGCCCAGGCCGCTAATACCGAGGGCACCAGACGATCGTCCGGCTCGGCGATGTCGCAGCTGCGGGCCAGGCTTTGCGGAAAGTCATTGCTGACCGCGTTCAGGCTGTCCCAGCCCAGCAAGCTCATCAGCGTGGCGCGCGAGCTGTCGAGGCTCGCCTGATACTGCATCAGCTGCGCACGCGCCCCTTCGATACGGGCATCGGTCTGGACCACGTCAGAGAGTGACGTTGCGCCTTCATCATTACGTTGTTTCGTCAGGGTGCCGATGGAGGACAGGGCATCCAGCTGTTCTTTGGCGGTCTCGACCATCTGCTGCCAGGTCTGCACCTGCACCATGGCGATGGCGGTATCGTGGGCGATGGTGTCGATGCTCACCAGCACGTTGGCCTGCTGCTGGGCGACGCCCGCGTTTTCGGCGCGCACCTGGCTTGCGACTTTGCCGAAGTCGTACAGCATTTGCGAAAGAGAAAGCACCAGCGAGGGGGTAAAGCCATTATCGTCGCCGTCGTGGCTATAGCCGTTATCCATGCCAGCGTTAATTTGCGGATAATATTTCGATTTAGCGACGTCCACATTTTCGCTCTGCTGATAAAGTTTGCCGACGGCTTCACTGATGGCCGGATGCCAGGTCACGGCGCGGTTAACCGCTTCATTCAGCTGTAGCGTGCCGGGGGCGGCTTTGCTGGCTACGGGCGCCACGCGGCCATTTAAAGAGGGGAGTTCCTGCGTTTCGCTTAATTGTCCGGTATTAATCATCGCCGCAGGGTTTGCCGCGATAGCGGGCACAGATATCAGGCAGCACGAGAGCCACCAGTAAGGCATCTTCTTTCCCATGTCTTGTCCCTAATAAAAAAGTACTGCTTTTTTGTTTATGCCCGGGCGCTGCGCGCGCCCGGGTCATTTCTTGCAGGTGCTATCAGGTAATGATGTGTTGCTGGTTTACAAGCTCGTCGTAGGTGGTCTGAACATTGTCCAGCGTAACGAGTGTAGATTTAGTGTAGGCGGCTCCCGTGCCGTCACGGTCGATGGAGATCACAGTATTGTTACCGCTTTGTGAAACAGAGACATAGTTCCCCAGCGTCGACGCGCTACCGTTCCACCCCACCAGCAGATCGCCAATGTCGATCTTGTCTCCCTGCGTGAGGGAGAAGTTCGTCCAGTGGTCGCCCGTGCTGTTACCTGCGGTGGCGTTACCCGCCGTGTTGTTCAACACCTGATAAATCAACGTGTCGCCGTAGGCCGTACCGCTAATCACATCGTTATGCTCCGAACTGACAAATTTCGGCGCCATGTCAATGGTCAGCGACGCGGTATCTTTAACACCGTTGGCATCGGTCAGTGTGTAGTTAAAGACCTCCTTGCTGGTAATGGTAGAGAGCGAAATACCCGGGTTGAGGGTGTAGGTGTAACTGCCGTCAGCGGCAATCGCCAGCGTCCCGTAGTGGCCCGTGATGTTTGACATCGTGCTGCCGGTGTACGGATCCAGCGTAGTGGTAACGCCGTCGTAGCCGGTAATGCTCACGCGGGTATCAACCGAGTGGAGCTGGTCCATCGCCCCTGCGGAGTCGGTGCCGTCGAAGATATTGCCGTCAACGGTGTGGGTACCCGTCGCGTCGAACTGCGACAGCGAGTAGCTGGTGCCGGTCACGCTTGGGGTGATGGTGATATTTCCTACCCCCAATGGCCCCATTTTGCCCGTATAGCTCAGCGTATAGGTTCCCGCCTCCAGATCGAGACCCGTCAGGTTGATGGTCGCCGTGCCGCCCAGCAGTAACCCACCGTTAAACGAGCCGGTTCTGACGGTGGTTGCGCCGTTGGACAGCGTCCAGTCCACCGTTAACCCGGTAAGCGTCAGCAGCGAGGCGACGTTAAACGACAGAACCACGTTATGCAGCGCGGTATTAGGATCCACCACGAAGGTCCCGCTCCCGCTGCCCTGGGTTGAGGCAAGCAGCGCAGCGTTCCAGCTCGCCGACCCGACCGTCGTATCGGAATAGGCGGCCGTATGGTGAACCGACGTGACGTCCATCGCGGTGCTGACATCGTTTACCGCATCCATTGGGCGCGCGGTTGGGGTGATGTTCAACGATGCCGTGTCTTTCGAGCCGTCAGGCGCGGTGATGGTGTAAACGAAGGTATCCGGCGTGCTGATATGGTCCGCGCCGACCCCGCTGTTCAGGGTGTAGGTGTACTCTCCGGCCGCGTTGATCCGCAGCGTACCGTACTCGCCGGTGATCTCCGTCAGACCGCTGCTGTTCACCGCCACGCCGTTAACGTCGGAGACTACGGTACCCGCTGGCGCAATATCATCCGCCAGCACATCGCCGGTGGTGCTCTCGCTCACGCTTGCCACGCTGTAGACATGATCCTGCAAGACGTTCAGCGTGTAGGCCGTCAGCGCGGTGATCCCCGCCGCCGTATTGAGCAGGAACAGGTACTCGCCAGCGGGCAGGTTCAATGTCAGCTGCGGGGAGGTGCCGCCCAGCAGCGGCGCGCGCAGCCAGCCGGGTTCAACGCGCATCTGCTCGAAGGTCTGTGTCGCATTGTTGAACTTATAGATGTAAAGGTCGAACACCGAGGCCAGCGCGACGCCGCCCACGGACGCCTGAACGGTCATGGTGCGGGTGGTGCCTTCTTCCACGTTATAGATGATCGGGTTGGCCAGATCGTCCAGCAGGTTCAGCCCCAGCGTATTGCCAAGGTTGATCCCCACCAGGGTAAAGCCGCCCTGCGACGAGGTGCCGTTGTTGATCGCCTCCACGGTGGTATCGAAGGTCAGCGAGGCGGTATCGTCCACGGCCACGATACCGCTGCTGCTGGTGCCTTCGCCCAGCGACAGCACCAGATTTGCCGAGGCGCTGGTGCCGTTGTGGGTGATGGTGTAGGTAAAGTTCTCCGTGCGGCCAATGACGGCGGCGCTGGTGTTGGTCAGGTTATAGGTATAGCTGCCGTCCAGGTTGATGGTCAGCGTGCCGTACTGCCCCTGAATCACTGTGCCGTCAGCCGTAACGCTGGTGGTGGTGCCCTGGGCGTTGGTGACCGCAGTGACGGTGGTGCCCGCCGGGGCGTTGTCGCTGCCTGCGGTTGGATCCACGTCGGTGATGACGTTACCGACAATGTTGGTTTCGCCGGACACGGTGCCTGCGCTGGTCTCTTTCACCGCCACATCGAGGCTGGTGTAAGAACCGGTTGCCAGCAGGTTAGTGTTGTAGCTCAGGACGCGATACTGACCATCCGCCAGACCGGTCAGGTTCAGCGACACCCCCGTCGCGCCGAGGGTCAGCAGGTCAGCGAACTGCGGCTGTCCGGTATCGACCACGGTGGTCCAGGTGTTGTTGGCGGCGTCAAAGCGCTGTACCACCAGCTCAAGGGTATTGAGCAGGGAAAGAACGGCACCCGTGGCGTTGGCGTTCACGGCAATATCCGCACTGCCGCCGTTGCCGACGGTGAAACCTACCTGCGCGGTGTCGTTGCCGAGCAGCGTCAGCACGTTACCTACGGCACCCACCAGCAGGAAACCATAGTCGCTGTACTGCGAGTTGGTCACCGTTGCGGTGGTCGTCAGCGCCAGCTCTTCAACGTTGGTGCTGGCAGAGAGCGGCACCACCGGCGCAAGGGCTGAGCCGGGCAGCGAGACGTTCCCTGCCGCATCGGTGGCGGTGATTTGCAGCGTCTGGCCTTCCGTCTGTTTATTGAGGAAGGTGTAGCTCCAGGATCCGTTGCTGTCTGCCGTGGCGGTGACCGTTGAATTGTCCGCCAGACGGATGGTGACGGTGCTGCCCGCTTCGGCGCTACCGGTCAGTACGCTGCCGTCTGCGTTGAAGGTCCCGGTTGGAGCCGTTGGCGCAGTGAGATCGACAATGACGGTGGTCGACGTGGAAATCGGGCTGGTGCCCGAGCCGTTGCTCGCCGTGGCGGTGAAGGCATGTGGCCCTTCGCTCAGCACCGGCGTGGTGAAGCTCCAGTTGCCGCTGGCATTCGCGGTGACCGTGCCCATCAGCACCCCGTTGTTATAGAGGGTGATGGTCGCGTTCGGCTGCGCCGTGCCGCTCAGGGTTGGCGTGGTGTCATCGGTGGTTTTCCCGTTGGTCAGGTTGCCCGTCACCGTGCCGACGTTATCGTCGATGTTAGCGATAACCGGCGCGTTCGGGATCGTGGTGATCGGGGCAATCACGGAGGTGGTGATACCCGCGTTACCGGCCTTATCGGTAGCAAAGACAATCAGTGACTCCCCGCCGGTCTGTGGAGGGGTGAGGGTGGCGCTGAAGTTTCCGCTGCCGTCCGCAACGGCTGTGCCAAGCACGGTTCCGGTGCTGCTGGTGATGGTGACGGTACTTCCCGCTTCCGCCGTACCGGTAACCTGCGTCCCGTTGGTGATCACCGCCAGCCCGGTTGGGGCTGCTGGCGGCGTCAGGTCAACGTTGATCGTGATAATCGGCGATGGCGCGCTGGTATTGCCCGCGGCATCGGTGGCGGTGGCGGTGAAGCTATGCGCGCCTTCGATCAGCGTGGTGCTGGTTTGCGGCAGCGTCCAGTTGCCGTTGGCATCGGCAGTGACGGTTCCCACCAGCGTCGTGCCGTCGTAAATACGTACGGTGGCATTGGCTTCCGCCGTACCGTTTAAGGTCGGACGGGTGTCGTTGGTTGGGTTGGTGCCGGTGACAGGGCCGGTGACGGTTCCCACATCATCCACAATCGAGGTGATTACCGGTGCGACAGGGGCGGTGGCATCCACATTGATGGTGTAACCCCCGGTCTGTGCGCTGGCGTTGCCCACGGCGTCGGTGGCGGAGAAGGTCAGATTATGCGGCCCGTCAGCCAGCGGGGTGGACGGCGTAAAGCTCCACGCGCCGCCGGTGGCGACCGCGGTGCCAATCTGTACCCCATTGTCGTAGATGGTTACCGTCGCGCCGGCTTCTGCCGTACCGGTGAGCGTTGGTCGTGCATCGTTGGTTAACCCGCCGTTGGCGACAGGCGTCGCAGCATTACCGACGTCGTCGGTGACACTGGTCAGCACCGGTAGCGCTGGCGGCGTGGTGTCAATGATCAGGCTGAAGTCGGCGGACGGCGCGCCGGTGTTACCCGCCTGATCCGTTGCTTCTGCGGTAAAGGTGTGTGACCCGGTGCCCAGCGGCACGGTGATATCGACGGTCCAGTTGCCGTTAGCATCGGCAGTACCGGTGCCCACCAGCGTAGTGCCCTCGTAGATATTCACGGTGGCCAGCGGCTCGCTGGTCCCCACCAGCCGCGGGAGAGGATCGTTCGTGGTCTGGCCGGAGCCAATCGCCCCGGTGATGGTGCCAACATCGTCTATCGCCTGGGTGATAACCGGCGCGGCAGGCACAGTTGTATCCACAACCAGCGTAAAGCCCGGTGAGGCAGGACTGATGTTGCCCGCGGCATCGGTTGCCGTGGCGGTCCAGGTGTGGCTGCCGTTTGCCAGCGTGCCGGTGGTGAAGCTCCATACGCCGTTGGCATCCGCCACGGCGGTGCCCACCTGCTGACCATTCTCATAGATGGTGATGGTCGCGTTGGCTGCCGCGGTGCCGTTCAGCGTTGGCGTGGTGTCGTCTGTGCTTTGTCCCGAGGCGACCGGGCCCAGCACGGGACCGGCATTGTCGGTGGCGGGGGTAAAGACCGGTGCTTCGGGCACCGACGTATCCACCGTCAGGTTGAACGGTGGCGAGGTGACCCCGGTATTGCCTGCGGCATCGGTGGCGTTAAAGGTAATGGTATGCGGCCCTTCACCCAGCGCGGTGGTCGGCGTGAAGGTCCAGTTACCCTGGGCGTTGACGACCGCCGTGCCGATTTCCACATCATCGACAATAACGTGCACCGTTGCGCCCACTTCCCCCGTACCGTTGAAGGTTGGACGGGTGTCGTTGGTGGAACCGTTGCTGGCGATGATTCCCGTTCCCGGGCTGACATCGTCTATCACCGTGGTGACCACCGGGGCCGCAGGGCCAGTGGTATCCACCGTAAAGGCGAACACTGGCGAGTTGGCGGAGACGTTTCCAACATCATCGCTGGCGTTTACGCGCAGGTTATACGTCCTGTCCGTCAGGACCGGATCCGGCGTAAAGGTCCAGTTACCGTTGCCGTCGACCGTAGTGGTACCAATCTCCACGCCGTTATTCAGAACGTGAATAGTGGTGCCCGCCTGGCCGGTGCCGCTCAGGGTTGGCGTGGTGTCATTGGTCACCTGCCCGGCGGTAAGCGGGCCGGTTACACCACCCGGGGCGTTGTCGCTGACCGTAACGATCGTCGGCACCTGTGGCGCAGTAAGATCGATTTCGACGCTCCAGGCGTTGGACGGCTGGCTGACGTTGCCCTGCGGATCCGTGGCTCTGACGGTAAAGTCATGCGTCCCTTCGCCGAGGGCGGTTTCAGGAGTAAATGTCCAGACGCCGGTACCGTCTGCTGCCACGGTACCAATCTGCGTGGTGCCATCAAAAATGGCGACGACGCTGTTCGGCTCAGCGGTACCGGTCAGGGTTGGCGTGGTGTCGTTGGTTGGATCGCCGCTTGGAACAGGCGTTGCCGCATTGCCTGCGTTATCCGTCACGCTGGTAATCACCGGCGTGGTGGAGACGGTGTCGACCACAATGGTGATCCCGGCCGACGGGGTGCTCTCATTGCCTGCCGGATCGGTGGCGGTCACGGTCAGGGTGTGGCTGCCGTCGTCCAGCGCAGGCGGCGTGTAGCTCCAGGTGCCAGTCGGACCGACAATAACGGTGCCCAGCGGGTCGCCGTCATCGTACACCGTAATGGTGTCCCCGGCCGTGCCTGTCCCGGTCAGGGTAGGACGGTTGTCGTTGGTGCTCTGCCCGTCGGCGATTGGCCCGGTGATCGGACCTACGTCATCGGTCACCGCACCGATGGCTGGCGCTGTCGGGGCGGTAAGGTCGACGGTGACGGTCGCGACAGGCGACTGCCCGCTGGTCGCGCCGGTGGTAGTGTTTGTAGCGGTCACGGCGAAGGTGTGTGGCCCTTCCGTCAGCGGCAACAGCGGCGTGTAGCTCCAGTTGCCGTTGGTATCCGCAACGACAGTGGTCACCGGAACCAGCACCCCATCCTGATAAATGGCGATCACGCTGCCCGGATCGGCGGTGCCGGTAAGGGTAGGCGTGATGTCATTGGTGGTTTTATCTTTCACATCGCCCGTGACGGGATCGACGTCATCGTTGATCGCCGTAATCACCGGCACCGCAGGCAGATCGAGCGGGGAGTCCGGCACGTCAAAGGTGGTTGACGGGCTGGCATTGCCTGCGGGGTCCGTGGCGATCAGCGTCAGCGTCGCGGCATCCAACTGGGCCGGGGAGAGGGCAATGGAGAAGGAGCCTCCCGTCGCGACCCCGGTCCCGATGATATTGCCGTTGGCGTCACGAACCGTCACCGTGGTTCCGTCATCCGCCGTCCCGGTCAGCGGGGTGCCCTCCGCGGCAATGGTCATATTCGTTGGCGTTGCAGGCGGCAGGGTATCCACCGTCACGCTGAGATCGCCGGAGCTGGCGGAGGTATTCCCCGCCGCGTCACTCGCGACCACTGAGAAGGTATGCGGCCCCTCGGTGAGCGCAGGGTCGGCGGTCCAGGACCATGTCCCGTTCGGCTGAACCTCCACGACCACCGGCGAGGCGACACCATCAACGGAGACGGTGACGCTCGAACCCGGCTCGCCAATCCCGGTGAGGGTTGGCGTACCGTCGCGGGTGTAAAGCACGCTGTTGGTCAGCTGGCTGTCAGAGACGGCGTCAATTTGCGGCACGGTTGGCGCCTGCGTATCAACCTCCACCGTAAAGACCGGACTTACCGGGCTAACGTTACCGGCATCGTCCACCGCGGCGACGGTGATATTCAGCGGGCCGTCGGTTTGTGTCGGCAGGGTATAGGACCATTCATTATTGACGACCTCTACGCGCGCGACTTCCACGCCGTTGTTGTAGATGATCACCGTCTCGCCGGTGGTGCCGGTTCCGCCGATGCCTGGCGTAGTGTCGTTGGTAGACTCGCCATTCTGCACGCCACCAATGGCACTGATAACCGGAGTATCCGGGGCGAGGGTATCGACCGTTATCGTGATACCGGCTGATGGCACAGATTCATTCCCGGCTTCATCGGTGGCGGTCGCCGTGTATTCGTGCGTCCCTTCGCCAATGTTGCTCTCAGGACGCCAGCTCCAGTTACCGTTACCGTCCACCGTAACGCTGCCCACGGCCTGCGGCTCGCCTGTACCCACCTGGTCATAGATGGTAATGACGTCATTCGGCGTACCGGTGCCACTCAGGACCGGACGCGGATCGTTGGTGGATTCGCCATCCAGCACGGGTCCGGTGATCTGGCTTACGCTGTCTGTCACCGTTGGGGTTCCCGGTTGGGCAGGCGCGTCAGTATCAATGGTAATGGTCACCGGCGTGGACGGCGCGCTTTCGTTCCCGGCGCTGTCCTGGTTAGTGACCGTCAGGGAGAGATCGTAGGTGCCGTCAGGGAGCGGATCATCCGGCGTCCAGCTCCAGTTACCGTCGCCATCGATCTCGGCTTCACCAATTTTAGTAGCGCCATCGTAAATGTTCACGATATCCCCCGGCGTGCCCGAGCCGCTCAGGGTTGGCGTGGTATCCCGGGTGGTCTCCCCTGGATTCAGGGCCGTCCCCGGCGTGCCGCCGTCCGGGTTGACGGTGATCTCAGGAATATCCGGCGTTGCAGGCGCGGTCGTGTCGATCGCCAGTTCAAACGGCGGCGAAATGGTGGTGTTACCCGCCTCATCCGTTGCGTGGACCGTCAGCGAGTGCGGGCCGTCCGTCAGCGGCGTGGTTGGCGTAAAGCTCCAGCCGCCGCTGCCGTCGAGCACCGCCGTGCCGAGCAGGGTGGTTCCGTCATAGATCGTGATGGTGGTGCCGTCCGGTGCGGTTCCCTGCAACTGCGGCAGCGTGTCGTCGGTGGTGTCCCCGCTGTTAAGCGGAAGCTGCACGGGCCCCACGTTATCGGAGACGGTGTCAATGGTGGCCGCTGGTGGCGGGGTGGTATCGACGGTAAGGGTAAAGCCGGCTGATGGTGCGCTGGCGTTACCGGCCGCATCGCTCGCGACGACGGTGAACGTATGCTGCCCGTTCACTAATGGGGTAGCAGGTGTGAATGTCCATGCGCCACCGCTGTTAACAACGGCAGTACCAATATCCTGTCCGTCCAGGCGGATCGTCACGGTGGAGCCCGGCTCACCGGTACCGTTCAGCGTCGGGAGCGTGTCGTTGGTAGTTTCATTGGTGTCGAGCGCACCCGTGCGGCCCGGTACGTCATCAATGACCTGCGTAATGGCCGGCGCGCCCGGCGCGGCGGTATCCACCGTGATGCTCCAGGTGTTCGATGTCCCGCTGAGGTTATTATTGGCGTCAACCGCCGTCGCCGTCAGCACGTGCCCGCCGTCCGGTAGCGCGGTTTCCAGCGTGATGGACCACTGACCGTTCGCCGAAACCAGCGTGGTGCCAAGCACGGTAGTACCGCTGTAGAGGGTAATGGTGGTGCCAGGCTCGCCCGTTCCGTTGATGGTTGGCGTGTTGTCGTTGGTGAGACCGTTCTGGCTGACAGGACCGGTGACGCCTGGGGCATCATCCACCACGCCCGTGATGACCGGGGTTTGTGCCGCGGTGATGTCCGGCGCGTCAAACGGCGCGGTCGGGCCGGTGTTTCCGGCGGTATCGGTGGCATCGGCGGTCAGGGCTTCGCCGTTGGCTTTCGGCGGGATCAGTTCAACGCTGAAATTCCCCTGATCGTCGGCGACCGTTTCCCCGACCTTCACGCCATTTTCACGGATGGTGACGGTGCTGCCCGGCTCGGCTGTACCGGTTACGGTGGTGCCGTCGGCAGAGATCACCACGTTTTCCGGCGCCAGCGGTGGGGTGCTGTCTGGCGCGTCGGCAAAGCCAGACGGGCTGGTGTTACCGCTGCCGTCGGTGGCCGTCACTTCAAGGGCTTCGCCGTTGGTCTGGGCTGGCGAAATCGGGATGGTGAAGGTGCCGTCCGGGCCGGCGGTGGCCTGGCCGATGATCGTACCGTCCGGCGCTTTAATGATAATCGTGCTGTTTGGCTCGGCGGTTCCGCTGACGCTGGCCCCGTCTTCCGCCACCACCAGGTTGCCCGGTGCGGCAGGTGGGGTGATATCCGCTGCGTTGACCAGCGCCGGTGAGCTCTGGTTGCCTGCGGCATCGGAGGCGACCACGGAGATAATCTCGCCGTTGGTCTGCGCAGGGTTCAGGTTGACGACATAGTTGCCGTTGCTGTCGGCAGTGGCGGTCCCGATTTGCAGCCCGGCATTGTTGGTGATGACGATTTTACTGCCCGGCTCGGCGGTACCGGTGATCTGGGTGCCTGCGGAGTTGAGCGTCGCAACCGGCATGTCTGGCGGCGTAAGATCGACGGTAAAGTTGATCGGCTGAGACAGACCGCTCTGGTTGCCTGCCGCATCGGTTTCCCGCAGGGTAATCGAGTGTGCGCCTTCTGCCAGTGGACTCGTCGGCGTGATGCTCCAGGTGCCGTTCGGCAGAACGGTGGTGGTGCCGATAACAACGCCGTTATCGTAAACCGTGATCGTGCTGCCCGGTTCGCCTCTGCCCGTCAGACGTGGCTCTGAGGCATCGGTAAACTGCCCGGCACCGATCGCTCCTTTCAGTACGCCCGTGTCGTCGTTAATGATAAACCCGGAAGGCGTTTGCGGCGCGGTGACATCTACCGTGACGGTAAAGACCGGCGAGGCCGGGCCAGTGTTACCGGCGACGTCGGTGGCGCGCACGGTAAGCTGGTGGCTGCCTTCGCTCAGGTTCACCGACGGCGTAAAGCTCCAGCTTCCGTTACTGCCCACAACGGCTGTGCCAATGGCAATGCCGTTATCATAGATGGTGACCGTCGAGCCCGCTTCCGCCGTGCCGGTGAGCTGTGGCCGTGGGTCGTTGGTGCTGCTTCCACTCCCGAGTGTGCCGGTGCCAGGCGCAACATCATCGGTGATGCTGACGATCGCTGGCGCGCCAGGCGCGACGGTATCGACCACGAAGCTTACCGCCGTGGACGCCGGGCTAGTATTGCCTGCGGCATCGGTCGCGGTGGTGGTAATGGCGTGGTTGCCTTCAGACAGGTTGGTCGACGGGGTAAAGCTCCATTTCCCGGTGGCATCGGCTGTGGCGGTGCCAATCGGTTTCCCGTTGTCATAGAAGGTAATGACGGTGCCGGCTTCACTGATGCCGCTGAAGGTCGGGCGGGCATCGTCCGTGCGTTGTCCGTTGCTCAGCGGGCCTGTTTCGGCGCCTACGTTATCATTGACGGTGACAATCTCCGGTACATCCGGCGCGGTTAAATCCGGTGCCGTGACCTGAACGCCCGGGCTGGTATTGCCGGACGGATCGGTGGCGGTAGCGGTGATCTGTTCCCCGTTGGTGAGCGGCGTACCCAGATCAATCGTAAATTTCCCGTCGCTACCCGCTTTGCCCGTTCCGATGGTGTTGCCATCGGCATCTTTCAGGGTAACGGTGCTGCCCGGCTCAGCGGTACCGGTGACGGTTTTGCCGTCAGGGGAGACCTCCAGATTGGCCGGGGCATCCGGTGCGGTGAGATCCGGTGCCGTGACCTGACCGCCCTGGCTGGTATTGCCGGATGGATCGGTGGCGGTGGCGGTGATCTGTTCCCCGTTGGTGAGTGGCGTACCGAGATCAATCGTAAATTTTCCGTCGCTGCCCGCCTTGCCCGTTCCGATGGTGTTGCCATCGGCATCTTTCAGGGTAATCGTGCTGCCCGGCTCAGCGGTACCGGTGACGGTTTTGCCGTCAGGTGAGACCTGTAGATTGGTGGGGGCATCCGGAGGCGTGGTATCTGGCTCGGAAGGATTTCCCGGATTGCCGGGATTCGGGCTGTTGTTATCGTCATCTCCGCCACCTCCACCGCCAGTTCCCGCCGCAATGGCAATCCCACCTGCGACGGCCAGGCCACCCAGCACCCAGGGCCACGCTGCGGCGCCGCCGGTATCACTCCCTGACGCCGCCAGTAGGGCGTCCGTGGAGGCGATGGATTCATAGGTTGCGGCACCGGTTGGATCTTCAATCCACCACAGCGCACCGTCGCTCTCCTCAAGCACCAGCTGGCTCACGCCCTGCGCGTCGGTGACGTAGAAATTCTTGAGGGTAATCACTTCGCCCGAGTTGAGGGTAATCACCAGATCGTTTCCGCTGCGGGAGTAACCTGAGATGTCGGCGCGATCCACGTTAAGTTTAACGATTGAGGAGTGATCGAGTGTTATCTGTGTCCCTTCCGTGGTCGTTTCCACGCCAGTTAATTTAGATATAACAGATATTTGGCTCATACAATTATTACTCCAGCTGAGTGATTGGTTACGGCGTGTAAAACAAAGCCATCGTTTCTGAAGAGACGAACGCGCTCCCGGCGAAAATACTGTTTAATAAACAGGATTTACCGTTACTTTCTTTAGCGCGACCGATGCCCGCCAGGATTAAAAGTGGCAACCTCAGGGCAAAGCTAATTATTTACACAGGAAATAGTTGTTTATTTATATGTTTGCGATTTATAAGCCTTATTATTTGTGCAGGTATTGATTTATTTCGTTATGAAAATGATATAGCTATAAATGTCTGAATATGCAAATTAAGTGTTCGTAAACCCAGTACGGCTATTGCAGGGGCGATTAATTGATAGCGTTAATATATTTCGTTAGCTATGAGGGCACGTGGGTAAAGGGTTTTGGCGTTAAAGGTGCAACCCTTAAAACGCTGCTGGTGGGGCGATAATAATAATTAAAATGTGCGGTAAATATTTAATTTTGGTTATGTTTAATTTCTGCTTAATAGTAATTTAAGTTAGGGTAAAATTTCTGGTGTATGATATATTTTAAATTCTCTCATTTATAAAATATATTTTTGCGTGCGGGTTAATTTCTGCTACTCCAAAAATAACGTGATTTCTTCTCATGTTTTATAAATAAAAGGCCGCAAGCGTGGCCTTTCAGAGGCAATCGGTATTAGCCTAAAGAAATTAAGCCGATTTCCACGAGGGCGGCTAATGTCAAAAGAATAAAAAGGATAACAATTATTGGTCTGTACATTTTTAAGGTTCCATCCTTGTGTGAAGTCCTGCCCATCGTGTCCGTTGTCATTTTCCATGGTAATGACGTGCTGTCGTTGATGCTCATCAAAGGGACGCAGCAGATTGAGGAAAATCTGCATTCAGGGTTGGAACCATTCAACGCTGTGTGGGTTGCGTGGCGGGGAGCTGTCGCCACTGGCGGATGTGCTCGATCAGGGCTCTGAGCTTGGGGGCCATATTGTGGCGCTGGGGAAAATAGAGATAAAAACCAGGAAAAGATGGAAGAAACGCATCCAGTAAGGAAACCAGCTGTCCTGATTCAATGTACGGTGTGAAGGTGTCCTCGGTGGCAAAGGTTATACCACCGCCGGCCAGCGCGAGGCTGAGCATAAGACGCAGATCGTTAGTGGTGATTTGTGGTTCAATTGCCACATCGAAAGGGACGCCTGCTTCCTCAAACTCCCAGCGATAGGGGGCAACGTCCGGGGAAGGGCGCCAGCCGATACACCGATGAGCGACCAGCTCACGGGGATGCGCCGGTGCGCTGTGTGTCGCCAGATAGGAAGGTGAAGCCACCACCCGTTCACGCTGCTGGCCCGTAAGGGGAATCGCGATCATGTCTTTTTCGATAACTTCGCCCAGTCTCACCCCAGCGTCATAGCCCGCTGCCACGATATCGAATTCCTCATCTGACACGAAGACATCAAGCGATACCGCAGGATGCGCTGCCGCAAACGAGGCGAGCAGTGGGCCAGAAAGAAACGCTTCCGCTATTGAGGTGACAGCGATCCTGAGCTGTCCGCGCGGCATGCTGTCCGAGGTGACATCGTCAAAGGCCGCCTCAATGTTGGCGATGGGCCCCAGCAACGATTTATGCAACCGTTCACCCGCTTCGGTGAGCCTTACCGAGCGCGTGGTGCGCATCACCAGCAGGGTCTGAAACCCATCTTCGAGACGTCTTATCCCCTGGCTGACAGCGGAACGGGTGATGCCCAGCCGCCCGGCGGCCGCGCTGAAGCTGCGCTCCTCGGCGACCGCCAGAAAAAGCGGTAACAAATTAAGATCAATTTTCATTGTTTAACATTGCTAACCAGTGAGTCCAGTAAAGGCAGGATACAAGAAACAATGTTGAGACTCTATGATTGCTTTGAACTCAACTGAAGGAGCAAAACATGAACAAAGTGATCTTAATTACCGGTGCCTCCAGCGGTATTGGAGAAGGTATTGCCAGAGAGCTGGGAAAGGCAGGCGCAAAAGTTTTCCTGGGGGCACGCAGGCTGGAGCGCATCCACGCCCTGGCTGATGAAATCCGCAGCGCAGGAGGAGAGGCAGAGGCTCAGGTATTAGACGTTACCAGCCGCCAGTCTATGGCCGCCTTCGTTGAGGCAGCACGGGAAAAGTGGGGCCGCATTGACGTTCTTATTAACAATGCGGGCATTATGCCTCTGTCTCCGCTTTCGGCTGGCAAGCAGGATGAGTGGGAACGCACCATTGACGTGAATATTAAGGGGGTACTGTGGGGAATTGGCGCGGTTCTGCCGATTATGGAAGCCCAGAACTCGGGGCAGATCATTAATATTGGCTCGATCGGTGCCTTGTCCGTCGTGCCCACGGCCGCCGTCTATTGCGCGACCAAATTTGCGGTCCGGGCCATTTCCGATGGTTTGCGTCAGGAAAGTTCAAACATCCGCGTGACCTGCGTCAACCCCGGAGTGGTGGAAAGCGAACTGGCCTCGACCATTACGCACAAAGAAACCATGGCGGTGATGGATGCGTACCGGGCTATTGCTCTCAAACCAGCTGATATCGCTCGCGCCGTGCGCCACATCATCGAGGCGCCTGAGAGTGTCGATACCACCGAAATCACCATCAGACCTACGGCCACCGCAAACTAACGTAGCGGGTCAGGCATCAGCCTGACCCGCTTCACTCTCTTACCACGGCTGTTCGGGCGGCATAATAAACAGCTCTGCCACGTTCACATGTTCCGGTGCCTGCAACACGTAAGGAATCGAGTCGGCGACATCATCGGCTTTCAGGAACGTCATCTTCTCCTTCAACTGTTCCATCGGTGCACGATAATTTTTGTCACTGATATGCTCGAATAATTCACTTTCAACGGCACCCGGCTGAAGCGAGGTGACGCGAATGTTGAACTGAGGCGCCAGCTCCACGGACGGGGGGGTTATATGCCGCTGCCAATGGTCGAGGAAACTTTCGCAGCGGGAAAACGGGTTACGCTGAACGTGCAGATGCAGCCCGACGTCGGGACCGGTTTTTCCATGCGGGCAGTGCACCTGGAAGAACATGCGCCCGGCCAGGCCAGATGCTGGTTCGTTAACACGCTGAAAGGCTGACATGCCGGGTATCAATAGCATCGTTGGGTAGCCAGCATTCATTGCTCAGGAGGGCTTTCCACTCTCTCATTGCGCTGGTTGGAACCCACGGTGTTACCGGCGCGATCCGAAATCTCATACTCAATGGTAACGTTATGCCTGGTGGTCGGTGTGACGGTGATGTCCTTGATCCTGCTGCCCGAATCGGGGGGAAGCGTGAGGCTTGTATTGCCTTTAGCCAGCACCCGACCATTTTGCTTCACCTGCCACTTCAGACGACACGCCTCACAGGCGGACCAGGTGTCATTGATCGCCCACAGGCGAACCGTTGCTTCGCTTCCCTGACGCCACACCGCCGTCACGGGTTCAATCGACGGCAGAATGGGCTGATAGGCTTTTTGCAGGGCGTAGTAGCCCGCTTTCGGCTTACGCAGATAATCCACGACGCCCCAGTTGATGGAGGGCCAGGTTTCTACAAACATAAAGTGGAAGAGGGCAGTTACCGGCTGGTAGCGCTGCCGACGATAGCTCTCTGCCGCCATTGCCACCAGCTCTGCCTGGTAACGCTGGGTGTTGGCAATCATCTCCTGAATGGTATTGCCCCGCGGAATATTGGCAAATCTAAAGGTCTGGAAGGGCTGGAAGTTATGGTATTTCCAGTGCGTCCAGCCGGGATCGTCGGCGGCGGTGCTTTTCGGCCACATCAGGCGGGCGGGAATGATGGTTTTCAGGGTTGAGAGTCGCGGTAGCGCCTGAGCGCCAAACTCCGTGATGATCGCGGTTTTGGCGGGGCCAAGAAGATCGCGCATGGTGCCAAAGTACCATCCGGCCCAGTAGTGTTCTTCCACCGCAGAAAAACGATGCACTATGCGCGAGGTATCTTGCGAAAGCGCGTCTCCGACGCGTTTCGTCAGCGTCTGGTTCAGGTTTTTATTCCAGTCGGGAAAGCGTTTTTCCATCCACGGTGAATTCCATGGCGGCTCGTTATGACCGCCCCAGACGATAATGGCCGGGGAATTACCAAACTGTTCAACCATCTCGCGGGTCTGTCGCGCGGCATTATCCGCGAAGGCGTCGCTGTTATTGTAACCCCATTGCAGGGGGACATCCTGCCAGATCATCAGCCCCATTTCGTCAGCCACATCGTAAAGTGCCCGGCCTGCCACATGCGAGTGAACGCGTATCGCGTTGGCGTTCATTGCCTGCACCAGCCTGAAATCGCGGCGATATTTTTTGCGTGTCATGGTGCTAAGCCACGGGGAGCCGATGTAATTACTCCCTTTGATAAACAGGCGTTTGTCATTAAAGAGCCAGCCCTTGTTGTCAGGCTGCTTCACTATCTTGCGTAACCCGGTACGGGCAACTGCGGTATCCATCACTCCTTGCTTATCCGTCAGGGTTGCGCGCACTCGGTACAGGTTTGGCCTGCCATAGCCCACTGGCCACCAGAGCCTGGCGCCTTGCATTGGCAGCGTGACGCGAAGCGATTGCGGCTTTCCGTCCGTTCTCGCAAGGTTTACAGGGAATTTCTGCTTTACAGGCGGGCCCGTAAAATTGTCTGGCGTGGCCGACAGGCGCAAAGTTACGTCACCGGCAGACAATGCCCGGTAGCGGATCTCGGCGTGCAGCGCTGGTTTGCTCAGCCCTTCACGCCAGTCCGGACGCAGTATTACCTCGTCGATGGTCACTCCGCGGCTCAAATGTAGCTTTACCGGCGACCAGATCCCCCCGGAGTTGGCATCCTGGCCGTCCTCTGACCAGGCCCCGCCAGGGCGGGTATCGTGCTGGTTAAGTACGCCTTTAACCATCGTTTTATGCAGCGGCCAGATTGTTTTCGGATCTTCCCAGGGACTGTCCACCCGCACGGCGAGCTTATTGTGTCGCTGCAAAGCATCGCTTATGTCTACCGAGAAGCGCTGAAAATACCCCTCGTGATGGGCAAGATGCCTGCCGTTGAGCGTGACGTCGGCAAAATAGTCCACGCCATCAAAGACCAGGGTGGCCATGGTATCGGGCGCGCGCCTGGGCAGGGTAAATTCGTGCCGATACCAGAGGGCACCCTGATGATCGTATCCGGCGCTGTACCAGTTGGCCGGAACCGCAATCGATCGCCAGTCGCGGTCAGGCGCGCTGGCGCCATCAAAGGTGCTGAGGTTGGCGTCATGCACGCGCCACATTCCGGCCAGTGACCAGGTTACGGGCTGGCTGGCCTGGGCCAGCAGAGGGCTAATTGCCAGCAGCAGAAGAAGCCTGATCATCTTTAACCTCCTGTGCTCTGCGGCGCAGCCAGGCCGCAGAGCGTCTGGCCTCCTCGATAAGCTCGCCATGTAAAACGCTCAGCCCCGTCTGGTTCAGCGAGACCGCCTGACTCTCCAATTGCTGGAGCACTTCTGAAAGACGAATGAAACCGAGGGTGACGGCTTCGCCGCGAAGCTTATGAGCGGCCCGCCGTAGGGCATCGCGGTCATTATGCGCAATGTTCAGCGCCATGGCTGCCACCGCCTCGTCAAGACCGTTGCCGAACAGCGCCAGCAATTCATTAACCAGTTCAGGATCGTCCGCGCACTGTTTTAACAGCTGTGCCTCATCCGGCAGACCCTTATCTTCTCCGGCGAGAACATGGGCTATCTCCTCCCTGAGCGCCTCCTGACTTACCGGCTTGGCAATATAGCCGTCGAAGCCCATTGCCAGACAGCGCGCCTTGTCACCCTGCATGGCATGGGCGGTCATCGCGATGGCGGGCTGGTGGCTACGCCCCCGCGTCAGTGTCTCCTCACGAAGCAGGCGAATGGCCGTTTCACCGTCCATTTCTGGCATTTGCAAGTCAACCAACATCAAATCCCAGGACTGTTCACGCCAGCGTTCGAGGGCCTCCCGGCCATTGGATACCACTTCGCAACGGTGGCCGAGCTGCTCCAGCAGGCGTCTGGCGACTTTCTGATTCACCAGGTTGTCCTCGGCCAGAAGAATGTGAAGTCCGCCCTGCGCCGGTACAGGCGAGGTGACGGGAGAGGGAGAAAGAGAAGGGGGCGATGCCAGATGTGGAGCGGGTGCCAGGACGCTGGCTATGGTTTGATAGAGTTCACGTTGGGCAACCGGCTTATGCAAATAGTGGGCAACCCCGATGCGCTTGAGCATATTGGCATCGAAATGGCGGCTCATGGAACTGAGCATAATGATGTGGCTTTGCTCGGCCTGCGGCATAACAGAGAGCTCAATGGCCAGCGATACACCGTCCATATCCGGCATCTGGGCATCCAGCAGGATCAGCGGCCAGTATCCCCTTTTTGCGGTCAGGCTTAACGCTTCCCCGGCGTTGTTAACACAGGTCGGTGTCAGACCCATCTGGCGAAGCATGGTGTCCAGCAGCCGCAGGTTGGTACTGTTGTCGTCTACCACCAGTACCGATTCGCCGTTAAAGCGTGCTACAGGAGCATCGGTTGCTGAGACAGCCAACTGACCTTCCAGTGGCAACGTAAAAGCAAATTCACTGCCTTCACCCGGCTCGCTCTGAACCGTTAGCTCTCCGCCCATCAGACTTACCAGGCGGGCAGAAATGGTCAGCCCGAGGCCAGTACCGCCGTAGCGGCGGGTGGTAGAGCTATCGGCCTGGCTGAACGCCTCGAAAATGGCTTTTTGTTTCTCCATCGGGATGCCAATGCCGCTGTCGCGTATGCGAAAACGCCAGTGCCCTTCACTTTCTGTAGGCTCTATTGCCAGCATAACCTCACCGTGATGGGTGAACTTCAGCGCGTTGCCCAGGAGATTAGTCAGAATTTGACGTAGTCGGGGACCATCAACGATGAGCACTTCCGGCACCCCCGGAGCGATATCCACCAGCAGTTCAATGCCTTTTTCGCTGGCGGAGGGCATATGCGGGCGGATGAGCGACTGCACAAAGGGGCGGATTTCCAGCGGCTCTGTATCGACGGTCATCTTACCTGACTCAATGCGTGAGAAATCGAGAATGTCATTGATGATATGCAGCAGTGACTGCGCTGAACTCATCACCAGAGAAAGATATTCACGCTGTTCGGGGGTGAGCTGTGTATCGAGGCAGAGCTGAGTCATGCCCAGAATGCCGTTCATCGGGGTGCGAATTTCGTGGCTCATGTTGGCGAGAAATGCACTCTTCGCCTCGTTGGCCTCCCGGGCCACTTTCGCCGCTTCAATGGCTAACAACTCGGCCTCCTTGCGGCGGGTGATGTCCTGTAGGGTGCCGATCACCCGTTCGGCCTGCTGCTGCATACTGAGGGTGACCACCTGTCCCGAAACCAGCATCCAGCGCCAGCCCTGCGTCGCGTGTTGCACGCGAATCTCACTTTCAAACACCGGCATGTGCTCCTGCCTGGAGGCGATCATCGCGTTGCGCAGGACGGCACGATCCTCTTCATGGACCAGATTCAGTAAAAAGCGCAGCGGGTAGTGCAGCTGCGTACGCGACTGACCCACCATCGCCAGCAACGTATCGTTCACCTCCAGGCTGTCGTGAGAGACCTGCCAGTTCCAGATGCCGATCTGAATGGACTCTGCGGTCAGTAAAAAATCATCGTGCAGCTGCTGGCGCGAGCGCTGGGCGTCGTCAAGCTCGGTAATATCGGTATGCAGGCTGAGAATGCCGCCATCGGCGAGACGCTGGTGCTGCACGTAGAGCCGCCGGTTTCCCGACTGCCGCACCTCTCGATGGCTTGACTGACGGCAGTTGCGAACGATCGCTTCACGCAGGGTCCGGCGGCGGGTGGAGTCGATGTTATAACCCGCATCAATAAATTTCTCCGCCAGGCTCTCGAGGGAAGCGCCGGCGATCAGCCAGGGGGCGATCACCGGGTAAAAGCGCGATATCTGGTCATTCCAGGCCAGCAGATGCTCGGCGGGATCGTAAATCATCACCCCCACAGGCAGCGCGTTGAGATCGAAACGGGATGTGGCTCGCATGTTTACTCACCTCTGGCCTTATAGTGCAGCTCCGCCTGGCGGCGCAGATACTCCAGCCCGGGGGCAATTGCCATCGCCCAGGCTGTGAGGATCTCTTCATCGCAAAGTGGATCGCAGGCGCGCACGGTCCTGAGCATTGCCTCCCGCCAGAGGCCGAAAAATCGCGGTGGCAGGCCTAGTCCTTCATCACTCTGCTCCCGCGCCAGGCGTTCCAGAAAATCGGGTACAAACAGCGCACCGTCAACGGCAAGCATGGCGAAAAAGCTCTTGAAGATCGTCTGCTGGCCATCTCCGCCCTGGTCCCGGGCAAAGTGCTGTTCTGTCTCCGGTGACATATGGATAAACGTTTCCCAGAACGTTTCAAAAAAGTGCCGTTTATCATTCTCCGGCAGGACGCGGTTCAGGCTGGCGTCAAAGAGATCGCGATAAAATTTCATGGTGCGGCCCTCAAGGCACGTTCGCCGGGCAGACAGAGGCCGGGCGGATTGAAAGGATCCGACGTGCGGCGGGCAAAATAGCCATCATTCTTCACAAGGCCGTTTTCAAACAGCGGTCCGGCGTTGTGTTTGTACAGCAGCGCTTCCAGCACCATGGCGTTCGTCGAGAGGGTTAGCGTCGGGTTGATATCGCCGGTGGCCTCAACGCGGCCCTCAAACCAGCCCTGTTGCGGGTTATTCAGGTGTCGGGTTATAGCCATCAGGGCATCGGTATATTCGTTTTCCCACAGCGTCCAGAGCATGAAGACCGCTTTGGTGGTCACCTGTGCCAGCCGGGGATAGCTTTTACCGTCATCGCCCAACGTATTCCAGGCGTAACCATTCCCCCAGACGGTGTCCTCGACGTGCCATGGCGCCTGAGAGAGGTAAAAATCGGCGCGTGCGGTGAGTATGCCGTCGTGCTCCCAGCGCGTTTTTTGGCTGAGCCATACTCCTTCGGCCCGGGCGCGCAGCCTTTTTTGAATATCGACGGCCACTCCGGGGGCCTGCCAGCCAAACTCCAGACCCGGGAGCATCGCGGGGAGGGTGGAGAGCAGCGATGGCTGCCAGGTTGTTCTTGGATCGCGCGCGTCAACGGCGAGGCTGCGCTGGTACATGATGACGTTCTGGGAAGGCGGGGAAAATGCCTTGCCCGCCGGGAATCCCCACAGCCGAAACGCGCTGGCGGCATATTCGCTTTCACCCAGCCGCAGTTCGTCGCGTACCAACAGCTGTTCGTTCTGCTCGGACGCAGACCACAGCTCCCCGTCTTTATCCATCACCGGACAAAAATTCCAGCGCAGGATGATTTTTTCCAGATATTCGCGGTACTCAGGTGCTCGCTCGGCAGTGAGACGCAGGGCCAGCATCAGCCGCGCCATATCTTTCGCCGACCATCCGCGCTGCGCCGGTTTTCCTGTGAAATCGATGGGCGTGGCCGTACGGCTGGAATAGAGTCTGCCTGGCGTGCGGGTTTCGGTCAGCGTCAGGCGATTGAGTGTTCCGAGCAGGCGCGTCAGCCGTGCATCAAACTCGGCCGCCTGGATCAGACCCAGCTCGCGGGCTGCCAGCAGGGCGATAAGCGTATCGCCCATTTGCCACAGCGTAACGCGTGGCTGTTTATCGCTACCGTTGACCAGCCCTGTCTGAGGTTGGGTGTTATTCTCAAAATAGCGCCAGGCGATACCCGCCCACTCCCGCTCCTGTGGGGTCAGGCTACTGATGCGAGCGGTGGTGTGCCAGCCGCCTTTGGTCAGCCAGCGCCACCCTGCGCTTTCGCAGCTGAACAGGGCGAAGGCGATAATAAGAATGAGGACGGCGGCAGCCAGCCAGCGGGCTAAGGTCTTAAGCATTGTGCGGTCACCGGCGGCAGTTTCACAGGCTCGTCCGTATTACAGGTAGCACATTGACAGGCCTGGCAAGCGGGTTTGGTGCGCAGAGTGGTCCCGGTTTGTTCACACCATGTCTTCACTGCGGGCGTACTGTTCAGGAATGGACGGTTGCGCGAGGCATTATTAGGCTCAAAGAGATCCACCAGCTTTTTTTCCCACAGGGAAGGGGCAAAGTGGGGATCTTTGGGATTATCGCTGTTGAACTGCATCAGCTTGCCCTCTTTTTTGAACAGCAATGCTTCAAGCATGATGCCGTTGTTATTGGCCGTGAATTCTTTGATGGGGCCGTCGCCGTTTTCGTACAGCCCTTCATAGTAGCCTTTGCCCGCCTCGTTGGCGTTTTCAATGGCGTCCAGCAGGCGGTCGGTATAAGGCGAATTCCAGAGAACCCACATCCCGAGCGCCGCTTTCAGAGAGACGGCGGCCGTATTGGGAACGTACACGCCTTTATCGGTGATGGTGTTCCAGTTGAAGCCGTCGCTAAAGACGGTGTCGTAGACGAAGTAGGGTGACTGATCGAGTTGATGCTCAGAGCGAGCAGATAAAATACCGGTGATGGCGTAGCGATTCTCCTGAGCCTGGTAAACCCTGTCGGCGAAGTTTTTCATCCACGGATGGGTGTAGTCACGCGGGCTGTTTTCCCTGTCCGTCGGTTTGTCGAAACCAAATTCGAGGCCGTAAAGCACATAGGATTCGGTTACGACGTAATTATGCTGGCTGGTAAGGCGCGGATCGCGCGAGTCATAAGGCACCATTACGCAGTAGATCTCAGCCAGCTCGTAGGGCTGAGGCTGGCTGGCCTGACAGGTGCCAAAGCCCCACAGCGCAAAGCCCGCTGCACCATACTCTTCGTAGCCCAGCCGCCCCTCCTGCACGTACTTTGGCTGGCCATTTTCCAGGTAGGCTCCGTACATCATTCCACAGGGGTTGATGACGTTGGTGAAGTTCCATCCCAGCAGCACGTTATCAATGCTGTTGCCGTATTCCGGATAGCGCTCCTTAATGACCTTCAGCCAGATCAACATCCTGCCGATGTCCAGCGCCGAGAAGCCAATCTCGCCAGGTTTGTTCTGGTAGTTAACCTTCTGACCTGTGATGGTGTTATAGGCTTTATTGGGCAGTTCGTTGCGGAATAAATCCAGTTTGTTCAGGGTAGCGAGTAATTTCAGCATTCTGCGATCGAACTCAGCTTTATCAATAATCCCCAGCTCCCTTGCGGCCGTCATCGCGGCCATATAAGAGGCGCTGTCCCACATGGTGGTTGAGGGGTATTTATTAACGGCATTTACCAGGCCGGTTGTGGGCTGATAGTTAGCAACGAAATATTGCCAGGCGTTTTTGGCAATAGCCATCTCGCGAGGCGTGAGTTCGCCGCTACGCGGTGGGTAATCAGAAGCGGGAAGTCCAGCCGCTGCCTGTGCCGCAGAGAGTGAGAGCCAGCACGCCACAAGCCCGGCCAGAAGAGGAAAAAAGAGTATTGATTTCAGCTTCATGGCTTCGCTCCTGCTGAAGAGGTTTGGGGAGTGGCGGGGCCAGGGCAGGCCAGACAAAGCATCTGACCGTGGGCAATGTACGCCAGGCTTTCGAGGACGACCGCATTGGTATCGGCATCAACGATCTCGTTCACGCTGCTGTTGAGGTTAAGCCCGCGCTGCCAGCCCTTGCCCGGTACCTGTAGCTTTTGCACCTGCTGGCGCAGTGCTTCGCTCCAGCCGTTGCGGAACAGGGCGTACCAGGCAAAGGCGGTGCGGGTCGAAGTCATCGCCGTTTGCTCCGGCGTGGCGTCAAGCAGAGCGCTATTTTGCAGCGGCTGGCGATTGGGCAGATCGTTGACGTAATCCGGCGCGGGCTCGGCGTAATCGGTGCTGATCGGCGGCTTGCGGACCCGAAGGCTATGTCGACGCTGTTGGATCTGCATTATGCGCCATGTGATTTCTGCGCTCTGCGCATCAAAACCCAGCTCAAGCCCCGTTAATAAATAGGGAAGGCTGATAAGCGAAGGTTGGCGACCCCACGGCGTGCGCAGCCCCTCGTCAGGCACCATTATTCCGTCGATGTCGATCATCTGCTGCCCTTCTGGTGGATTCGTCACTGCCAGTCCCGCCGCGCTGTCGATCAGCCGAAGCGTATGGCTTGCATAAAGACGATAGCCGAAGCTGTTTCTCGGCTCGTCCGTCGCCAGCGCCCAATGGTGGAGCGGGACCGCGGCCTGGCTGGTGGTGTTATTGGCAATCAGGGCGCCCATCTTCCAGCGATCGAGCAGATTGCGTACGGCGCCAGCGTGCTGAGGATAGCGCCACAGCAGAGTTTGCAGGGCGTTAAGCAGGCGGCCCATGCCGATAGCCGAGGCGTCCGGTTTGCCCAGGGTCTCCAGCGTGTCGGCATGGTAATAGGCGGCGGGCAGCCCCTGAGGATTGAGTGGAAGGCTTGCGAGGGCCGCCAGTGCGGCCGCGATGCGTTCATCAAACTCCTCGGAAGTAAGAACGTTGAGCTGCCTGGCGGCTGCAACCGCAAAAAGATAGCTGCCGGTGCTCCACAGGCTGAGCCAGGGTTCGCCGTCGTGCGCGTTGGCCAGGCCATTCGGCTGCGTGTTGTTCACATAATATTGCCAGGCCACCCGCGCCCAGATGGCTTCTTCGAATGTCAGTTCACGCGGAGCGGGCAAGGGTGGGAAATCGTTACTCAGCGATATCCCTGCGCTGCTCTCAACGCGTGTCGGCATCTGTTTTTCAACCCAGACGACAATAGCGAATCCCAGCAGAAAGCCGAGCAGAATGGTGAGGTAGCTGCGGGCTGACAAAAGTGCGTCGCGTTTTCTCATTCGCTCACCTCTTCTTCAGCCGGGGTCCACATGGCGGCGAAGATCAGCGGCAGCATGGCGGCAATGTTGACTGCACCCCAGAAGATATTGATAACGTAGCCGGACGGATCGTCAACCTGCCCACGTGCAACCTGAATACCGCCCCAAATCAGCCCCGCCAGCGTGAGCACGACGATGGCGATTTGCGGTTTCACCAGGTATAGAAACCGTCCCGTCTGCCTCTCTTTGGGGGTAACGTGGAATTTGATCTGCTCTCCGCGCAGGACTGTGTTGAGCGCGCGCAAATTCATGGAGAAGAATGAGAGATACGATGCTCTGCCATCCCAGGCTGATATTCCCCAGGTGCCGAACATAAACGCCAGCTCCGAAACAATAAAAAAGGGCAAAAAATGAAGATAAAAGGGTTCAGACCAGGCTGATACAGGCGGAATGCCGGTAAACAGGTAAACAATGGGCGATATCAGGAAAACAGTGTTCCACACGCAGGCCAGATAGGACCAGAAGGTGGTGGCGTACATCAGCGTTTGCGGCAAAGAGAGCTTAAAACGGCGGCGGCTGAAAATATTGTCATGGAACAGAATATCCAGTGAACCCGCGGCATATTTGAAGCGCTGGATCATCCACGTCAGCATATCCTGCGGTGAGAGCATTTTCGATTCGATCCGCGGGTGCATTACCGAGCGCCAGCGGCGGGCGGCATCGCCGTGGAGCAGGATGGAGGTATAAATATCTTCTGAAACGTGAAATTTATAGGGCGTGAGTTCCGTGTCGAAGGCCACGTGGGGACGCATGGCGTCCTGAAGGGTTTCACGCATGACGGGATCGCGAATGTCCCGCGTGTGGCGATCGATCTCTTCTTCTATCGTCCAGACGTAGCTGCGCAGCGCTGCCTGCATTACCGCTTCGCGCCTGTGTACAGAGGCCGCACCGCAGCAGAAGGCGGCGTTGGCCCAGTTTCGCCGTCGCAGAATGACGTCATAAAACATGCGCGGATCGTTAAAAAAGGGATCGCGGCCGATGGTTACTGGCCCGATGAACTTCTGGGCGAGCCATCCTAGCCCGTATCCCGTTTTGCCTGCTTTTCGCCCAAGCCAGCGCGCGAGGTTTTCCCCCTCCGGCAGGTCGAAGAACCACTGCGGTGTCTGAACCCAGGCCACGTCAGGGTCACGAAAGTAGCCCAGCGTGTGGCTGAGCAGAGTGGGGAAGACCCGGGTATCGGCATCGCAAATGATCAGGAAATCACCGTCGGTTTGCTCAAGTCCGTTTCGCAAGTTACCGGCCTTAAAGCCAATATTGGTCTGGCGGGAGATGTAGTTTGCGCCTTCCTGATCGCAGACGGCTTTCATCTCCGGACGCCGGCCATCATCGAGCACGTGCACCTTGTAGTCCAGCGGGCCGGGGTAATCCATCTTCATGGCGTCCCGAATTGAAAGCCTGACCAGCTCAACATCTTCTGAATAGGTTGCGATAAAAAGATCGACCTTGATGGGTCTTGAGGCTTCCGCGTCTTCGGAGCGCAGGCAATCATTGATCTCAATCGGGGGCGGATTTTGCGGCGGATCGTCTTCTTTCCACAGGTTTATGGTGAATAGCACTGTGCCGATCCAGGCCAGGGTTTCAGCCAGCACTAATGGAATGGCATACCACAGCGCGTCGGTATTTAAGGAAGCTGTCCAGCGCCAGTAAATATAATTAGCGCCTAAAATCAGCGAGGCAACCGCCAATACCTGCCATGTTAACATGACCCATCGCGGTGTCTTAAGCGGTTCAGGCGGCTGGCGATGTTCAAAACGGGTAAAATAAAAATCCATAGAGAAGGATATCCTGTTTCCACGATAGTTATTAATTACAGACCCGTTACTGACAGGGAGCGCAAAACGGAAAATAACGTCCGTAAACAAAAAGTAAAGTAAGTGTAGATGGCGGAGGAAATAATTCCAGAGAGGTTAAAACTCGATTGTTTACACGCGCTAAAATAACTGTTAACTACGCTTAATAATATTTGAAGCGTTATCAAAAATTGCCAGATGCTTTTGTTTACGCTATCTAAATAAAATACAAGAAACTTTTTAGCATGGAGAACGCGACGCCCCATGAGCCAGATTGCGCCTGTGCTTATAAATAAAGACGTTGAAAAACCAACGACATGGCGTTACATCGCGTCGGATAAACGTGATTTACGTATTGATTTTATGCGCGGTATCGCCTTAGTGATGATGGTGGTGGCGCACACGGAAGTGATGTCGATATTTAATATATTTACCTGGGAAAGGTTTGGTCTGGTCACCGGCGCTGAGGGTTTTGTGATCCTTTCAGGATTTATGCTGGGAATGTTAAACCGTGTAAGATTGCAAAAAGCAGTATTGTTGACTATATCCTGGGGACTTTATCTGCGTGCATGGAAAATATATCGGATAAATATCATCATTATTCTTTCATTTTTACTGTTAGGATATCTGCCGTTTATTAATGTCTTTGAGGTGACCCATTTTACCGATCGTTACTCAGGTACAACCTGGTCACTGTATCCGGTGACGCCGCAAATTAAAGAAACCTGGTTTAACATTGTCCTCTACCTGCAAATTGGCCCTCATCAAACGCAAATCCTTGGGCTCTATATTTTTCTTCTGCTGTTAAGCCCCCTGTTTTTGGGGATGCTCCAGAAAGGATACGTCTACTGGCTGCTGGGTTTATCGTTGCTCGTCTACGGCGGCTGGCAGATGTGGCCGGTACGCGCTACGCCGTCTCAGTTTGAATTCGCGTTTCCGCTGCTGGCCTGGCAGTTTATTTTCGTGCTGGGTATGTGCAGCGGTTGGTACAAAGAGGATTTGATCTCTTTTGCCCGTACGCCCGCCGGTAAGGTCGTGCTCGTGGCGCTGGTGATAATTGCGCTGCTTCTTGGCTTTATCGCCCAGAACCATACCAACCCGTTTATGCCGCCCGCACTGCTAATGCACAGCCTCTCGCCGGAGGACTTCAACGCTTTTTATCATACCTGGGCGGCAAAAAATGGCCTTGGGCCCGTCAGGGTACTTAACGATATCTGTCTGATGGTGACCGTCTATTTGGTGCTGACCTGGTGCTGGCTGCCCCTGTATCGCCTCGCAGGCTGGTTTCTTATTCCGCTGGGTCAACATTCGCTTTATACCTTTATTTTGCATGTCTACGTCGTATTTCTGGTAAGCCAGTTCGTCACGTTCGATCTGTGGCGCCAGGACTGGATAGTGAACACCTTCATTCACGCTGCGGCGCTGGGCGTGCTGTGGCTGATGGCGAAATATAACGTCGCCGCGCGCTGGATACCTAACTAAGGAAGGGCTGATGCGGGATAAATTTTTGCTGACCTGCGCACTGCTGTGCGTTGCCACTGGCGCAGAGTCGGCGCCGAAGGACGATGCGGATTCACTACGTGACAAGAACGGCGAGCCGGTGCAGGCTGGCGTGTTCACCAGCCGCTGGGGTCGCCTGTTCTCCGGTAATGAAGACGTCTTCTCTGGCGCGCTGAGCTTTAGTTCGGGACTAAAAGAGCAGTGGATGACTATCCCTAACAGCTCGGACACCGCAGAGCAGAAACGTAAATACAACCAGACGCTTAATCTCAGCCTGCAATACTCACCCTACAGTTACTGGTTTGCGAACGTGACATCGCGTTTGCCGGTGACGGACACCAGCCGCTACACGGCCGATTTTCGTTACAGTTTTGGCTATGATGACTGGCATGCCAACACTTTCAGCCTGGTGTACAGCAATTACGGGGATAACCGCTTCTGGACGTCAGGAAACCGTCGCCACACCTATTTTGAGCAGGGGGCCGTGACGCTGGCGTATAAATTTTCACTGCCGAAACCGATAGAGAATACGCTCCTGATTAACAAAGGCGACTCTATCATTTGCCAGATGGGCTACAGCTGGGTTCCGCGTTATTACGATCTGGACAGCAACGATATCCGCAAAAACAAGAACGTGGTATTGGGCGGGTGTGGTTATACCTTTAAGCAGCACTTCTTCGTGCGCGCCACGGCGTTCTGGTTTCCGGACAGCAGCCAGCAACAGCCCTGGAACGGCGACTACAGCTATAGTTTTGGCTATGCGGGTTATACGCCAGGTTCATTCTCTGTTCAGTATGCTAACTACTCCGGCACCCGTTACCCCGGTCACCAGAGCGGCAGCGGTAAATTCCGGGAAGGCACCGTCAGCGTCATCTGGTTCTTACCGCTTTAGGAGGGCGTATGTTGTCACAGCACGTCCTGATAGTTGAAGACTCACTGGTTTATCGTCGCCTGCTTAGCCGAATGCTGACGCAGTGGGGGTATACCGTCTACGAGGCGGAGAACGGCGTTGCCGCGCTTGAGATCCTCGAAAACCAGCCAGTCAGCCTGGTGATCAGCGACTGGGATATGCCGGAAATGGATGGCCTGACGTTGTGCCGGGAGGTTCGCAGCCGTCAGTTCGGACATTATGTTTATTTAATTTTGCTTACCGCACGCGAAGAGCCGGGCGATCTGACGGTGGGGTTTGACGCCGGTGCGGATGATTTTCTCAACAAGCCGGTCGAGCAGAGTGAGCTGCGGGCGCGATTGCACGCGGGGGCACGGGTTCTGTCCCTTGAGGCCACGCTTGCTACGCGTAATGCACGCCTCAGTGAGGCGTTAAGGCAGATAGAGCAAGACCTTGAAGTGGCGGCGCGGATCCAGCAGTCGGTTCTGCCTGCGCATCAGTTGCGTTACCGGGATTACTTTGCAGACTGGATTTTTTTGCCGTCAGCCTGGGTGTCCGGCGATATTTTCAATGTCTTCCCGCTGGACAATCACCTGGGATTCTACTGTGTAGATGTGTCGGGGCACGGCGTTGGTGCGGCGATGATGTCACTTGCCGTGGCCCGTCAGTTTCTGCATGGCAGGGCGGTAGAGCGTTTTCTGTTTGCGGACGATAGCGACGTTGCCTCCCCTGCGGAAGTCGTTCGGATCCTGAATGGTCGCTTTTGCAGCGAAGAGGTTGAGATAATGAGTTATTTCACCATGATTTACGGTGTTATCGACCTGACAACAGGTGAAGGCAAGCTTTGCCAGGCCGGGCATCCTACGCCGTTCATTGTGAACCCTGGCGGCGAGGTCAGGACGGTCGGTGAAGGCGGCGCGCCGGTAGGATTGATGCCGGATCTCAGCTGGTCAGACGTAAGCTTCTCGCTGGCGCCGGGTGAGCGCCTCTGCCTGTTTAGCGATGGCATCACCGAGTGTGAAAATCCTGACAACGAACAGTTTGGTCAGGCTCGTTTGCAGCGTCGGCTTCAGGATGACGCCACGCTCGCACTGGAACGGCTCTTACCGCAGTTTGCGCAGCATCTTATACGCTGGCGCAGCGGAAAATGCCGTGAACAGCAGTCCATGGCAGACGATGTTTCCTTATTAGTGATTGAGCGTACAGGAGTAAACGATGAACATTGATACAGACCGACTGGACGACGTAAACATTATGACGCCTTCGGTGCGCCGACTGGACGCCTCGGTGGCGGCGGTATTTAAGGAAGCTATTGCCCGGGAGATTGGGGTGGATCGTAAAGCCCTGATAGTCGATTTCAGCAAAATCGATTTTATCGACAGCAGCGGCCTTGGCGCACTGGTTTCCCTGCTGAAGATGATGAACGGTAAAGGTGAAATGATGCTGTGTGCGCTGAACCCCGGTATACGCAACATGTTCACCCTGACCCGTATGGATCGCATATTTCGCATTTGCCCGGATCGCGCTACGGCACTTTCGCATCTAAATCAGTGAGTTGACAGTGGCTAACGACATTACTTTTCCCGCCACGTTAACCTCCGTCTCGCCGCTTGCGGCATGGCTTGAGCGTCAGATGGCTTCGCTGTCCGTTAGCGATGACTGGCGCTTTGCGCTCGATCTCGCCGCCTGTGAAACGGCTACCAACATTATTCGTCATGCGCTACATGAGGATCCGGAACGTTGCTTCACCGTGGAGTTCATCGTTACCGTCTCGGACGCGGCGCTGCGTTTTACGGACGATGGCGATAAATTTCCCGCTGAACGTCTCGCGGCGGTGCGTGACGACGCGACGTTCGATGCCTCTCTTTTGGCTGAAAGCGGCAGAGGACTGAAACTCATTTTGTTGTATGTGGATAATTTCACGGTAGAAAATATTGCAGGGAAAAATATCACCGTTCTGGAGAAGAGGATGGTCGGATAATTGTGACGTTTAAGAAGGTCCGATCAGGGCTGTATGTGGGTATTCACAATGGCGCAGTGATCAATCTGCGCCAGTATCGTGATGACGAGCACAAGCCCAGTCAGGCCTCCGCCTGCCATTTTGCCAGTATCGCACCGGCCCGACGGGCCGTGGCTGGCAGGATGTCGGCATCCGCCACGTAGCCATCAGGATCGATACAGCGATTGTGTTCTCTCGCCTCGTGCAGGATCGCCTCGTCCCAGTAGAGGCGCTTACGCTGATCGCCCCGGGTCGTCAGAATAAACTCCACATTGCCATCAACCGCGCGGTAGCGGCGCCAGCTGTTTGCCGGAATGGAGATCACCGAACGTTCCGGGGCGATAATGCTGACTTCCTTACCCGCCTCGTTCCAGGTCACCTCCAGCTGGCCTTTAAATACCATGATCACCTGAATATCCGGGCAGAGATGGCGACCGACAATGTGGTCGTCAGCAAGACGCAACCATTCGACGGAAAAACCGTGCGGGCTCAGGATAGCGGGAGCGGAATCCCGATCCTGTGAAATGCCGAAACCGATAACCGGCGCAATTTCGCCGCCGTGTCCCGGCAGCACCGAATCCAGCAGTCCCTGTGCTGACCAGCGGCGGTCATCGCCGGTTACCGCACGCTGGCGCATCTCCTCAACGCTGTAGTCACGCAGACCGGCAATATATTGCTCTGACAGCGGCGTCAGCAGCGCGGCGGGATCGGGCTCTGGTTCACCTGGCTCCTGCGCAATCAGCATATTATCCTTGCTGAGATACATACCGTATTCGCTGGCGGCCGCCAGCACTGACGGGTGCCAGATGATGCCGCCCGTGTTGTCCCCGCCGAGCACGGTAAATACCATGCCGCAGGTATCTTCTTTACTGACGTTGGTGAAACCGCGGAAGATCCAGGTCGGTATTGAGAGGATGGTGGGCGCGCTAAATTCAGCTTCATGCTCGCCGTTGGCGCCCCAGCGAAAACGCCACGTCCCTTCATGGATCAGGAACACTTCTGCGGTGAAATGCAGATGCAGGTTATTCGTCACCCCTTTTGGCATAGCCGCCGCGCCAATGTTAAAGCCGTGCGGCTCGGGAATATTGACGACCTGCTCGCTGGACTGGGTTACACCCGGGCCGATGAAGGAATAGTTTTGTTTGAGATGCGAGCCGGGCAGCTTGCAATCAATAAAAGCAAGATTGCAGGAGACCATATCGTCGGGGGCGATTAACCGTGTTCGTGCCTGGCTCTGGGTAAGATGGATAGTTTTCATCATTTCTCCTTTTAATAACCGGATGCACCGGTGGTAGGGATGGCGTTGCCGCGGGTGAGGGCAATGGCTTCACGTGAGGCGCGACCCAGCTGCATAACGTCGTTTGCAGGGGTAACAAACTGGAAACCCTGAGCAATACGCGCTGCCGCGGCCGCACCGGAAGTGCAGAAAATACCGGCAATCTTTTGCTGCTGGCGGCAGCAGTGAATCACCCGCTCAATAGCAGCAAGCATTTCGGGATGTTGGGATTCGGCGCTGGCACTGCCGGTCAGCGTCAGCGAGAGATCGTTGGGGCCAATAAACACACCGTCCAGCCCTTCGGTATCAAGGATGGCGTCAAGATCCGCCAGCCCTTGTCGGGTTTCGATCATTGCCAGCGTCAGGATCTCGTCGTTGGCGTGCTGTGGATAATCGCTGCCGCCATAGAGTAGACCTCTGGCCGGACCAAAGGAGCGAACCCCCAGTGGTGGATAGCGACAGGCCGCGACAAAACGGCGAGCCTGTTCCGCGCTGGAGATCATCGGGCAGATTACGCCGTAGGCTCCTGCGTCTAATACGCGCATGATTTGCGCCGGATCGTTATCTGCCACCCGCACCAGCGGCACGGCAGGCGTGGCCGATAGCGCCTGTAGCATCGACAACGCGCTGGCAAAATCAATCATGCCGTGCTGCAAATCGACGGTGACGGCGTCGTAACCCTGATGGCCCATAATTTCCGCGCTATACCCGGAGGGGATTGCCAGCCAGCCGTTAACGATCGGAGTATTTTCCAGAAATACGGTCTTTAAACTGTTTTTGCGCACTGTATGCACTCCGTTATCCACTGACGCAGCAGCGGCGCGATCTCATCCGGGGTTTCCAGCGGAATAAAATGCCCGCCAGCCTCCACCGTATGCCTGGTCACGTTCGCATTGCCTGCTGCCAGTAGTTGATGATGATGAGGCGTGCAGATAACGTCCTGCGCGCCGTTTAGAAGTAATGTGGGGCAGGCGAGGGCGTTAAACGCAGTCCGGTTGTCCTGCCGGTGAATGGCCATTTCTGTTTGCCCGGCAAAGGTCTCAATGCCGCACTCTTGCGCCATTCGGCAAATAGTCTCTTGCAGGATCCGATCGGACAGACGTGACGGGGCGACATAGCTCTGCCACAGCGAGGAGACCAGCCAGTCGGCCAGACCCCGCGCCTGTGCGGTGTGTACCGCTTCCCGGCGTGAAGCGAGGGTGTCTGGCGCAACGGGCAACGGATTAACGGAAATCAGCGTCAGCCCGTTCACTCTTTCTGGCGCGTCGGCGGCCATTTGCAGCGCGACAATCGCGCCGAGCGAAAAGCCCGCCAGCAGAAAGCGCGGCGGCAGAACCTTTAATAACCGCCGTGACGCCTGCGGCGCGGACTCTGCGCCCGTCAGCGTGATGCACAGCACCGCTGAGATGTTCAGCCTTTCAATGACGGGCTGCCAGAGCCGGACGTTACACAGGGTGCCACCAAGCAGCACCAGCGGCAGATCGGTATTGTCCAGAAGCGGATATTCCATTGCATCCCTCACGTAGCCGTCCAGCCGCCGTCAACCATCAGGGCACTGCCGGTGATCAGCCCGGCGGCGTCTGAGGCGAGGAACACCACCGGCCCCATAATGTCCTCCAGCCTGCCTAACCGGCGCAGCTTGATATTGTCCAGCACGTAGTGGCGGAACGCCGGATCGGCAAGCGACGAACGCGTCAGGTCGGTTTCAATGAAGGTCGGGCACAGCGTATTGACGCGGATCCCCGCATCGCCCAGCTCCAGCGCCATCGTTCGGGTTAACCCTTCAAGCGCGAATTTGGAAGCGCAGTACACGCTACGCTCGGGGCCGCCAACGTGTCCCATTTGCGATGAGATGTGAATAATCGATCCCCCCTTACCGCCCGCCCGCATTCTGCGCGCCACGCGCTGGCTGACAAAAAAGGTGGCGCGCAGGTTAAGCGCCATCACCGCATCGAAATTTTCCTCGTTTACCTCAAGAAACGGCTGGTGGCGGGCCAGCCCGGCACTGTTCACCAGAATGTCGGGCGTGGGCAACGTCGCCAGCACACGCTCCACCTCCTGAGCGTCGGTAATATCCAGTTCCAGCGGGTGGAATGCGAGGCTGTGTTCCGCTGCCAGACCTGCGGCATGCGCAAGCGCCTCGCGGCCCCGGGCGGCAATCCAGACCTCTGCCCCTGCCTGTGCGAGGGCGACGGCGGCAGCGAAGCCAATCCCTCTTGACCCGCCGGTCACCAGCGCGCGTTTGCCGTGCAGGGTGAAAGAGGGCGTTTGCAAAAGCGTCATGGCTTACACCTTTTCCCTGACCGGGGCCGGTGTGGCGTAGGGAACTTCCGTCTGGCCATAACGGCGCACGCGAATATTGGCCTGCTCGGCATGTCCGGCGAACCCCTCCAGGAGCGACAGACGCGAACAATAGCTGCCGATTTCGGCGGTGGCTTCGTCGCTGAGGACTTTCTGGAAGGTGCAGGTTTTCATGAACTTGCCCACCCACAGGCCGCCGGTATAACGTGCGGCTTTCTGCGTGGGCAGGGTGTGGTTGGTGCCGATCACCTTATCGCCGTAGGCCACGTTAGTACGTGGTCCAAGGAACAGCGCGCCGTAATTGGTCAGGTTAGCCAGGAACCAGTCGTCCCGGTCGGTCATCACCTGAACATGTTCGGAAGCGATACGATCTGCCTCCAGCAGCATCTCATCGTAGCTGTCGCAGACGATGATTTCCCCGTAGTCCTGCCACGACTGGCGGGCAATGTCGGCGGTAGGGAGCTTTTCCAGCAGCCGTTCCACTTCGCTGAGCGTCTCTTTGGCAAGCTGGAGCGAGTTCGTCAGCAGGATGGCAGGGGTGGTGACGCCGTGTTCGGCCTGGCCCAGCAGATCCGTGGCGCACATTTCCGCGTCAACCGTGTCATCGGCAATCACCAGCGTTTCCGTCGGACCGGCAAACAGATCGATACCTACCCGGCCGAACAGCTGTCGTTTGGCCTCCGCGACGAAGGCGTTACCGGGGCCTACCAGCATGTCGACCGGTGCCAGCGAGTCCGTGCCCAGCGCCATGGCGCCTATCGCCTGAATGCCGCCAAGGGCATAGATTTCCGTTGCGCCAGCCATTTTTTGCGCCGCGACGATCGCCGGGGCAGGCTGACCGTTAAACGGCGGGGCACAGCTGATAATTCTTGAGCATCCCGCCACGCTGGCGGTGATGATCGACATGTGCGCGGAGGCGAGCAGGGGATATTTTCCGCCAGGCACGTAACATCCCACGGCGTTAATCGGAATATTTTTATGCCCGAGAATAACGCCGGGACGCGTTTCAATTTCCAGGTCCCGCAGACATTCTTTCTGCGCGCGGGCAAAATTCGCGACCTGCTGTTGGGCGAATTCAATATCCTGAATATCCTGGCGGCTTAACTGTTTTATGCAGCGGTCAATCTCCGCGGACGTCAGACGATAATCCTGACGGTCATAACGATCGAATTTAATGGATAATTCGCGAATGGCTTTATTTCCGCGTTTTTCAATATCTGCAAGTATTTGTTCAACCGTTTCTCTTATTTGCTGGTTGGCTTGCTGGCGCTCTTCGGTAGATTTACCGGTTTTTAATTTCCAGGACACTCGCTTCTCCTTACATTTTTCAGATGTCAGTTGTCCTCCCGGCGAGCCGGGAAAGGGTATTTACTTCAGAAAGGGTTATTGATCCGGCGCGGCAGCGTACGCACCGTTTTTTAATAATTGGGCTGAGGTTTGCGATTTACGGGCATATACCCATCGAGCGGACAGCGGCGTGGCAATAGCGGCCACAACGGAAAGGGCTGCAATCAATATATAACCGGACGACAGGTTAATATGTTGCATCATTACGCCCATCATTACCGGCCCGACAAACATGCCGCAGGAATAAATGGTCTGGAATAGCCCCATTCGCGTGGATTGTTCATCAGACGAGGTATTCACTACGCTGAGCGACATGAATGCTGCAAAGGCCATACCGAACGAGAACCCCGCCAGCGCCTGCCACAGGTAAATAACATAGATATTGCTGGTGAAGGGAATGCCGAAAGTGGATATCACCTGTAAAACGATGCCGAGCACGGCGGTTTTTACCAGCCCAAGTCGCTGATAAAACACCGAGCTGCACAGGGCGATGGCCAGCCCGTAAAAAAGAAGGTGAATGTTACCCAGCAGCGCGAGGATCCCCGCCCGGGCGCCAAGCTGCTCGGCATAGACCGGCGTCAGCGTGTCGCGGGTGGCGAAGGGCACCAGAATGACGACGGTCGCCAGAATGCCAATCAGCCAGACGGAACGGTCGGCCAGCTGCTGGCGCGCGCCGGTAATGCAGGCTTTAAGCGTGGGGGCCTGAACCGGGTCGTGCACGTCCTGAATGCGGGTCGTCAGGATCAACGCCACCAGGGCGGAGATGCAGGAGACAAAAAAGGCGATGTTATTGGCGAAATAGTGAATCAGCACCGCGCCAATACAGTTGCCGAGAAACACGCCGATGGGCCCTGCAAGCGCCAGCAGCGCGACGGCGGCAGGGGCTTCGTTGCGACCGAAGTAACGCATGAACAGGATGTTGTACAGCACCCAGGTCGCCGCCGTGACGCCGTCTGCCGCTTTCGCCAGATACAGCGTAATGGCATTGGGTTCAAGCCAGGCAATCGGCCAGGCGATAATTGGCAGCAGCAGGCCAATCTGGATGAAGATCCTGCGGCTTTTAACCACGTCGGAAATAATGCCTAACGGGAAGCGTATCAGAAGGGTTGCCAGACCAGACGCGCCCATAATGATGCCCATGATCTGTGGCTCAATGCCCTGGTTGATCATCATGGGGGCCAGGAATGCATCAATGCTATGGATGCAGATAAAGAACAGGATGCTGATGATAAAAAAGAGCCGGGCTTCCCGACGGCGTAACAGTGCTTGAAACATGGTTTTGAACCTCTTGAGAATTAATGGGTTATAACCAGTCAGGGACGACGTTTACCGGTTCAATCCTTTGGGCGACTCCTGTTCTCTCCGGTACCATTGACGGTATGAAAACTCTTTGCATACGTATTCAAGTTTTGAAGTTACGAAAAGGTTTCATGTTTGTAAAGTGATCTCGATCTTGTTGTGAGAATTTTAATTTTTTGTGTTGCATACGCATGCAAAGGTGGTGTAAGTATAAAAAACACCCACTTGCTGAGGCGTTTGAAGCACGCGCAAATGGGCAGGACGTTGATAAGGAATCAGGGGTAATGAAACGTAAGACTTTTGCAGCAGTCACATCCCAACAGGTCGCTCAGCTGGCGGGGGTATCGCAATCTGCGGTGTCGCGAACGTTCACGCCGGGGGCCAGCATTTCGCCGGCAACGCGTGAAAAAGTGCTGAAGGCAGCGCGCGAGCTGGGTTATCGCCCGAATGCGATTGCCCGTTCGCTCAACACGGCTCGTTCGCGCATTATCGGTGTCGTCATTTCTTACTTTGATAACCCCTTTTACTCGCAGGTGCTGGAGGCGCTGGCGCAAAAGCTGGATACGCTGAACTATCATCTGCTGCTGTTCGTTGGCGACCGGGAAGGCAACGTTGACCGTATTTTTGACCAGATTATGCAGTACCGGGTGGATGGTATTGTGCTGGCCTCGGTGACGCTGTCGCTGGAGTTATCTGAAGAGTGCCTTGCCGCCGGGATCCCGGTAGTGCTGTTTAACCGCAGCGAAGAGAGTGGCATGGCCTCCAGCGTCAACAGTAATAACGAAGCGGCCGCGCGGCAGATTGCCGAGTTTCTGCTGGCGGGGGAGCACAAGCGTTTTGCCTACGTGGGCGGCGTGGCCGATTCCCCGGTCAATATTGCCCGCCAGCGCGGGTTCATCTCCACGCTGGAAGAACATGGCATCACCGATGTGCGGGTGGTGCACGGGAATTACGACGCTCAGCAAACCACCCGGGCAGCCTATACCCTGTTTTCGACGTCGCCAGCGCCGGATGCGGTCTTTGTCGCCAACGATCATATGGCCGTCACGGTAATGGATGTGGCGCGCTATGAGTTTGGTTTGCGCATTCCGGAGGAGGTCTCCGTTGTCGGGTATGACGACATTGGCCCTTCCGGCTGGCCCTCTTATGCGTTGACCTCGGCGTCGCAGCCGGTCGGCGCGATGGTGGATGCCACGGTGGAACTGTTAATGAAACAAATTGACAGCGGAACCATAGAGCCTGAACAGATTACGGTGCCCGGTACGCTGGTGATACGCCACTCGGCGCGTCGCCCACGCAGCGGCGTTATCGAAACCAATGGTTTAACGCTATTCCAGTCTAAGGAGCGCACATGACCAGATTGCGGGGCTTCAGCCCTCAATTCGACTCTATCCAGCAGTTCATTTTGACGCTGACGCACGTGGTGTGGGAGCAGAAAGATATCGGCCAGCTGGCGGATTTTTACGCCACGCCGGTGGTTTTCACTACCCCCGAAAAACAGCTGCATGAGCTTTCCCAGTTTATGCGCCTGACGCTTGAGGCGATGCACAGCTTCCCGCAGCGAGCGGTGCTGACGGAGGATATTCTGTGCAGCCAGAACCCGGGGGATGAGTACTATGCGGCGCAGCGTACCGTAGCCCGCATTCAGCACCAGGGGGAGGGATTTTTTGGCCCGCCGACGGGGAAAAATGTCTGGGTCCGCACCTGGGCCGATCGCATCTGTGTTGATGGTGCCGTACGCCAGGAGTGGCTGCTTCAGGATCGTGCCGCGATTGTGGCGCAACTGGGGCTGGATGTCCGCGATTTTGCTTTTAACCTGGCGACCATGCGCCAGCAGCTTGGGCTGGAATCTGTGTCTGCTGAGACGCTGGACGCCCGCTGGGCGGGCGGGCCCGAGGGCGACGACGTGGAAGGGGCGCTGGCCGGGGTCGTTGAGCGCTACTTAACGATGTGGGCGGGCGGTAACAGCGGCGTGGTGCCCGGTCTCTATCACCCGGCGGCGACGCTGTACGCGCCGGGGCACTGCCTCTGCACCGGCGAACAGGAAATTGGCGCACAGCTTTCCGGTTATCGCGCTTCATTTGCCGACAGCGAAACGCAACTTCATCACCTGATTGTGCGTAAAGATCCTAATGAGCCGATTCGACTTTCATTGCGCTGGTCGTTGTTAACCTGGCATGACGGTTACGGCAAATTTGGTGCGCCGACCCGTAAACCCATATCAATTACCGGTATCAGTCAGCTTGAATTACGTGATGGTTTAATTTTCCGTGAATACCTGGGGATCGATGAATTAGCGATTTGGTCGCAAATATTTAATTAATGGGGCGGCAGCCCCCCTTATTCCGGCTGCAAATATTAACCGTGTTTAATTCACCCTCACTTACGGGTGCGGGTTCTTATTGTCTGAAAACAGAGCAGGAGTTTATATGTCTTCCACCGAAGCAACAAATAAAGCACCAGCCGTACCCGAAAAAAGCAGCGTGAAATCGCTGAAAGAGGAACCTGTATTACAGGTGGAGCGTCGTGATTTTGTCGATCTGGTACCGGAAAAAAGACCGCGTGTGCAATCATTACGCGGCTTTGATGACTGCTATACCGATATTGTCGATTATATCGTTCGCTGCACCCATAAAATATGGGATGAGCGCGATGTCGGCTTAATTTATTCTCACTATACCCATAACTGCGTGCTGTATAACGCGCTGGGGACACTCTATAACCGTGAACAGGTGGTACAGGATACGCTGCAACGCTTAATTGCCTTCCCGGAACGGCGCGGAATGGCAACCCAGGTTATCTGGAACGGAAATGATGTTGACGGTTTTTATACCTCTCACCTGGTGACGGGAAGCGGGCGGCATACCCAGCACAGCCATTTAGGCAAGCCGACCAACCGCACCTTCGTTACCCGGACCGTGGCGGATTGCATGATCCACGAGAATAAAATTTATCGGGAGTGGGTGGTCAGCGACAACATGTCGTTAATGAAACAGCTTGGCCTGAACACCGATCAAATCGCATTTAATATGGCAAAAGAGCAGTTCGATAAAGGCTTCCGCGTGATGGACATCGGCGAAAACGGCCGCATGCTGGGGCAATATCCGCCGGAGATGGAGTGCGATGTTTCCATTGCGCACACCGATACTGAGGAGCAGTGCCTGCGTTGGCTGCATGAGATCTACAACCGCCGGATGTTTGGCAAGATCAAAGAAGTGTATGCGCCTAACGTACAGTGGCACGGTCCGCTGATGAAAGAGCTGTACGGCACCGCGGCGGTAACCCATCAGACGCTGGCGCTGGTGGGGATGATCCCTGACGGCGCGTGGCTGCCGCAGCATATTTGTTCCAACCCGTGCGATGAAGGCGGCGTCAAAGTGGCCGTTCGCTGGATCATCGAAGGGCATCACCTGGGTTACGGCGAACTGGGCAAGCCGACCGGAGAACGACTGTTTGTGATGGGCATGTCGCACTACCACATCGTCAACGGAAAAATTGTTGATGAGTGGGTGGTTTACGACCATCTGGCGCTGCTGGCGCAAATCAAACTCGGCCAGATGGAGGACGCGTAAATGTTAAATAAGGTGAGCTGGATTAAGCGCCCGCAGGGGCAGGATGCGCAGGCCGATCGTTCCCTGACGGAGAAGGTCAGCGCCATTATTGAGCGCGTGAAAACCGAAGGCGATACGGCGCTAAGAGCCTTTTCGCAGCAGTTTGATAAGGTCGTGCCCGCGCAGTTTGAGGTGAGCGAGCAGGAGATCGCCGAAGCACTGGAGGGGATGGATGCCCAGACGCGCCGCGACAGTGAGTTTGCGATTAATCAGGTGCGTCGTTTTGCGCAGGCGCAGCTGGCGACCATGCAGCCGCTGGAGGTAGAGACGCTGCCTGGCGTGCATCTCGGTCACCGGATCATCCCGGTGCAGACGGTGGGCTGCTACGTGCCGGGCGGTCGGTATCCGATTCTCTCCGCTCCCGTGATGTCGATTGTTCCTGCGACGGTGGCGGGTTGTGAACAGATTATCGCCTGTCTGCCCCCGGGCGCCCATCCGGCGATGATTGCAGTTTGCCATCTGGCAGGCGCGCACCGCATTTTCAAAGTTGGCGGCGCGCAGGCCATTGCGGCTATGGCCTGGGGAACGGAGAGCATTCCGTCGGTGGACAAAATCGTTGGGCCAGGCAACGCCTTCGTTAATGAAGCGAAACGCCAGGTTTTTGGTCGGGTCGGCATTGATGCCCTCGCCGGGCCGAGCGAGATTTTCACTATCGCGGACGACAGCGCCGACCCGCGCATTCTGGCCGCCGATATGCTGGCACAGGCAGAGCACGATATTCATACCCGCGTCGGGCTGGCGACAACCAGCCGGGATATCGCTGAGCGTACCCTGGCGGAGGTTGAGCGTCAGCTCGCCAGCCTGCCAACGGCGGCAACGGCGGGGGAGGCGTGGCGCCGGCAGGGTGAGATTGTGCTCTGCGAAGATGAAGCGCAGCTGATTGCTTTTGCTGACCATATGGCGACGGAGCATTTGCAGGTGCATACCCGCGATCCGCACGCGACGGCGGCGAAGATCCGCAACTATGGCTCGCTGTTTATTGGTCAGAACGCCAGTGTGGTGTTCTCTGATAAATGCTGCGGCACCAACCACACGTTACCGACGATGGCGGCGGCACGCTATACCGGCGGTCTGTGGGTTGGCGCGTACGTCAAAATCTGTACCCATCAGTGGATTGACGAGCAGGGTATCCCGGCAATCGCAGAACCGGCGATCCGCCAGAGCCGTACCGAGGGGATGCAGGGGCACCGACGGGCGGCGGAAATTCGTCTGCGTCCGCAGGACATTGATGCCATTACTACCGGCATGCGGGACTAAAACGTATCCCGGGCAGCCTTCTGCCCGGTTTTCATCACTAGGGAGCCTGAGACTATGAAGCGCCTGATACCGCCAGACGACTGTCCGGAGGAAATTGCCCACCGTCTCGACGTCATACAGCAGCACCGGGCGCTCAACGCGATCCTCGGGGTTAACCCTGACGCTACGTCTCAGGCGGAACAGCATCAGCAGCAGCGGCGACGTGGAGAACCGATCGGCACCCTGCACGGCGTGCCGCTGATCGTCAAAGATAATATTGCCTGCGCGCCGATGCCCATTACTCTTGGCTGCCGGGCGCTGGCCTCACTTAACGCGACAGCGGATGCACGGGTGGTGCAGCGATTGCGCAGCGCGGGGGCGATTATTCTCGCCAGGGCCAATATGTCCGAGTTCGCGTTCGATGTGCGCTCGCGAAGCTCGCTGGGGGGCGATGTGGCGAATTCACTTTGCCCGACACTCACCGCCGGAGGTTCCAGCGGAGGATGCGCTGCGGCCGTGGCGGCGGGAATGGCGGATGGCGCATTGGGTACCGATACCGGCGGCTCTATCCGCATTCCCTGTAGCTATACCGGGCTGGTGGGGCTACGGCCTGCCTTTCGCCGTTCACAGCTGGACGGTGTAGCGCCGCTCTCGCCCAGCAAAGATACCGTTGGGCCAATGGTACATAGCGTTGAAGATGCCGCCTTGCTGCATGCGGTGATCCATGGCCTGCCGCCGGTTGCGCTTCCTGTGCGTTCGCTGAAAGGCGTTCGCTTTGGTGTGGTAACCGCGTTACAGGGAGAGGATGAGGTACAGCTGGAGGTCTGGCAGTCGGCGCTGCACACGTTGCGCCGTGCCGGAGCGACGCTGGTGGAGGTTTCACTCCCTTTCCTTGAAGAGGTGAGGCAGGCCACCTGCCTCAGTCTGTATGAATTTCGCGTGGCGATTGACGACTGGCTTAGCAAACAGCCTGGCGCTCCCTCCGGACTGACGAGCATTGTGGACTCCGGCGCTTTCCTGCCGGAGTTTGCGCCGTTTCTACGTCAGATGCTGGCGAGTAACACGCTGAAAACCCCGCTCTGGCTGGCGGGGCGTCGCTTTCAGCGCCTGTTGCGGCAGAACCTTTGCCAGGTGGCGGAGGCGCAGCGCATCGACGGATTTGTGTATCCCACCGTACAACGATTACCAGAAAGTATGGCGAAGATGCCGCCAGGCTGCGCGCCGGAACTGGCCGCCATCAGCGGCCTGCCTGCCATTACGTTGCCCTGTGGCGTAAGCCGTATCGGTCTGCCGGTGGGGATGGAGATGTTATCGGTGCAGGAGGATGAGGCGGCACTGATGGTGCTGGCGCTGGCGTGTGAGGGGGCGCTGGGCGAGAAGGGATAGATACAAAAAAGCCCGCAGGGCTTGTGCCGTGCGGGCTTTCTGTACTTCACCGGACATATCCGTATCATTATTTGGTGGAGCTGGCGGGAGTTGAACCCGCGTCCGAAATTTCTACATACCATTTATATCATAGGCAAAACAATAATTTGCGTTGAAAAACAATGTTTTATTGTTATGTTGTGTTTATGGGTTTTATGTATTTTTAATGCTCTGCCGCCAAATTGTCGCCAATTCTTTATGCGTTTATATCGTCATAGACTTGAATTTCATCCATACACACTTCAAGCTTGTAAAAGTCTGATAATTTATAAATGCTCAAAATTTCGTCATCAAGATTGCCCATTACATCCCAGTCCTTTTTACTCCTGAGGCTATCACTCAATCTCTCTCTATCAGAGAAGGATTGACGCAATGGTACATATTCAAGAGTTTTTAGAACCTGCCAGGATACTGGTGGGGTACAGTGAAATAAGGCGGATAGCTCTGGGCAGAATTCGTTAACCTTCATGTCTTCGTAACGAACTTTTGGAGGAAGAACGACATTGACCCCTCTCTCACTATCAGCATTTGCAGGGAGTTTTGTTGAACGATAAGCAATTCCTACTATATTGTAATCGTTAATATCCCTGCTTATCCACTGCATAAGTAAGTTTGGTATTATGTATTCCTGAATGAAAGATGCGTTGCTATATTTTTTTAAATAGTTGCAAGCAATTATTAATGGCCATAACGCGAGGTACGATAACATGGTAACAGAGGAAAACTCTTTTGCCGATGAAGAGTCCTTTTTAGTTGTAAAGAATAGCTTTGTTCTATAAAGGAAATCAGCGCTGAAATCTAACAATAGCGAATCATCACTCTCTGAACTTGTAGTAAATGATGATATATACAACTTATCAAAATCGGGTTTGTCCATTTCGCGCCAACAGATATATAATGAGGTGCCTAAATAAAGGCACGGTAGACCTGCAACTGAGTAGCGTTGTGCATTAACCAGATGGCGTTGATTGAAAGGTATGTGAAAGATATCTTTTCTTGTTGATAAAGGACGTTCAGATTTCCTAACTCTAAATAGACGCTTTTCATTACCACATATCTCTGATAAGGGTATGCAGATATTTTTAATATGCCTTGATACAAAATCTGGCTCGAGCATTTCCTCAAAAGAATCATAGGCTGACTTGATATCTCCGGAGAGATAGCACTCTAAACAATTTATGATGCCTTCTTGCACGGACTCAATAACTTTTAATCTGCTCTTAACTCTACTGGCTAAGATATCATCATTATTGTTATCGATGTATTCTTTCAAGCAGTCTTTAAATCTTTCACATTTTGTAGAAAAATCAGTAATGAGGTCATTATTTTTACTGACTTCTATCGGAGGACGAATTGAAGATTTTTTTAATATTGTGTTGAAAAGTTTTTTTAAGGCGATTTTTGATATTTTCTTGTTTTTAGTTTCGATAACCATTGAGTTATTACCTTAAACTAGTTAAAGGATTTTTCAGGACGGCATCTTCCAAATGGTCCGGAGAAAAATGAGCATAAATCATTGTCATCTTTATATCGGCATGCCCCAAAATTTCTTTAAGAACCAGTATGTTTCCTCCATTCATCATGAAGTGACTGGCGAATGTATGGCGCAGCACATGAGTACATTGTCCCTCAGGAAGAACGATACCAGCCCGCTTTACTGCGCGCTCAAAAGCTTTTCTGCATGGCGTGAATAGCCTCCCCCTGTTTTTGGGAAGTTCGTCATACAGCTCCTGAGATATCGGTACAGTTCGGTTTTTCTTGCCTTTGGTTTTGGTATAGGTGATCCGGTATTTTGATAACTGATGGCCTTGAAGATTTTCAGCCTCACTCCAGCGCGCGCCGGTAGCCAGGCATATCTTTGCGATCATCATTAGACTAGGGCTTTGAGAATCAGCGCAGGCATCAAGCAAGCGTTTAATTTCGTCCGAGGCCAGGAACGCCAATTCACCCTCTGTGATTTTGAATGTTGGTAGCCCAGCTAGTGGGTTGGGAGCTGACCAGTGGCCCAGCTTTTTCAGGGTACCAAAAACGGATGATAAGTTACGCTGTTCAAGGTTCACCGTACGCGGTTTTACTGGTGACATTAACGCGCCTTCTTCGTTACGCACCTCACCTTTCAACCGTGCTTCACGATATTTCGTAAATTCACCGGCGGTTAACTCAGAGGCGACCGGATCGCCCAGCCCATTGCAGATAATGTTCAGTTTCGCCATCAGGCGTTTTGGGTCTGCGAGGGTCTGGCCATAAAGAGAGTGCCACTGCTCAATCAGTTCTGACAAACGCCGTCGATCTTCCTTTTCACCCAGCCATGGCTTTTTGTTTACTTCCTCCATGGTGAAGTTTTCAAATGCTACGGCCTCGCCTTTAGTCGCAAATTGCTTACGCACGCGCTTGCCGTCACGCCCGTTCGGGTAGCACTCACACAACCATTTTCCATTCGGCTGCTTTCTGATCGTCATATCAAAGACTCTTAATGATTTTCAATGCGCGGCCAACTACCTCGATATCATCCAGGCTGCATTCAAACGAAGAGTCATCTTGATGCACGACTAATCTGTTTCCCGGAAGACGAGTTAACTTAACAATGCTTTTTATCCCGTCGATATCGACCAACCACATCCCATTCACTGGTGGTGCCTGGGTACGGTCAACTAAATATGAATCGCCAGCGGTATTTACTAGAAGCAGCTCGCGTGAGTCAGGTGGAAGTAGGCTGCTATCAATGATGGCCTTCCCGGCTTCGACCAGCGAACCTCCCATGAGATTAACCTTGTCGATCTCAGGCGATACAAGTTCAGAAAGAGGTTTTACCTTGCCAGAGTTCACGAAATTGATACTTTTTTTATCATCAATTTTTGCTCCGGGTTCACCTTGACCTGTGGTAAGCCAGAGTAAAGACACGCCCGTTTCGAGAGCACATTGGATCACCCATTCTGCAGGGAAACTGTCTCTTAAGTATCTGTTAGCCATAGTGCTTTTAGATGCGCCTAGGTGATCGCATAGCTGCTGCCTGGACTTAAAATCATAGGCAGCCATTAACCTATGGATAGCTTCTCTACCCCCTGTATTCTCGCCAGCTTTCACCTGTATCATTTCTTAATCCTATTGACGTATCAAATATTGGATCGTAGTATCTCGATTGTTCAAGTATTGAATCGCATAAAACAAGATAAAACGACATAAACCAAACCTTAACTGAGAGATACTGCACTATGAGCACCGATATTTCAATTCGTGTACCAAAAGAGATGGCTACACCTGCAGAGTTCGCGGAATGGGAAGGCATTTCTCGCGGCTCTGTTTATCAAAAAATCCACCATGGCCAATTGGCTAAGTACATGGTCAAAAAGGAGAAAAATAAGGGGCGCGTATGTCTTCGTTACTTGATGTACAAAACCGATCAGGTTCGTGAGTCCCTTGGTCATTCCAACTTCCGCGTTGTTGTTGGTCAGTAAGTTCAATTATGAGAACTTTCCAAGAGGTTCGCATGTTTGATTATAAGATTTCCAAACATCCACACTTTGATGAAGCATGCCGCGCTTTCGCACTGCGTCACAATATGGCGAAGCTGGCCGACCGCGCAGGCATGAACGTCCAGACGCTGCGCAACAAACTGAACCCGGAGCAACCGCATCAACTCACGGCGCCGGAAATTTGGCTGCTGACGGATATCACCGAGGACTCCACGCTGGTTGATGGGTTTCTGGCGCAAATCCATTGCTTGCCATGCGTGCCGCTGAACGAAGTTGCCAGCGAGAAAATGCCTCATTACGTGTTGAATGCTACAGCAGAGATTGGCCGTGTTGCAGCAAGCGCTGTTTCTGGCGAACACCAGACAACAACGGAACGTCGGCAGGTTATCGAAAGCATCAATTCTGTCACTCGCTTAATGGCACTTACAGCTGTTTCCATGCATGCGCGCCTGCAGTACAACCCGGCAATGGCAAGTGCTGTTGATACAGTGACGGGCCTCAGCGCGTCTTTTGGTCTGATCTGAGGTGCTCATGCTTAATAAAGAACCCTCATTCGCATCGCTTTTGGTTAAACAAAGCCAGGGTATGCACTGCGGACATGGCTGGATTATCGGGAAAGATGGCAAGCGCTGGCACCCGTCCCGCTCTCAGGAAGAACTACTGGCAGGGCTGACCACTACCAAACAGGTGAAACCATGGCTATTGAAGGTACTTCTGCGACTGTTCCACTAAGCCCGGGTCAACGGCTTGAAGGACTGAACCATATAGCTGAATTAAGGGCCAGTGTGTTTGGTCTGAATATTGAGCCAGAGCTTGAAAGGTTCATTAAAGATATGCGTGACCGTCGCGATATAAACCATAAACAAAATGAGCGCGCACTGGCTGCCATATTCTTTATGGCAAAAATTCCGGCAGAACGTCACGGCGTCAATATTAGTGATCTGACTACTGACGAAAAGCGGGAACTGGTTAAAGCAATGAATCATTTTCGTGCAGTGGTGAGCTTATTTCCCAAACGGCTAACCATGCCGAATTAACCCACAACAGAAATTAATGGCGTAAACCCGCCGGGCATTCTTTTGCCAAAATTCAGGAGAGAGAACAATGCAGAAAGAATTACGAAAAATGTTTGTAGCCGAAACCGATTCGCTTATGGCGGTGATCGATATTGCCAAACGTGAGGAGCGCAAAGGCCGCGCGCTCGCAGTTTCAATCCGTCTTGAGGCGCTGGCAACCCATATCACCAACAAAGGGTTAAACGGTATTGAAGCGGCTGAACTGCTGCGCCGCGAAGCAACCCGCTACGAAAACGAATCTCGGGAGCTGCACTAATGGCTGACTCTATGGACCTCGTACAGCAGCGCGTTGAAGAACAACTGCAGCGCCACATTCACGCCGCCCGCAACAGAGCGCCGGGCGCTTCCCGTGTGCTTTGCATCGAATGCGATGCTCCGATCCCTCCAGCGCGCCGCCGTGCCATTCCGGGCGTGCAGTGCTGCGTAACATGCCAGGAAATCGTTGAGCTGAAAGGGAAGCATTACACCCGAGGCGCGGTGTGAGCTTCGGAGCCAGTCACTGATGCCTGAATTAATAAAAGACGAAGGCGGCCCGACTGTGGCCGCTGGGACTTTCCCATGGAACGGCCCGAGAAAAGCACTAAATCCCTACATGGACCCGGCGGAAGTAGCGCCGGAGACTGCGCTTTCAAACCTGATTTCTCTCTATGCTGCAGATAACGAGCAGGAGCAGCTGCGCCGCGAGGCCCTGAGTAATGAGGTCTGGGAACGTTATTTCTACAATGAATCCCGCGATCCTGTTCAGCGTGAAATGGAGCAGGACCAGCTGATGAGCCGCGCCAAAATGGCCCGCGAACAGCAGCAATTTAATCCCGATCTGGTTATCGTTGCTGACGTGAGCGCCCAGCCAGCGCATATCAGTAAGCCGCTGCTTGAGCGGATTAAATATTTCGAGGGCCTGGGCAAACCGAAGGCATATTCCCGCTATCTGCGTGAAACCATCAGGCCGTGCCTTGAACGCCTAGAGCGCGTGCGTACCAGCCAGATTTCTGCTTCATTCCGTTTCATGGCGAGCCATGACGGGCTGGAGTGCTTGCTGGTCCTGCCCGAAATGAACCAGGAGCAGGTTAAGCGGTTATCTACCCTGGTGGCGGCGCACATGAGCATGTGTCTGGATGCTGCCTGCGGTGAGCTGTTTACGGATGAAAACGTTACGCCGGAAGAGATCCGCCGGTCATGGGAAAGGGTGGCCGCTGAGGCCATGCGCCTCGATGTTATCCCGCCAGCTTTCGAGCAACTGCGCCGTAAAAAGCACCGGCGTAACCCGGTCCCCTACGAGCTTATTCCGGGCTCGCTTGCCCGTATGCTTTGCGCGGACTGGTGGTATCGCAAGCTGTGGCAGATGCGCTGTGAATGGCGGGAAGAACAGCTGCGCGCCGTCTGCCTGGTTAACAAAAAGGCCTCCCCATATGTCAGCTATGAGGCCGTGATCCACAAACGCGAACAGCGCCGCAAATCCCTGGAGTTTTTCCGCTCGCATGAGCTGGTTAACGCCGAAGGTGACACGCTGGATATGGAAGAAGTGGTAAACGCCAGCAGCAGCAATCCGGCGCACCGGCGCAACGAAATGATGGCCTGCGTTAAGGGGCTGGAGCTGATCGCAGAAATGCGTGGTGAATGCGCCGTGTTCTATACCATCACCTGCCCGTCACGCTTTCACGCAACGCTTAACAACGGCAGGCCAAACCCGAAATGGACCAGTGCCACGGTCCGTCAGAGCAGTGATTACCTAGTGAATATGTTCGCCGCCTTCCGTAAGGCGATGCACAAAGCCGGGCTGCGCTGGTATGGCGTCCGCGTTGCTGAACCACACCATGACGGCACCGTGCACTGGCACCTGCTGTGCTTCATGCGCAAAAAAGATCGCAAATCCATCACCGCGCTGCTGCGTAAATTCGCCATTCGTGAGGATCGGGAGGAGCTGGGCGCCAATACTGGGCCGCGTTTCAAGTCTGAGCTTATCAACCCGCGCAAGGGCACCCCGACCAGCTATATCGCCAAATACATCAGTAAAAATATCGACGGGCGTGGACTGGCGCAGGAAATCAGTAAAGAAACGGGCAGATCACTGCGCGATAACGCTGAGAACGTAAACGCCTGGGCTTCGCTGCACCGTGTCCAGCAATTCCGCTTCTTTGGTATCCCTGGCCGCCAGGCGTACCGCGAGCTGCGCCTTCTGGCCGGACAGACTGCCAGGGTGCAGGGTGACCAGAAGGCAGGCGCGCCGGTACTGGAAAACCCGCGACTGGATGCTGTGCTGGCCGCAGCTGATGCTGGCTGTTTTGCCACCTACATCATGAAGCAGGGCGGTGTCCTGGTTCCCCGTAAACATCACCTTGTCAGGACTGCCTACGAGCTTAACGAGGAGCCGAGCGCCTACGGTGATCATGGTGTTCGTATTTATGGCATCTGGTCCCCGATTATTGAGGGCCGGATCTGCACTCATGCGGTGAAGTGGAAAATGGTTCGTAAAGCCGTTGACCTTCAGGAGGCGACAGCCGACCAGGGCGCTAGCGCCCCTTGGACTCGTGGCAATAACTGTCCCCTTGCTGAAAATTTGAACCAACAAGGGAAAGACAAATCAGCTGATGGGGATACCAGAACGGATATCACCCGCATGGATGACAAGGAGTTGCACGATTACCTGCACAGTATGAGCAAAAAAGAGTGCCGGGAACTGGCAGCAAGGTTACGCCTGGTTAAACCGAAACGGCGTAAAGACTACAAACAGCGAATTACAGACCATCAGCGACAGCAGCTCGTCTATGAGCTGAAGTCCAGAGGATTTGATGGTAGCGAGAAAGAGGTCGATTTACTCCTTAGCGGCGGCAGTATTCCGTCAGGAGCAGGCCTGCGTATCTTCTATCGGAACCAGCGTTTGCAGGAAGATGATAAGTGGCGGGATCTGTATTAATTACGCGGGTTAACAATTCGTGCTCTTAATAATACCAGGCATATCAGGCTGATGAACGTAAAAAAACGTTTTACATCAGTAAGATTATTATATACTGTGAATATAAACAGTGGTTATGTATACAGTATTGCTTTGGTGTTATAGGAGGAAAGATGCAGGACTATTTTTTGGAGTCTTTGAAGCTCCAGCGCATTGATTTTTTTCTTAAGCTTGTAGCGGCTAGTGAGTGTAGTGATGAAGAGAAGGGGCTGGCTTTGCAGTGGGTTTCTGAACTGACAGATGAACTCATGGCAAAAATCAGAAGCCACGAATACAACCGCTCAATGGATGTCATCAGCTGAGGTGACTTTTATGCGCATTGAAATAATGATCGATAAAGAGCAGAAGATTAGCCAGTCTACCCTGGACGCCCTTGAATCCGAGCTTTACCGCAATCTGCGCCCCCTATATCCCAAAACGGTAATTCGTATCCGTAAAGGTAGCTCTAACTGTGTGGAACTGACCGGACTGCAACTGGATGAAGAAAGAAAACAAGTGATGAAAATTATGCAGAAGGTGTGGGAAGACGACAGCTGGCTGCATTGATTTTGTCAATAGATGCTTGTTTTTAATACTTAAAAAGGGTTACATATGAGTGAGAGGTGATGTCAATCAGATATCACCTCGTTTTTTGTCAAGAAAAGAATAATAGGCTAAAAATGAAAATTAACCATATTGCGTTACCTATATCTCTTGCTGTAATCCTAACTGGTTGCGTGCCTCATGCTTCTAACCGAAATATCACAGCTATTGAAGTGGTGAAGCCTGCTATTGGGCAAAGTGCTACAGCCTACATGGGCGACCCCATCATAACATCTGCTACTGGATATAAAACGGACGTACTAGAGCTTGGTGCGGCTAATGGTGCGCTATCTTCTATCTCTGCAGGTACATATTGCAGCGAAGGGAATGGAATTTACCGCAATCATCATAATTCTCAAGCTGTTGCGCTAAAAAATATCTATGGACAAATCGGCACCTATGTTGATTATGTAAGTTACGATGCTGCAAAAAATGAGATATCACCACCAAACGGCACTTCTTATACAGCCTCAGAAATTTCTATCAAGCGTGTTCCTGATGGGCTGTGTCGAGTGAGTAACTCATTGGTTAAGACTATCGAATACAATGGAAATGCAGGCGGTGTAATGAAGTTTACCTATCGTGAGTTTGCAAACGATATGGCTCGTGCAGCGTTTACAACAGATTTTTCTGTAGATTCGAAGGGAAGTGATGTTATCGCTTACAAAGGAGCCAAGTTCAAAGTGAACAAGGCTGATAACTCGTCTATTTCCTATACAATTATTTCTGGCTTTGACAAGGCTGTCACGTTCTAGGTTTCACGCTTGCTGAGTATGTTACGATTTTGCACATTCTGCATAAACGCGCATGTCTATGCTGCATGAGATCGCATGATCGTTTGAGGATCTTTTGTGTTAAGGCCCGCCAGTTCTGGCGGGCTTTTGCGTAGATCATGCAGGTGCATGAAAACCACTACATAAAGCGGGCAGGCGTGGCGGGGATACGAGCGCGCGCAACGGGGTGAAATGGTGAAAATCCGGCGCAATCTCCGGCACGCTGGCGGCTTCAATTGGTGAGGGTGAGGGAGCAGCAGCAAAAAAGAAGCGCCCCGCAGAATGCTGCTGGGGCGCTGTGAGGGGCGGTCTTGTTGTCGTGGTGCGGTGGGTCAGTCGTTGCGCTTGTCTTCTGTCAGTCCCAGCGTGTACGGCTCAAAGCGGATCACTTCTTCTCCAAGCCAGTCGTTAAGCTCCTGCAGTCGCTTCTGCAGCGGCATCAGCTCGTTGCGGACAAAGACGCGGCTGGCCTTTTCCACATCACCAAAGCCGCCGGTATTGTTGGGAATAATGCCCATCATCTGCGGCGGTACGCGGTGCGCTGCCATCATGTCATCGCGGCTCACGTTCTTGATGTTCAGAAACTCATCTTTCGCCGCAACCTCTGATAACGGGATGATCTGGATGCCGTCCTTTTTGCCGTTGGGCGAATACATAAACAGGTTGCGGAAGTTGCCCGGCCCTTTGGCGCTTTTCATTGCCTGGCGGATATTGTTCACGTCCTCCTGGTTCTGTGCTGCGTCGGTCATGTACATGATGAAGCCTGCATGGCTGCCGTTGATGTAATACTTCCGGCGGAACAGCGTTGCGGACTCGTTGAGCAGGGTTGACGGGATGGCGGAGAGATAGCCGGGCAGCCCGTAAATCTCCTGGTTAATATCCGGCTCCAGCAGATGAAAGATATTGCCCTGCGTAAATTCATAGGGCTGCGTGGTCAGGCCATACTGCACAAACCAGTAGGTGTCGAGGTCCACGCCTCGCCGTGTGTACTTCGCCAGCGCTGGCTCCAGTGAGAGAACGCCGCCGAGCCGGTTGGTGCGCTTTTCCAGATAGGCGTTACCGAACACCAGATAATCCTGGACGAAACGGGCAAAAGCCTGCTGGCTGAGCAGGCGGTGCGGGATGTAGGTACTGCTGAGAATGTCACGCTTAACGGCAATCGGTGAGCTGTGATGCACGGCGGCGCGATAGGTTCGCGCCAGTCCGTCAAAGCTCACCGGCGGCTCATACCAGCGGTCCATCTGCACGCATTCCACGTAGTCCAGCAATTCGCGTCGGTCTAACACCGGCACCGGGTCGCCAAAGCTGAACGCCTCCGCTGCAGCGCCGCCTGATTGTGCGTTGTGATCTACCGCTGCGCGGTTATTCTTGTTTTTACGTTTGCTCATGCCGCCTGCTCCTTGTCAGCCTGAGGCCATTCGCACATAAACAGCATTTTCCAGTCCTCTGCTGATAATTCTTTTTTCATGTCATTCAGCCATTCATCATCAAAGAGCGCGGCTCCGGTTGCGAGCGTTGCCCCGGATGCTGCAGCGTCATCAGCGGTAAAGGTCATGCTGGTTGTGCTGTTGCGGGAAATCAGCTTCTTGTATTCCCGCCATGCTTCCGGGCTGGGGCTTGGGGTGGTGTAGTAGGTAGCGTGATAGCGCGCGTGCATGGACAGGCTTTTGGCGAGCGCAATCATATTTTTCGGGGAGTCCGCCCAGGCATACTCTGACACGTAGACGTTTCCATGGAGCGCGGCGGCGAGGCTTTCCGGCCCGATAAAATAAATGACCGCACCGTTTGGTAGTTCCAGATGCGCTTTACCTGATTTTATTTTCCCAAGGTGTGTCCAGGCTGCGGCCTCACTTAAAAAAGCTGACATATAAGTTTTGACGGTAAGGGCAGATGCCGGGGTGCAGCCCAGAAAAATCTGGTTGCGTCCGGTATGCAGTGCATCGTTCAGTGCTTCGTAGGCGAAAAAGAAATCCGCGCCAGCCTGACGCATTTTTGTAAGCACACGGTTTCTGCTGCGTGCGCCGCTGTTCCATTCATGCTGGTAAGCAAAGAAAGGGCGATCTACAGGCAGGCTGGCGGTGGTCATGAGGTTAGTTGGGGTTGAGTGCATCAGAAAATCTCCACAATGTTGCTGGTATTGGCGGCTTCGCCCTGCAACGGTTCGTTAAACAGTGCGTGCATCGTTGCCCAGGCCAAATCGGCGTGGCTGGCTTCTTCGCTGCGGCTGGCTTCGTAAGTGGGACGGTTTCCGCTGGCGGTAGTGGCGCGGCGGATAGCCATAAAGGATTGCGCAATGTCGGTGTGTCCTGCGTCAAACTCCAGACGGCGGTGGCTGATAATGTCGTATGCCTTGAGCACAAGGGCGTTTTTGACGTTGGGGTTGTAGACAAACTCCCGCACGGCAGGAAAGAACGCTTTCACGTTCTCGTAGACACCGTGACCGACGCCGGTCGAGTCGATACCGATATAGGTCACGTTGTACTGCTGCGTCAGCTTTTTGATAGCGTCAGCCTGGGCGCGGAAGTCCATCCCGCGCCACTGGTGCCGCTCAAGAATGCGGAACTTGCCGCCCGGTACGGTTGGCGGTGCCACCACCACGCACCCGGCGCTGTCACCGTTCTGCGTGCCTTTCGCCGGGTCGTATCCGATCCAGACTTCGCGCCAGCCAAACGGGCGCAGCGCCAGCGCCTGAAAATCTGCCCACACTTCCCAGCTGTCCACCATGCACGCCTGCAGCTCGCTGAGAGGGAATACTGACGCCAGATCGTCAATAAATTCGCACATCAGCAGGTTCTGGTATTCGTCCGGGCTGTACTCCATGCGCAGCTGGTCAAGGTCGAACAGATTACAGCCACCGCGCACCGCATCCTCCACGGTGACGATCTGGCGATACTGTCCGTCCGGACAGAGCACGCCGCGCGCAAGGTTGCTGTGGGTCAGGTCAATATCCACCTTGTCCGCTTTGGCGCGGCCCCGGTTGAACAGCGTGCCGGACCAGAACGGATAGGCGCTGTGGGTCAGGCTGGACGGCGTGGAGAAGTAGGTTTGTCGCCATTTCTTGTGAATGGCCATGCCGGAGGCAACCTTGCGCAGCTCCTGGAATTTCGGTATCCAGAAATATTCATCAAGGTACAGGTTGCCGTGGTAGCTCTGCGCTGTGCGGGCGTTGGTGCCGAGGAAGTACAGGCACGCGCCGTTGCTGAGCGTCATCGGGTCGCCTTTCAGCTCAACATCCACCTCTTTTGCAAAGTCGATGATGTACTGCTTAAAAACGTGCGCCTGCGCCTTACTGGCTGAGAGAAAAATTTGGTTGCGCCCCGTGGTGATGGCGTCAATCAGCGCTTCGCGAGCAAAAAAGTATGTTGCCCCGATCTGGCGTGATTTAAGCAGGTTGCGAATGCGGTGTTTTACGCCTGCCTGCCACCAGTGGCGCTGATATTCAAACATGCCGTTGCGGAAGATTTCCTCCAGCTTTTCGGTCTGTTCATCGGTAAAAACGTTCTTTTCTGGCTGCCTGCGCGGGCCTTTATTACGGTTGGCGACGTTCGGGTTTAAGTCAGCTTCGTTCCCGCCATCGTTAAATTTACCGATCCGGGCGTGGCGCTCTGACTGGCGCGCCAGCAGGTCAATTTCCTTGAAGTCTTTCCCTTCCTTCTGCTCCTTCATGATGAGCTGGCAGTAACGTGCGGCGGTGGTGAGCTGCATCTGATCCAGCGGCCCATAGTCGCCCCATTTGTCGCGCTTCTTCCAGCTGTGAACGGTTGCAACTTTCTCGCCCAGCATTTCAGCAATGCGGGCTACGCGGTATCCCTGAAAGTACAGCAGCATGGCCTGCCGACGGGGATCGAGGTCTGCGGGGGTCAGTGTCGTGTTCATGGCCCAAACATACGGCCTTGCCTGACGGCTTTCCCCGGCTGCGGTTTGTGTGGTTTACCATACAAGTGCCGCGCGTTGTTTCACTCCCCCCATCACCGCAAACATAAGGCTCCAGTAAGTTATTTCTAACGGAGCACGGCTCATGACAGTGAAAGCAAAGCGTTTCCGTATTGGGGTGGAAGGTGCCACCACTGACGGGCGCGAAATCCAGCGTGAATGGCTGGTACAGATGGCTGCCAGCTACAACCCGACGGTCTATACCGCGCTGATTAACCTTGAGCACATCAAGTCTTATCTGCCGGACAGCACCTTTAACCGCTACGGCAGGGTGACGGGGCTGGTTGCAGAAGAAATCAAGGACGGGCCGCTGGCGGGCAAGATGGCACTTTATGCCGATATCGAACCCACGGACGCCCTGGTGGAACTAGTGAAAAAGGGCCAGAAGCTTTTCACCTCCATGGAGGTCAGCACGAAGTTTGCCGACACCGGCAAAGCCTACCTTGTGGGGCTGGGGGCGACGGACGATCCGGCGAGCCTTGGCACAGAAATGCTGGCATTCAGCGCCAGCGCCGCGCATAACCCGCTGGCGAACCGTAAGCAGAACCCTGAAAACCTGTTTTCGGAAGCGGTTGAAACGCTGATTGAACTGGAAGAAGCCCAGGATGAAAAGCCGTCCCTCTTTGCCCGCGTCACCGCGCTGTTCACCAAAAAAGAGCAGACCGATGAGGCGCGCTTCTCCGATGTGCATAAAGCCGTGGAACTGGTCGCCACCGAGCAGCAGAACCTGAGCGAACGCACTGATAAATCACTGTCAGAACAGGACAAGCGCCTTTCTGAGCTGGAGTCCTCCCTGCAGGAGCTGCAGGCCGCCTTTGCCGGGCTTGAGAAAAAGCTGAGCAGCGAAGACAGCCGTAAAGACTACCGCCAGCGCGCGCCGGGCGGTGACGCACCGGCAGGCACCCTGACCAATTGCTGATGGAGCATAAAACCCGATGAAAAAGAAAACCCGCTTTGCCTTTAACGCTTATCTGCAGCAGCTGGCGCGCCTGAACGGTGTGGAGATTGAAGAACTCTCCAGCAAGTTCACCGTGGAGCCGTCCGTGCAGCAGACGCTTGAAGACCAGATCCAGCAGTCCGCCGCTTTCCTGACGCTGATTAACATCACGCCGGTCACTGAGCAGTCCGGGCAGTTGCTGGGGCTGGGCGTTGGCAGCACCATTGCCGGAACCACCGATACCACCACCAAAGAGCGCGAGCCTACCGATCCGACGCTGATGGAAGACGTGGAATACAAATGCGAGCAGACCAACTTTGATACGGTGCTGACCTACGCAAAACTGGACCTGTGGGCGAAATTCCAGGACTTCCAGGTGCGTATCCGCAACGCCATCGTCAAGCGCCAGGCGCTGGACCGCATCATGATCGGCTTTAACGGCGTGAAGCGTGCCAAAACCTCCAACCGTGCTGAAAACCCGCTGCTGCAGGACGTCAATAAAGGCTGGCTGCAGAAAATCCGCGAAGACGCGCCGGATCACGTCATGGGCAGCACCACGAAAGACGGTGCAACGACTGCAGGCGCGGTCAAGGTGGGCAAGGGCGGCGACTATGCCAACCTGGACGCCGTGGTGATGGATGCCGTCAACGAGCTGATCGACGCGGTTTATCAGGATGATGACGATCTGGTTGTCGTCTGCGGACGTGAACTGCTGTCTGACAAGTATTTCCCGCTGGTCAACAAAGAGCAGGACAACAGCGAGAAAATCGCCGCCGATCTGATCATCAGCCAGAAACGTATGGGCGGCCTGCAGGCTGTGCGCGCGCCTTATTTCCCGGCAAATGCCCTGCTGATCACCCGTCTGGATAACCTGTCCATCTACTGGCAGGAAGATACCCGACGCCGTTCTGTTATCGACAACCCGAAACGTGACCGGATTGAAAACTTTGAATCCGTCAACGAGGCGTATGTGGTCGAGGACTACCGCTGTGCGGCGCTGGTTGAAAACATTGAAATCGGTGATTTCAGCGCGCCTGCCGCACCGGAAGGTGGGGAATAACACATGAGCCTGAGTCCCGCACGGCAGCACCGCCTGCGCATTCAGGCCGAACAGGCCGCCCGTGAGGGCGGCAGTGTTCGCCATGCGTCGGGCTATGACCTGATGCTGCTGCAGCTGGCAGAAGACCGCCGCCGCCTCAAGGGCGTCCAGTCCACGGTGAAAAAGGCGGAAATCAAGGTGGAGCTGCTGCCGAAATATTCCGCCTGGGCGGAGGGCGTGCTGGCTGCCGGAGGTGCGCAGCAGGATGACGTGCTGATGTACGTGATGCTGTGGCGTATCGACGCCGGTGATTATGCCGGTGCGCTGGAAATCGGGCGTCATGCGCTGCGCCATGGCTGGGTGATGCCGCTGGGCAACCGTAACGTGCAGACCGTGCTGGCAGAAGAAATGGCAGACGCGGCGCAAAGCGCCCTGCTTGCCGCTGCTGGTTTTGATGCCGATCTGCTTTTGCAGACGCTGGACCTGACAGCCGATCTGGATATGCCGGACCAGTCGCGGGCACGTCTGCATAAAGCCATCGGCGCTGTACTGAGCGAAAGCAACCCGGCATCTGCTCTGAATCACCTTACCCATGCGCTGCAGCTCGATCCCAGCTGTGGCGTGAAAAAAGAAAAGCAGCAGCTGGAGCGCAGACTGCGCAATGACAGCCGCTAAAGAACGTGCCCCGCGCACGGGCGGCACGGGGTGGCGAAAGGCACTGCCACATCAAAATCCCGTCCACCGCCCACTTATTCAGGAGAAAGCCGCATGAAGTTTGTTGCGCCCGAACAGGCACCGGAACAGGCGGAGGTCATCAGAAATACACCGTTCTGGCCTGATGTGGACCTGTCGGAATTTCGCAGTGTGATGCGTACTGATGGCACGGTGACGCAGCCGCGTTTAAAGCAGGTCGTGCTGACGGCGATCTCTGAGGTTAACGCTGAGCTGTACGACTTCCGCAAGCGTCAGCAGATGCTTGGCTGGCAGACACTTGCAGACGTTCCCGCAGAAATGCTGGACGGCAAAAGCGAGCGTATCCAGCACTACCACAACGCTGTTTTTTGCTGGGCGCGCGCGGTGCTCAATGAGCGTTATCAGGACTATGACGCCACGGCTTCAGGCGTGAAGCGAGGGGATGAGCTGGCGGAGGCCAGCGGCGATCTGTGGCGTGATGCCCGCTGGGCTATCAGCCGGGTGCAGGATGCGCCGCACTGTACGGTGGAGCTTATCTGATGAAAGTGCGTGCGCATCAGTATGACACGGTGGACGCGCTTTGCTGGCGTCATTACGGGCGCACGCAGGGTGTCACTGAGCAGGTTCTGCAGGCAAATCCGGGGCTGGCTGAGTACGGCCCATTTTTACCGCACGGGCTGCAGGTGGAGCTGCCGGACATTACGGCGTCAACCACGGCGCAGACCGTCCAGCTATGGGACTGAATTATGACGCTTGAACGAATCAGCGCCTTTATCACTTACTGCATCGCCGTGCTGCTGGCATGGCTGGGCGATCTGTCGCTCAAGGATGCGTCAACGGTTGGCGGCGTACTGATTGGTGTGCTGATGCTGGCTATCAACTGGTACTACAAACACCAGTCTTTCAAATTGTTACGTGGCGGCAAAATTTCGCGGGGGGAATATGAATCCTTCAATCGTTAAGCGCTGCCTTGTCGGGGCGGTGCTGGCTATCGCCGCCACGCTGCCCGGTTTCCAGTCGCTTCATACCTCCGTTGAGGGGCTGAAACTGATCGCCGATTACGAGGGATGCCGCCTGCAGCCTTATCAGTGCAGCGCGGGCGTATGGACCGACGGGATCGGCAATACATCTGGTGTGGTGCCGGGCAAAACCATCACTGAGCGGAAGGCGGCGCAGGGACTTATCACCAATGTGCTGCGCGTAGAGAGGGCGCTGGATAAATGTGTGGTGCAGCCGATGCCGCAAAAGGTCTATGACGCGGTGGTGTCGTTTGCTTTCAACGTGGGCACCGGCAACGCCTGCAGCTCCACGCTGGTTAAGTTGCTGAACCAGCGGCGCTGGGCGGATGCCTGCCATCAGCTGCCGCGCTGGGTATATGTCAAAGGTGTTTTTAATCAGGGGCTGGACAACCGCCGCGCGCGGGAAATGGCCTGGTGCTTAAAAGGAGCATAACGGAATGAAAAAGAAAGTCATGAGCGTTTTTTTCCAGCTGGCATGGGCTGCGCTGTTGGTTATCAGCCTGCTGTATCCGCGCAGCGGTGCGCCGGTTCTGGTTGGTGCGTCTGTCTGGGTGTCATGCTTCCTCGCCTGGCTGCTTGCTGCGCTGTGTGCTGTCGGGTGGTTCGCCGGAGATCGGGCGCGCGATGAGGTCAGGGCGGCATTGCTGAAATTCAGGGCGTACCCTGTAAAACCCGTGCGTACATGGATAATCAGGCTGCTTATTGTTCTGTGCCTGGCGTTTTCGGGATGGGTGATCACCCTGGTGTTTTACCTGCTGACGCTGGTTCTGTATCAGATTGCCCGCGCGCAGCTTCATGAGCCGATGGCGGCCTGATGCGTGCGCTGGCGGTAGTGCTGGCGCTGGCACTTGCGGCGCTGGGCTGGCAGTCGTGGCGGCTTAACAATGCCAGCCACTCCATCGAGACGCAGGGCGCGGCGCTGAAAAGCAAAACGCAGGAGCTGACGAAGAAAAACAGCCAACTGATCGGCCTGTCCATTCTGACTGAAACCAACAGCCGGGAGCAGACGCGGCTTTATGCGGCAGCGGAACAGACCACCGCACTACTGCGCAGCCGCCAGCACCGGATCGAGGAACTGAAACGTGAAAACGAGGATTTGCGCCGCTGGGCTGATACTCCTTTGCCTGCTGACATTATCCGGCTGCGGGAGCGTCCGGCCCTCGCCGGAGGTGCAGCTTACCGTGAGTGGCTGTCCCAGAGTGACGCAGTGCCGCCTGGAAAGGTCAGCGCCGCGCAGTAACGGCGATCTGAATGCGGTGCTGGATGAAACCGAGGCCGCCTGGGCGGTCTGTGCTGACAAAGTGGACACGATTATTGCGTGTCAGGAGCGAGACAGTGAACAAACCGCAGTCCTTACGCAGCGCTCTGAATAAAGCGGTTGCCTATGTCCGGGACAACCCGGACAAGCTGCACCTTTTCGTTGATAACGGCTCACTGGTGGCAACCGGTGCCAGCTCCATGTCATGGGAGTACCGCTACACCCTGAACGTGGTGATCGAGGATTTCAGCGGCGACCAGAATCTGCTGATGGCTCCTGTGCTGCTGTGGCTAAGTGACAACCAGCCGGATGCTATCAATAACCCGGAGTTGCGCGAAAAACTGTTCACCTTTGAAGTGGATATTCTGCGCAACGATGTGTGTGATATCAGCCTGAACCTGCAGCTGACGGAGCGCGTGCTGGTCAGCACTGACGGCAGCGTGTCAAGCGTTGAAGCGGTGCCGGAGCCGGACGAACCAGAAGAAATGTGGACGGTGAAAGGTGGATGAACTGCAGAGGGTGGATGACTGGCTGACGGCGCTGCTGGCGAATCTGGAACCTGCCGCGCGCAGCCGTATGATGCGGCAACTGGCGCAACAGCTGCGCCGGACGCAGCAGCAGAACATCAGGCTGCAGCGTAATCCTGACGGCAGCGGCTATGAGCCGCGCCGGGTGACTGCCCGCAGCAAGAAGGGACGCATCAAACGCCAGATGTTTGCAAAGCTTCGCACCACAAAATACCTGAAAACTACCGCCAGTGCGGACTCCGCCTGCGTGCAGTTTGATGGCAAGGTGCAGCGCATTGCCCGTGTTCACCATTACGGCCTGCGGGATCGCGTCAGCCGAAAAGGCCCGGAGGTCCGCTACGCAGAGCGCCGACTGCTGGGTGTGAATGATGAGGTTGAAACCGTCACCCGTGACACTCTGCTGCGCTGGCTGGCGGGGTGATCTTTGTACCACCGCTGGCACAAGCGTCCGCGCTGCCTCCCTTTTCCCTCTGATGGCAACCTTTCGTTATGAATGCACAACTGACCGAAATCATGCGCCTTATCACCAACCTGATCCGCACCGGCACCGTGACTGAAGTGGACCGGGAAAACTGGCTGTGCCGGGTGAGAGTGGGCGAGCTTGAAACCAACTGGATTAACTGGCTGACGCTGCGTGCCGGTGGTGCCCGTACATGGTGGTGTCCGTCGCCAGATGAGCAGGTGGTGCTGCTGAGTATGGGCGGCAATCTGGAAACCGCTTTTGTGCTGCCAGCCATCTACTCCAATCAGTTTGCGCCGCCATCGGATTCCGTGGACGGTTGCGTGACGGAGTACCCTGACGGGGGCTGGTTTGAGTATGAACCAGCCACCGGGCGGTGGCATGTCCGGGGTATCAAATCCATGGTGATCGAGGCGGCGGACAATATCACTCTCAAAACCGGTGAGTTTGTGGTGGAGGCTGACACCACGCGCATTAACAGCGAGATGGTGGTCAATGGCGTCGTCACCCAGGGCGGCGGCGCGATGAGTTCCAACGGGATCGTGGTGGATAAACACGGTCACACTGGCGTTAAGTCCGGCGGCGATACGTCAGGAGGACCGGTATGACGCTGTATATCGGCATGAGCCAGGACAACGGCAAGGCCATTACTGATACTGACCATCTGCGCCAGTCAGTGCGGGATATTCTGCTGACCCCACAGGGTAGCCGGATTGCCCGTCGGGAATACGGTTCCCTGCTGTCCGCCCTGATTGACCAGCCGCAGAACCCGGCGTTGCGCCTGCAGGTCATGTCTGCGGTCTATGTGGCGCTGAGTCGCTGGGAGCCACGACTTACGCTGGATTCCATCACCATCAGCAGCAATTTTGACGGCTCCATGGTGGTTGAGCTTACCGGGCAGCGCAACAACGGCGCACCGGTTTCCCTTTCGGTATCTACAGGAGCAGACAATGGCAGTGATTGACCTTTCCCAGCTGCCCGCGCCGCAGATAGTGGACGTGCCGGATTTTGAGACGCTGCTGGCTGAGCGCAAGGCCGCATTTGTGGCCCTTTATCCGGCGGATGAGCAGGACGCGGTGCGGCGCACGCTGGCGCTGGAATCTGAACCCGTCACCAAGCTGCTGCAGGAAAGCACCTACCGTGAAATCCTTTTGCGCCAGCGTATTAATGAGGCCGCGCAGGCGGTCATGGTGGCGTATGCCATCGGCGGCGATCTCGATCAGCTGGCAGCCAACTACAACGTGAAACGCCTGACTGTAACGCCTGCCGACAACGACGCGGTGCCGCCGGTTGCTGCCGTCATGGAAAGCGATGATGCGCTGCGCCTGCGTGTTCCGGCTGCGTTTGAGGGATTGTCCGTTGCGGGACCGACGGCGGCCTATGAGTTTCACGCTAAAAGCGCGGACGGGCGCGTGGCAGACGCCAGCGCAACCAGTCCGGCACCGGCGGAGGTGGTGCTTACCGTGCTGAGTCGTGAGGGTGACGGTATGGCAGGGGCTGATCTGCTGGCGGTGGTAGAGCAGGCGCTTAACAGCGAGAACGTGCGCCCGGTAGCAGACCGCCTGACGGTGCGCAGCGCCGAAATAATCCCGTATAGCGTAGATGCAACGATCTTTCTTTATCCGGGGCCGGAAGCTGAGCCGGTGATGGCGGCAGCAAAAGCCAGCCTGCAGAAGTACATCGCCAGCCAGACGCGGCTGGGCCGTGATATCCGTCGCAGCGCGATTTATGCCGCGTTGCATGTAGAGGGCGTCCAGCGGGTGGAGCTGGCCTCCCCGTTGGATGATGTGGTGCTGGATAAGACGCAGGCGGCATCCTGTACGGAATGGAGCGTAACCAACGGGGGCACGGATGAATAGCCTGCTGCCGCCCGGTTCATCGCCGCTTGAGCGACGGTTAGCGCAGACCTGCAGCGGCATTTCCGATCTGCAGGTGCCGCTGCGCGATTTATGGAACCCGGCAACCTGTCCGGTCAGCTTTCTGCCATATCTGGCGTGGGCGTTTTCCGTTGACCGCTGGGACGAAAGCTGGACGGAGAGCGTCAAGCGCCGTGTGGTGCAGGATGCTTTCTATATCCATCAGCATAAGGGGACAACCAGCGCCGTGCGGCGCGTGGTGGAGCCGTTTGGTTTTCTGATCCGCATCATTGAATGGTGGCAGACCGGCGAGGCGCCGGGCACGTTTCGCCTGGATATTGGGGTGCAGGACCAGGGCATAACAGAGGAAACCTATCTGGAGTTGGAGCGCCTGATTGGTGATGCCAAACCCTGCAGTCGGCATCTGATCGGCATGTCCATAAACCTGCAGACGAGCGGGCCATATTTTGTTGGGGCTGCCACTTATACCGGCGAAGAAATCACGATTTACCCGTATATCAACGAAACCATTATTTCAAGCGGCACCGCTTATGAGGGCGGAGCGGTCCATGTTATTGACACAATGAGAGTGAATCCATGAGCGCAAAATTTTATACCCTGCTGACGGATATCGGCGCGGCGAAACTGGCAAGCGCCGCCGCGCTCGGTGTCCCGTTGAAAATTACCCAGATGGCGGTGGGCGACGGTGGCGGCGTGTTGCCAACGCCCAGCGCGCAGCAGACAGCGCTGGTTGCTGAAAAGCGCCGTGCGGCATTGAATATGCTGTATATCGATCCGCAGAACAGCAGCCAGATTATTGCTGAGCAGGTGATTCCTGAAACGGAGGGCGGTTGGTGGATTCGTGAGGTTGGGCTGTTTGATGAAACGGGCGCGCTGATCGCCGTGGGGAACTGCCCGGAGAGCTATAAGCCGCAGCTGGCAGAGGGAAGCGGCCGCACGCAGACAGTGCGCATGGTACTGATTACCAGCAGCACCGATAACATTACGCTGAAAATTGATCCGTCCGTAGTGCTGGCTACCCGAAAATATGTGGATGACAAGGTGCTGGAACTAAAGGTGTATGTAGATGAGCTGATGGCGGCGCATCTTGCAGTAGCTGATCCACATACGCAATATGCGCCAAAAGCCAGCCCGACGTTTACCGGCACCCCAAAAGCACCGACTGCAGCTGAAGGTAACAATACCACTCAGCTTGCCACAACTGCGTTTGTGCAGGCGGCTCTGATCGCCCTGGTGAATGGCGCCCCGGCGACACTGGACACGCTGAAAGAAATTGCTGCGGCTATCAACAACGATCCTAATTTCAGCACCACCATTAATAACGCGCTTGCACTCAAAGCCCCACTGGCAAGCCCGGTCCTGACCGGAACGCCGACAGCCCCCACGGCTGCGCAGACTGTCAACAATACGCAAATTGCCACTACTGCTTTCGTAAAATCAGCTCTGGCTGCGCTTGTTGGCTCATCACCTGCGGCGCTTGATACCCTGAACGAGCTGGCGGCGGCGTTAGGAAACGATCCTAACTTTGCAACCACCATGACAAATGCGCTGGCAGGCAAACAGCCTCTTGATAGCACGCTGACAACTTTGTCAGGAAAGACAGCAGATGGGATTATCGAATACCTTGGTTTGGGAACAGCGGCGAAAAAGAAAGTTGGGACGGCGGCAGGGCAGATTCCTGACATGAGTTCATGGACATCAGGGACCGGTTGGCGAAGGACTCCTGATGGATACATTGAAATCTGGGGGGGATCGGCAGCAGCAAATACCACTACGGGGTTAGCGACCGCAACATTTGCAATTCCGTTTCCAGTTGAATGTCTGAACGTTACCATTAACGAGGTTACCAATTCATCATCTGGAATATCTGGAGTTAAATCATGGGGGCTGTGCCTAGACACGGTAAGTAAAACTGGATTTTCGGCCATACTGAACGTTACAGGCTCTCCGGCGACAGGTGAGTTTTTTGTTTACCGTGCAATTGGGAGGTAATATGAGCGTCTATATTTGGTCAGCAAAAAATAGTTCATTTATCCCCGTCACATTAAGGCAATCATATATCAATGCGGGATGGGATTTGTCAGATGCTATCCCCATTGATGATGCAGTTTCCGCCGAATTTATGGGAACGCCGCCAGACGGGAAAAGACGAGATGTCGGCGGCGATGGTCTTCCTTGTTGGGTAGATGTTAACTTGATTGAGAGTCAGGAGGAACAGGCCAGCTAATATCTGGTGCGCTGGAGGTATCGACAGCCTCCAGCACCTCAAGATAATCCAGCCACAGGTTGTATTGTTCCTTTTCTTCGTCACCTAACCTGCTCAGTACGGCCTTACCAGGCCACTGCTTACTATTGATATATTCGTTCACCTGAACAATCAGGTATTGTTTTTGTACTTCCGCATCTGCAATTAATTCTTCTACAGATGTCGGTGGAGCATGTACCCATACGGGGCCACCCATATCATCAGTGCCAATAACTTTACCTTCAGGCCAGGCAGCACCAGCAAACTGTTGATAGACTTCATCAGAAACGGCAACGGCATTATTGGGAATGTTTTTATTTATACCATCGATATAAAACCCAAGCACTGATGGTGAGAAATATTTAGTCATGTTAGTGCCCTATTGTTAACCAGCGGATGCCCTGAGTAGAACCAGATCCGGCGTTAGATAGCTATTGTTGAGTTGTCGATAGGGGAGCAGCCAACGCTATATTCCGCTGTTAACGAGATTGCAACGCCCGCCAAAGCGATGTTTCCCAAACCAACGTTTAATATCCTATAGCCATCCAAAAAAAATTACTCGATGTATCAATCATTGTTGCTTTATCAAAAGCATAAGCTCGACAGGTAAATCCAAAACGGTTAACAGTGGAATCATCTATAACTACAGACTGTCCCATGGAGGGAAAAGAAGACTGCCTGTTCCCGAATGCCACTGATAAAACAGCGTTGGGAAAAGCAACAGGAAACGTGATCGGTTTTTCAATATTCGTACCACCGCTCCTGGAATATTGAATCATCAGCCCAGAAGGGAGCTTCTGCCAGCAGTATTTTGATATCTCATGCGAACGCCTGGAAAAAGAAAACGCAGATATCCGCGCGGGCGTATTGTGTGATTAAGGGAACAATGCCGCGTAGCTGTCTGCGCGGCCCATTCAATTCACCATAGGGCGAAACCTAAACACCGGAGGGTTCGCCGTATGGCTCAGGATTATCACCACGGTGTGCGCGTCGTTGAGGTCAACGATGGCACCCGCCCCATTTCAACAGTAAGCACGGCAATTGTCGGTATGGTCTGTACCGGCGATGATGCAGATGCGTCCGTGTTCCCCCTCAATAAACCGGTCCTGCTTACCGACGTGCTGACCGCCAGCGGTAAAGCAGGCGAGTCCGGCACGCTGGCCCGCTCGCTGGATGCAATTGCCGACCAGGCTAAACCCGTGACCGTCGTTGTGCGCGTTGCACAGGGTGAAACCGAAGCGGAAACAACCTCCAACATTATCGGCGGCGTGACAGCTGACGGTAAAAAAACGGGCATGAAAGCGCTGTTATCTGCGCAGTCCCAGCTCGGCGTTAAGCCGCGCATTCTTGGCGTGCCGGGGCATGACACGCAGGCGGTTGCTACTGAGCTGCTGAGCGTGGCGCAGAGTCTGCGCGGGTTTGCTTATCTGTCCGCCTACGGCTGCAAAACGGTAGAGGAGGCCATTGCCTACCGCGCTAATTTCAGCCAGCGCGAGGGGATGATGATCTGGCCTGATTTCATCAGTTTTGACACCGTGCTGAACGCTGACGCAACGGCTTACGCCTCAGCCCGTGCGCTTGGCCTGCGTGCCAAAATTGACGAACAGACCGGCTGGCACAAATCCCTGTCCAACGTTGGCGTGAACGGCGTCACCGGCATTTCTGCTGATGTGTTCTGGGATTTGCAGGACCCGGCAACCGATGCGGGGCTGCTGAACCAGAACGATGTCACCACGCTGATCCGCAAAGACGGTTTCCGCTTTTGGGGTTCCCGTTGCCTCAGTGACGATCCTCTGTTTGCCTTTGAAAACTACACCCGCACCGCGCAGGTACTGGCTGACACCATCGCCGAAGCGCATATGTGGGCGGTGGATGGCGTGCTTAACCCGTCACTGGCCCGCGACATTATCGAAGGTATTCGCGCCAAACTGCGTAACCTGAAAACGCAGGGCTACATCATCGGCGCCGACTGCTGGCTGGATGAGTCCGTAAACGATAAAGATTCCCTGAAAGCCGGGAAGCTCACTATCGATTACGACTATACGCCGGTACCGCCTCTGGAAAACCTGATGCTGCGCCAGCGCATCACCGATCAGTATCTGCTGGATTTCTCCAGCCAGGTCAGCGCGTAAGGGGACAATATGGCTTTACCACGCAAGTTAAAACACCTGAACCTGTTTAACGACGGGAATAACTATCAGGGGATTGTTGAGTCCCTGAACCTGCCTAAATTCGGCCGCAAGTTTGAAAAGTATCGCGGCGGCGGTATGCCCGGTTCGGCTGATGTTGATCTGGGGCTGGATGATGGCGCGCTGGACACGGAATTTTCAATCGGTGGCACCGAACTGCTGTTATTCAAACAGATGGGTAAAGCCACCGTTGACGGTATCCAGCTGCGTTTCACCGGCTCCATTCAGCGTGACGATACCGGCGAAGTGCAGGCCGTTGAGCTGGTTGTGCGCGGGCGACATAAAGAAGTCGATTCCGGCGAATGGAAAACCGGGGAGAGCAACACCACAAAAGTCAGCAGCACCAACAGCTACGCGAAGCTGACCATTAACGGCGAGGTGCTCTATGAGGTTGATGTGATCAACATGATTGAAATCGTTGATGGCGTGGACCTGATGGAAGAACACCGCAACGCCCTGGGCCTCTGATCTACTTTGAAGGCGCGGGCAGCCGCGCCAGTACCTTATTAACAGGACATGACAATGAGCGAACAACTGACTGAAAAAACCGTACAGCTGGACACCCCAATCAAACGCGGTAAAACCGAAATTGCCGAAATTGTGCTGCGCAAGCCGCAGTCCGGCGCGCTGCGTGGCACCCGTCTGCAGGCGATCATGGATATGGACGTCGGCGCGATGATGACGATTATTCCCCGCATCTCCACGCCCGCGCTGACCGCTCAGGAAATGGCTGAAATGGACCCCGCCGATCTCACCGCGCTGTCGGTTGAGGTGGTCACTTTTTTGTTGAAGAAATCGGTGCTTGCCGGTTTGCCGACAGCCTGACGGTAGAAGACCTGGTGGCTGATATCGCCACCATTTTTCACTGGCCGCCGTCCGTCACTGACGTTATGCCGCTGACCGAAGTGCTGGAGTGGCGGCATAAAGCGATTCAGAGAAGCGGGGCCAGCGATGAGTGACACTAACCTGCGTTTGCAGGTAATTCTAAATGCGGTTGATAAACTCACCCGCCCATTCCGATCAGCGCAGGCCAGTTCTAAAGAGCTGGCTACCGCCATTCAGCAAAGCCGCGCAAGATTAAAAGAACTGGACGCCCAGGCGGGCCGTATTGACGGTTTCCGCAAGGCAAGCGCGCAGCTGGCCGTCACCGGCAACAGTCTTAAAGCCGCACGCGAAGAAGCGGCGAAGCTTGCCACGCAGTTCTCGGCCACTAACCGGCCGACGGCGGCGCAGGCGCGTCTGCTGGAGCAGGCAAAAAACCGCGTTAACGAGCTGCAGAGCAAATACAACGGCCTGCGTCAGTCGGTGCAGCGTCAGCGTCTTGCGCTCAATGAGGCCGGGCTGGACACCAAAAAGCTGAGCAGTGCGCAGCGGGAGCTGCGGCAGAATGCCGACGAAACCCGGCAGGCGCTGGACCGACAGCAGAAATCCCTTAAACGCCTGGGCGAGCAGCAGGCCCGTATGAACGCCGTCCGCGATCAGTATTCGCGGCGCCTTGAGGTGCGGGATCGTATTGCGGGCGCCGGAGCAACGACGACTGCCGCCGGGCTGGCGATGGGTGCGCCGGTGATGGCTGCCGTTAAAAGCTATGCCAGCATGGAAGATGCGATGAAAGGCGTGGCAAAGCAGGTTAACGGGCTGCGGGACGACAACGGCAACCGCACAAAGCAGTTTTATGACATGCAGGATGCCATCAAGGCCGCCAGTGAACAGCTGCCGATGGAGAATGGCGCCATCGACTATGCCGCGCTGGTTGAAGGTGGCGCCCGCATGGGCGTGACAAACCAGAACGATTCTTACGAAGACCAGAAGCGTGACCTGCTGGCCTTTGCATCCACTGCAGCAAAGGCCGCAACGGCATTCGAGCTGCCCGCTGATGAGCTGGCGGAGGGGCTGGGGAAAATCGCGCAGCTCTATAAAGTGCCGACCCGCAATATTGAACAGCTTGGCGATGCCCTGAACTACCTGGACGATAACGCCATGTCTAAGGGCGGCGATATCATCAATGTGCTGCAGCGCATGGGCGGCGTGGCTGACCGGCTTGATTTCCGCAAGGCGGCCGCGCTGGGTTCCACCTTCCTGTCTCTGGGCGCCGCGCCTGAAATTGCCGCCAGCGCATCAAATGCGATGGTGCGCGAACTGTCGATTGCAACCATGCAGAGCAAGCGGTTCATGGAAGGTATGGATCTGCTGAAACTCAATCCAGAAGAGATTGAAAAGCAGATGACAAAGGACGCAATGGGGACCATTCAGCGTGTGCTGGAGAAGGTCAACAAGCTGCCGCAGGACAAGCGCCTGCCCGCCATGACGATGATATTTGGCAAGGAGTTTGGCGACGATGCGGCGAAGCTGGCAAATAACCTGCCGGAGCTGCAGCGACAGCTGAAACTTACCTCAGGCAATGAGGCTAACGGCTCCATGCAGAAAGAATCCGATATCAATAAGGATTCACTTTCCGCGCAGTGGTTGCTTGTTAAAACGGGCGCGCAGAACGCTTTCAGTAGCCTGGGTGAAACCCTGCGCCAGCCGCTGATGGATATCATGGGGTACGTCAAAAGCGTTACCGGGGCACTGCGTCGATGGGTTGAGGCTAACCCGCAGCTGGCGGGCACGCTGATGAAAGTGGCGGCTGCCACTGCTGCGATAACCGTTGTACTCGGCACGCTGGCGGTGGCCGTGGCTGCCGTGCTGGGGCCGCTGGCGGTGATCCGTTTAGGCCTGTCCGTGCTGGGTGTAAAAACACTCCCATCCGTTATGTCTGCAGTGACCCGCACCGGCGGTGCGCTGTCCTGGCTGGCAAATGCGCCGCTTTCCCTGTTGCGCCGTGGCCTGGCGGCATCCGGCAGCAGCGCCGGATTGCTGACGTCTCCCCTTAACTCCCTGCGCCGTTCTGCCGGGCTGGCTGGCAATGCGCTGAAAGCGCTGGCCGGTGCGCCGCTTGCTGTCCTTCGCGGCGGAATGTCTGGTATTCGCAACATTATCGGCATGGTAATGAATCCGCTGGCCGCGTTGCGCGGGGGATTATCCGCAGCCGGTGGCGTGCTTCGTTTTCTGGCGTCCGGCCCGCTGGCTCTCCTTCGCGTTGCGCTGTACGGGATTTCTGGATTGCTGGGCGCCCTGCTTAGTCCGATAGGTCTGGTCGTGGCGGCGCTGGCTGGCGTGGCGCTGGTTGTCTGGAAATACTGGCAGCCGATAAGCGCATTTTTAGGTGGAGTGGTTGAAGGATTCAAAGCTGCAGCTGCGCCTATCAGTGCGGCGTTTGAGCCACTGCAGCCTGTTTTCCAGTGGATAGGTGACAAGGTCCAGGCGTTGTGGGGCTGGTTTACTGATCTGCTGACGCCGGTTAAATCCACCTCTGCAGAACTGCAAAGCGCGGCGTCGATGGGGCGGCAGTTTGGCGAAGCGCTGGCGGCAGGGCTGAACATGGTCATGCACCCGCTGGATTCGCTTAAATCGGGCGTGTCCTGGCTGCTTGAAAAACTCGGCATTGTCAGCAAGGAGGCGGCCAAAGCGAAGCTTCCTGAACAGGTCACGCGGCAGCAGCCAGCTACGGTCAACAGAGACGGTAAAGTGGTGCTGCCGCCTGGCGGATTCCCGACGATGGGTTTTGCTGGAATGTACGACAGTGGCGGTACCATTCCGCGCGGCCAGTTCGGCATCGTGGGTGAGAATGGCCCAGAGATTGTTAACGGACCCGCCAATGTCACCGGCAGGAAACGGACTGCTGATCTGGCGAGGGTGGCGGCAACGCTCAATCCTTCCCGGACGGAACCGGCCAGCGCTAAACAACGTCCTGAACGCGGGATAGTTCTGCCGCCTGATAGTGTGAACGGTCCGGCAAATATTCCGGTAATCAATCGCACTACTGAACTGGTGAAACTGGCGGCAACAGTAAGCCCCGTTCGTGATGTAACAGCCAGCCCGGATCAACGGCCTGAAAGCAGGTTAATACTGCCTCCTGAGATTGTTAACGCCCCGGTAAACCTTCCTGGTCGGGATCGTGCTGCGGAGCTGGCTGATATCGCTGCTGCCGTCATGCCAGCACCGGCCATTACGGAAATCACGGATAACAGGGTTGACCCGATGGCTATGCGCCAGAAGGTGTTCGCTTCCGTGGTCGCTGGCGTAATGGGCCTGGCGGCTGCCCCGGCAGAAGCCGCACCACTTCATCCGTACAGTGTGCCTGTCAGGACGCAACCGGCGCCGTCGCCGAAGGAAGAGAGACAGTCGCAGGTAATTAAGTACGAGATAAGCGCGCCAATTCATATTGTCGCGCAGCCAGGGCAAAGCGCGCAGGATATCGCCCGCGAGGTGGCCCGGCAGCTTGATGAGCGTGAGCGCAGGGCCAGGGCAAAAACACGCAGTAATTTCAGTGATCGAGGGGGTTACGAATAATGATGATGGTGCTGGGGTTGTACGTATTCATGCTGCGAACAGTGCCCTATCAGGAGCTGCAGTATCAGCGCAGCTGGCGGCACGCAGCCAACAGCCGGGTTAACCGGCGCCCGTCAACGCAGTTTCTTGGACCGGATAACGATACGCTTACTCTGTCCGGCGTCCTGCTGCCGGAGATTACCGGCGGCAGGTTGTCTTTGCTGGCGCTGGAGCAGATGGCGGAGCTGGGAAAAGCCTGGCCTCTGATTGAGGGGAGCGGGACGATTTACGGCATGTTTGTGATCGAGAGTCTGAGCCAGACAAAAACAGAATTTTTTGAGAGCGGTATGCCCCGGCGCATCGAATTTTCGCTGAGCCTGAAACGGGTGGATGAGTCGCTGTCTGATATGTTCGGCAGCCTCAGCGACCAGCTCAGTAATTTGCAGGAATCTGCCACCTCTGCGATAGGCAATATGAAAAATACGGTTGGAGGGTTACTGCAGTGAATTTCAGCTCTGATCTCCTGAACCTGAACAGCAAAACTCCCGGTTTCAGTATCATCATTGAAGGTAAAGATGTGACTACCGTGCTGGATGCGCGCCTGATGAGTCTGACGCTGACGGATAACCGGGGCTTTGAAGCGGACCAGCTTGATCTGGAACTGGACGACTCGGACGGGCTAATCGTTCTGCCGCGTCGGGGGGCCATTATTCAGTTTGCGCTGGGGTGGAAAGGTCAGCCGCTTTTTCCGAAAGGGGCGTTTACTGTCGATGAGATTGAGCACAGCGGCGCGCCTGACCGTCTCACAATCCGCGCGCGTAGTGCAGATTTCCGTGAAACCCTGAATACGCGGCGTGAAAAGTCCTGGCACCAGACAACGGTGGGCGAAGTTGTGAAGGAAATCGCGGGCAGGCATAAATTAAAGATGGCGCTGGGAAAGGACCTGTTGGACAAGCCTGTCGATCATCTTGACCAGACTAATGAAAGCGACGCCAGCTTTTTGATGAAGCTGGCGCGGCAGTATGGGGCGATAGCCTCAGTTAAGGACGGCAATCTGTTGTTTATCCGCCAGGGGCAGGGCAGGACGGCAAGCGGTAAGCCGCTGCCGGTTATCACCATAACCCGCCAGGCCGGTGACGGTCATCGTTTTACTCTGGCTGATCGCGATGCCTATACGGGGGTAATTGCCAGCTGGCTCCATACCCGTGAGCCAAAGAAAAAAGAGACTGCAAAGGTTAGGCGCCGTCGAAAAAAAACCACTGCGGCAAAGGAGCCGGAAGCAAAACAGGGAGATTACCTGGTTGGAACGGATGAAAACGTGCTTGTACTCAACAGAACTTATGCAAACCGCAGCAATGCAGAGCGAGCGGCAAAGATGCAGTGGGAGCGCCTGCAGCGCGGGGTTGCAACATTCTCCCTGCAGCTCGCAGAGGGAAGGGCTGATCTGTATACCGAAATGCCGGTGAAGGTGAGCGGCTTTAAACAGCCCATTGATGATGCCGAATGGACCATTACCACGCTGACGCATAGTGTCAGTGCAGATAATGGTTTTACTACGACTCTGGAGCTTGAAGTTAAGATCGATGATCTCGAAATGGAGTAATGGGTTCTCAAAATTGAATAATGATGTATCATTATTGTGATTTTGGCAAAAGTGGTGGGATAACCGGAATGATGAATTGTCCAGAGTGCGGCCAGGCAGCGCATACAAGAAGCAGTTTTCAGGTATCAGCAACAACCAAAGAACGTTACAACCAGTGCCAAAATATCAACTGCGGTTGTACTTTTGTCACGCATGAAACATTTGTTAGGCATATCATTAAGCCTAATGTGATTTCTTCTGCACCCCCACATCCGGGAAAAGATGGGCAAGGGCACATGAATTTTTAAAAAGAACCCGCTTTCAAAGCGGGTTTTTTTGTCGCCAGTCCAAAAGCCTGTCGCCATTTTGCCGCCATTGGAATAGAAAAAGGGGCTACGTTTTCACGTAACCCCTTGTTTTATTTGGTGGAGCTGGCGGGAGTTGAACCCGCGTCCGAAATTTCTACATCCTCGGTACTACATGCTTAGTTTGTCTTTACATTCGCACGCCAGCTGCGGACAGACACGCCACTAACGAACTAGCCTGATTAGTTTTAACGCTTCAACCCCAGGCAGGGTTTCCACGCGATCTCTTTTGGGTTTGACCTCTCTTTGATCCCCGTCTTAAGAGCGGAAGCTAGGGAGAGAGGGCTCTTAGCAGGTTATTAAGCTGCTAAAGCGTAGTTTTCGTCGTTTGCGACTATTTTTTTGCGGCTTTTAACGAGGCAAACCGCCCCTCGGCATGCACCTTGGGTTTCGCAAATCCCGTCGAATCCAGAATCAGCCCCAATAGTGTTGAACTCAGTATACCAGATTTTACTTCCTCGACACCAGCCCGAAACGCTAACTTATTGAATAGTACAATAAGCGCGCAGAATCAACGTCCTGCGTTTTTCATGATACGTGCTTTGTCGAGCTGCCACTCGCGTGCTTTCAGGTCAGTACGCTTGTCGTGTTGTTTCTTACCTTTCGCCACGCCGATTTTCACTTTGCACCAGGCGTTTTTCCAGTACAAAGAGAGTGCCACCACTGTGAAGCCTTCACGGTTGATGCGTCCGTAGAGGGATTCCAGTTCGCGCTTGTTCAGCAGCAGCTTACGGGTGCGGGTAGGATCGCAAACGTAATGTGAAGAGGCGACGGTCAGCGGCGTAAAGTTCGCGCCGAACAGGAAGGCCTCACCGTCTTTCAGGATCACGTAGCTGTCGCCGATATTGGCTTTCCCGGCACGCAGCGATTTTACTTCCCAGCCCTGCAACGCAAGGCCGGCCTCGAATTCTTCTTCGATGAAATACTCGTGGCGAGCACGCTTGTTAAGCGCAATGGTCGCCGAACCAGGTTTATGTGCTTTTTTCTTCGTCATAAGTGTCGTAAAGCCGTCGGTAATCTGATTTTAAAAAGTCACCTCATTGCGTCCTGTGAGGTCTAACGCGCTATATTAGCACGAGATAAGGCTTAGCGTTTTTTTAACAGGTGATAAATGTTATTATTTGTCTGTTGTGTGACCATGGAAAATGCTATGCCTCAGATTAGCCGTACTGCGCTTGTTCCCTACAGCGCGGAACAAATGTATCAGTTAGTGAACGACGTTCAGTCCTATCCGGAATTTATTCCAGGATGCACCGGTAGCCGGGTGCTGGAATCCGGCCCGACGCAGATGACTGCGGCCGTGGATGTCTCCAAAGCGGGGATCAGCAAAACGTTCACCACGCGCAATACCCTGACGAGCAATCAGAGTATTTTGATGCATCTGGTGGATGGTCCGTTTAAAAAACTGATGGGAGGGTGGAAGTTTACGCCACTGAGCGCTGACGCCTGCCGCATTGAGTTTCATCTGGATTTTGAATTTACCAATAAGCTGATCGAACTGGCGTTTGGCCGAATCTTTAAAGAGCTGGCCTCGAATATGGTTCAGGCGTTCACCACGCGCGCCAAAGAGGTTTACAGTGTCGCATAAGATTGCTGTTGAGGTGGTGTATGCGCTGCCGGAGAAGCAGTATTTGCAGCGCGTGACGCTTGAAGAGGGCGCCACCGTTGAGGCGGCTATCCGGGCCTCCGGCATCCTTGAACTTCGCCGTGATATTGACCTGGCGAAGAATAAAGTCGGCATTTATAGCCGTCCGGTTAAGCTCGGTGATGTGCTGAAAGAGGGCGACAGGGTTGAAATCTATCGTCCGCTGATTGCCGACCCGAAAGAGTTGCGCCGTCAGCGAGCAGAGAAATCCGGTAAGTAGCCAAATAAATGTACACAAAAAAGGTGCTCATTGAGCACCTTTTTGCGTTGCTGACGCCTGATTATTTGGTCAGGGCAGGCTTGTTGTCGATGTTGGTCAGCACGCCGGCACTGCTGAAGGTCAGCGTCAGGGTTTGCTGGGTTACATCTTCATGACCAGGCTGCTGGCGGAATACATAGAACCAGGTGTTTGTGCCGAAGGGATCGGACATCATCGGGGTTCCCAGGGCATAAGCGACCTGCTGTTGTGTCATACCCACGCGGATTTTGGACACATCGTTAGGGGTAAGGTAGTTCCCCTGGTTGATGTCAGGACGGTAAACCACTTTCTCCAGAGTGGAACAGCCTGCGGTCAACATCAGAAGAACCGCTGCGGCAGCGGTCAGCGTTTTACAGCGCATAGTGATTTGATTCCTTTTCGGGCCCGAGCAGTACGCGGCTCATATGTAATATGCCGATGATAATAGACCTTGCCCCACTTTGAAACCGGTCTGGCGGCGTTTTTGTTGTTCTGTATGACCCTGAGATCCCGAAAAAGTTTATGCCGCCAGCAGTTCTTTCGCATTCGCGAGGGTATTGCGAGTGACTTCACTGCCGCCGAGCAAGCGTGCCAGCTCCTGCAAGCGTGAGCGTTTATCCAGCGGCTTCATGTGCGTTTCCGTCATTTCACCATCGGTTTCCTTGCTGACGATAAAGTGGTGATGACCACATCCGGCGACCTGCGGCAGGTGAGTCACACACATGACTTGCGTCGATTCACCCAACTGACGCAGCAGTTTGCCGACAACGGCCGCGGTCGGGCCGCTGATACCCACATCCACTTCATCGAAAATCAACGCCGGGGTTTCCATTTTACGGGCGGTAATCACCTGAATGGCCAGGGCGATACGCGACAGTTCACCACCGGAAGCCACTTTCGAAATTGCCTGCAAAGGCTGGCCCGGGTTGGTGGTGACGCGGAATTCTACGCGGTCTGCGCCTTCCGCCGTCAGGTGATTCTCTTCAAAGCGAACATCTATGGTGAACACCCCATGCGGCATCGCCAGCGTATGCATGCTGTCGGTAATGTGCTGGCTAAGCTCCTGCGCATAGTGTTGCCGCACGTCGTGCAGCCGTTTCGCCGTTTCCAGCGCCTGCTGATGATGCAGATTAACCGCCAGAGACAAGGTTTCAAGGGAATCGGCCTGATCGTCCAACTGCTGCTGTTCCTCCAGCAGAGACTGATAGTAATTCGGCAGCTCTTCCGGGGTAACGTGATGCTTACGCGCCAGTGAAATCTGACGGGAGATGCGTTGCTCAAGCTCGAACAGACGGTTCGGGTCGAGATCCAGACGTTCACAGTAGTGGCGCAGCTCATCCCCGGCTTCTGAAATCTGAATCGCGGCCTCTTCCAGCATTTCCAGTACGCCAGAAAGCTTATTGTCCATGCCGGTCAGTTCGGTCACAAGCTGACGCACGTTGTACAGCTGGCTCTGCAAATTCACGTCTTCGCCATCCGCCAGCATGTTAAGGGCATTCTGGCTGGTGGAGAGCAGCTGACCGCTGTTGGCCAGACGCTTGTACTCTTCGTCGATTTGCTCAAATTCACCCGCCTGCGGGTTAAATTCGTTCAGCTCTTTCAACTGATATTCCAGCAGCTCGGCGCGCGCGGTACGCTCCTGGCTTTGCTGCTGATGCTGCGCAAGTTCGCGGCAGCTTTGATGCCACTGACGATAGTGCTCCGCCATGAGTTGAGTAAGCGCGTACTCACCTGCGTAGCCATCAAGCAGGGCTTTCTGTTGTTCGGGTTTGATTAACTGCTGGTGCGCATGCTGACCATGGATCTGGATGAGCAGCTGGCCCAGCTCGCGAAGCTGGGAGAGGGGAACCGCTGTACCATTGATAAAACCGCGGGAGCGGCCATCGCTGCTGATGACGCGGCGAAGTAAACACTCACGTCCGTCTTCGAGCTGGTTTGCTTCCAGCCAGCGCAGGGCGGCAGGTGTGTCTTTTAACGAGAAGCGGGCGCAGAGATCGGCACGGGCGGCGCCTGTGCGCACCATATCCCCCTCTGCACGACCACCGAGGCACAAGCCGAGGGCATCAATGGCAATGGATTTACCTGCACCGGTTTCACCGGTAATCGCCGTCATTCCGCTATGGAAGTCGATTTCAAGCTCACGAACAATGGCAAAGTTGCTGATGGTCAGTTGTGCCAGCATAATTGTTTTCCTGTATGAAAAACCATAACTGTGTTTGTATACAGTATAAACTGGTTTTATATACAGTAAAGTGCTGTATGCAAAATCAGAACAATTTTTTTGACCAGCCGAGCTTGGAGCTTAATGTGTTGAAATAGCTGTAATCTTTTGGGTGAATGAGGTTCAGGTGGTAATCGCAGCGGCGAATGAGGACATCTTCACCTTCCTGAATGGGGAGCGCAATCTGACTGTCGCAGCTGATCTCCAGATCGCTGCGGCGATGAGAAAAACGCAGGCGGATGGTGCTGTCGCCGTTGATCACCAGCGGACGCGCCGAGAGCGTATGCGGGAACATCGGCACCAGGGTAATGGCATCCAGCGATGGCGTAAGGATTGGACCTCCGGCTGAAAGCGAGTAGGCGGTGGACCCCGTCGGGGTTGAAATAATCAGCCCGTCAGACCGCTGCGAGAAAGCGAAGATTTCGTCGATATAGACTTCGAATTCGATCATGTGCGCCACTTTACCGGGGTGGAGAACCACCTCGTTAATGGCGGTGCTGATGCGCTTCTGGCAGTCCTGCTGACACACCTGGGCTTCCAGCAAAAACCTTTTTTCACTGATATAGTGGCCTTCCAGCACGTCCGCCAGCTGCTGCTGCGCATTGTCCGGGTCGAGGTCGGTCAGGAAACCGAGATTGCCACGGTTAACACCAATAACCTTAATATCATAGCGAGCCAGCGTTCGCGCCGCGCCCAGCATATTGCCGTCGCCACCGACCACCACGGCGAGATCCGCCTGCTGGCCAATTTCCGCCAGCGTGCCGGTTCTGACGCTTTTAAGCTGCAACTCCTGGGCAATCTGCTGCTCGACCATCACTTCATAGCCTTTACCACACAGCCAGCGATACAACATTTCATGTGTCGTCAATGCGGTAGGGTGACGCGGATGGCCGACGATCCCAATACACCTGAAATGATTATTCATTTTCTGGAGGTCCTTGTGCCTGATGAATGATGACAATCTGCCTTGTTCCCTTGAATCCAGGAAACTGATCCCCATAATAAGCGAAGTTAGCGAGATGAATGCAGAAAAACGCGGAGAAATTCATGAGTAGTAAAGAACAGAAAACGCCTGAGGGGCAAGCCCCTGAAGAAATTATCACGGAACAGCACGATGAAGTTGAGGCAGTAGAGCCAGACACGTCTGCTGAGCAGGTGGACCCGCGCGATGAAAAAATTGCCAACCTGGAAGCTCAGTTGGTAGAAGCGCAGAATCGCGAACGCGATGGCGTACTGCGTATCAAAGCGGAAATGGAAAACCTGCGCCGTCGTACCGAGCTGGACGTTGAAAAGGCGCACAAATTTGCGCTGGAGAAATTCGTCAACGAACTGCTTCCGGTGATCGACAGCCTGGATCGCGCGCTGGAAGTGGCGGATAAAGCTAACCCGGATAACGCGGCGATGATTGAAGGCATTGAGCTGACGCTGAAATCCATGCTGGATGTGGTGCGTAAGTTCGGTGTTGAAGTGATTGCCGATACGGATGTACCTCTGGATCCAAACGTTCACCAGGCCATTGCGATGGTGGAATCCGAAGACGTTGCCGCGGGTAACGTGCTGGGCGTGATGCAGAAAGGGTATACCCTGAACGGTCGTACTATTCGCGCTGCGATGGTGACCGTGGCGAAAGCTAAAGCGTAATTTGCCGACCCGTAGTGCCGGGTGGCGGCTTCGCCTCACCCGGCCTACAACATTACTCGGCGATACTTTCGCGTAAAGGTTTAACGGGCAGGACCTTCACCTGCTTAATCATGTTGTCCTGAACGTCCAGAATATCAATATCATACTGCTCAATACGCACGCGCGTGCCTGCCGCCGGGATCTCTTCCAGCGCTTCCAGGATCATTCCGTTCATTGTCCGCGCTTCGTCTTCCGGCAAATGCCAGTTGAACGCTTTATTGATTTCACGAATGTTAGCGCTGCCGTCGATAAGCACTGACCCGTCGTTTTGCGGGGTGACTTCTTCCGCAAGGGAAGGCGACATCGAGGTGGTAAAGTCCCCGACAATCTCTTCCAGAATATCTTCGACCGTCACCAGCCCCTGTATATCGCCGTATTCATCCACCACCAGGCCGACTTTCTTCTTGTTGCGCTGGAACTTCACCAGCTGCGTGCTGAGTGGGGTGCCTTCCGGCACGTAGTAAATTTCGTCGGCGGCACGCAGCATTACCTCTTTGGTGAACTCGTTTTTCTCAGTCATCAGGCGATAGGCCTCGCGCACACGCAGCATGCTGATGGCATCGTCGAGAGAATCGCGGTAGAGGACGATACGCCCGTGCGGGGAGTGCGTCAGCTGGCGGACAATGGCCTTCCAGTCGTCGTTGATATCAATCCCGACGATTTCATTGCGCGGCACCATGATGTCGTCAACGCTGACCTTTTCCAGATCCAGCACCGACAGGAGCATGTCCTGATTGCGGCGGGAGATCTGCGAGCGGGATTCGTTCACGATGGTACGCAGTTCGTCTTTGCTGAACGCGCTACTGATGGTGACGTCTGCCTTTATACCGACCATGCGCATCAGCACCCGTGTCACCATATTCAGCAGCCAGACCAGCGGCATCATCAGAATAAGCAGCGGTGCTAACAGGAAGCTGCTCGGGTAGGCGACTTTTTCCGGGTAAAGCGCCGCGATGGTTTTGGGCAACACTTCCGCAAACACCAGTACCACAAACGTGAGCACACCTGTGGCAATCGCCACGCCTGCGTTGCCGTACAGACGCATCCCGACGATGGTGCCCAGTGCAGAGGCGAGAATATTGACCAGGTTGTTACCGATAAGCACCAGGCTAATCAGACGGTCCGGCTTACGCAGAAGCTTTTCGACACGACGCGCGGCACGGTTACCCTGCTTGGCGCGATGACGTAACCGGTAGCGGTTCAGCGTCATCATGCCGGTTTCAGAGCCAGAGAAATAAGCGGAGATGACCACCATGATGACCAGAATGACGATCAGCGTGGTGGTAGAGATGTGTTCCAGGGGGAACTCCTTTTGTTACTTAGCCAGCAAATTGCTGTATGAAGCGGCTACCAAAATAGGCAAGCGTGAGAATGCCCGCACCCGCAACGTTGAACCAGACCACGCGGCGACCGCGCCAGCCTTCATGATAATGGCCCCATAACAGGACAATATAGACAAACCACGCGATGATGGAGAGCACCGCTTTATCGATATTCTCCACGCTGAACAGATTCTTCATGTAAAACAGCCCGGTGCAGAGCGTGAGCGTCAGCAGCACCACGCCGACCTGGGTGATGTGGAACATCTTACGCTCAATCACCATCAGCGGCGGCATTTCGTGGTTAAACGCCAGCTTTTTATTTTTCAGCTGGTAGTCAATCCAGGCGAGCTGCATGGCGTAAAGGGCGGCGATGATCAGCGTCGCGTAGGCAAAGAGCGACAGGCCGATATGCACCAGCATCCCCGGCGTGGCTTCCAGGTGAGTAATAAACTCATTGGGCATGAACGTGGCTAACGCCAGATTGATCAGCGCAAAGGCGTAGACTATCGGCAGCAGCAGCCAGCCACGGTTTTTAGACGCGACAATGGTCATGACCGTACAGATCATCAGGCTGACCAGCGAGCCGACGTTCAGTACGCTCAGATTTTGCACGCTGCCGTCGCCGGGGATAATGCGTGATTCCAGCGCAAAGGCGTGGCTAATCAGTGCGATCACTGCCGAAAGAATAGCCATGCGCCGCCAGCCGCTGTTTTTTTGCAGCAGGCCAGGAATGATCAGCGCGAGGCTGACAGAGTAGGCAACAAGGGCGATCAGTGCGAAAACAGGCATATAGGCGTCGACAGTTGTCTTAATAAGAAAGAGAAGCAGTATAACGTTACGTGACGCCTGCTCCAACCGTTGCATAACAACAAAGGCGCCTTCATGTTATACTCCGGCAAAATTCTGTGTATGTGTCGCCCAGGCGACCTAACGTTTCTACCCCAGGCGAGAGACAATGTTTGATAATTTAACCGATCGTTTGTCGCGCACGCTGCGCAACATCAGCGGCCGTGGACGCCTCACCGAAGAGAACATCAAGGAAACGCTGCGCGAAGTGCGCATGGCGCTGCTGGAAGCAGACGTCGCGTTGCCGGTCGTGCGTGATTTTATCAACCGCGTGAAAGAGAAAGCGGTTGGCCATGAAGTGAACAAGAGCCTGACTCCGGGTCAGGAGTTCGTCAAAATCGTCCGTAACGAGCTGGTTTCGGCGATGGGCGAAGAGAACCAGGTGCTTAACCTGGCGGCTCAGCCGCCGGCCGTCGTGCTGATGGCGGGTCTGCAAGGTGCGGGTAAAACCACCAGCGTCGGTAAGCTGGGGAAATTCCTGCGCGAAAAGCACAAGAAAAAGGTGCTGGTGGTGTCGGCGGACGTGTATCGCCCGGCGGCGATCAAACAGCTGGAAACGCTGGCCGAGCAGGTTGGCGTGGACTTCTTCCCGTCCGACGTGGCCCAGAAGCCTGTCGACATCGTTAACGCGGCGCTGAAAGAGGCGAAGCTGAAATTCTACGACGTGCTGCTGGTGGATACCGCCGGTCGACTGCACGTTGACGAAGCGATGATGGACGAAATCAAGCAGGTTCATGCCTCTATCAATCCAGTAGAGACCCTGTTTGTTGTTGACGCCATGACCGGTCAGGATGCGGCAAACACCGCAAAAGCGTTTAACGAAGCCCTGCCGTTAACCGGCGTGGTGCTGACCAAAGTCGACGGCGATGCCCGCGGCGGTGCGGCGCTGTCTATTCGTCATATTACCGGTAAGCCAATTAAGTTCCTCGGCGTGGGCGAGAAAACCGAAGCGCTGGAGCCGTTCCATCCGGATCGTATTGCCTCCCGTATCCTCGGCATGGGCGACGTGCTGTCGCTGATCGAAGATATTGAAAGCAAGGTTGACCGCGCCCAGGCGGAAAAACTCGCCAGCAAGCTGAAAAAAGGTGACGGTTTCGATCTGACCGACTTCCTTGAGCAGCTGCGTCAGATGAAAAACATGGGCGGCATGGCAAGCCTGATGGGCAAACTGCCAGGCATGGGCCAGATCCCGGACAACGTCAAATCCCAGATGGATGACAAAGTGCTGGTGCGTATGGAGGCCATCATCAACTCGATGACGCTGAAAGAGCGCGCGAAGCCAGAAATCATCAAAGGTTCCCGTAAACGCCGTATCGCTGCCGGTTGCGGCATGCAGGTGCAGGACGTAAACCGCCTTCTGAAACAGTTCGACGACATGCAGCGCATGATGAAGAAAATGAAGAAAGGCGGCATGGCGAAGATGATGCGCGGCATGAAAGGCATGATGCCGCCCGGTTTTCCTGGGCGATAATCGCTTTTGAGATTGCTTTTTGCCCGAAAATGAGTAAAATTTTCGGGCTTTTAATATGACACCCGGGCTCCGTTCCTCGATGGGGCCCGGTTGTTTTATTCACACAAGAGGATGTTATGGTAACTATTCGTTTAGCACGTCACGGCGCTAAAAAGCGTCCGTTCTACCAGGTTGTTGTGACTGACAGCCGTAATGCACGCAACGGTCGCTTCATCGAGCGCGTTGGTTTCTTCAACCCACTGGCCGCTGGCGCAGAAGAAGAAACCCGTCTGGATCTGGATCGTATCGCTCACTGGGTTGGCCAGGGCGCTACTGTTTCCGATCGCGTTGCTACGCTGATCAAAGCAGCAAACAAAGCAGCTTAATCTGTCACGGTGGTCATGATGAGCAATAAAGCACCTGTTGAACCGATCGTATTGGGAAAAATGGGTTCTTGCTACGGTATCCGTGGTTGGCTCAGAGTGTTTTCCTCCACTGAAGACGCTGATAGCATTTTTGATTACCAGCCCTGGTTTATCCAGAAAGCCGGTAAGTGGGAAGAGGTCGAGCTGGAAAGCTGGCGTCACCACAATCAGGACATCATCATCAAGCTGAAAGGCATTGACGATCGTGATGCCGCGAATGCGCTGACTAATTGTGAGATTGTCGTGGATTCGTCGCAGTTGCCGCAGCTGGAAGAGGGTGACTACTACTGGAAAGACCTTATGGGTTGCCAGGTAGTGACCACTGAAGGCTACAGCCTGGGGAAAGTCATCGACATGATGGAAACCGGGTCAAATGACGTTCTCGTCATTAAGGCAAACCTGAAAGATGCATTTGGCATCAAGGAGCGGTTGGTTCCGTTCCTCGATGGACAGGTTATCAAGAAAGTCGATCTCACTACTCAAACCATTGAAGTAGATTGGGATCCTGGTTTTTAAATTCTCCGGATAAACGGTAAAAGACGGCGCTATGTGGATTGGCATAATTAGCCTGTTTCCTGAAATGTTCCGCGCGATTACCGATTACGGGGTAACTGGCCGGGCAGTAAAGAATGGCCTGCTGAGCATCCAGAGCTGGAGTCCTCGTGACTTCACGCACGACCGGCACCGTACCGTGGACGATCGTCCTTACGGCGGCGGACCGGGGATGTTGATGATGGTGCAACCCTTACGGGACGCCATTCACACAGCAAAAGCCGCGGCAGGTGAAGGCGCGAAGGTGATTTATCTGTCACCTCAGGGACGCAAGCTTGATCAAGCGGGCGTGAGCGAACTGGCGACGAATCAAAAACTGATTCTGGTCTGTGGTCGCTACGAAGGAATAGATGAGCGCGTAATTCAAACCGAGATTGACGAAGAATGGTCTATCGGCGATTACGTTCTCAGCGGTGGTGAGTTACCAGCAATGACGCTGATTGACTCCGTCGCCCGGTTTATTCCGGGGGTTCTGGGCCATGAAGCTTCGGCAACGGAAGATTCCTTTGCCGATGGGTTGCTGGACTGTCCACACTATACTCGTCCTGAAGTGTTAGAAGGGATGGAAGTCCCGGCAGTGTTACTGTCTGGAAACCATGCCGAGATACGTCGCTGGCGTTTGAAGCAGTCGCTGGGCCGAACCTGGCTTAGAAGACCTGAACTTCTGGAAAACCTGGCTCTGACTGAAGAGCAAGCAAAGTTGCTGGCCGAGTTCAAAACTGAACACGCGCACCAGCAGCATGAACATGATGGGAAAGCGTAATACGCTCCCGAATATCAGTTTACCCAGGATAAGAGATTAAATTATGAGCAACATTATTAAGCAACTTGAACAAGAGCAGATGAAGCAGGACGTACCTTCCTTCCGTCCAGGTGACACCGTGGAAGTGAAAGTATGGGTTGTTGAAGGTTCCAAAAAACGTCTGCAGGCATTCGAGGGCGTGGTTATCGCTATTCGTAACCGCGGTCTGCACTCTGCATTCACTGTTCGTAAAATTTCCAACGGCGAAGGCGTTGAGCGTGTCTTCCAGACTCACTCTCCGGTAGTTGACAGCATTGCTGTTAAACGTCGTGGTGCTGTACGTAAAGCTAAACTGTACTACCTGCGTGAGCGTACTGGTAAGTCTGCTCGTATTAAAGAGCGTCTGAACTAAGATTCGCTTAAGCGACATCCTGTTAGAAAGGGCTGGCCGAAAGGCTGGCCTTTTTTTATCTCATCGCACCTCTCGCGTTAACCCTTCCGTCATAAATCATTTACAATGTTCGCCTCTTGGGTGGAGGGTAAGTGGATAACGTACTGCATCAGCATAGCTGGAAACGCACAGCGGCATTGACCGCGCTGTTTGCGATCCTGCTGATCGTCGTGGCGCCGCTGATCTCCGTCTCGCTGCAAAAAGATCCCATGAGCGCCATGCCGGGCATGCACTACGACATGAGCATGATGTCGGTGGACGAGCATCATGGTGATATGCCGCATTCTATGCCAGTTGACCATGCTGAAGCATGCGGCTACTGCGTGCTGTTAGCGCATGTACCGGGCGTGATGCTGGCGCTTATCGTTCTGCTCAGCGTGGTGTTGCAGCGGCTGCGCGTGAAGCCGCCTCGTCAGGCGGTCAGCCACTGGCACTTTTTCCCCTGGCTTTACCCCGATACCCGCGCGCCGCCGCGTCGGTCTGCTTTCTCCCTTTAAAACAAAATCACTCACTTTTTGCCTTAAAAAGGAAAAGTATGACTACCTGCACTCCGCGCGCGGCATGGGGAAACCTGCTGCGTCGCCTCCATTTCTATATCGGGCTGTTTGTCGGTCCGTTTATCTTCTTCGCAGCGCTGACCGGTACGCTGTATGTCGCCACGCCGCAGCTTGAAAATGCGCTGTACCATTATGCACTCCACACGGATGCCGTTGGTGAGGCGCAGCCTCTTGCTGAACAAATTGCCGTGGCAGAAAAGGCCGTGGGTTCAGCGCTGCGTTTACATGCTGTTCGTCCGGGGCTGGAAGAGGGTGAAACGACCCGCGTGATGTTTGCCGACCCGGCGCTGGGTCCCTCCGAGCATCGGGCTATTTTTATTGATCCCGCCAGCCTTGAGGTTCGAGGGGATATGACTGTGTACGGCACCAGCGGGATTTTACCGCTGCGTCAGACTATCGATTATCTGCATACCTCGCTGATGCTGGGCAACATCGGACGCCTCTATAGCGAGTTAGCCGCCTCGTGGATGTGGGTTGCTGCCCTGGGCGGGATCGCGCTGTGGTTCTACACCCGACCGAAGCGCCGTATTAACAATCGTTTCCAGAATCGTCGTCGCCTGCATGTGATCTTAGGCTGGACGTTACTGACGGGAATGCTGCTGTTCTCAGTCACCGGGTTAACCTGGTCACAATGGGCCGGTGGCAACGTCGATAAGCTGCGTGCAGAGATGAACTGGCTGACGCCGCAGGTAAATACCACCCTTTCCGGTGCGCCGGAAATGAGGGATGAACACGCCGAACATCGTGGTCATCACGGGGGAATGACGATGCCTGAAATGCCTGTTGAACTGTCGCTTTTTGACAGCGTATTGCAGGCCGCCCGCCAGTCAGGAATTGATGCGAAAAAGGTTGAGATCCGCCCGGCAAGCAGGGACGACCAGGCCTGGACGGTGACGGAAATCGATCGCCGCTGGCCGACGCAGGTTGATGCCGTTGCCGTGGATCCCCACTCACTGAAGGTGCTGGACAGCACTCGCTTCGGGGATTTCCCGCTGATGGCTAAACTCACCCGCTGGGGCGTGGATTTCCATATGGGGATCCTGTTTGGTCTGGCAAATCAGCTGCTGCTCATCGCGTTTGGCGTTGCGCTGTGCGTGTTGATTATCTGGGGATACCGGATGTGGTGGATGCGTCGCCCTGCAACGTCAGCCGCGAACCCGGTACAGACGCTCTGTCAAAGCTGGCTGGCATTGCCGCTGTGGGGAAGGGGAGTGACGTTCCTGATAAGCCTCCTGCTGGGGCTGGCGTTGCCAGTAATGGGCGTCAGTCTGATGGTCTTTATTGTGATTGACTGGCTGCGCTGGCGAGCGGTTTCAGGCGTGTCGCTCGCCGGAACATCCGTTAAATAGCCTTAAGGCGTGCTGATGACTACCGCAACCCGGCGGTTTTCAGCGCGCCCCTGTGCAGTGCGGTTGCTGCTGACAGGGTATTTTTTGCCTAAGCCCCGCGTGGTGAGGTTGCTGCGCGGGATGTTCGCGCCCTTCGCCCAGGCATCCGCCACAACATTGGCACGTTTTAACGAAAGCGCTTCGTTGTAGCTCTCTTCGCCATAGTTATCCGTATGGCCATCCATCCGGGCGTGGTTCAGGCCGGTTGCCGCCAGGCGTGAGGCCATAGTCTGGATCTGCGTTTCACTTTCCGGGCGCAGCCTGGCGTCATTTTTATCAAACAGGATCTTATCTGACAGGCCCAGAGACCAGTCGCCATTCAGTTCGTTAAAGCCATAGGATTTCATGGCCGCGATTTGCTCTGGCGTGAATTTCCCTTCAGGGGATGACTGGCATCCGGACATTGCCAGTGATGCCAGTAACAATGGCGCAAAATATCGCTTTAACATATCGTCTTCCTTTCAGGATATTGTTTTCGAACGCTGGTTTTTGACCAGATACATATTGCGATCGGCTTGCTCCAGTAAGGCCTCAACGGAGGCATTTTCCCATGCCAGAGCAAAGCCAATGCTGAGTGACATTGATGCTGTGTGCCCGTTATGCAGATCAAACGGACGGATAAATTGCTGCGACAGCGCAGCGCAAATATATTCGACCTCACGCGCGGTGTGGACGCCGTAAAGGATCATGGCAAATTCGTCGCCGCCAAGACGGTAAGACTGATGACGTTTTTCGCCAAATTCGACCATCCTTTTTGCGGCTTCGATCAGAACGCAGTCACCCGCGGCATGACCCCAGGTGTCATTGATAAACTTGAAGTTATCACCGTCCAGAAATAGCAGGGCGGAATTGGTTTTTGCCGAAGCGTCATTCATTAATGCTGCAATGTTGTTGCGAAACGCGGCGCGGTTTGCAAGCCCCGTGAGCGGATCGTGCATGGCGGTACGCAACAGTTGAGCGTTTTTCGCCTGTAGTTTGAGCTGCCACTCTTCCATTTCATCCAGCAGGCTGTTGAAGTCTTCTCCAAACTGGTGGAACTCTTCAATGCGGCCTTCCGTTACCCGGCGAGAAAAGTTGCGGTTGGTGCGAACGTCATGCACAACGTCAGTGATGTTTTGCATTTCAACAACCATGCCATGATGTAGCGAGCGGGTGATGGTCAATGCGACGGCAGAAGCAAAAAGAATGCACCCGGTGAGGACTGCAAACGAGAGCCAGATAAAGTGGCTAATCAGGCTGTCGCGTGCGGTCAGACGAATTTCGCCAATCACATTGCCGTTATGTATGATGGGCTGTGCGACAGGAACAGGGAACAGCCACCGGTTGACCAGCGCGCCCAGCGTGTCGGTATTATCCGCCGGGTTCCACGACCACCAGGCAAACCGTTTATGATGTGCATTAAGCACTTCCGCCACGGCAAACTGCCCCTGCTTGCCGAGGGTCGCCAGCGTTTCATTTGCTGCCATGGCATCGTTGAACACCAGAGAGGCTTCAAGGCTGTGGCTCATGGTGGCGCCGGTAAGTTCGAGGTTTTTTTGCGCGTATTGCTTTAATGTCACCACGGAAGCGAAACACAGCAGCAACCATATAAACGTCATCGTTATAATGACGCTTATCATGCTGATTCGCCGCAACGTTCTTTTAAACGTCGGACGCGGTGTTGGTACGACTTCCTTATTCATGCTTCTTATTCCGTGCGAGCATTAATACATCCGGATTGACTCTTACGCCACTGCGCGCCAGCGCATCCAGATTTACGGAAAACCTGACCTGGTTGTGCTCTATTATCAGACAAAATGCGCTGCCAATAACGCATTCAGGATTTTGTTCTGACATTAATAGCAACGCCTGGTCCTGATATTGATTTATTATTTCCTGTTGTTTTGCTGGCGACTCGCTCCCGAAATAGAGGGCATCGCACCTTGCTGTGAGTGCTTCCCGATCGCTATGCACAATGACAGGACTATAGGGCAACGGGTTGTGTTCATCTTCACTGCTGAGCGCCTGTCTGTAATGGGAAGAGGCATAAATACAGAGCTTAGGCTGGCTAGACAGTGCTGGCCATCGGGTGTAGCTCACAATACCAGAAACAATCGAACGTACTGATTTATCCGTTTCAGTGAACGAGCCTGCCTTTGCAGGGGCCACTAAAATGAACAGCATTAGCGCCAGGGGGAGTCGGAGCAAAGCGATCAAGATTGCATTTCTCATCAGAATCCGCCAAACCGCCCCGGAAATAGATGTCCTTAAGAATTGTCGGCAGAATACCATTGTTTATCAAAGCCGTCATTATGTCAGAAATATCCCTGTTTTGACCTAAGCTAAATCTTACAGTGAGCTATATTCAGAGGAATTAAGGCAGGCTCAATTAAGCCTGCTGGAACGCATACTTTCATCCAATCCTTGTTGCCAGGATTCATGCAGTTTTACTGCATTTTCAGTTGTATCGCAGCTGGCAGGAAATGATTTTCCCGCTAATCCCCAGGCGTGAATAAAGCCCTCTTCGCATATTTTTTTCTGTCCGTCAGCGTAGCCACGAAGATATTCCCCTCGATCAACCTGAGGGTCATTAAAACTATCGGCCAGAGCCTGATTATCTTTAACCGGAACACCATTCATAGCGTCTTCTTTACCGGCAGTGAACCAGTCCGGGCTGGTCCAGCCAGGCTGAAAAGTATAAGGATTGATCTGGCAACCCGACAAAATCAGCGACAACAACATGAGAGTAATTGAACGCATGGCTATTCTCCTTTTTGTGAGCATAGCCTGGCTTACAAGTGTGCGTGTGTAATTTTAAATTTACGGTTTTAGGCCATTAATTTTGCAATTAAAGGGTTTCTGTAAAGTAATGTGTACGTATTTTGGATTGAAATCTTTACTTGATGTGATATCGTTGTGTCACCTCTTCGAGGAAAACCACTATCGCAAACGAGTTTGACAGGATCGCAATCATGCAAAAAGACGCGCTGAACAACGTACATATCACTGACGAACAGGTGTTAATCACCCCGGATCAACTGAAGGCGGAATTCCCGCTGAGCGTCGCGCAGGAAACTCAGATTGAGCACTCGCGCCAGACCATTTCTGACATTATCGCAGGCCGCGATCCGCGCCTGCTGGTGGTATGTGGTCCTTGCTCCATTCACGATCCTGAAACCGCCATTGAGTACGCTCGTCGATTTAAAGCATTAGCGGAGGAGGTCAGCGATAGCCTCTATCTGGTGATGCGCGTCTATTTTGAAAAGCCACGTACTACGGTTGGCTGGAAAGGGTTGATTAACGATCCGCACATGGATGGCTCGTTTGATGTGGAAGCGGGCCTGAAGATTGCGCGTCGCCTGCTGGTGGAGCTGGTCAGCATGGGGCTGCCGCTGGCAACCGAAGCGCTGGATCCGAACAGCCCGCAGTACCTCGGCGATCTGTTTAGCTGGTCTGCGATTGGGGCGCGCACCACCGAGTCACAAACCCACCGCGAGATGGCATCTGGCCTGTCTATGCCGGTTGGTTTTAAAAACGGTACCGACGGCAGCCTGGCCACGGCGATTAACGCCATGCGCGCCGCCGCTATGCCCCATCGTTTTGTCGGGATCAACCAGGCGGGCCAGGTATGCCTGCTGCAAACTCAGGGCAACCCGGACGGGCATGTGATCCTGCGCGGCGGTAAAGCGCCAAACTACAGCCCGGCGGATGTCGCGCAGTGTGAAAAAGAGATGGAACAGGCGGGACTGCGTCCGGCGCTGATGGTAGATTGCAGTCATGGTAATTCGAATAAAGATTACCGTCGCCAGCCTGCGGTTGCAGAATCTGTGATTGCACAGATTAAAGATGGTAACCGTTCAATTATCGGCCTGATGATTGAAAGTAATATTCATGAAGGCAATCAGTCATCGGAACAGCCGCGTAGCGCGATGAAGCCCGGCGTCTCCGTCACGGATGCTTGCATCAGCTGGGAAACCACTGATGCGCTACTGCGTGAGATCCACAAAGATTTGAACGGCCAGCTGGCGACGCGTCTGGCATAAGAGGATAGTTATGGTTGCTGAATTGACCGCATTACGCGATCAAATTGATGAAGTGGATAAGGCGTTGCTGGACCTGCTGGCGCGCCGCATGGCACTGGTTGCTGAGGTCGGCGAAGTTAAAAGCAAATACGGCCTGCCAATTTACGTTCCGGAGCGTGAGGCCTCTATGCTCGCCTCCCGCCGTAAAGAGGCACAGGCGCTGGGCGTTTCACCGGACTTAATTGAAGATGTCCTGCGTCGTGTGATGCGGGAATCCTATTCCAGCGAAAACGACAAGGGCTTCAAAACCCTCTGTCCGTCGCTGCGTCCGGTGGTGATTATCGGTGGCGGCGGCCAGATGGGGCGTCTGTTTGAAAAAATGCTGACGCTTTCTGGCTATCAGGTGCGCATCCTGGAAAAAGAGGACTGGCCGCATGCACCGGAACTCATGAAGGATGCCGGAATGGTTATCGTCAGCGTGCCGATCCATGTGACGGAGCAGATTATCGCGAAACTTCCTTCGCTGCCGGAAGATTGCATACTGGTGGACCTGGCCTCCGTTAAAAATGGTCCGCTACAGGCAATGCTGGCGTCGCACACTGGCCCCGTGCTTGGGTTACACCCAATGTTTGGCCCGGACAGCGGCAGCCTGGCGAAGCAGGTAGTGGTTTACTGCGACGGTCGTCAGCCGGAAGCGTATCAGTGGTTCCTGGAACAGATTCAGGTCTGGGGGGCACGTTTGCACCGTATCAGTGCGGTTGAGCACGATCAGAACATGGCGTTTATTCAGGCGCTGCGCCACTTTGCAACCTTCGCCTATGGTCTGCACCTGGCGGAAGAGAACGTTCAGCTTGAACAATTGCTGGCGCTTTCCTCGCCAATCTATCGTCTGGAGCTTGCGATGGTGGGGCGACTGTTTGCCCAGGATCCACAGCTTTACGCCGACATCATCATGTCGTCTGAAAATAACCTGGCGCTGATCAAGCGCTACTATCAGCGTTTTGGCGAAGCGATCACCTTGCTGGAACACGGCGATAAACAAGCGTTTATCGACAGTTTCCGTAAAGTGGAGCACTGGTTCGGTGATTACGCCACGCGATTCCAGAGTGAAAGCCGCACGCTGTTGCGCCAGGCAAATGACAGTCGCCAGTAATCTAATGATGTATATACTGAAAGCCAGCATTGCTGGCTTTTTTCATTTTGGGGAACTGTCATGGCTGAACCGCAGCTGCTGTTGAACTATACCGGGCATCTGCCTGAATGCCCGACGTGGAGTGCAGAAGAGAAGGCGCTCTACTGGGCGGATATCCTGGAAGGGGAGATCCATCGGTACCATCTGCCCACCGCGGAACACTCGGTGCTCTCATTCCATGAAGAAGTTGGGTGTTTTGCCCTGCGTGAACGCGGCGGATTTATCGTCGCGATGCGAAACGCCATCTGGCTGACCGATAAACACGGCCTGCTCCAGCGTAAGGTTTGCGATAACCCATCCAACCCGCAGCTTGCACGTTTTAACGATGGAGGCACCGACCATCAGGGACGGTTTTATGCGGGCACGTTCTGGGGGCCGGGAGATTATAACGGGGCCATGTTGATGCGTATCGACAACGACCTGACGCCGAAAGTGATCCAGTGCGATATCCAGGGGCATAACGGTTTAGCGTTTAGTCCTGACAAACGGTGGATGTTTACTTCTGATACGCCGAACGGTGTGATCTACCGTACGCCGCTTGATGAGCAGGGGGAACCCGGTAAGCGCGAAGAGTTTCGCCGGTTTAGCGAGGGAGACGGTATTCCCGACGGTGCGGCAATGGATGAGGAAGGCTGCTACTGGAGCGCACTGTTTGACGGCTGGCGTATCGCACGGTTTTCACCGCAAGGCGAACAGCTGGAAGAGCACCGGCTGCCGGTACGCTGCCCGACAATGGTCTGCTTTGGCGGCGACGATATGAAAACGCTGTTTATCACCACCACGCGGGAAAATATGGAGGCGGAGGAGCTGGAGAAATACCCGCTTTCCGGTGCCATCTTCACCCTGCCTGTAAATGTGGCAGGGATGAAGAAAAGCCGCTTTATCGAACATTAAGCCGGATCGACCGGGACCACGGTTTCGCTCGGATAGCAGCCCAGCACTTTCATGGAGCGTGTGATCTCGCCCAGTTCGCGCAGGGCTTTCTGCATGGATGCAGACTCCAGGTTGGCCTGAACGTCGAGATAGAACATCTCTTCCCACGGGTTGCCATGTATTGGGCGGGATTCCAGCTTCGTCATGATCAGGTTGTGATTACGCAGCACCAGCAGCGCTTCAACCAGCGCACCCGCCTGCTGGCCGGTCGCCATCAACAGGGTGGTTTTCGCCGGGACCTGGTCCGACACGTTGATGGCCTTGCGGGCCAGAACCAAGAAACGGGTGATATTCTGCGTCTGGTTGGCCAGATTGCGTTCCAGCACCTGTAAGCCATACAGCGCGCCGCCCGCTTCGCTACCGAGAGCCGCGACGGCAGGAGAGTTTGCCTGCGCCACTTTTTCCATCGCCGCCGAGGTGCTTTCGGTGTACTCAATTTTCCAGTGCGGATAACGGTTCAGGAACTGGCTGCACTGCTGGAACGGCTGCGGGTGACTGTACACCGTTTCGATCTGACTCAGATCGGTTGAGCCAGAGACCAGCACACAGTGATCGATAGGGATGGTCAACTCGCCGACTAACGACAGGCTGGTGTGCTGGAGCAAATCGTAAACATCGTTGATGGCGCCGGAACTGGTGTTCTCAATAGGCACCACGGCGTAATCTGCCTGGCCGGTTTCGACCTGGTTGAAAATGTCTGCAAATTTCGCGCAACCGCTCTCAATAAACTCTTCGAAATGGCGGGCTGCGTACTGGCGAGCCGCCAGATGAGAATAGGAGCCTTTCGGGCCGAGGAAAGCGATACGAGCAGAGTGCGGGTTGGTTTTGTTCAGATGCTGCTGGAGCAGGGCCTGTTGCGTCAGAACGGAATCTTCAATGATGAGCTGGAACAGGCGGGTGATGTAGTGCGCATCCAGATGATGCGCTTTGCCGAGTTGAATCAACCGTTCCAGTAAATCACGTTCGCGATCGATATCGCGCACCGGCCGATGGGACTCGAGCTTCGCTTTGCCCACTTCAATGGCGAGCGCGCGGCGTTCGGCCAGCAGGGCCAGTAATTTTTCGTCGAGTGCACTGATTTTTACGCGTAAATCCAGGAGCGGGTTTTCCGGTGTCATAGTGTTGTCTGTCTCATTTTATCGTTATCAATAAAAAAGGCCTCCCGGTGTGGGAGGCCTTGTTGTTCGTCTTCGCATTCTTTATCACACGACGAAACGCCTCCCGGTCAGGGGAAGGTAAAAAAGAATGCGAAGAAAAACGGCGTCTGTTTCATAAGGTCATCCTGAAAATGATAGGGTTAAAGTACCTGCACTGTTTTGATCCTGTCAATAAAAAACGCGCCCGAAGGCGCGTTGTCGGTACACTCAATTTTAGAGGATTACTCTTCTTCAACTTCTTCCGCGAAGCTGGCGTCTTTCACCGAGGTTGCGGCGCGACGTGCTTCACCTTTGTGTTGCACTTTATTGAGCTGCCGTTCCAGCTTGTTGATCAAATCGTTAATTGCGGTGTACATATCCTCGTGTTTTGCGCTGGCGACCAGATGGCCGTTTGGAGTATTGATAGTTGCATCAGCGATGAAACCCTGCGGCTCCTTGGACAGGATGATATGTGGATTAATCAAATGTGTTTGCCATTTATCCAGTTTGGCGAGACGGTCTGCGACGTGCTGGCGGATTGCCGGAGTAATTTCCATTTGTTTACTGGTAATGTTCATTGTCATAAATTTTACCTCTTGTCTTTCCGTCTTGGTGATTCCAGCATACCCGACCCAATGTCAAAATGTGTGATTTAGATCACGTTATTTTGTCGGTTTTTGTCAGGGAATCTTTTTTGTGAGGCAGGGCAGGAAGAGGTGAGATTTACCTTGTCGAAGCCAAAAATTGCGGTCATAGTTGAATGGATGTGTTGAAGCTAAACCGCTTCAGCGTAAGTCTGAAAGAATAAAAAAACGGCAGCCCGCGGGCTGCCGTTATGCGTTGTAGCGGTATCAGGTGTTGCTGCTGTTCGCGGCGATGATTTTCGCCACTTTGTCAGCCTGAGCCGTCATCTGCATCTGGCGATACGCATTTTCCATCAGCTTCAGGCCATCACGCGTGGCTTGGGTATCCGGATAATCACGCAGCATGCCTTCTACACGGTTAACCACGGCAACCCATGCGCCACGGCGGGTGTAGTATTCCGCAACGGAGTACTCATATTTCGCCAGACGATCTTTCAGGAACACCAGACGCTTAGTGGCATCGGTAATGTACTGGCTGTTCGGGTAGCTACGCACCAGTTTGGAGAAGTCATTGAAAGCATCACGCGCATGTTGCGGGTCACGGTCAGAACGATCCACCCCGAAGAAGCCCTGCAATGCACTGTCATCCAGCGCCATGTTAGTCAGGCCGCGCATGTACATCACGTAATCGATGTTAGGATGGGTAGGGTTCAGACGCATGAAACGATCGATCGTTGCCTGAGCCAGCGGCAGATCGGCATTTTTGTAGTAGGCGTAGATAAGATCTAACTGTACCTGCTGCGAATACGGACCAAACGGATAGCGATTATCCAACGCTTCCAGTTGCGTTATCGCCTGTTTCCAGTTACCGTCCTGCAACTTTTGTTGTGCAGTCGCATAGATTTCATTCGGCGGATTGTCAGGGACCTGTTCATTCGAACCGGAGCAGCCCACCAAAGCCAGGCTCAACGTGGCCGCTGCCACCAGATATTTCATGCGCGTCATGACGTTTTGACTTTCCTCAAATGTTTGTCCGGGAGAAACTCAGTTCCTGCTCCCGATTAAGACCAGCTACAATAGCACACTATATTAAACGGCAAAGCCGTAAAACCCAACGTTAAACGAAGAAGCAGTTTATGGCACAACGAGTAGAACTCACCGCAACAGTCTCCGAAAATCAGCTCGGTCAACGCTTAGATCAGGCTTTGGCCGAATTGTTCCCTGATTATTCGCGTTCACGCATAAAAGAATGGATCCTTGACCAGCGCGTGCTGGTAAACGGCAAGATCTGGGACAAACCAAAAGAGAAAGTGTTTGGTGGGGAAGCTGTCGCCATCAATGCTGAAATCGAAGAGGAAATTCGCTTCGAGCCGCAGGATATCCCGCTGGATATCGTCTACGAAGATGACGACATTCTGGTCATCAACAAGCCGCGCGACTTTGTTGTTCACCCGGGCGCGGGCAATCCTGACGGTACGGTACTTAACGCACTCCTTCATTATTATCCGCCGATTGCCGACGTACCGCGTGCCGGTATTGTTCACCGTCTGGATAAAGACACCACGGGTCTGATGGTGGTGGCGAAGACGGTTCCCGCCCAGACTCGCCTGGTGGAATCGTTGCAACTGCGCGAAATCACCCGTGAGTATGAAGCGGTGGCGATTGGTCATATGACCTCTGGCGGCACGGTGGAAGAGCCTATCAGCCGTCACCCAACCAAGCGTACGCATATGTCCGTACACCCGATGGGCAAACCGGCGGTGACCCATTACCGCATCATGGAACATTTCCGTATTCATACGCGCCTGCGTCTGCGCCTGGAAACCGGGCGTACTCACCAGATCCGCGTGCACATGGCGCATATTACCCATCCGCTGGTGGGTGACCCGGTTTACGGCGGTCGTCCGCGTCCACCAAAGGGCGCATCGGATGAATTCATCTCCGTGCTGCGTAAATTCGATCGCCAGGCGCTGCATGCGACGATGCTGCGTCTTTACCACCCAATCACCGGAATTCAGATGGAATGGCATGCGCCGATCCCACAGGATATGGTGGAACTTATCGACGCGATGCGCGCAGATTTCGAAGAACATAAGGATCACGTGGACTGGTTATGACCAAACTGATTGTCCCGGAGTGGCCACTGCCTGAAGGCGTGGCCGCCTGTAGTTCAACCCGTATCGGTGGCGTGAGCCAGGGCGCGTGGGAGTCTCTGAACCTCGGTGCGCATTGTGGCGATAACCTGGAGCACGTTGAAGAGAACCGTAAACGCCTCTTTGCTGCGGGAAACCTTCCTTCAAAACCGGTCTGGCTTGAGCAGGTGCACGGTAAAGCGGTGCTTAAGCTGACGGGTGAGCCCTATGCGTCTAAACGCGCCGATGCTTCGTACAGCAATACGCCGGGAACGGTTTGCGCGGTGATGACTGCTGATTGCCTGCCGGTGTTGTTCTGCAATCAGGCAGGAACTGAAGTGGCTGCTGCTCACGCCGGATGGCGAGGCCTGTGCGAAGGCGTGCTGGAAGAGACCGTCGCCTGCTTCCAGGACGATTCTGCAAATCTCATCGCCTGGCTTGGCCCGGCGATTGGCCCGCAGGCATTTGAGGTCGGGCCCGAAGTGCGCGATGCCTTTATGGAAAAAGATCCACAAGCGGTCGAAGCGTTTGTGGCTTCCGGAGATAAATATCTGGCCGATATTTACCAGCTTGCCCGCCAGCGCCTGAATAACGTCGGTGTGACCCAAATCTTCGGCGGAGATCGCTGTACCTTCACCGAAAAGGGTGATTTTTTCTCCTATCGCCGCGACAAGACGACAGGCCGTATGGCAAGTTTCATTTGGCTGATATAACCTAAAGAATCAAGACGATCCGGTACGCGCCGTTTTCTTTTCACATAATTCAGGTTATTAACCTTGAATAATTGAGGGATGACCTCATTTAATCTCCAGTAGCAAATTTGACCTGTTATGGGAGGAGTTATGCGTCTGGATCGTCTTACTAATAAATTCCAGCTTGCTCTCGCCGATGCCCAGTCCCTCGCACTGGGGCACGACAACCAATTTATCGAACCTCTTCATTTAATGAGCGCCTTGCTGAATCAGGAAGGGGGATCGGTACGTCCGTTATTAACGTCCGCTGGCATTAATGCCGGCCAGTTACGCACCGCCATCGATCAGGCGCTGAGCCGTTTACCGCAGGTCGAAGGTACCGGCGGCGACGTGCAGCCGTCGCAGGATCTGGTGCGCGTGCTGAACCTTTGCGACAAGCTGGCGCAAAAACGTGGGGACAACTTTATTTCGTCAGAGCTGTTTGTTCTGGCGGCGCTTGAATCACGCGGTACCTTAACCGACCTGCTGAAATCCGCCGGTGCAACCACCGCTAATGTGACCCAGGCGATTGAGAAAATGCGCGGAGGTGAAAGCGTGAACGACCAGGGAGCCGAAGACCAACGTCAGGCTTTGAAGAAATTTACGGTCGACCTGACCGAACGTGCCGAGCAGGGCAAACTTGACCCGGTGATCGGCCGCGACGAAGAAATCCGCCGGACAATCCAGGTACTGCAACGTCGTACCAAAAACAACCCGGTGCTGATTGGTGAGCCAGGCGTCGGTAAAACCGCCATTGTTGAAGGGCTGGCGCAGCGTATCGTTAATGGCGAAGTGCCCGAAGGGCTGAAAGGCCGTCGCGTACTGGCGCTGGATATGGGCGCGCTGGTGGCCGGGGCGAAATACCGCGGTGAATTTGAAGAGCGTCTGAAAGGCGTGCTGAACGATCTGGCGAAGCAGGAAGGTAACGTCATCCTGTTTATCGACGAACTGCACACCATGGTGGGGGCGGGTAAAGCTGACGGCGCAATGGATGCCGGGAACATGCTGAAACCTGCTCTGGCGCGCGGTGAACTTCACTGCGTCGGCGCCACTACGCTGGACGAGTACCGTCAGTACATTGAAAAAGATGCCGCGCTGGAGCGTCGTTTCCAGAAGGTGTTTGTCGCTGAACCAAGCGTAGAAGATACCATCGCCATTTTGCGTGGTCTGAAAGAGCGTTATGAGCTGCACCATCACGTGCAGATCACCGACCCGGCCATCGTTGCGGCGGCGACGCTTTCGCATCGTTACATTGCCGACCGTCAGTTGCCGGATAAAGCCATTGACCTTATCGATGAAGCGGCGTCCAGCATCCGTATGCAGATTGACTCGAAACCGGAAGAGCTGGACCGACTCGATCGCCGTATTATCCAGCTCAAGCTGGAACAGCAGGCGCTGAACAAAGAGTCTGATGAAGCGAGCAAGAAACGCCTTGATATGCTCAACGAAGAACTGGACGAGAAAGAGCGTCAGTATTCTGAGCTGGAAGAAGAGTGGAAAGCTGAGAAAGCCTCCCTCTCTGGCACCCAGACAATCAAGGCGGAGCTGGAGCAGGCTAAAATTGCCATTGAGCAGGCGCGTCGCGTAGGGGATCTGGCACGGATGTCCGAACTACAGTACGGCAAGATCCCTGAGCTGGAAAAACAACTTGAGATCGCCACGCAATCAGAAGGCAAAACCATGCGTCTGTTGCGTAATAAAGTGACGGATGCCGAGATTGCCGAAGTGCTGGCGCGCTGGACGGGTATTCCTGTGGCTCGCATGATGGAAAGCGAACGCGAGAAACTGCTGCGTATGGAGCAGGATCTGCATCAGCGCGTCATTGGACAGAACGAAGCGGTCGAAGCGGTATCTAACGCCATTCGTCGTAGCCGTGCGGGGCTGTCCGATCCGAATCGTCCAATCGGCTCGTTCCTGTTCCTGGGGCCAACCGGTGTCGGTAAAACTGAGCTGTGTAAAGCGCTGGCTAACTTTATGTTCGACAGCGATGACGCGATGGTGCGTATCGATATGTCCGAGTTTATGGAGAAACACGCCGTCTCGCGTCTGGTCGGTGCGCCTCCGGGATATGTCGGTTATGAAGAGGGCGGTTATCTGACGGAAGCGGTTCGCCGTCGTCCTTATTCCGTCATCCTGCTGGATGAAGTAGAAAAGGCACATCCTGACGTGTTTAACATTCTGTTGCAGGTGCTGGATGATGGGCGTCTGACGGATGGGCAGGGAAGAACGGTCGACTTCCGTAACACGGTGGTGATCATGACCTCGAACCTGGGTTCCGATTTGATTCAGGAACGCTTCGGTGAGCTGGATTACAGCCATATGAAAGATCTGGTGCTGGGTGTGGTCAGCCAAAACTTCCGTCCGGAGTTCATCAACCGTATTGATGAAGTGGTCGTGTTCCATCCGCTGGGTGAGAAACACATTGCGTCGATTGCGCAGATCCAGTTGCAGCGTCTGTACAAACGTCTGGAAGAGCGTGGGTATGAAATCCACATCTCGGATGATGCGCTGAAACTGCTGAGCGAGAATGGTTACGATCCTGTTTATGGTGCGCGTCCGTTAAAACGTGCTATCCAGCAGCAGATCGAAAACCCGCTGGCACAACAAATCCTCTCTGGGGAGCTGGTTCCGGGCAAAGTTATCCGTCTGGAAGCCAACGAAGACCGAATTGTGGCAGTGCAGTAAGTCACAAAACGCAAAAACGGGCCGCTTGCGGCTCGTTTTTGTTTAAAAACCAGGCAAGAATTAATGTCTGAGATGTGTTTTGCCTGGAAAGTGAGCAGTCGGTAAATAATTTTCACTTTGCACTTGCAGCCTCAGAATAACTCCCTATAATGCGCCTCC